>DATFKA010000124.1:0-75059 GCA_035268885.1 Saprospiraceae bacterium
TTTGGTGCCTAACGGCACCGTTATCTTTGGGTATGTGATCATTTCCACCCATGTTTGGTGCCTAACGGCACCGTTATATTCTTGGTTCTTGATCGTTCTACCTATGTTTGGTGCCTAACGGCACCGTTATGAGATCAAATAATATGTGTCCCTTAGGCCTGCCTGCCTCAGCTAGGGACGCCACGTGGGTAGCAGGAAGGCATGGAAAAAATATATTATGTCCCGTTAGGGACGCAACCTGGGTAGCAATGGCAGTGTAAAAGAAATTATCGCGTTCCGCTAGGGACGCCACGTGGGTAGCAGGAAGATATTGAAAATATATTATGTCCCGTTAGGGACGTAACATGGGTAGCAATGGCAGTGTAAAAGAAATTATCGCGTCCCGCTAGGGACGCCACGTGGGTAGCAGGAAGATATTGAAAATATATTATGTCCCATTAGGGACGCAACCTGGGTAGAAAAAGAAGCACAAAAACCATATCTTGAAAAAAAAGAATTCCCATGGCCAACACCTATACACAAATACACCTCCATGTGATATTTGCCGTACAAAACCGCAATGCGCTGATTCAAGACAGCTGGGAGGAGAAATTGTACAAATACATCACCGGTATCGTTCAGCAATACGGCCATAAGATGTTACAAATTAATGGGATGCCAGATCACGTTCATTTACTGATTGGCATGCGACCGACCCAATCCCTTTCTGATTTGATGAAACAAGTCAAAGGTTCTTCAACGGAATGGATTAATGAAAACAAATGGACCCGGCACAAATTTTCCTGGCAGGCGGGCTATGGGGCTTTTTCTTACGCTAAATCGGAGGTGCCGAGGGTGATAAAATATATCCAAAATCAAAAAGAACATCATCGGACGAAGACTTTTACAGAAGAATATATGGAATTTCTGGAGGCCTTTGAAGTGGATTTTGATGAACGATATATCTTTAAGCCACCAATATAAAGGATTCGGTACCAGCCTTCGGCGGGCAGGCCTAACGGCACCGATATTTTTTGGTGTATACTCATTTCTACCCACGTTTAGTGCCTAACGGCACTGTTATTTTAGGTTTGGGAAGGATTTCTACCCATGTTCGGTACTAACGGCACCGTTACAAGACCAAATAATATGTGTCCCAGGCCTGCCTCAGGTAGGGACGCCACCTGGGTAGAGAAATGGTATAGCAAAATATATAGTGGTCCCGTTAGGGACGGCACATGGGTAGAATGGGCTCTAATTCAATCCTTTTTATTAAATTCGGCCTGATTCAATCCACCAATTCAACAACCGAACCATGCGTAACGAATTCACCGTATTTGCTATTCTTTCTACCATCGGTATCTTTCTGCTGGGCTATTTTGTAGCACCCGGCTGGTATTGGTTATACCTGCTAATTCTTCCGATAAACATTTTAGGCTTCTACGATATGGTCCAAAAAGAGCATGCCATTATGCGGAACTATCCCATTTTCGGGCGGGGACGGTATGTGATGGAGGACTTGCGCCCCAAACTGTACCAGTATTTTATTGAATCCGATACCAACGGGACGCCTATCTCGCGCATCTACCGCTCGGTGGTGTATCAGCGGGCCAAGGATGTACTGGACACTTCTCCCTTTGGCACCCAATTGGATGTGTATGAAGAAGGCTACGAGTGGATGGCGCACAGTATCGGAGCGCTGGATGCCCATGACCTGGAGCAACATCCGCGAACGAGCATTGGTAATGCGTACTGTAAGCAGCCGTATGAGGCCAGTATCTTTAATATTTCGGCCATGAGTTATGGATCGCTGAGCAGCAATGCCGTGGCCGCTCTGAATGGCGGAGCCGCAGCGGGTGGTTTTGCCCATAATACCGGTGAGGGAGGGATTAGTCCCTACCACGAATCGCACAAGGGTGATTTGATCTATCAAGTGGGAACGGGCTATTTTGGTAGCCGGGCGAAGGACGGTAATTTCGCGCCGGGGAAATTTAAAGAAATGGCGGCAAAACCTCATGTGAAAATGATCGAACTGAAGCTCTCCCAGGGTGCCAAACCCGGGCACGGCGGTATCCTACCCGCTAAGAAAAACACGGCCGAAATTGCCGCAATCCGTGGGGTAGAGAGGGGCACCGACGTTTTGTCGCCACCTTTTCACCGGGCTTTTAATACGCCGCGCGAAATGCTACAATTCATCCGGCAAATGCAAGATTTGTCGAACGGCAAACCGGTTGGCTTCAAGCTGTGCCTGGGACAACGCTCCGAGCTGATGGCCATCTGCAAGGCCATGGTTGAAACCGAAATTTATCCCGATTACATCTCCGTCGATGGGGGAGAGGGCGGTACTGGCGCGGCACCGCTGGAATTTACGAATAATGTGGGCATGCCCTTTCGAGAGGCGATTGCTTATACCCACGATGTGCTGACGGGCTTTGGCCTACGCGATAAGGTGAAGCTTTTTTGTGCCGGGAAGATCCTCACCGGGTTTCATCTGTTTCGGGCCGTCGCCCTGGGAGCCGATGCCTGTTATTCAGCCCGTGGTATGATGTTGGCCCTGGGTTGTATTCAGTCTCTGCTTTGCAATACCAATCACTGTCCCACCGGCGTAGCGACTCAGGATCGCGAGAAAGTAGCTGGTCTGGTCGTGGAAGATAAGAAATTCCGGGTAGCCAATTACCATTACGAGACCCTTAAGAGTTTCGTCGAGCTGCTGGCTGCGGCCGGTCTGCATCATCCGGAAGAGATTCGCCGTAGTCACGTCTTCCGTCGGGTAAGCATGCACGAGATTAAGACCTACGAAGACCTCTATCCCTACCTGGAAGAAGGCTGTCTGCTCCGCGCCGACACCGTTCCTGCCGCTTACCGACGGGCCTGGACTATAGCGAGTGCAGACCGTTTCTAAATCAGTTTCGAATTTTGAATGGCGAGTTATTGACTTGCTTACTTTTTTAGTTTTTGTTTTTACTCAGTTAAAGTTTTCTTACTAATTAAATAATCTTTAAAATCAAAGAGCTATTGGAGAATCCCCAAAATTTTAAATAGGTGAAATGTGCCGTGTTTTTTATTGCTATCTGCTGGTCAGTATCAGAACATGACCTGAGATCAGAATGAATGAGATATTATTCTTTGGAGGCAGGGGAGGTTTGCTCTAACTGATTGTAAAATGCATGCGTGCCCTTGGGTACGCATGCATGGGTAGAAAAGGAGCTTAGTAAAAGTCCTCCGTGCCTTTAGGCCTGCCTGCCTCAGGTAGGTACGGAATATAATTGATCCCAGAGATCACGTTCGGTACCTAACGGCACCGTTTTTCTTGATTTGGATTATCTTTTTTTACCCACATTTTGTCCCTACGGGACAATGGCAAATCAATTTTTTAGAACCAATCAGTTCTGCAGTATCAAAGGCAGACTTTTTTGATCTTGCTGAACTTAGAGTACTTACAACACGTATATCACCCCAACACCTCCTCATAAAAAGCCAATAATTTCCTTTCTTCTTTTTCCCAGGTTAATGCTTCGGCGGCGACACCACAGGCGGCTTGTAATGCTGCATATTTCTGATTATCCCGGCTTAATTCCATAATTAGATGGGCCAGGGGGGCAGGCGCTAAGTCGGGTAGCAGTACAAAAGCGGGATGCTCGGCTTGTAATGCCCGGTACTCCGGAAAATCCATGTGGATGGCGGGCAACTCGGCCTGTATATAATCAAAGCATTTATTAGCCAGTGAATAGTAGTAACTTAACCCCTTGTTTTCCAAGAGGTTGAGTCCGAGGTCCGCTTGTGGGGTGATGGTCTTCAATTCCTCCGGCTGGCGATAGCCCAGAAAGTGGACACGATCTTGTAGTCGTTTTTCTTTAGTTAGCTTTCGCAAAAAAATGGACAGATCTCCTTCGCCAACTAACCACAACTGCACAGAATGGGGTAGGAGAGACAGGGCTTCGATTACCGTTTCTATACCGCGGCCTTGGTTGAGTGCACCCTGATACAGCAGAATAAAATCATTTGTTTCTCTTTTTGGAAGGGAAGCGGCTGATGTTATTGCGTTTTTTTGCTGTGAAGGAAGATTGCGAATAACGGTAAAGTCGGTACCGTACCTTTCGGTAAAAATCCGGGCGAGTTGGGGACCAACGGTATAGGCGAATTCTAGACGGGGTATGACAAAGCGAGCCAGAGCAGACCAAACCGCTTTTACCAGAGGCCGATTTACTACTTCAGGCACCTCTGTAAAATACTCATGAGCATCGTAGACCATTGGTTTTTTGCGTAAGCGAGACCAAAAAAAAGCGGGCGCTAAAGTGTCTAAGTCAACGGCGCAGAGTAAGTCATATTTTGCTCGGCTGAGGTGTAATAATAATCGAATATTATACTCCAGGTAGAATAATTTTCCTTGATTATAGCGGCACCTTAGTCTAATTTGCTGGAAAGGGCGCTTTTGTAGCGGTATTGAATCGTGCTTTTCCCGGCCAATAAGCAGGACCTCGAAACCTGCCTTGGCCAGGCTGGAACAGATGCGAATCATCCGCTGGTCGTAAGTGAGATCATTCGTAGCGGTGCAGATTATTTTTGCCATTCGAAGCGCTCTTCTTTTTGCCGAATTTGCCCTTCATCCAGCAGATACTCCAGCGTTTGTAATACGATTTCCTTTTTTTTGGGAGAAAAAGAAGCGAGGATGTCCTCCATCGGCAGGGCCTCCCGCAAAAGCACTAATTCTAATTTGTCGCGATACCGCTGATAGTCTTTTTGATTGAGCTTTCGCTCTTTTTTCTGAGCCAGGCAATAGTCGCAATGACCGCAGGCGGTGGCCTCCGTTTCCCCAAAGTAGGCGAGTAGCAGACGGGAACGGCAGTCTTCCGTTTCGGCGTAGTGGATGGCCTTTTCAATGCGGATACGCTGCTGTTCCTTCCGAAAATTATAACCCGTATGATCAAAAGCCACGGTAGCGGCATCCATACGGCCATTGACAAAGAACAATTGGGGCTCTTCGTTCTGCGGTCGGTAGTCAATGATTTGTTCTTTGTGTAGCAGGTTCAGGGATTTTTGGAGTTCCGACCTTTCTACCCGGAGGAATCCCGCAATGGATTGCTCACGGATATGGATATGGTGATTAAAGGCCCCCTGGTAACTACGTAGAATGATTTTTAGCACTTTATCCAGTTTAGGGTGCTTGAGCATAAAATCGTAGAGTTGATCCTGGTTGACCAGCACTTTTAGGGATGCCGGATTGTAAACGGCGTCGCTGAGGATGATCCAACCTTCTTTCTCTAGTAGTTTCAGGCAGTTGAAAGCAATAATGGGTTCAAACTGATAAGTTTTTGAAAACTCGATGAGATTGAAGTCAAAACTTTCGCCGTAGCCCGCGCCGACGGCAATTTGGTAATAACTGCCCAGCGCCCGGTATACCCTGCGTACTTCCTTCAGGTCGGGGTAGCTAAGTTCGTACTGTTTTTCGAGTTTTAACGCATCACTGTTGTGGTAGAGTAGTACAGCAAAGGCTTTTTTCCCATCGCGACCGGCCCTTCCGGCTTCCTGAAAATAACCTTCCAGGCTATCGGGCATTTCCCAGTGAATCACCAAACGCACATCGGGCTTATCGATGCCCATACCAAAGGCATTGGTACTGACGATCACCCTGATTTTATTTTTGAGCCAGGCTTCTTGTTTCTGGTTGCGCTTATCCATTTCTAGCCCGGCGTGGTAATAGTCGGCACGAATGCCTTTGCGGTGGAGTAGGAGGGCCAGTTCTTTAGTGAGCCGGCGATTACGGACGTATACCACGGCTGAGCCGCCCACTTTCTTTAAAATGTTGACCAACTCTTCCGGTTTGGCTTCGCTGGGCCGGACCACGTAGGCCAGGTTATCCCGAGCAAAGCTCTTTTGAAAGACCTGTCCGCTTTTAAATTCCAGTTTATCCTGAATATCTGTACAGACTTCGGGCGTGGCGGTGGCGGTCAGGGCGATGATCGGTACGTTGGGTAGATCTTCCCGGATACTGGCAATCTCCAGGTAAGCAGGTCGGAAATCGTAACCCCACTGAGAAATACAGTGTGCTTCGTCGACCGCAATCATACTGACCGGCATCTTCTTTAGTCTTTCTTTAAAGAGCTCGGTATGCAAGCGCTCGGGAGACAGGTAAAGCAGTTTTACATCACCGTAGGCGCAGTTGTCCAGCAGGCGATCAATCTCGGGGTAGGGCATACCCGAATGGATGGCCACGGCGGAAACACCGCGTTTTCGCAAATTCTCTACCTGATCTTTCATCAGGGCGATCAATGGAGAAATGACGATACAAAGCCCTTCCAGACAAAGAGCTGGCACCTGAAAGCAAATCGATTTACCACCACCGGTAGGCAACAATGCCAGCGTGTCATCCCCATTGAGCACCGATTGAATAATCTCCTCCTGTACCGGGCGAAAGCTTTCGTAGCCCCAGTAGCGTTTTAGTACTTCAATTGGTTCTTTGCGCTGATTTTGCTGCATCGTGGCGATCCACCTAACTTAAATAATAGTTGAATTTTTCTCTTTTAATTTGAAATCCGTGATGTTGATGGACTCTTTTTCGGCAATGAGATAAGCGACCATATCACCGACCTGAGAGCAACTGAATTTGTTATCCAGATTCAATTCCTGGGTCCCAATGCCTTTTTCCAGTAAATGGCGAATAGTAGCTAAGACTACATTACCTTCTTCGTGTAGGCCGAATTCGTCCAGCATCAATGCGGCGGATAGGATGGCTGCCATAGGGTTGGCAATATCTTCGCCGGCCGCCTGCGGATAGGACCCGTGAATGGGTTCAAATAAAGAAGTCTCTGCTCCCTTGGAAGCGGAAGGCAACAAACCCATGGAACCGGTAATTACACTGGCTTCATCGGAGATGATATCACCGAAGAGATTACTCGTCAGGATGACGTCGAAGTGCCCGGGTGCCTGTATCATTTGTACAGCGGCACTGTCTACAAACATAAAGTCTAATTCTACTTCCGGAAATTCTTTGGCCACCTGTCGAACCACTTTACGCCAGAGACGGGAGGTTTCCAAGACGTTGGCTTTATCAACCACGGTCACCTTTTTGCGCCGTTTCATGGCACTTTTAAAGGCCATTTGGGCAATTCTTTCGATTTCAAAATCTTCGTAAACACAAGTATCGTAGGCACGGGACTCGGTACGTCCACGATCTCCAAAGTAAATACCACCGGTCAATTCACGGTAAATGACCAGGTCTACACCTTCCACTTTTTCCGGTCTTAAGGGCGATAAATCCTGCAAATTGGGAAAGGCAATAACGGGCCGGATATTGGCAAAAAGTCCCAGGCTTTTGCGCAGGCGCAGCAGACCGTGCTCTGGTCGAAGCTCGGCTTCTGGCTCCTGATTATATTTTGGATGGCCGATAGCGCCAAAAAGAATGGCGTCGCAATTCATGCAGGTATGTAAAGTTGAGTTAGGTAGCGGATCCCCGTGCTTTTCAATGGCCACGTGGCCGACGTCAGCATAACAGTATTCAAAGTAGTGACCAAAACGCTCACCAATGGCATCAAGGGCTTTCAGGGCTTGATCGATAACTTCGGGGCCGATGCCGTCTCCGGGCAATACGGCGATTCTTTTATTCATGGGTAGCAATTAAGGATGAAGTAAATTCTATACAATATATAATAAATGCTCTAAACATGCGAACATGTTTAGAGCATTTATTAACGCCCGAAAACAGGTAATATTTTAGCTGCCGACCTTTTCTGTTTTTAGAATTAATAGCAAGTCTTCATCTTCGACTTCTTTTTTAGAATCGGCTACTTCTAAAAACTGTGCATAAACCTCATCCAACTCCAGTTTAGTTAGGTTAAACCCGAGGTTTTTGCAGCGATAAGCCAGCGCCGCACGACCACTGCGTGCGGTTAATACTATTTTGGATTGATCGACGCCCACTTCCAGCGGATCGATAATTTCGTAGGTTTCGCGGTTCTTGATTACACCATCCTGGTGAATACCCGAAGAATGCGCGAAGGCGTTGGCACCAACAATAGCTTTATTAGGCTGTACGACCATCCCCATACGATCACTAACCAGCTGACTCGTTGGATTAAGTAATTTGGAATTGATACCAGTGTCAAAGTTCAGATTAGGATGCTGACGCATGATCATTACCACTTCCTCCAGAGAGGTATTCCCGGCGCGCTCCCCGATGCCGTTAATGGTACATTCGATCTGCCGCGCTCCATTTTGAATACCGGCAATAGAGTTGGCCGTGGCTAGCCCCAAATCATTATGGCAGTGCGTAGATAAGATAGCCTTGTCAATACCCTTGACGTTTTCGTATAGGTACTTGATTTTGGCGCCGTATTCTTCAGGCAGACAGTAGCCCGTGGTGTCCGGTATGTTCAGTACGGTAGCACCGGCCTTAATTACCGCTTCACAGATTTTAGCCAGAAATTCGTTACCGGTTCGGCCAGCATCTTCTGCATAAAACTCCACATCTTCCACGAAAGACCGGGCGTATTTTACCGCGGCTACGGCTCTTTCAATAATCTTGTCCTGAGTCGTACGAAACTTGTGTTTAATGTGGGAATCAGACGTACCAATACCCGTATGTATTCTGGGCCTTTTGGCCTTAGCCAGGGCCTCGGCAGCGACTTTAATGTCTTTTTCTACCGAACGGGAGAGTCCGCAAACGGTTACATCCTTAACCGCTTCGCAAATGGCCTCTACCGACCTGAAATCTCCCGGACTTGAAATGGGGAAACCCGCTTCAATTACGTCTACTCCTAATAACTCCAGCTGTTTGGCAATCTCTACCTTTTGCTCGGTGATCAATTTACAGCCTGGCACTTGTTCGCCATCCCTCAATGTCGTATCGAAAATGTGTATGCGGTTAGAACCCATGGTAATAGATTTTTTGTATGTTTGTTGACCGGCGGATAAATGACTTATCCTGCTGGAAAATAACGTTCTTCAAATTAAGGACTTTAACATCAAATATAGACTTGTTGATCAGCCGTCCTAAAATAAAAAATACTATACTCTTACAAGATAACAAGGGCGGCCCATTGGTTTAAGTTGTTGATTTACAGTTTTTTATAAAACCTAGTGTTACAATGCCTAAGCAGAAAACAGATGACTTAATTCAGTTAATCAACTCCCTAACCCGCGCTGAAAAGCGGCACTTTAGACTATTTGTCAAGAGAAATCAGGCCTCTGAGGATATTCTATTCCTGCAATTGTTCGATTTCCTGGAAAAACGCAATGAATATGACGAGGCGCTGATCCTGAAGCGCTTGCCCGGTATCAAGAAGCGACAATTGTCAAATTTAAAGGCCCACTTATATAAACAATTGCTCATCAGTCTGCGCCTGTTGGCCACCAAAAATGCACCCGATATCCAGATCAGAGAGATGCTGGATTACGCCCGGGTACTTTACGATAAGGGCCTTTACCGGCAAAGCCTGGATTTATTAGTCAAGGCCCGGAAGAAATCCTCCGAAGCAAATTACCACCCGTTGCACCTGGAGATTCTGGAGTTTGAAAAACACATCGAAGCACAGTACATCACCCGTAGCATCGAAGGCCAGGCAGAGCTATTATCAAAGGAAACTGAAAAGCTCACAGATAAAATAACAAAATCGAATAAACTATCCAATTTAGCCCTACAGCTTTATGGCCTTTATCTTAAGGTGGGCTACGTCAAAAATGAAAAGGATTATTTCTTTGTAAAGGAGTTCTTCCACTCCAATTTGCCCCAGTACGACTACGACGATCTGGATTTTATGAGTAAACTGCATTATTGCCAGGCCAATGTGTGGTATTTTCATATGACCCAGGAGTTTCCGTATTCTTATCGCTGGGCGCAAAAGTGGGTAGACTTATTTCATAAAAACGAAGAAATGATTGATATGCATACTTCCCTGTATTTGAAGTCGCTGCATAACCTGCTGAGTACGCTGTATAATGTGTTGCACTATAAGAAAATCGACGAAACCCTCGCCGTGCTCCTGTCTTTACCTAAAAAGATTGATATTGATTCCCGCAAAAATGTGGAAGGATTATTCTATTTGTATAAGTACATCCATTTGATCAAGTCTCATTTCTTAAAGGGGACCTTCAGCGAGGGCACCCAATTGGTTCCAGAACTAGCAGAGAAGATTGAGAAAGATGAATATAACTGGGATAACCGTCGAATTATGCTGTTTTATTACCGGATTGCTTGTCTATACTTTGGTAGTGGGGATAATGATAGCGCCATTACCTACCTGAACCTGATTATCAACCAAAAAAATCCAGATTATCGCACTGATATTCAGTCCTTTTCCAGGATATTAAACCTGATTGCTCATTTTGAACTGGGTAATGCGCAATTGGTAGAATATCAGGTCAAATCGGTCTATCGTTTTCTAGGAAAAATGGGCGACCTGGGCTCTGTTCAAAAAGAAATTTTCCGCTTTTTGCGACGCTTACCTCGCATTCGTGAAACGGACCTCAAAGCTGCTTTTATTGAACTCAAAGAGAAATTGGAGAAATTAGAAAACGACCCTTTTGAGCGGCGGCCATTTTTGTACCTGGATATTATCTCCTGGCTAGAGAGTAAAATAGAAGATAAAACCGTCCAGGAAATCATCCAGGAGAAGTATAAAGCCAGACTGGAAAATAAAACAGCGGTTTGATAAGTAGTACAGCAGATAAAAACCTTTAATTGTTTTTGATATCTGCATGGACTATCTTATTTTTGACTCCACAAATCATAGACAATCTCTTCTTAGATTTTATTTGAAGGCAACTTTCGTACACCTTCCTAAGGACGACCTATTTTATTGAATTGGCATTCTTTAGTCATTCCTTATGGTATTTGACTCTGGAATAAGCTTTTTTTTACATGAACATTAAAATAGTTAATCCCATGAACTGTCATTTAACCTGGCAAAGCGCCCTGTGCTTTGCCCAAAATTCCGCATTATCTCCTCCTCCGCTTTCCTTTCAGGGCTTTCGAGCTTACAAGCTTATTTTTTTTCGAAAAACGAGCTTTTTATCCGTTATTTTTTAAAAGAGCTGATGTCTTAAGTGTATTAAGATGCTATACTAAATCATTCCATGAAGAAAAATGTACTCCTTTTTATTGGGCTAATACTGTTCGCCTTTGAAAGTCTGCAGGCCCAGGCTTGTAATGCAACCGCTGGTTTGTTAAATCTTTCGAATTCCACCTTTTGCGTGGGAGATACTGTTCGCCCAACCTTAGTTAATGCCACTACTAACCCTACCTATACGAATGAATTAATTGTTGTAGATGACAATGGTTTAATTGTTAAATTTGGGATTACCAACGGCGAAATTGTTGACTTACCCCTGGGCCAATACGGTGTCCACGCTTTTAATTATCGCAACAGTAATCCTCCCCAGCAAGGGCCACAATTAGGGCAAAGGATAACGGATATTGCAGACCCTGAAATAAATTGTTACGACATTAGTGCGCTCGAACCTTTTGTGATAACCGATACGGTGGCACCAACTGCGGTTTGTTCCGATCAACAGGTCTTGCTATACCTCGACGAGGATGGTGAAGTTTCGGTAGCGCCTTCGGATTTTGATTTTGGTAGCTTCGATGAGGGCTGTGTGGGTATAGATACTTTATTCTTAGAACAAGAAATATTCACCTGCCTCACTATCGGTGAAATGGAACTGAAGTTATATGTCCAGGATAGTGTCGGGAACCTGGATTCCTGCGTTACACAAATAAGCGTTCTGGATACCTTTCCACCACAGGTTACTTGCCTGGACACGACGGTTTTATTAAGCCCTTTAGGTATTGGAGAATTATCGATTAGTGAAGTACTCGATGATGTGGACGATGCTTGTGATGAGGCACCCTCTCTCCAATTATCTCAAGAAGAATTCACCTGCGAAGATTTGGGCACACAGTTGGTTTATTTGATTGCCGAGGATCAGTATGGTAACCGGGACAGTTGTACTGCCCGTGTGACCGTTCGGGATACGACGCCACCCATCGTACGCTGTCAACCGGGTATCGCCTATTTGAATGCATCGGGTAAGATTATCCCTGATCCGTCCCAATTAGACGACGGTAGCGCAGACCTTTGCGGCGGCTTTCTTGAATTCCGCCTGGTACCTGATCATTTCGATTGTAACACCCTGGGGAGCAAACCCATTACGCTATTTGCGAAGGATCAGTATGGAAACGAAGGCAGTTGTGAAACCAGTATATCCGTATTAGATACCGTGGCCCCAAATGCGCAATGTCTAAGCCAAACTATATTTCTGGATGATTCCGGTACCGCCATGCTATCCGCTGCGGAGGTAGATAACAGTTCAGACAATTGTAGCATCGAGCAACGAAACCTGGAAAAAAACAGCTTTTCTTGTATTGATATTGGTAATCAACGAGTATTATTGACCGTCGAAGACTTTTCGGGTAATCAGGATACTTGTTATGCCAGGGTAGAAGTGAGAGACACGATCTCCCCCCTGGCTATTTGCCAGGCCGCCACTATTTACTTAAATGAAGCGGGAATGGCTCCTTTATCCACTGCTGAGGTGAATGATGGCAGTATGGACAATTGTGGGGTGCTGAGTAATATCAGTTTATCCCAGAATCAGTTTACTTGTGAGGATCTCGGTACAAAGACGGTAGCGCTTAGCCTGAGTGATCCGTATGGGAATTCGGATAGGTGTACCGCAATGGTGACGATTCGAGATACCCTCGCGCCCATACCACAGTGTCAGGCGGTAAGTATTTACCTGGACAAAAATGGACAAGCCCAGCTCGACCATACCCTGGTCGATGATGGGAGTAGTGATAATTGTGTGGGTGTTCTCGAATACACCCTTTCCCGTATGTTCTTCACTTGCGAAGACATTGGGGAATCTTCGGTTATTCTAAAAGTGACAGATGGACAAAATAATCTAGACTCCTGTGTGGCTATCATTACGGTAATCGACACCATTCCGCCGGAGCCTAGTTGCGAGAATGTAACGATTTACACGGGAGAAAATGGTCTGGCCGTATTGTCTGTTAATGCGATTGATGCCGGAAGTATGGACATTTGTACTTCAGTGGAAAAAAGGTATTTATCCGAAGATCGTTTTACCTGTGGAGAGTTAGGCGAAAATACGGTACAATTATATCTGGAGGATCAGTTTGGGAATCTCGACTCTTGTTCCGCCACGATTACGGTGAAGGATACTTTACCTCCTATTCTTCGTTGTGAAGATCAAACGATTTATCTCGATCAGTCGGGGCAGGCTGGTCTTCTGGTATCAGATGTAGATGCAGGATCGACCGATAACTGTGGTGGTATTGCTTCTCGGAGCTTAAGTCAAAGTGATTTTAGCTGTACGGAAGTTGGACTAAACACCGTCATTCTCAAAGTAGAAGACAGCAATGGTAATGTGGATAGCTGTGCGGTTCAAATAACGGTGCTAGATACCGTTGCTCCCACCGCCCAGTGTAAAGACTTTACGCTGGCCCTAGGGACTGATGGAGCGGCCTTACTTACGCCGGATCTTATCAATCAGCAAAGTACGGACAATTGCCGGGTGACTGGTTTTGAATTAAGTAAGTCCAATTTCCTTTGTTCAGATTTGGGAGCCAACACCGTGGTTATGACAGTGCGGGATCAAAACAACAATCGGGGTACCTGCCAGTCGATCGTTACGGTTGTAGACCGCAACAAACCGGAAGTGTTTACGCAAAATATTGAAGTATACCTGGACGAAAACGGGCGCATAAGGGTTTCACCCCTCGCCATTGATACAGGAAGTACGGATAACTGTTCGATTGATAGTCTATGGCTTAGTCAACGTGACTTTGACTGCTCGCATATAGGGCCGAACCTAATACGTTTGTTTGTCAGGGATATTGATGGCAACATTAATGATAAAGCCGCAGTCGTTGAAATCAAAGACAATCGTAATCCTGTGCTCAGCTGTCCGGAAAACGTCGTATTGACCACTGACCTGGACGGTGCCGGCAATTGTTCGGTTGTTATACTCGATGATCAGCTCGATCCTACCAGGATAAATGATAATTGCGGTATCGACACCTTTTATCACGATTTTACAGCAGCTACGGCAAATCAAACTTTACTGGGGGCTACTTTTGCGACCGGCAACACGGCGGTCACCTGGACGGTCGTCGACAATAATGGACAGCTGGCCACTTGTGATTTTGAAGTCCGGGTGGAAGATAACGAAGCGCCCTTTGCCCGCTGTAAAGATAGCGTTTTAGTACAGTTGAACGAAGGAGGTTTTGCCGTTCTTGATTCCAGTTTAGTCGATAATGGCAGTAGCGACAATTGTGGTATTGAGCGCTATGAGCTGGATATAAACGAAGTAGATTGTAACAGTGTGGGGTATAATCTCATTCGGGTGATTATGCAAGACGCAGCAGGTAATCAAAACAATTGCGAGGTAGTGGTGGGCGTGGTTGCTTCGGAAGCCTGTAATACCCCCGTTTTTGCCAATTCGGGAGGCCCCGATATTGCCGATCCCTGTACTTGTAGAGCAGATGGGGCTTTCGATGAGCAGGTAGTTATTGGTCCGACGACTAATGATCAGGTATGGACGGTCAAATCAACAAATTTATTAAATCCGATTACTCTAATACCTTATCCGGTAGGCACCCCTTTTACGGAAGTGCCCATCAATACAGATAGTAGTATCTACACTTTGCAAGGTGTTCACCTAGATGGGGTTGGGTATAGTATTACGGCGGAAAGCCCGGTATTTGCTGATCTGTCCATTTCAAATATTTGTTATTACCCCCAGCCGGAAATCCTGGGACTGGATGGATCTATTTGTTTATTTACCAATTCCATTCCTCTGGAGGCATCTATTATGAATAATGTACAGGGTACCGGATATTTCACGATCAATGGTGAAATCGCTACGGAGGTGAGGCCTATGGAATTAGGCGTAGGTAGCCACGAAGTCGTATATCATTTCGACGCGGGTGATCCGGCCAGTCTCAACGAGCCTTCCAATATGGGCTGTATGGTGGAAGTTGCTAAGACCATCGAGATTATTGAAACCAATCGTTTCTTTGCGTGTAATGATCTGGTGAATATCACCTCCAACGTATCTTGTGAGATACTGGTCAAACCACAGATGATTCTGAGTGGAGACTATCTTTGCTACGATGATTATCAGGTGTTTTTAGCTTTTGATGGCGAGGCAGTTCCCAATCCGGTGCCTTCCGAATATGCAGGAGAAACCCTGGAAGCTTTGGTTCAGCATAAAGTATCGGGACGGATTTGTTACGGTAATATTAGTATTAAAGATGTAAGCGGACCACAGATTACGGAATGCCCTGGAGATATTATTGACCGCTTCATATGTACAGACCTCGATTCTATTTTTAATAATCCAGCTAGCTTGGACTCAACGAGTAAGTTTTATACTGGGATACCCATTGTAGAAGATAATTGTACGGGGACGATTATCAATTTTCAGGATAATCTGATATCAGGAGCGGCTTGCCTCGATCCAGCCGTGCAAACCATCCGTCGAGTATTTCGGGTAGCGGATCAGTTCGGTAACACCACCACCTGTGAACAACGGATTACCTTTAATCGACCAACGGAAATATTTTTCCCGGAAGATACCATTGTGCGTATAAACTGCGATGCGCCAGATTTAGCAACCAATCAGGAGGGCCATTTAGCCCCTTCTGTTACGGGGGCTCCTTACGTAATCAATGGGTTTGGAGAAGCAATTAACCTGGTGGACTACCGCATTTGTGGCTATTTATTGCTTTATGAAGACCTAAAGAGCGTTATCTGTCCAGCCAAGGAAAGTCTACTAAGGACCTGGCGCCTTTTTGATGAGTGTGCCGGAGCCATTTCAATGACTAAAACACAGTATATTCAATACGGTGACTTTGATCCGCCTGTGTTATCCTGTCCAGCTGTCGATTTGGATAGAAATGGTAAAATTGATCCTTTGCCCATCTATTCGACTTCCCCCTTTAATTGTTTGGCCGACCTTTCCATTCCCATGCCAGAGGTAGATGAATGTTCAGATTATACCGTGGAAACCAGGGTATTTACCTGGCAAACCGAGGATCGATTTGGTTTCCCTTTACGTGATTCTATATTTACCGAATTACCAAATGCAGATTATGTCGATGGGCAAGTGAAGGGTGTTCCCGTGGGTGATCATTATTTTGTATATACGGTTCGGGATGTCTGTAATAATGTGGCCAGGGATACCTGTCAGTTTCGAGTAGTAGACGGTATCGCTCCGGTGGCACTTTGTGAAGATGATTTGGTGGTCTCCCTCAGCAACGATGGAACCCAGGTTTTCCCGATTGATATAGATGCGGGTAGCAGGGATAATTGCGATGGTACAAATCTTGGTTTGGAGATACGTCGGCTAGTATCCGCAGAATGTTCCGAAACCGATAGCACCTACTACTCCGACTGGGCACAAGCGGCCGAGCTCACCTGTTGCGACGTAGGTAAGTTGGTTACCGTTGAGTTGAGGACTTCAGATCAATCCGGGAACCAAAACCGATGTGTCTCGCGAGTCAGAGTGAAAGATAATCTGCGTCCCAGTTGCCAGGCACCTTTTAGCGTAAGCGTAGACTGCGATGAACTACCTACGAGTTTTGATCCCTCCAAGATCCAATTACTGCAAAATAGTTTTGGCACCCCGGTGATAGAAGATAACTGTGAAGCAAGTTGGATAGAATTAGCACCTCAGGTCGACCTGGATCAGTGCGGTATTGGCTCGATTATACGTTCTTTTGAAGTGAAAGATAAATCGGGAAATATGGCTGCTGGTATTTGCCAACAGGTCATCACAGTAGATGCGGTTTATGATTATACCATCAAATTCCCCGCTGACACGCGTAACAGCTGCGGCGAAATCAACAGGGATACCGTAGAGGTGTTTGAAAATGCCTGCGACATGCTGGCTATTAACGTGATGGATAGTGAATTCCAGCGTTCCCCAGAAGGCTGCTTTAAAATTGAGCGGACCTATCGTATCATCAATTGGTGTGAATACGATGGTTTTTCCAATCCCATTATTGTACCTCGTAATCTGACCTGTGAAGGTATCCCGGGAGATCAGGATGTTTGGGTGCACGTCTCGCGAAATGACACCACTTATTATGATCAGAATGACGATCCGTTAGATATGCTCCCCCCCATAGATTCGACTGGCGAGGAATGTAATGGCCGGACTAATCCGGAAGGCCATTGGACCAATAGTGGACTGGATAACTCCATCCGTTCTTCAGGATACTGGCAATACACTCAATATATTAGTATTGTCGATGATGTAGATCCAATCATTAGTTTTTCTCCGCTTTCCGAGGTGTGCAGTAATAACGATGCCTGTACCGCCGACTTGACTTTTCCTTTTACGGTAAGTGAGAATTGTACATCCGATGATTTGAGCCTTTCGGTAATTGTTGATCTTGGAGACGATGGCCTAAATGACTATATCTTATTAGCAGAAGAAATCGAGGGGACGTACCCTAATTACAACGTTTCTGGAAATTTTGATTTGGGACGACATCGGTTTTACCTCCGGGTAATTGATGGTTGCAATAACGAAGCCACCGCCGAGCTACCCTTTACGGTAGTAGACTGTAAAGCGCCAAGCCCGCTGTGTCAGGATGGTCTGGTTGTTGAGCTTAGCCGGTTAGAAGAACCGGCAGATATCAATAATGATGGTATAGAAGACCTGGCTAGCGCGTATGCTCCGGCTATTGCTTTATTGGCGAGTACGACCACGGACTGCAGTGGTCCGGTTCGATACTCAATAAACAGAGTAGGGCAATCTCCCTCTGTAGATCAGGACAGCCTGCAGGTTACCTGTGCGGATGAAGGTATAGTCCTGGTGGAAGTCCACGCCTGGGATAGTCTGGATAATCACAGTTCCTGTAATACTTTCATAGATGTACAAAATAATTCAGATGCCTGTCGGGAAATCCCCAGAGGTGCGATCTACGGTTTAGTGATGACAGAGACCAGTGTGCCGGTAAAGGCGGTCGAGGTCTCACTAAGCGGCGCCGTCCGAATTCAGGAGAATACGAATCGGAATGGCTTGTACAATTTCCTGGAACTAGAGGAAGGAGACGACTTTACGGTTACACCACGAATGGACGGCAACGATCGTTCCGGCGTTACGACCTTTGACCTTATTCTGATCCGGAAACATATCCTGGGAGCCAAGCTCTTGGATTCTCCCTACAAAATGATTGCGGCCGATGCCAATAGTTCGGGGAATATTTCGGTGCTGGATTTAATTCAGCTGCAAAAGCTAATTTTGGGTATCGAAATTGATCTGAAAGATAATACCAGTTGGCGATTTGTAGATGCCAAATACCAATTTCCCGATCCTGCTGACCCTTTTAGCGGGCCTATTCCATCGGTAATCAATATCAATAATTTAGATCGACAGTATTATGATGCCGATTTCATAGGCGTGAAAATTGGAGATGTCAACAATTCCGTGAACCCCAGCACCCTGCAGCTTTCAACCCCCAGGTCAAAGCAATCGGCGGTTTATCTGGACATCACTGACCAGCCCCTCACGCCGGGTACCCTCTTGGAGGTCCCTGTGCGATTGCTAGCTATTAATCAACTGGAGGGTTTTCAGTTTGGTCTGGCTTTTGATCAATCACGGGTAGCGTTGGAGGCGGTCGTTCCCGG
This sequence comes from Saprospiraceae bacterium, assembly GCA_035268885.1. Classification (GTDB taxonomy): domain Bacteria; phylum Bacteroidota; class Bacteroidia; order Chitinophagales; family Saprospiraceae; genus DATFKA01. The sequence continues at coordinate 18,636 of DATFKA010000124.1, forward strand.
TCAGCTTTCGCTAAAAAATTTCGGACAGTTTGCGACGGAAGGTCTAATTACCAGTAGTTGGTACCGTACGAATCAAGCGATGGATGAGGCAAAGCCCCTTTTCTTTTTGCGATTTAAAGTGCTGGCAGCCGGGAAAACCAGTGATCTGTTTTACTTAAACGACCGTCGTTTAACCGCCGAAGCCTACACCAGAGCCAATCTGCACCAGGACCTTCAACTGCGATTTGACGAGCAGGACGCGAACAAAGATGAATTCCGCTTTTTGCAAAACTGGCCAAATCCAGCGGATCTAGAAACAACCCTGACCTGGCTTTTGCCGAAAGGCACCAAGGGGCGCTTAAAAGTGATAGACAACACGGGCCGGGTGGTCTGGCAAGAGGAAGGTGCTTTTGAGGCCGGATGGAATAGATATCGCCTGTCTACGGCGAACTTTCCTTCGGGTGTTTTGTATTATCGATTTGAATCGGATGCTTACCAGGCCTCCGGAAAAATGCTTGTCATTCATCGATAAGGTATTTAAAAATTCCTTATTTTTCGCGCAAGCAGAATTATTAAATAAAGAAGTTGTTTAAAAACTCCTCACTGAGCCCTTGGCAACACATTGAAAGCCAATACCAACCATCTCACCAGGAATTCTTAAACAACTTCAAAGAGCTGCTTTCAGCTAGCTCGATTTTAAAATCTAAAAATAATATGTCAAAAGTCCTGATTATTGGTGCCGGCGGAGTAGGAAGGGTCGTCACCTATAAATGTGCACAAAATGCAGATGTATTCTCTGAAATCATGTTGGCCAGCCGAACCGTTTCTAAATGTGATGTCATTGTGGCGGATGTAAAACGGGATACTGGCCATCAGCACATGAGTACCGCCGCGGTAGATGCCGAGGATGTCCCCGCACTGGTGAAATTAATTCGGGATTTCGGAGCTGATCTCGTACTTCACGTGGCCCTGCCCTATCAGGATCTGACCATCATGGATGCTTGCCTGGAAGCGGGCGTTCACTATTTGGATACGGCCAACTACGAGCCTAAAGAAGAAGCCAAGTTTGAATACAGCTGGCAATGGGCTTATCAGGACAAATTTCGTGAAGCTGGCCTGACGGCAGTGCTGGGTTGTGGTTTTGATCCGGGTGTAACCGGGGTGTTTACCGCTCGGGCCGCGAAGCACCATTTCGATGAAATACACTACCTCGATATCGTGGATTGTAATGCCGGGGACCACGGAAAAGCCTTTGCGACTAACTTTAACCCGGAAATCAATATTCGGGAAATCACCCAAAAGGGTAAGTACTTCGAAAACGGTGAATGGCATTATACGGAGCCTCACGAAGTCAAAAAAGTACTGAATTACCCAAACATCGGACCTAAAGATTCTTATCTGATTTACCATGAGGAATTAGAATCCTTAACCAAAAACTTCCCTTCGCTTAAACGCGCCCGTTTTTGGATGACTTTTGGTCAGGAATACCTGACGCATTTGCGCGTCATTCAAAATATTGGTATGGCCTCAATTGAGCCAGTAAAGCATAAAGGTATGGATATTGTTCCGCTGGAATTCCTAAAATCCGTATTGCCAGATCCGGGAAGCCTGGGAGACAATTATTCGGGAGAAACTTCCATTGGTTGTCGTATCCGGGGGCTAAAAGACGGAAAACAAAAGGACTATTACATTTGGAATAATTGCCGCCACGAAGCAGCCTTCAAAGAAACGGGAGCACAGGGGGTTTCTTATACCACCGGCGTACCCGCAATGCTGGGAGCTAAGATGGTTTTAACCGGCAAGTGGACCGGAGCCGGCGTCTTTAACGTGGAGGAGTTCAATCCGGATCCATTCCTGGCCGAATTAGGCGAGCAGGGTTTAGCCTGGCACGAAGAAGTCGGAGCTGATCTGGAATTTGAATACGCATAAAGAAAAGGAAATGAAAGTTATGAATAACTTCTATCAGCAGGTGCATGCACCTGCTTTTCTTATTGATCAGGCGCGACTGGAAAAAAATCTTAGCCTAATTGACAGCGTGCAAAAAAAAGCCGGCGTAAAGGTGATCCTTGCGCTGAAAGGTTTTGCCAACTGGCCTTTGTTTCCCTTGGTTTATCAATATCTACACGGAGCAACCGCCAGTTCCCTAAACGAAGCCCGCCTGATCTACGAAGAGATGGGGACTAAGGCACATACCTATTCTCCAGCCTACATAGAAGATGATTTTGCTGAATTAGTCAAATACAGCAGTTATTTAACCTTTAATTCAGGTAGCCAGCTAGAAAAATACGCTAACTTGATTCAGGGTAAGGATATATCAATCGGACTTCGTGTAAATCCGGAATACTCTGAAGTGGCAACGGATTTGTATAACCCTGCCGTGCCGGGATCGCGTTTGGGTATGTTGGCCAACCAACTACCAGCCGACTTGCCCGCCGTAGTAGAAGGTTTGCACGTGCATACCCTTTGTGAATCCTCCGCCGAAGCTACCGAGCAATTAATTAGAGCCCTGGAGCAAAAATTTGGCGCGTATCTTCCCCAGTTGAAATGGGTCAACTTGGGTGGTGGACATTTAATGACGCGCAAGGACTACGACCTTCCCCGTCTAATCGGAGCGCTGAAAGCCTTTAAGGCGCGCCATCCACATCTGGAAGTGATTATGGAACCGGGCAGTGCTATTGCCTGGGAGACGGGTGAATTAGTAAGTACCGTTTTGGATATAGTAGAAAGTGGTGGAATTAAAACGGCCATCGTTGATGTTTCTTTTACCGCACATATGCCCGATACCCTGGAGATGCCTTATCGGCCTACGGTATTGGAGGCAAATAAAGAAGGGAAGGGAACTCACTTGTACCGGATTGGCGGCGTGAGCTGCCTGGCCGGCGATTTCATGGAAGTGTACGGTTTTGACCGGGAGCTAGCCGTAGGAGATCAGATCATTTTTTGGGATATGATTCACTACACCATGGTGAAGACCACGATGTTCAACGGTGTGCAACATCCTTCTATATATTTGGCCGATAGCCGCAAGCCTAATCAGGCCCCTCAGTTATTACGAAAATTTGGCTATGAAGATTTCAAAATGCGGCTAGGTTAGCTAATTATCCACTTGTCTCGTGGATAAAATCGAGCTTTACTCACACTATTGTGTGGAAAACTGTACCCTTTGATTATCTGGCTTAATACTTCTTTTGTGTATTTTTGCAGGCTATGAGGTTAAAAAGTCTAGAAATAAAGGGATTTAAAAGTTTCGCCAATCAGACGGTGATTAACTTCCAGGAAGATGTCATTGGCATCGTAGGCCCCAATGGTTCGGGAAAGTCTAATATCGTAGACGCGATCCGTTGGGTATTGGGAGAACAAAAAAGCCGGGAGCTGCGACTGGATCAAATGTCCAGTGTACTCTTTAATGGTACCAAGAAGCGTAAAGCTTCAGGGGTAGCCTCCGTATCGCTGACCTTTGAAAATACCAAAAACATCCTGCCTACCGAATATCAGGATGTTACCATTACCCGAATGCTTTACCGAACGGGAGAAAGCGAATACCGCCTCAACGGGGTTACCTGCCGTCTTAAAGACATTACCTCCCTTTTCCTGGACACCGGGATTGGCTCTAATTCCTACGCGATCATTGCACTCGGAATGGTGGATGATATTCTGGCTGATAAGGATAATTCCCGTCGCAAAATGTTTGAGCAGGCCGCCGGTATTTCTAAATACAAAGTACGTAAACGCCAGGCGCTCAACAAGCTCAAAAATACCACAGCTGACTTGGATAGGGTAGAGGACCTGTTGCACGAAATTGCGGGCAACCTCAAAAGTCTGGAACGGCAAGCCAAGCGAACCAAGCGCTACTTTGAGCTGAAAGAAAAATATAAAGAGTTGAGCGTCGAGCTGGCCCTTCTTCAGATGGAGAGCCATAAGCAGGACCAAAAACAATTGCAGCGCCAAATTGACGAGGAGCAGCAAAAATACCGCAAACTCGATGGCGAGATAAAAACCATCGAAGCGCAACTGGAAAAAAATAAAAAGGGTAACCTCGATAAAGAAAAAGCCCTTTCGGACCGACAAAGAGAACTCAACACCCTAGTCGGCCGCATCCGCGGAATGGAGAATGACCGCCGGATGGTAGAGCAAAAACAGCAGTTCATCCTGAATAATAAAGAGACGCTGGGTAAAGAAATACAGGAGGCCAGTCAAAAAGTGCAGCAGCTGCGGGATGATATCGAACACTATCGCGAAGAACTAAACCTCGAAAAACGCGTAGAGGCCCGGCTGGAACAAGAACTGGAAGCTGCCGAGGAAGAATTACAGAAAGTACGAGCCAGCCACGGCTCCGTCAAGGAAGACCTGGATCAGGTTATGCAGGTCCAGCAGGCCAAAGAGCGTGAACTCTACGAATTGGAAAAGCAAAAAGCGATCAATTTCAACGAAATAGAGAATAATCGCCAGGAACGACAGCGCACCGAGAATGATCGTCAAAAGCGGGAAGGAGAAGTCAAAGATCTCCACGCTAAAATGGAAGAGTTACAGAGCCGGGAAAATATAGAAAAAGCGACACTCGCCGAGCTGGAACAAAAAGAAGAAAAGCGCCTGGCTGAACTCGAAAGTACCGAAGCCGAAGCCGAAAAAGTGAATCGCCGCATTACCAAGGTCCGCCGCGAGCTCGATGCCAAACGCAACGAATTCAAATTAACGAAGAGTATGGTGGAAAACCTGGAAGGTTTTCCGGAATCCATCAAGTTTCTGAAGAGCAGTAAAGAGTGGAAAGAAGAAGCTCCCTTGCTGTCCGATATTATGTACGTGAGCGATACCTATCGGGTGGCGATTGAAAACTACCTCGATCCCTATCTGAACTACTATGTGGTGGATACACTCAAGGATGCTTACGAGGCTATTCAACTTCTGGGTCGTTCTCAAAAAGGGAAGGCCAACTTTTTTGTACTGGAAGCCTTTCAGGACTACACGGCCCCCATGACCCTGGTACCCGATATGCATCGGGCCATTGACCTGGTACAGACCGATCCAAAATACTTCAATCTGGTTAGTTACCTTTTAGAGAACGTTCTCCTGACGGAAAAAGAGCACTTTAACGGTGCTCTACCCGAGCAGGATGTAGTCGTTTTGTCGATAAGTGGGCGTCTAATTCAAAAGCGCTTTTCGGTCTCTGGCGGCTCCATTGGCTTATTCGAAGGAAAAAGAATCGGGCGACAAAAAAACCTGGAGCTACTGGATGAGTCCATCAAGCAGTCGGAGGTAGAAGAGGACCAATATGCCACCACCTTTTACAATCTGAAAAAGAAGATCGAAGCGCTGAAAGCCGAAAGACTTGATCAACAAATCCAAGCCCAGCAAAATCGTTTGAATCAACTCGTTCAGGAACGCGTTTCCTTTAGCACGCGACTGGAAAATTTTGAGTCCTTTATTCAGGAAGTCATCGATAAAGAAGCTAAAATAAACGAGCGGATTACGGCTTTACAAAAAGCCAATGCCGAAATTGAAAAGGCGATTGAGACCAAACAGCAAGAGGTCAATCAGGCAAAAGAGTCCATCGCAAATACGGACGGTAGCTACCGAAAACTAGCGGATCAACTCAGCGAAATCTCTACGGCTTATAATGAGAAGAATATTCAATTTATCCGCCAGCAAAATAAAGTTTCTACCTTCCAAAAGGAGTTGAGCTTCCGGGAAAAAGAATTGGAAAATACCCAGTCGAAATTGCAGCGCGACCAAAAACAATTGGGATCTGCCGACCAGGAAATTGATCAATTGGGCAGCGAATCCCTCCAGATGCAGGAAAAACTGGAAGTGCTTTATAAACAAAGAAAAGAAAAGGAGAGTCTGCTCACCGAGGCCGAACAGACTTACTTCAAGGCCCGTGGCACGATTACCGAACTGGAAGACCAACTGCGAAAACAAAACCGTCAGTTACAGGATTTACAAATCCTGATTAACAAACTCAAGGAGAAATTCAACGATGTAAAATACCAGATCTCTACCATTGCCCAGCGTTTCAAGATTGAGTTTGACGTCAGTATCAACGAAATCATCAATCAAGAACCCAAGCGGGATCAGCCGCAGGAGGTACTAGAAGATAAAGTAGAGAAGCTGCGGAGCCGCCTGCAGAATTATGGAGAGATCAACCCCATGGCCGTTGAAGCATTTGATGAAATGAAAGATCGCCACGATAATATCACCCAGCAACGGGATGATATTGTAGAGGCCAAAGCCAGCCTGGAAGAGACCATCAAAGAAATCGAAGAAACCGCTACTCAGCAATTCCTGGATGCCTTTGAGAAAGCCCGTAATTACTTTATCGAAGTGTTCCGTAGCCTATTTACCGAAGATGACACCTGTGATCTGATGTTGCTGGATCCGGATGATCCGCTCGAATCGAAAATTGAGATCATCGCCAAACCTAAGGGGAAGCGGCCGCAGAGTATCAGCCAATTATCCGGTGGAGAAAAAACGCTGACCGCCACGGCGCTGTTATTTGCGCTCTACCTACTGAAGCCCGCGCCTTTCTGTATTTTTGATGAAGTCGATGCGCCGCTGGATGATGCCAATATTCTGAAGTTCAATAAGATTATTAAGCAATTCTCAAAGGAGTCACAATTTATCATCGTCACCCATAACAAATTGACCATGGCGGCCGTGGACACCATCTACGGAGTTTATATGGGAGAGCAGGGCGTCTCAGGTGTAATGCCCGTGGATTTTCGGGATTACGATCATAAGATCAGTTTTGAGGCAGCGGGAGGTTAATTCCCTCCACCACCCGTTTTCTTTTTCTTCTTGAAGGGATTAAACTCTTCCAGTTCCTTTTTGAGCCGGTCGACTTCCTTATTCTTGAGAAGAGTATCTAGTACCTGTTTGGCCGGGTCTTTTAGCAAGCTATCGGCTTTACTTTTCAGTAGGGAATCGACCTTACTGCCTGCTTTTTTCTTCAGAGAGTCTACCTGTTGATCCAATACCGTTTTAGCAGAATCTACGGCTTCCTCTGCTTTTTGCTTGAGTTTTTCTTTTTCTGTAGCCAGTGTATCCCGAAGTCGGTCCTTTTGCTTATTGATCTCCTCTTCAGCCTTTTGCGCAACGGCTTCTTTAAGGCTGGTTTGGCCATCAGCTCCCAATAGACTAATTCCAAATTTAGGGCTCTTGATAGTACCCGAGAGGTGGATGAGTAGATTGACGGTCTCACTTTGCTGTAGGTTAATCCCTAATTGCTGTGCTTGTTGTTTCACTACATCCATGCTTTGACCAAGCGCATCGGTCAGGGCGTTATTGTCCAGTTTTTCACGTGGAATAGCTGCTTTGATGTCGTAGTTCATTTCCATATTCAGGCCATGTCGGCCGGCAATGGTCATGGGGATACCATCTACAGCTAAGTCGAAAGGTTTAACTTCCACTGCTCCATCTACTACTTCAATCCAATTCCTGGTATTCGCCAAATTCACGGCATCCTGTAGTTCAATAATGCGCAGTTTTTCGCCCAACTTTTCCAGTGGTGGGTATTTTTTGATGGTACCGTTGATGGTCTCCAGAAACCCTTTGGCGTCGAGGGTATTCAGATTGGGCATCATCCCTTTACCAAGGGTTCCGCTCAGACTCAGGGAAGTATTAAAGATGCCTTCCAGAAATTGTCCGATCGGCGCCAGTTGCTGGAAGGTGTTTAGAGTTTGGAAAGACTCCTGGAAGCGCAGTCGACTCAGGTCTAGTTTCATCCCATAATAGGGTTCAGCAGGATCTTCCGTATCATACCTTCCGGTAAAAGCGGCCTGACCACCCAGCGTTTCACCCTGGACATCGCGCAATTCGACCGCCCGATCAGCCACATTAAGCACACCGTCTAAGTTTTTGATTTTCATGTTGGTATACAACAGATCTTTGACCTTTGCTGCGATGGTCATATTGATATTATCCGGAACCAGGATGATTCCCCCCTCCATTCTTTCATCATTGGTGGCTTCCGGTTGGTTTTCGGTGGTACCCGATTCGTCAACCAACTCCATGAAGTGATTTAAATTCAGATAATTGGAGTTGACCTGAATATCGCCCTGGAGAGTCTCCTTATTAAAGGCATAATCAAAGCCGTTTCGGATTTCACCTGACATCTGAATATCGCTTTCGTCTATTTTTGCGGAAGCGGAACTAATCGTAAATTCATTAGGTGTAAACTGCCCCTTCACCTGGGCATCATTAATCGTATACCGCTCATAATCAATTTGACGGGCGGTTAAATCAGTCGTAAAATCGAAGCGATCAAAAACGGTAGGGGAGGAGGATACCCCGGTATCCAACTGTCCGGCGGTAGGCTCTTGATTGGGCGCAGCGGGAGCGGGCATCCATTCGTCCACCAGAAAATAATCAGATTCGAGCTTTACATTACCTTTCATCGTAGTGTTAGGGGAGAAATAGGCGAGAATATTATCGATGCGTCCGCGCCCCCTCAAGTCGCTTTCACCTAGTTTAGCTTCCAGCTGTTCTACCGCTACAAAGCGTGGACTAAAATCCATTTGAACCTGATCCACGGATATGGTCGGATAGGCCGTGGATTTATACAGTATATTACGAGCTTGCAGGGTCCCTCCCATATTCACCGCCTCGTAATCACCACTTTCAATTTCCTGCATACTGGTGCGCGCTTCCACATCGGCTACGATTTGCCCCTGTAATTCATCGATGCCTTCTACCGGAAAAGCCTGTGCCAGCTCTGCCAGATCTAATTTCCCGTCGATGCGAGTATCAATGGTCGGATTGGACAGGGGGCGAGTTAACTGAAAACGACCTCCGATGGGATTTTGACCAATCTGTAAATTAAAATCAGGAATATCGACCTGCAGTTGATCCAGGTCGCTACCCGGACTATTAATACTGGCCTGGGCACGAATATCGGATATCCCCAGGGGCAGATCAGGATACTGTATATTGGCGCCATTAACTTTTAGATTGGCGGCAATGGCGGGCATTCGATTATTGGCAGCACTGTAAGTACCTTCGATTTTAGCGTCAAGCGCAAAATCCCCGTCCGCCCGAACCTCTTCGTAGCCTTCCAGATAAGCCCCGGGCACAATGCTCAACAGATTCTTGAAGTCATTGGAAGGAGCATTGATCAACAAGTCCATAATAATGTCACTGCCCTGCATACGCACTGCTCCATCTCCTTTCAGTTGGAGAGCATTGATATTTAGCAAGTTATCTTTTAAGGTGTAAGTGTTGGTAGACTGATCAATATTAAAAATAGCGTCCAGCGTAGTGACGGCCTTGTTCAAATACGGAATACCACCGTAATTCACGCCTAAGGCGGCAATTTGGGTATAGGTATCGAGGTCATAAACCGTACTGGTGAAAGCACCTTTACCTTCGTGATTGATCCCGTTTGCCTCGACGTAGGTATCCAGGCTTTCATCATCGTAGATCAAATTACCTTCCTTAATGGTGTACTTATCCAGTTCGATTTTATAGTCTACGGTGGCGGTATCATTTGCGACGGGCTCCTGGGCTGCCGCTGTTTTGGCAATGTTATAGTTCGCACGTCCATCCGATAGTACCAGCACATGGATGTCAGGTCGATCCAGATCGATATTTTTAATATTGATGGGCTGCTGTCGCAAAACGGAAAGGAGATCGAGGGTGACGGCGACTTCCTCGGCATTGGCCAGGCGAATGTCCTGAAAGTCGTCTATTCCTTTTACTGTAAAATCATTTAAGGCCAGGGTTAGATCCGGAAAATGACGAAATACACTCAGACTTACGGTGCCAAAATCAACTTCCGCATTAACATTATTATTGATGATGGTTTTAGTCTTGGCTACCAATTGATCTTTGAAAAGGTAAGGAACCGCTGCCAGGGCACCAATCAGTACTACCAAAAAAATCAACAGACCTAAAAACATTCGTTTTATTACTCTCATGGTTTTCGTTTTATCATTTGTGTCTAGGATTTAATCCCCTAGCCACTGGATGCAGCAAACTATCTAAATACATAACGCTTAGTTGTTATAAAAGTGTGAAAGTATTCTCAATAAATTAAAATAAAGTCTGGTAAGTAGGTTGCCCATATTGAGTCTGTAATAAGGTGCTGGCTTTTTTGGGCTAGTTCGAGGCGCAAAAATCGCGGATAGCCTAGCTATCCAAGGCTTTTTGCAACGAAGAAATCGCCCCAAAAAAGACGCAGATTATTGCTTGATTTAATTGGGCAACCTACTTATATTTGCCCTATGGTTGAAGCCTTTATCGAAAATCCCATTCTTCTCTTATTTATCGTAGCCGGGCTAGGGTACGGCCTGGGTAGTATCAAATTCAGAGGATCTGGCCTGGGTGTGGCGGCTGTACTATTCGTAGGCCTGTTTTTCGGTAGCCTGAGTCCTGATCTGGAAATCCCGCAGGTCATCACTTTTTTGGGGTTAACTATTTTTATTTACACCGTTGGCCTCAGCAGCGGACCTAGTTTTTTTCAGCTCTTTCGCCAGCGGGGCTTCCGGGATTTGATCTTTGTGTTTGTGATGCTCACCTTTTCGGCGGGCGTAACCCTTGCTTTTCACTATCTTTTTGGTCTTCAGGCGAGTTCTACTGCCGGCCTTTTTGCTGGTAGCAGCACTAATACGCCAGCCCTAGCCGGAGTACTGGATCAAATCAGTAATACCAATCTACTGACCGATTCTAAGCGATCGATGAGTGAACTGTCGGTGATCGCTTATTCTTTATCTTACCCAATGGGCGTATTAGGGCCTATGTTGGCAATTATCCTGATGCAAAAGCTCTTTAAGATCAATTACCAAAAGGAAGAGCGCGACCTGAGGAAAGTCTATCCCGTACGACAAGATTTAACGAGTTTTACAATAGAGGTAACATCCGAAAAGCTAACGGGTAAAACCATTCGCGACTTGAAAAACGAATTTGGTTGGACGGTAGTTTTTGGTCGTATGGAAAGGGCAGGAGAGGTATCTTTATCCAATTATGATACCAGCTTTCAGTTGGGCGATAAGGTGGCCGTCGTAGGAGATCGAGAAGAAGTGGAAGGGGTGGCCAAAGACCTGGGAGAGATCTTACCCTTTAAGTTATCTTTTGATCAGTCGCAGTACACCGCAAGCCGAATATTTGTATCAAATAATAAAATTGTGGGACAAAAACTGGCTGGTCTCAACCTTAGCGAGCGCTTCTCGGCGCTAATCACCCGGGTAAAAAGAGGAGATATCGATTTACTGGCCAATTCGGATACCGTCTTAGAGTTGGGTGATCGGGTGCGTATCGTGGGAAGAAGGAAAGATTTTTCAAAAATCCGGGAATTCCTAGGAGATTCGTACGATCAATTAAGTAAAATTGATCTTTTATCCTTTGGGATTGGTATGGCCCTGGGCTTATTACTGGGGATGATCACCTTCGAACTACCCGGGGGATTGAGCTTTAAACTGGGCTACGCCGGGGGACCTATTATTGTGGGTTTGATACTGGGAGGATTGCGCCGCTCTGGCCCCATCAACTGGCAATTACCCTACAGTGCCAATCTTTTATTACGGCAGATCGGCCTAATCCTTTTGCTAGCGAGTATTGGCATTAATTCCGGACATCAATTTGTAGCCACCATAGCACGGGGAGAAGGGGGCTTTATCTTTTTAGCCAGTACCATGATCAGTATTTTGACCGCCACCGCTACGCTTTTTGTAGGGTACAAGTTGTTAAAGATCCCCTTCAGCTTCCTGACCGGTATGGTCGCTAACCAGCCGGCCATCCTCGAATTTGCCCTCTCAAAGTCCGGAAATAAACTTCCGAACCTGGGCTTTACCATCATGATGCCCATCTCCATTATCACTAAAGTGGTTTATGCCCAATTGTTATTTGCCCTTTTGATGTAAATCTTACATGACGAAGTGCTTTAAACTTTTTGGTTCAAGCGGTCTTAAAAAGCTTGTAGGTTCTGGCAAAGCTCAATTTGAGATGCGTAGCCAAAGTTACGGATCGAAAATTAGCTGCCGTCCAGGTCCTATAAGACTTTAAGACTCAGCGAACTGAAAAAGTTTAAATCGCTTCTACATATTCTGCTATCAGATCAATAGGTAACGCGGGGGTACTTCTGGCTACTTCTGGTATACCCCTATAGACCTGCGGTAATAAAATGGTATCGCCCTGACTGTCGATGACGTGTCGGTCATTCCGGATTACCACCTTTGTGCCCAGCGGAGCGTGGAAGTAAATCAGCCAGGCATCGCACTCGCGGGTGCCAATACAACCATTTGAACTTTTTTTGCCCAGAGTCACCGGATTGGTAGTGGGGTGGATCAACTGCCCGTAGCGAATTCCATTGATGCTGGGCTCCAGCCAGGGGATAACGGGTAGATCAGTACGAACGCCATCATCTCTCGTTGTTTTTCGGTAGACATGGTTATTAGCCGGATTGATAAAAGCCGGGTTTTTATTGATTCTAATAATTTCTCCCACTCCGGAATGGGTGCGTAAGTCCACCTCGCGCTGAGCCATAGCCAGGTACTTTTTCCTTTCCTGACCGATCCTGACGGGAATTTTATATAGCACCGAATCGTATTGAATAATGCGTAGGGTGAATTCGGGAAGATTAATATCTAAAAGCGTATGGTTTAGTTGTTCATCAATGCGTTTTCTTTCGGCAGCATCTGGTATGCGAAGGAGGTCACTTGGTCTTAGCACAAGAAGTTCATGTTGCTTCTTGTTAATGATCCCCTTTTCTTTGAGCAGGTAATAATCGGTCTGGTAGAGTCGGTGGATCAGCCAGGGGTTCGCATGGGCGAGATGATACTCACTGAGTTTTGGGTTTATATTTTCGGCCTGATACTCCAGGACTACACTATCCATGTACGCAAAATAATCCCGCATTTTAATTGCGCTGTCAATGGGGTGGTACTTGGGTTGTACGGCCAGCGGAGGTGTAATCAATTGCTCGGAAACGATGGCTCCAGACTTCTGTTTTTGACAGCCAAATAGGGTAAGCGTTATCAGGACTAACAAATAAGAAGAGCTTTTCAAACCAGCAGTGTTTATGAAGTTGTTTAAGAATTCCTGGTGAGATGATTGGTATTGGCTTTCAATGTGTTGCCAAGGGCTCAGTGAGGAGTTTTTAAACAACTTCTATTTTAAAGATTCTAATTTTCGCTTGTTATAATAGTAGATATCGAATTGGGAGCGGGTCGCCAAATCAGAGCCTCCTTTGGCATATTCATTGGTGAATTCCTTATCCAGAATACGCGCTTTTACATTATCCGACAGTTGGACGCTGATGAAGTCAAAGATCTCTTTGCGGATATCTTCGTCGTAAATAGGAAAGGCGGTCTCCAGTCGGTGACTCAGGTTGCGAACCATCCAGTCGGCGGAGGAGAGGTAGAGTTTCCTCTTACCACTGTGATGGAAAATAAAAATCCGTGCGTGTTCCAGGAATCGATCTACGATACTAATGATTTCAATATTTTCGCTGTACCCTTTAATTCCGGGAACAATGCAGCAAATCCCCCGGACAATCATTTTTATTTTGACACCCGCATTACTAGCCTCGTATAATTTCTTGATGATATCTTGGTCCTGTATGCTATTCATCTTGAGAATGATTTCCGCTTTATTACCCACTCTTGCCTGGTCGATCTCATGGTCAATTAGGGCCATGAGGCGGGTGCGGAGGTTGAATTGCCCCACCAGCAGGTGATCGAAGGGAGCTGGGGGTACTTTAACTGTTTCCAGGAAAGAAAAGACGCGCGCCACTTCGTTATTGATTTCTTCGTGTGCGGTAAATAAACCGAAATCAGCGTATACCTTGGCGGTGCCTTCATGAAAGTTACCCGTGGAGAGGTAAGTGTATATTTTCGGCCCGGCGGGTTCCAGACGCCTGACCAGGGCGATTTTCGCGTGTACTTTTACGCCCGGAAAACTATAATTCACCTGTACACCGGCCTGATCCAATTTTTCGCCCCAGCGCAGATTAGCCTCTTCATCAAAACGTGCTTTGACTTCAATAAAAGCACTGACCTGCTTGCCGGCTTTTACCGCCCGCATTAGGGCTTCCATAATCCTCGATTGGCTGGCTACCCGGTACTGCGTGATCTTAATATGGGTAACTTTGGGATCATTAGCCGCTTCTTCGAAGAAACGGATGGCACTTCCGTAAGATTGATACGGGACGTGAATGAGGTGGTCTTTTCGGCGAATTTGCTCAAAGATATTATCACAGTTTTCCAGGGGAGGATAGGCCAGGGGGGGCAAGGGCGGATTTTTCAAATGGTCTAGTCCAAAATCCGGAAACCGGAAAAAATCAAAGTTATTGTGGTAACGGCCTTCGCGCAGAGTGTCAATTTTTTCCAGGTCAAAGGCTTCTTTGAGGAAGTCCAGCAGTTCAGAGGGCATAGATCGGTCGTAAACAAAACGGGAAGCCGGACCAATATGCCGGCGCTGTAGACTATCCTTAATCTTTTGGATCAGATCTCCCGAGAATTCGTCATCGATGTAGAGTTCTGCATCGCGGGTCAGCTTAACCGAATAAGTATCGATGATCTCGTAGCCCGGGAATAGCATAGAAACGCTGTGCCGGACCATATCGTCAATCATGATCAGGTGTTGCTGCCCGGAAGGGGAGGGGAGTTGTACAAAACGCGGAAGGTGATCGGAGGGCATCTTCACCAGGGCGTATTGTTCTTTTCCCTTAGGATCATCCTTTGGGCTGATTCTAAGGGTCAGATAAAGGGCAGCATTGTTTAGGAAAGGCCGAATCTTATCCTTGATGAGCAATACAGGTTGTACAAAGGGCATCATATTTTCCCGGAAGTAGTTTTCTACAAATGCCGTTTGTTCTTTGTTGAGATCCAGACGACGCAGCATATAGATACCGTGCTGTCGCAACTCCGGAATAATCATTTTTTCATAGATCTCACTCACGATCTCTTGCTGGAGGTTCACAATCTTCCGCAATTCGATCACCAATTGTTTAAAATCGGTATGGAGTTCTTTTTTTGTCTTCTTCCCTACGCGGAGTAGATTTCGATGGTTGGCCATACGCACCCGAAAAAATTCATCGAGATTGGAAGAGTATATAGCCAGGAATTTAATGCGCTCAAACAAAGGGACCGTATTATCCATCGCCTCCTGAAGCACACGGTAATTGAAAGATAGCCAGCTGATATCCCGGTGAATATACGGAGTGCCATCACTGAGTTGTGTGAATTCTTTAGAAGGAGTGAAATCTACTTTGAGGTTTGACATATTGCGGTATTGGCTTTATGCCAAATTTACGGAATGTTATTCAACTTTTATTACTCATCGCCCCGATTGCTTGACTGGGCTGCCGCCAAAATAATTTCAATCAGGTATTCTTCTTGATGCAATATTTTACTCAGTTATAATTTTCATCTTAATTGAACACTATTAAAAAATGTACTACCATGCTTTTCGGGGGAAAGGCCGAACAACCTGCTCCTCTCGGCCTAAAGACCGGGGAACCTCAATCCTATTATCCTTAAGTTGACTTATCCGTTCATTTAGCCTTTAACCCTAAGGTTACCCTTTTCTCAGCGTGAATACACTTATTTCGGGGCGGATACCGACCCGACCGGCAAATCCGATGAAGCCAAAGCCACGGTTAACGTACAGGTACTGATCTTGTTCCTGGTAGAGTCCGGCCCACCGGGGATAGACATATTTGATGGGGCTCCATTTGAAATTTGGTAATTCGATACCCATTTGCAAACCGTGGGTGTGACCGGCCAGGGTTAGATGAAATTTCTTGGGGAAGGGGAGTGCTTCTTCCTCCCAGTGACTGGGATCGTGGGATAATAAAATGCTGAAAGCATCGTCCGGACAGCCTTCGGTAGCTTTATTCAAATCACCGTGTTTGACAAAACGGGTACCCCAGTTCTCAACGCCGATTAAGTGGATCGAATCACTAGCTTTTTCTATTTTAACGTTACTGTTGTTGAGTAGCTGAAAGTCGGCATCCTGGTGGTGTTGGATCACCTGAGAGACTTTAGCTGACCTCCCATCCGGGGTTTTTGTATTGTCTTCGTTTCTGGGGTAATCATGATTGCCCAGGACCGCATATTTACCGAAAGGTGCCTGTAGCTCCTTCAAAAAATCTTTATAAGGGAGTACTTCTTCGGGATCATCATTTACCAGGTCTCCGGTGAATAGAATAAGATCAGCTCCCTGGGCTTGCAGTTTTTGTAAACCGGCCCGGACGGCGGATGCCTGGTCAAAGCTTCCGGCGTGGAAATCTGAGAATTGAGCAATGCGAAACCCATCAAAGGCCGCGGGCAAATCAGGGAAAGAGAGCGTTTTTTCAAACACTTTATAGTCGTACTTTCCTTTGGTGATTCCGTATAGATAAGCGGTAAATGGGATTGCCGTAATGCCCAAACCCACCGTTTTTAGCCACCTCCGCCTTCCGCTGGCGGTACTATTTTCCAGTAGCCTCGTTTTTTCGGCGATAGCCTGTACGGCCCAGGCGATATCATCAATCAAAAAGAAAACGGCCATGATCAATTCGCAAACGATGACGGAGACCATAAAGGCTGTAATGATATTCTGCCAGAGGAGCATATTCGTTTGTTCACCACTAAAAGCCAGGCGAAAGGTAATGAAACCAAGAAGCAGACTCCCAAGGGAAATAATACCGTAAGTCCAGGTGATGGCTCGGTGATCACTCGCCTGCCAAACACCGCGGATAAGATAAACTTTAAGTAATACAAGGATAAGCAAGAAAATTAGTAGTCCCCAGATTCGCATGGAATAACTTTAATGGAATTAACGCCTTATTTTAATACTTAGTTTAAGCCACTCTGTCCCGACGGTGATTTTCGTACATTTCGCTGGCGGCCTTAAGCATACCCACTATACCAATACCGAGCACAATGGCTCCAAATGATACTTCCTGCAACATGGCGTTATCTGAGATAAAGTACCCGAAAATCCCATAGGCCAAAATGATAGCTATACTTATGATGATTAAAATGATCATACGGCGACCCTTTTTGGGGTCTTCCCAAATCTTCCGGGATAATTCATTTTGCGTTCTGGTGGTATCCTGCAGGGTAGAGAAACTAATGCTCAATCCCATCCACACCAGCATTTTGTTGATATCAGTCAGTACTAGTTCAAAATTATCTTTGATCGCATCCAGCCCGCCCAGATAAGGATGGATGGCATAATATAAGGCCAATAGCATCAAAGGATATTGTAAATAACTAATCAAATGAAAAAAACGGGTAAAACTCATAGCAAAAGTATTAAAATAAACGAAGTTGCTCTGGATCGGGTTCAATTAGTTTTGGGCCTCGCGTCACCACATTGGGCAACAATTGTGCCTGGCTGTGTAAATAGCTAGCTAGCTCGGGGGCTAAAATATTATCCGGTTCGTGCGGAAAGAAATACACTTCCCGTAGCCCCTGATCTATCCATTGGCTCAGGCGGTTTAACCATTCATCGATGCGGCTGTAATCACTGGGGTGAAGGCCGTTACCCACGAAGCGGATCATCGTCGTGAGATTACTGAGCCCCATGTGCAATACATCTCTCCGGCCAGACACGTCGGTTATAACGGCGGTTTTACCGCTATCCCGAAGCACCTGCAACCAGTCTTCGGTACGTTGGGCTTCCGCAAACCAAGTCTCGTGTCGTACTTCGACGGCTAGAGGAATAGAAGGCGGCCACATATTCAAAAATTCTCGAAGTAGGGGAAGCTTTTTATAAGCGAAGTGTGGCGGCAATTGGATGAAGCAGCAACCCAGGCGATCTTCTAGCCCGCCAATTCTCTCCCAAAAGAGGCGTAACTCCTGACTGCCCATACCCAAATCGCGGCTGTGACTGATCCGTTGAGGGATTTTTGGACAATATCGAAAATCCGAAGGAGCTTCGTCGCGCCATTTGTTGATGGTGTCTGGCTCGGGGATCCGGTAGTGTGTGGTATTATGTTCAATAGTATTAAACTGACGGGTATAATGGTGCAGGTAATCCTTATTTTTAGTTCCCTTGGGGTAAACTTTACCCGTCCATTCCTTCATCGAATAGCCGGTACAGCCAATATAAAAGGGGACGGGTTGTGGTGCCTGCTGCCCGGTGTAAACCTGCTGATTAAAGGGGGCATCTGCGGGCAGTTGGAAGTCAACGGTGCTAATATCTGCGAGTTTACCGAATTTCATTTGTAGATTTTTCTTCTTTCGGCAAAAAATACAAAAAACTCCTGTCCAAGTTTTATCTTAGCCCTAAAGAAAACACAAAAAAGACTATGGCAAGACAGAAAATTGTTGCAGGAAACTGGAAAATGAACAAGAACCTGGATGAAGGTATTGCACTGGCGGAAGCCCTGGCAAAAGGGAATCTCCCCGCTGAAGTGGAAGTGATCATGTGCACGCCTTATATTCACCTGAATAGCGTAGCGAATATTACCAAAGATATTACTAACCTGAATCTGGGTGCGCAGAACTGCCACCAGGAAGAGAGTGGTGCCTACACGGGAGAAATTTCCGCCGGTATGTTGGCTTCGATTGAGGGCCTGACTTACGTGGTGCTGGGACACTCAGAGCGCAGAGCTTACTTTGGGGAAGACAACGCCCTGTTGGCGAAAAAGACCGATGCAGCCCTGGCTGCCGGGCTACGACCTATTTTTTGTTGTGGTGAACCACTGGAAGTGCGCGAAGCGGATAAGCACGTAGCGCTGGTTTCCGAGCAGCTGACGGAGGGCCTTTTTCACCTTCCAGCCGAAGATTTCTCCAAAATTGTGATCGCCTATGAACCCGTCTGGGCAATTGGTACTGGCGTTACGGCTAGTCCTCAACAAGCACAGGATATGCATAAAGAAATCCGTAATCTAATCGCCGGTAAATACGGTGCGGAAGTAGCGGATAATACGAGCATTCTGTACGGAGGATCGGTTAAGCCGAATAATGCGGAAGAACTGTTTAGCCAGCCCGACGTGGACGGTGGTTTGGTCGGTGGAGCTTCGCTTAAAGCGGATGACTTTTTGGCGATTGCCGGAAGTTATTAGGAAATTCCTAGACAAGCAGAGGGGGATTGGTTCTAGAAAACTAATTTTGCCATTGTCCCAAAGGGATACCTGTGTGCCGTTAGGCACAGGACGTGGGTAGAATCCAATCATCTCTGCTTACCGCAACAATTCCCGTGAAATCACCAGCTTCTGGATCTCACTGGTCCCTTCTCCAATGGTACACAATTTGGCATCGCGGTAGAATTTTTCTACCGGGAATTCTTTGATGTACCCATAGCCTCCGTGGATTTGGATGGCATCGGTAGCCACCTCGACGGCTGTTTCGGAAGCAAAATACTTAGCCATCGCGGAACTCTTGGTTACTTTTTGGCCGGCATCTTTCTGGTCGCCCGCTTTGCGGGTCAGTAATTCTGCGGCCTCGATCTTGGTGGCCATGTCGGCCAGTTTGAAACCAATGGCCTGAAACTTAGCGATGGGCTTCCCGAATTGCTCTCTTTCTTTAGCATATTTGACCGAAGCTTCGTAAGCGCCTTTAGCGATACCCAGAGAAAGAGCAGCAATGGAAATACGTCCGCCATCCAGAATTTTCATGGATTGAATAAAGCCTTCTCCGACTTCACCCAATATCTGGTTTTTAGGCACCCGACAATTGTCAAAGACCATTTCTGCCGTTTCGGAAGCGCGCATCCCCAGTTTGTTTTCTTTTTTCCCGCCGCTAAAGCCTGGCGTACCACGTTCGACTACGAAGGCGGTCATGCCGTGGTTATCCAGTAGCTCCCCGGTGCGGGCTACTACGACGGCCACATCGCCACTTAGGCCGTGGGTGATGAAGTTCTTGGTTCCGTTGAGGATGTAGTGATCGCCGTCCTCTTCCCCTACACATTTCATACGTTTGGCATCCGAGCCCGTATTGGGTTCGGTAAGGCCCCAGGCTCCAATCCATTCACCAGCGGCCAGTTTGGGGAGGTAGCGTTGCTTTTGCTCTTCGTTGCCAAAGAGTAAAATATGGTTGGTACACAAGGAGTTATGAGCAGCCAGAGAAAGCCCAATGCCACCACAAATTTTAGCGGTTTCTTCAATGATCGTGATATATTCTTTATAGCCAAGGCCGGATCCACCGTACATTTCGGGCACCAGTACGCCCAGAAAGCCATACTGGCCCATTTTCTGAAGCACGTCTTTAGGAAAATGCTGTGTTTCGTCCCATTCTAAAACGTGGGGGAGTATAAAGTTTTTGGCAAAATCCCGGGCACTTTCCTGCACAAGTTTTAAGCTATCAATGGTATTAATATCCATGGTTATTCTTTTGGTTAGGTAGCTGTATTATCTGAAGTTGTTTAAGAATTCCTGGTGAGCTGATTGGTAACGGCTTGGGAGTCAAGACAAAGCTACTTTTTTCTCGTAGCCATCCGCCTCAGGCGGACGAAGGGAAAAAAGGGCTGCCGTATTGGCTTTCAATGTGTTGCCAAGGGCTCAGTGAGGCGTTTTTAAACAACTTCTCTATTAGATAAACGTTAGATACACTGTACTTCGTCTATCAATAACCTAACCAATAAAGCTAATTGAAGGTTTAGGAATTGATCGAAAGTCGCATTATTGTCGGGTATTAAGCTGAGAAGAAGCCGCCGCCTGGTCAAAATCTAATAGTCGACGCATTTTATGGTAAATAGCGGTGTTTTCGTAGATGCCCTTAAAGTTTTCGGCACCGGGACCGTAAGCGAAAACGGGTACTAAAGCGGCTGTATGGCCATTGGTGGTAAAGGCGGTCTGGATTTCACCTTTTTTCGAGCCTTGATTGATCGAAAAGCCACCCGTTTCGTGGTCGGCCGTAACGATGACCAGGGTGTTACCGTCTGCTTTCGCAAAATCCAGTGCTTGTCCAACGGCGCGGTCGAAATCTAGCGTTTCTTCTATCATGAGTTGCCCCTCATTACCGTGCCCGGCCCAATCAATTTGAGAACCTTCCACCATTAAAAAAAAACCATTATTGTCATTGGCAGCGCGCAAAAAACGAGGTGCTATTTTCGTGGCAAAGGGTAAATAATTGCGACCGGCAGAAACCGGGACCGGATGGCGATCAGCGGTGAAATAGATGATTTTTCGGTTACTTCTAAAATCAATCTTTTCCAGGGGAATTTCCGTGTAGTTGCTTACGGTATACCCCTTATCCTCGAGCTCTTTGTAGAGGTTCCGATCGTCAGAATCCCGGCGATTAAAATATTTCATTCCACCGCCGATAATGAAATCCACATCCACATTGAGCAGGTCGGCAGCGATTTGTTCATGAAAGGTACGAATGGGCTGGTGCCCATAAAAGGCAGCGGGAGTGGCGTGTACGATAAAAGCAGTGGCGATTAGCCCCGTGGTTAGTCCTCTGATTTCGGCTTCTTCTAATATACTTTGCTGAGGAATAGTGTCAACGTTAACCCCGATTGCACCATTGTAAGTTTTTATACCGCAGGCGAAAGCGGTGGCACCCGCTGCCGAATCGGTGATTAATTCCCCGGCGGCGTAGGACTTGTGAAAGCCAATGTGCCGAAACCGCTCAAAGTTGGTCGGTCTTTTATTTTCGTAAATGGCAGCACTGATTTGGGTTAGCCCCATACCATCGCCAATCATCAGAATGATGTTTTTAGGTTTATCCGATGCATTTGGATGAGTGGCTACAAAGGGTTCGTTTTTCGTTGAGCTACAAGCAGTTGTAAACAAAAAAGTGCCAAGGAGCAGTAGGGGAAGTGGAGTCGCGAAAAAAAGTGATATTTTTTTTTGAATCATTCTTAATGCTTAAAACTGCTTTGAGGAAAAAAGTTAAAATGGGATAGTGTTTAACACTTCCCTACGGAATAAAATTTTGTTTGAAAAACTATTTTTAAGGGCTGGTGGAATTTTATTTTGCCTGGCCGTATATTTGTGGCGCATTAAAAGTAAAAGTACGCATAATTTAGCATAGATAAAATCACAAGACTTTGTTAAAGCTGTTCTTGCTTGCAACGATTAGCAAAATGTGAGGTCTCTACTCTAAGAGAGTACAGGCTATAGAATAGCTAAACCAAAGTTTAAAACAAACAACCCATGTATCCAAACGTTCTAAAAATAAAAAATTCCATGAAAATATATACCAAATTACATAACTGGTTGGCAGTTGTTCTTTTATCGGTTCTCATCGTATTACCAACTACTGCTCAAAATTCCCTGTTTAATCTTCTTCAATCCGTAGAAAAACTGGAGCTTAAGATCATTACCGATCTTGACAAAATTACCGGTGATCGTAACACCAACGAAGAGTTCCCCGCTACCTTTGAAATATACAATAAAAAAGACCTGGTTTCTTCCTGGGATATCAAGCTGAAGCAAAGAGGACGTTATCGTCGTAAGGTTTGTGGTTTCCCCCCTATCAAACTCGATTTTGATAAAGACCAACTGGAAGACAGAGGGCTGGCTGATTTTGACAAGTTTAAGCTAGTTACCCACTGTATTGATGATAAGGTAATTGGTAACGAAAACGTGACCAAGGAGCATCTGGTATACGAGCTTTATAATTTGATTAGCCCATACAGTTATCGCACCATTTTGACGAAAGTCACCTATCAGGACAGGGATGATAAGCGTCGTAAAGTAGAACGCTATGCCCTATTATTGGAACCAACCAGTGAATTGGAATACCGGATCAATGCTGAGGAAATGGAGGGTTTTGTGAATCCCCCCATTGAAGAGACCAATGCAGTGGTAGAAAACCAGGTGAGCCTTTTCGAATATATGATTGGCAACGAAGACTGGGGAATCCCCATGATGCGCAATTTAAAGGCTTTCCGTTCTAAGGAAGATGGAAAATACATATTGGTACCTTACGATTTTGACTTTTCTGGTATTATCAACACTTCATATGCCGTTCCTAACAGCGAAGTGGGTCTGGCAAGTGTCGAAGAACGAGCTTTTATGGGTAATCCAACGACTAACGATGTATTTCAGGCCAATAAAAACCTGTTCATCGCTAAAAAAGAAGCGTTGTTAAAGCGATTGGATGATCAAAAAAAATTAACAGCTTCCCAGCGGTTTTACATGAAAAAGTATGTAGAGTCGTTTTATCCGGCTTTAGAGGCACTTGATATCCCTATTCTTGGAGAGGAAGTCAATGAGAACCAGTTCAATGAGCTGCGTCCTGAAAATAAGAAATAGTAGGCCTTGTAGTACTACGACGAATATTTTTCTTTCCACCACTTTGTTATGCGTTCTAATATCTTGAGCTCACTCAGATTCTTTTGTGGTTGATAAAAAGCTTTTCCTTTGATCTCCTTTGGTAAAAACTCCTGGTCCACAAAATTGCCTGGAAAATCGTGAGCGTATTTGTACCCGTCTCCATAATTGAGGTTTTTCATTAACTGGGTGGGCGCATTACGCAAAGGTAAAGGCACTGACAGGTTTCCGGTCTTGCGCACCGTTTGTTGCGCCTCGTTAATGGCCAGGTAAGCGGCATTACTTTTTGGGCTGGTCGCCAGATAAATAACTGCCTGGGATAATATGATTCTGGCTTCGGGAAAGCCGACCGCCTGCACCGCTTGAAAAGCAGTAGTGGCCATAAGTAGCGCATTGGGATTTGCCAGGCCGATATCTTCGGAGGCTGAAATCATCAGTCGCCGGGCGATAAACTTTACTTCTTCTCCTCCTTCAATCATTCGGGCCAACCAGTATACTGCTGCATTTGGATCAGAACCGCGGATAGACTTAATCATTGCCGATGCGATATCGTAGTGCTGATCGCCACTTTTGTCGTACCGGCCAATATTTTGTTGGATAAGTTGCGTGACCAGCTCATTCGTAATACGCACTTCCTGGCCTTCCCGAATGGTACCCGCTACTAATTCGAGAATATTGTACAATTTGCGGGCATCTCCACCCGAAAAAGTAAGTAGGGCTTCGTTTTCTTCCAGATGGATATTTTTCTTTTTGAGGTATTCGTCTTCCTGAATGGCTTTTTCCACCAGATAGATTAGGTCTTCTTTACGAAGGGGTTCGAGAATGTAGACCTGGGCCCGCGAGAGTAGGGCAGCGTTGACCTCGAAGGAAGGATTTTCGGTAGTGGCGCCAATTAGGCTTACCGTTCCCTTCTCAACGGCGCCCAGCAGGGCATCTTGTTGCGACTTGCTAAAGCGGTGGATCTCATCAATGAATAAGATGGGACCGCCCTGATCGAAGAAGCGCTGCCGTTCTGCTTTATGGATGGCTTCCCGAATATCTTTAACGCCTGCGTTAATGGCACTGAGTTGTATAAATGGCCTTTTAAGGGTCTGGGCAACAATCAGCGCCAGGGTGGTTTTACCCACGCCCGGAGGCCCCCATAAAATGAAAGAGGGTAATTGACCGCTCTCGATTACCTGCCGTAGTACTCCTTTTTCTCCTAGCAGATGAGATTGGCCGATATAGTCATCTATTGTTTGGGGACGCATCCTTTCTGCGAGTGGTTGCATTTTCCGTTTTCTTTTATTTTAGTACCATAAAATATATGGATTACACCGTAACCTTTTATTTTAGACTTCGTAAATGAGGTGTATACTCCCCAAGATAAGTTTTTGAGGCGAAAACCTACTCCTCATTGTCTGATTAAAGCATTTTCTAGTGGCTCGGGGACTTAGTTCCTGAGTACTAGCTTCATAACAAAATATTCATAGCCTGTAATTATGACAATGCTTGTACCCAAAATTCAAACCCTGGCTGGTCAGCCTTACCAAAGTCTAAATACTTTTTTTCAAAGTATTGGACCATCTGCTTATTATTTTTCGGTTGATAATAGCGTAGGGGGACAGTTCGTATCGCCTCAGGGGTTTATTTATGAGATACCTGCTTTTGCTTTTGTAGATAGTTGGAATCAACCGGTCTCCGGTGAGGTACAGCTTCGCGTTTTAGAGATAAGTAATAAACGTTCTCTTTTTTATGCCGGATACTCCTCCTTGTCGAATTGTAGCCTGTTGGATATGAAGTACTGCCTTGAGCTCGAAATTGTCCAGGAACCCAGATCTGGTATACGTCTTGGACGATTTATACGGCTTGTATTACCTTCCGGTAAAAACGGACGCTGGTCTGATTGTATGGTCTATCAAAAGCAAACGGCGAAGGTTCATTTACTCCAGGGGGATATCCGAAACATCTGGGCACCCTCTGCTATTCCGCTGCTTTTGCAAAAAAATGGAATGGGCAAGGAACCTGGGTTTTACACGGCCTACACGGGAGCCTTTATGATTGGTAAAGAGATCAATAAAAGCAAAAAGGCCAAAAAAAGGGCAATGATCAGTGTTGTACCCGACCAGAGTGGTCCTTCGCTTTCACATATTCAGGCCTATTTAGTTTTTCACGAAAGTGATACGATTGTCCAATTGGAAGAACAGAGGGGCAGTTTTTCGGCCTTTCATTTACCGAAAGGGAAAAAAGCAAGCCTCTTGTTGATTGGCCTGGAAAAGGGCACCTTCTATTTTTATCGTTCCTTTCTGGGGTCACTTTCGAATCAACGCATAGAGTGCTGTCTGCAGCCCATTAACCATCATCAACTGCAGGCAGAACTCCAGCGAATGATCTTTTAATAGCCTAAAGCCGTATCGTCGGGGTTACGCGGATCGGCAGCTCCGTGTAATTGACCGTTTTCCAGGCGCTTTACCGCTTTTATGACGGCCATACGATTCACTTCTCTCAATGCATGCCCCAGGGCTTTCAGCGCCTCTTGCGTCTCCTGATCAAAGCCATCCCGCTCCAGGGTCAGCATATCCGGTAGCCACTGATGGTGGAAACGGCTAGCTTCCACTGCTTCGTCTAGGGGCATGTCAAAGGCTATGGTATTCATAATCACCTGGAATACCGCTGTGATGATGGTCGACCCGCCGGGCGCGCCTAACACCAAGAACAACTCGCCGTCTTTCTCTACGATAGTTGGCGTCATGGAACTCAGCATTCTCTTTCCTCCCTGAATGGCATTAGCTTCGGCACCGATCAGCCCAAACTGATTGGGCACTCCGGGCTTGGAGCTAAAATCATCCATTTCGTTATTCAGGAAAAATCCACCACCGTGCACCAGTACTTTGGAGCCAAAATTGGAATTTATCGTAGTGGTTACCGAGACCGCATTTCCTTCCACATCCACAATGGAAGTATGAGTGGTTTCAAAGCTTTCTTTTAATAGTTTGAAACTCCCCGCCTTGGTAGAGTCACTAATACTGACCGTATCCGGGGAATAATCCGCCATACGTCTGGCTAAATATACGCTATCGGTTAAGGAATCGATGGGCACTGGGTAGAAGTCCATGTCTCCCATATATTCAGCCCGGTCGGCGTAGACGCGACGTTCCGCTTCTGCCATCAGGTGTATCGACTCGGGACTGTGGAATCCATACTCAGAGAGGGGATAGGGCTCCATCATTTCCATGAGTTGTAACAAGGCAACCCCACCAGAAGAGGAAGGGGGCATCGAAATCACCCGATAATTTTTATAATGGCCGGTGAGAGGTGTTCGCCAGGTTGCTTTGTAGTTGGCCAGGTCTTCTTTTGTAATGATGCCATTCCCCATTTTCATCTCGGCTGTGATGTAGTCGGCTGTTTTTCCTCCATAAAAACCCGCTCGGCCTTTCTTTTTAATACGTCTCAGCGTTTTAGCAAGATTTTCCTGAATCAGGATATCTCCTTCTTGCCACCTCTCTTTGATAAACGGACTGTCATCCTTATTATATTTTGCAAAATCCTCCATGTAGCGATTAAGGCGATCGGCTTCGGTTTGCGTAATGGCAAAACCATTACGCGCCAGATCAATCGCCGGTTGGATAAGCTTTGCGAAATCCAACTGTCCGTAGCGTTGGTGGGCCCGAATAAGACCATCGACCGTGCCGGGTACACCGGAGGCCAGGTGCCCTTTGGTACTTAGGCCATCAATAATGTTTCCCAGACTATCCAGATACATATCCCGAAATGCCGTAGCCGGTGCTTTTTCTCGGTAATCGAGGGCGGCAATCGCTCCATCCGCTTCCCTTAAGACCATAAAACCACCCCCGCCAATATTTCCGGCTCTGGGGAAGACCACCGCCATGGCAAAGTGTACTGCGACGGTAGCATCTATAGCATTGCCTCCCTGTTTTAGAATATCCACCCCTACCTGAGAGGAAAGGGGGTGGGGGCTGACCACCATAGCATTATCTTCTATGGCGCTTTTGGGAGAAGCATACTCCGCTGGTGCAATGGGAATTTGTCGGCAACTTATGAATCCCAAAAATACAATAAAGGTGATAATTAAGTGAACGTTTCTCATTTTGGTACGATGCTTGTATGTGTAATGATAAGGAATTGATGGAGGGCAACCAAAAGGGAGTAGAATGAAGATCATTTACTATTATTTTGCGCAACTCCTTTGCCCTCTTTCCTTTTCCTTTAAAAATGATTTATTGTTAACTTATCGGGGTTTCCTAATCTTCCTGAAGAGCTAAATCGGCTTTAAGTAATTGTGCAGGGCTAATTTGGAAAGCTTTATCCAGCCCATAATGTTCCAGCCGGTTGTGGTAGAAATACAATAATTGGAAACTATCACTCAGGATTTTTCCTTTTTTTAGGCGTAAGGGTTTTACGACGTGAAAGGCTCCCAACTGCTTAATACCGTCTCGGATGATGGTGTCGGTTTCTTCTTGCTCCAGTATTTTAGATAGTTTAATTTCTCCTTCGCTGGTCATTTCTCGCAGACGCTCCAGTATTTGCCCGGTAACGCAATGCAGATTTGTTTCTGAAAAGCGATAATCCTCTTCCGGTAGCCGTAGAATACCGTAGAGATCCAGGCGTGGGTTTTCTTTTTTTAAAAGATTAAAGGCAGCAAAAGCAACCAAATGACTACTCAGGACAATATTATCTTTGAAATACCGGTCGACAATGGCATTACCCAATTCGGTGGTATACTGCTGTTCCCGCTGTCGGTTTTTATTGACCTTACCATTCAGCTTGAAGTAATCAGCGATATCTAATTGATTACCGTATTTATCGAAACTATCGCCATTAATATCCACCGGGTTGCCCATGACATCCATGGGTTGACCAATTGACAGGGTGATTTCTGTACCTTCGGCCAGGATTTTCCAGATAAACTGAAGCACTTTAAAGGGTTTATAGGAATTGTCTTTTTCTTCAATGTAACGTTCTTTTCCACTTTTTTTAAGATGCTGGTTAATCAATTGAGCCCCTTCCAGTACAAAGGGATAGCTCAGAATAAGTGGGAAAATGAATACTTTTTTGTCACTGCCAGATTGCAAAAGGTTTCGCTGGGCTTCGATAGTGGTACCGACCAGACCTAATTTCACTTTGTCTTCCAAAGCACCGGAGCGCGAACGCGTTCCGCCGGGAAAAAATATGCTGTTCACCCCCCGCTCAATGAGTAGGCGGGAGTTAATTTTCAATACTTTTAAGTAAATCGGGTTTTTCTTACGCCGATCAACCCGGTAGGCACCAATGCGGTTCATGAAATAAGCCGCATAGCCGGAATTGTAGAGGTTCAGTCCCGCGCCGTAGGAAAAAGAGGGAATACCGACTACGGCATCCAATGCGTATCCAATCATTATCGAATCGAGATTGGAATGGTGGGTGGGGACCACCACAATACTTCCCTTCTTAAATAATTCGCGTAACTTCTCCACTTCTCCATAGACATTTATTTTTTCGTATAAACGTCTGCGGGCGCCGCCGTAGCGAAAAAAACCGCGTTGTTTAGCCTGGAAAAGGCGGTTGAAAAAAAAGGTGAGAAAACGCCGGGCAAATAAAAAGGTAGAGATGCGAAAAGTACCCACAATCTCCTCCGAGTATCGGTGTATAATCTGGCGAAGTAGTTCTTCATTATTCTTGGCTGCTTTCTCCCTGGGTTGATCCAGGGAATCTTTTACCAGACTTTTTTTGATGCGGCGCCAAAATTGTTTTTCGTTGGGGGGGTCTACTTTCCAGGGCTCTTCCTTGATTCGAATCCGCTCGAGGTACATCGTCTCAGAGATGATTTCGCTGACTTTATCGGTCGGGTTTTCAAGGATTTCTTCCAGCGTATTCTCCTCCAAATCTTCAATGAACTGACGGCGATCTTCACTCAAATTATACACGGGCCAGTCCGAAAGATCGGGCATGACGTGTGGATGAACCGTCTCTATATTGTATTTACTCATGTTTTCAGACGATTAGATTTAGATTAGATGTAAGGTAAATAATCTTCTCTTAGTGACTCTATATATTCCAGCATTTCACTACGACCTTCTCCCGTATGGCTGGAGGTGATAAATTGCCGGGGCAACTCTTCCCAGCTTTCCAACATGGTTTGTCGGAATAATTGGATGTTTTCTTCCTGTTCGGCGGGTTTTAGTCTATCTACTTTCGTGAAAACCAGCAGGAAGGGTAAACGCATTTCGCCCATCCAGTTGATAAAATCCAGGTCGTTCTCCTGAGGAGTGACATTGGCATCAATCAATATAAAGGTGCAGACCAGGTTGGATCGTTTTACGAGGTAATCCTGAAGCATTTTACGCCATTTGGCCCGGGTAGTTTTAGCCCGTTTGGCATAGCCATAACCGGGAAGATCCACCAAATGCCATTGCTGATTAACGAGGTAATAGTTAATCATCTGTGTTTTACCTGGTTTCTTTGAGGTGTGGGCAATCTCTTTTCGATTGGTCAACATATTAATGAGGGAAGACTTACCGACGTTGGAGCGGCCAATAAAGGCAAACTCAGGTCGGGTATCTTCTGGACATTTATTGACGTTGGGGAAGCTTCCACGAAATTCGGCCTGCTGTATTTCCATATTATCTATCTACAGTGATCTATTTAATTACTCAAGCGTTAATGAGGCACTCTATATTAAATTTTCCTACGGATTGGTGGTTTTGCCCCGAAAAGTGCATCTTTAATATAAGAAGTTCACAATCGAAAGTCTGTAACTAGTTTTTCAGATTGGCTACAAAAACACCCAATCCAAAGTTCAAAAACATAAAGAAATGAAAAAAAATCTAATTCTAACGCTCTTTTTTGCCCTAAGTACTACATTCCTGGGGGCTCAGATCCGTTTTGGCTTTAAAGCAGGACTCAGCTCTACGGATCTGGATGTCAGTCAATTGATGATTGATGAACCCGGCTTGTCCAATCGCTTAACCCTCGCGCTGGAGGATGCTAATTACGGCATACAAATTGGTGCTTTGGCACGTATCTACCTGGGACGCAGCTTTATCCTCCAGCCCGAAGTGCTATTTAATTCCAATACCGTTGAATTTGGAGTAGACGATCTGGATGACCCCAGCGTAAGCCGACGGGTATTCGAAGAGAGCTATCAGTACGTCGACATTCCTCTGATGTTAAATTGGGAATTGGCTTTTCTGCGTTTTCAGGCGGGGCCGGTGGGGCACGTTTTTCTGAATAGTTCTTCGGACCTGTATGATTTTCAGGATTACGATCAGAATTTTAACGATTTGACCATTGGATACCTGTACGGGGTAGGTATTGATCTTTGGAGTATAACGATCGATCTGCGGCGGGAAGGTAATTTTACTAAGTTTGGTAGCCATATTCGTTTTGGAGATACCCGTTTTCAATTTGATGAGGCTCCCTCTCGCTGGCTATTAACGGTAGGGTATGTGTTTGGGGATCGTCCAAGATAATCCTTTATTCCGGCCGTTATCCAAAAGCGTTACGATAAACTCAAAAAGGGTTTTGAGAAAGGGAGTACCAGCTCCACGGCTTACTTTGATCAACTAAATGAGCTCTGCGGTAATATTAGGTTTGGAAAGTTTTATGCTGGCGGGCCGAGCCCTCGTTGAAGGATAAAGAAGACAAAAAGTAAAAATCAATAGGCTGTACTTCTAAAGTGTGGCCTTTTTTTTATTTTACCGTATACCAAATATTCCGACATGTTTTCAGCACAAACCTACATAGACCGCAGAGCAGGCTTAATATCCAGGATGAAATCCGGACTCGTTCTTTTAACCGGAAATGGGCTTAGCCCGATGAACTACACGGATAACACCTACCGCTTCCGGCAGGATAGTAATTTCCTGTACTACATGGGCATTAACCAACCCGGAATGATGGCCCTGATCGACTGTGATGAGGGAGAGTCCATCTTACTGGGCAAAGAACCTACTATCGACGATTTTATCTGGACCGGACCCCTCGATTCCCTTTCTACGCTGGGCGAAAGAATAGGAGTAGAGAAGGTGGTGGCTATCCATCAAATCCACCCTATGCTCAGTAAAGCATTGGAAGCGGGCCGAGAAATTCATTATTTACCCCCTTATCGCGCAGATAATGTAATTAAGATACACCGCTGGCTGGGTATTTCTCTGGACGATGCCAAAGAGGGCTATTCTATTCCGCTGATCAGAGCAGTGGTTGCTCAGCGAGAGATAAAGTCAGAAGAAGAAATCGTCGCTATGGAGAAAGCCCTGGAGGTTACGGCGGAGATGCATCTGACGGCCATGCGTACGGCTAAAC
Organism: Saprospiraceae bacterium; assembly: GCA_035268885.1. GTDB lineage: Bacteria > Bacteroidota > Bacteroidia > Chitinophagales > Saprospiraceae > DATFKA01. The sequence continues at coordinate 50,035 of DATFKA010000124.1, forward strand.
CCGGAATGACGGAAGCAGAAGTTACCGGAAAGGTACACGGAGTAGCGGTCGGTCACGGTGGTGGCCTGGCTTATCCCATTATTCTTACCGTAGACGGACATAACCTCCATAATCATCGACATCATAATGTACTGAGAGAAGGACAGATGCTTTTGGGGGATTTTGGTGCAGAAACCGACGAGGTGTACAGTGGAGATATCACCCGAACTTTTCCGGTAGCTAAGAAATTCACAACGCAGCAGAAAGAGATCTACGACATTGTATTGCAAGCGCAACTGGATGCCATCGAAGCTTCGGTACCTGGTACTACCTTTAAATCTATCCATATACTGGCCGCTACCATCATGGCGAAAGGCCTAAAAGAACTGGGGATTATGAAAGGAGATTTAAGTATGGCGGTCGAAGAAGGGGCACATGCCCTGTTTTTTCCCCACGGGCTGGGACATTCCATTGGTATTGATGTCCACGATATGGAAGATCTTGGGGAGGCCTACGTAGGCTATGATAAGGATACGATACGCAGTAAGCAATTCGGGCTGCGTTCTTTGCGCTTTGGTAAGGCGCTGAAGCCAGGGCACGTGATGACGGTAGAACCTGGTCTGTATTTTATACCTGAGCTAATTGATCTTTGGAAATCGGAGGGGAAATTTACGGATTATATCAACTACGATGCTTTGGAGGCTTACCGGGGTTTCGGCGGCGTCCGAATTGAGGATGATATACTGATCACCAAGTCAGGGAACCGTTTAGTCGGGCCGACTATTCCCAAGGAGATAGAGGAGCTGGAAGCTATTCGGGGCGAAGCTTATTAGCCCTGTTGAGCACCGTTTTCTCTAAAATACCTACCAGAATATTAATAATTCCCTAAAGCCGCCTGGTAAAGAAAGAAAGTAGGACTGATTTTCGTTTCAGAAAAAAAGAACCATCATGAAACGCACACTCCTGTTTTTTTTGCTTCTGGCTTTAGGGAGCCAACTAATAGCGCAGCCACAGACAAAATCTATTTTAGGTATAAGCGATCTGGATATGATCGAACGACTGATGCCACTCGTACCCGAGGTCAGTGTATTCGAAAGTAGTAATGTAGAGGAACAGAATATAAAGTCTTATCTGATGCCGGTACGCAGGGTAGAGAAGAATGGCTCGGAGGAAAGTTATCTGTTGGCCAGCTGTCTGGAGTATTACGTTAACCTCAATAAGAACTATAAGGTTAATTTGAGTCCGGACTACATCTCGCTAAACCTTCGTAATCAAGGAAAAAAAGTAGATTTTAAGACGGCTTTTCAGCAAATGGCAGAGACGGGTACCGTAAGTGCGGCCATTATGCCATACGGTTCTTCCCAGCTCACCGCTGCGGTATACGCTACCCAGAAGTTTAACATCCTGAATTACCTGATCATTTACCGGGATATGACCCGCGAGCGGCAGAAAATTTTCGAACTGAAAAAAGCGCTGATTCGTGGTAATCCGGTGATCGTAGAACTTTTGGCGGAAGCCAGCTTACCCAGTGCCATTGGTAAAACAGAGGTTCGGCTATCCAATAAAGGACAGGAAGTATACGCCCTGATGGTGGTAGGCTTTAATGAAGAACGAAATGCTTTCGAAGTGATGAGTCCCTGGGGAAGTCAATGGGGGAAAGCGGGATATCTGTGGATCAGCTATGATGATCTGAGTCGTCAGTCCACCGCGGCTTACGTGATGGTACCAAATGTGCAATGGTAAGATTTATTTATTGAATTATTGATTTATGAATTGGTGGTTTATATTTACTTGAGTTTTCCTAATCACCACCATATGAAGCGCATTGGCCTATTATCAGATACCCACGGTTACCTCGACCCCAAAGTGTTCCATTACTTTGAAGACTGCGATGAAATCTGGCACGCAGGTGATATTGGTACGCTAGAGGTACTGGAAGAATTGGAAGCATTTAAACCAACCAGAGCCGTTTACGGAAATATTGACGGAGCTGAAATTCGGGCGGCCACTGAGGAAGATTTGATTTGGGACTGCGAAGGGATGCAGGTACTCATGACCCATATTGGGGGCTATCCGGGAAGATATAATTCCCGCGTGCGCGATTTACTGGAAAAGCACCAACCAGATCTATACATTTGTGGCCATTCCCATATCCTTAAAGTTATACCGGACAAAAAACGAGGTTTGTTGCATATCAATCCCGGTGCAGCGGGAAAGCACGGATTTCATAAGGTGAAAACAATCGTTCGTTTTTCGATTAACGACGGTGAAATACAGGATGCCGAAGTGATCGAACTGGGAAAACGGGGACAATTAGATTAACCGCGCTCCATTTTTTTCATCAGTTGTTGACCAATAACCTGCCTATCCAGGATCTCTTGTAAAATATTATCAGAGTTATACTCATCCCCCATCAGATGCTGGAGCGTCACATTTTCCAGAACCTTATCGACCGCCATCTGAATGATCCGCCACAGCGATCGAGTAGAGCAGTCTACAGAATTGGTGCACATGCGCTGGGAGCCACTGTGGTTAGCACAAAAGGCATCATCAAAGAGGCGTCCGTCGAGGGCACTCAGTAATTCCATCATCGGAATATCTGCTGGCTTTTTATGCAGTACATAGCCGCCCTTGCGCCCGGGGGTACTTTGAATAAAACCCTGCATACGCAGGATACGGGTAATTTTGGCGACGTAGGAGACCGAAAGTCCTTCTTCCTCGCTCAATTGATTAATACTCAATCCTTCCTTATCTTTATTGCGGGCAATACGCAATAGAATGCGTAGCCCGTGTTCTTCTTTGGCAGAAATTTTCATAGTTGTTGTTGATTAGAACATGTCCAGGGCAAATCTCGCTTCTTCACTCATCATTTCCTTGGTCCACTGTGGGTCAAAGACGACCTGTAGGTCTACGTCGATCACTTCCTCAACCATCATGATTTTCTCCTGTACTTCCATGGGTAGCGAATCGGCTACCGGGCACATGGGTGTCGTCAGGGTCATCACCAGATTCACCTGGCCATTATCTTTAATGTTTACTTCGTAGATTAATCCAAGCTCGTAAATATCTACGGGGATCTCAGGATCGTATACCGTCTTTATTTGCTCGATTATCTTTTCTTTTACTGTTGTTTTGTCCATCGCTTTAGCTTTTAGCGGCAAATGCCAATCCATAGAGTTTCATTTGCTTTACCATACTACGCAATCCATTTGATCGGGTAGGGGATAGGTGCTCTTGCAAACCTATTTTATCAATAAAGTATAGATTTGCCTGGGCAATTTCTTTAGGGGCCTGTCCGGAAAGGGTACGGACCAAAAGGGCAATGAGTCCTTTGGTAATGACGGCGTCACTATCTGCCGTGAATTCAATTTGTCCTTCTTTCTCAGCGGCTTCTAACCAAACCTGGCTCTGACAACCTCTGATGAGATGATCCTCATCTTTCAGACTGGGATCAATCAGGGGTAGTTTTTTACCCAGGTCGATGATGTATTCGTATTTTTCCATCCAGTCATCGCCAAAGAACGTAAATTCATCAACGATCTCCTGCTGGATTTCTTCTATTGTTTTTTTAGCCATAATAATTCGCTTAGCGTAGCATCTTTGCTGCGCGTTTTACGCCCTCCACCAATCGATTAACGTCTTCTTTATTGTTATAAAAAGAGAAGGATGCCCGAATCGTTCCGGGAATACCGTAGCGATCCATTAGCGGTTGGGTACAGTGGTGTCCCGTTCGAACGGCAATACCTAATTTGTCGAGAATGGTACCTACGTCGTAGGGATGCGTGCCTTCCAGTAAAAAGGAAATAACACTGGCTTTCTGATCCGCTTCTCCAATGATACGAATACCGTCGATTTGTTTAAGCTTGTCGGTAGCGTATTCCAGCAATTCTTGCTCGTACTGCCCAATCGCTTCGTGACCAATTTGCTCCACGTATTCAATCGCTGCGCCTAGCCCCACGGAACCTGAGATATCCGGCGTTCCCGCTTCGAATTTATGAGGCAAATGATTGAAAGTGGTCTTCTCAAAGGTGACCCGCTCGATCATTTCTCCTCCTCCCTGGTAGGGAGGCATGGCATTCAGTAATGCTTCCTTGCCATAAAGGATACCAATACCGGTCGGACCAAAGAGCTTATGTGCAGAAAAAACGTAGAAATCGGCATCTAAGGCTTGTACATCTACTTTCATGTGTGGGATAGCCTGTGCGCCATCGATCAGCACCGGTACATCCAGGGCATGTGCCTTTTCAATGATTTCTTCCACGGGATTGATGGTTCCCAGACTATTAGAAACGTGTACGACCGCTACGATTTTAGTTTTTTCCGTCAGTAGCCGATCGAATTCTTCCATGATCAACTCTCCTTTGTCGTTAATAGGGATCACCTTTAATACCGCTCCCGTCCGCTCGGCAATCATTTGCCAGGGCACAATATTAGAATGGTGTTCCATTGCTGAAATCAGGATTTCATCGCCTTCTTTCAGGAACTTACCACCGTAGGAGCTAGCCACTAGGTTGATACCTTCCGTAGTTCCGCGTACCAAAATGATTTCGTGTTCGTGCTCTGCATTCAGAAGTCGCTGTACAGCCCGGCGTCCGGCTTCGTAAGCATCGGTTGCCTGCTGGCTCAACTGGTAAACCCCACGGTGTACATTGGCATTTTGCTCTTCGTAATACTTTTCGAGGGCATCCAATACTACTCTCGGTTTTTGGCTGGAAGCAGCGCTATCCAGAAATACCAGGGGCTGTCCGTTCATGGAACCTTGTAAAAGGGGAAAATCGGCCCGGAGGGCAGCAAAATCTACTTTTGCTGCCGTGACCGGTGTATTTGTTATTGTTTTGCTCACTATTGTCTATTTTCCAAATTTGTGATAGAGCATGGCTTCCGCTCTTTGCTGTATCGCCTCATTATTGATCTGCTCTAATACTTCAATCAAAAAGGCGTGTTGTAACGCTTCCCGCGCCATCTTTTCAGACATACCCCGCGACTTGAGATAAAACATGGAAGCCTGATCCAGCTGTCCGATGGTCGCACCGTGGCTACACTTTACATCATCGGCGTAAATTTCCAGCTGCGGCTTACTATCCATCGTTGCTTTATCCGATAAAACCAGTGCCGCGTTTTGCTGATAGGCATTCGTCTTCTGGGCATCGCGACGGACCATGACCTTACCGTTAAATACGCCATTTGATTTACCATCCAAGACTCCTTTGTAGAGCTCATTACTCTGACAATTGGGGATGGCGTGATCAATAAAGGTCTGGTGGTCAACGTGTTGATCACCGTTAATATTAAAAGCACCGTACAGATTAGAGGTGATATTCTCTCCCTGATGGATAGCGTTCAAATTATTGCGGACGATGCGTCCACCCAGGTCCAAAGCTAAGTTCGTATAGGTACTGTCCTTCTCTTGAAAGGCCGTTGTATTATTCACCTGAAAGGCCGTCTCACTTTCGTCCTGCAGTTTATAGTGGAATACATGCGCATTGGCGTGGACGTGAAATACGTTCACCACATTGGCGAAATAAACCGCTCCTTCCGCAGCACTAAAGGAATCAATAATCTTCAGTTGGCCACCTTGCTCTACTTCCACAATTCGTTGCGGGTGAAACATAAAGGGTTGTTCCGTTGCCGTATTATACTGAATGAAGTGAATTGGCCGATCAATGATAGCATTTTTAGCCACGTGAATAAAGACACCTCCTTCCGCAAAAGTCGTATTTAATACCACAAAAGGGTTATCCGTTGAAGCATTTTCATTGAGGTGCTTTTCCGCAAAGCCTTTCGTAGCTTCGTCTTCCAGTGCCTTTTCGATCGTAGTGATGGTCAGGCCTTTTGGCAAATGATCCAGTTTGGATTGACTTTCGTCAAAAAGACCATTTACAAAAACCAGTTCAATGGCTTCTTCGCCAGGGATGCGAATGGAATCCAGTATCTCCTGACTAATTTCCGCTTCCACCGGGAAAGTATAGTCTTGATTCAGTAAACGAGCAAAACTGGTATATTTATAGTCTTCGTCGCGCCGGGTTGGAAAGCTTAAGGTCGCCAGTCTTTCCGCCGCTTTGCTGCGAAAATTATGAGCTGATACTTGCTTTTGTCCATTCAGTTGCTCTTCGAACTCACTGAATAAGACTCCGAAGCGCGCAATATTTTTATCTTGTACTTCCGTAATCATAATTTCAATTTTTTGAGTGCAGAGGAATTGGATTAAGCGACCGTTTCTACTTCTTCTTTAATCCAATCGTATCCTTTGTCCTCGAGTTCAAGTGCCAGGTTCTTATCCCCTGATTTTACAATACGACCCTGGTAGATCACGTGTACATGATCGGGCGTAATGTAATTAAGTAGGCGTTGGTAGTGGGTAACAATAATGAAACTACGGTCCTTAGCACGCATCTGATTGACCGCATCGGAGACGATCCTTAATGCATCAATATCCAGACCGGAATCGGTCTCATCCAGAATGGCTAGCTTGGGCTCCAATAATGCCATTTGCAGCATTTCGTTGCGCTTTTTCTCTCCACCGGAGAAGCCTTCGTTCAAGGAACGACGCAGGAAGGATTGATCTACGCCTACCATTTTAGCTTTTTCGCGAATGAGCTTTAGCATATCCGGGGCACTTAATTCTTCTTCGCCACGCGCCTCGCGAATAGAGCCGATTACCTGCTTTAGGAAAGTAGCGGTATTCACACCCGGAATTTCAACCGGATACTGGAAAGCCATAAAGACACCTGCCTGTGCGCGTTCGTCAACTTCCAGATCCAGGAGATCCTGTCCCAGGTATTCGATACTACCTTCGGTGACTTCGTATTCTTCACGACCCGCCAATACATTGGCTAGTGTACTTTTTCCAGAGCCGTTTGGCCCCATGATGGCGTGTACTTCACCTGGTTTGATATCCAGATTGATACCCTTCAGGATCGGCTGATCCTCTACTGCTACTTTTAGATTTTTTATTGATAACATTACTATTACTTGTTTATTTATTGATTATTATTTTACCCGACCACACGATTTACCCGACACTACCTTCCAGGGTAATGGCCAATAGTTTTTGCGCTTCTACGGCAAACTCCATGGGAAGTTCGTTGAATACTTCCTTACAGTAACCATTTACGATCATGTTGATGGCATCTTCTTCGCTCAGGCCACGTTGTTGTAAGAAGAACAATTGGTCTTCACCAATTTTAGAGGTCGTTGCCTCGTGCTCTACCTGAGCGCTGTTGTTTTCCACTTCCAGATAGGGGAAAGTGTGTGCGCCACATTTGTCGCCCATTAGTAGGGAGTCACAAACGGAGAAGTTATGTGCATTCTCAGCTTTCTTACCAATTTTTACTAATCCCCGGTAAGAGTTATCACTGTATCCGGCAGAAATACCTTTCGATATGATGGTACTACGCGTATTCTTACCGATGTGGACCATTTTGGTACCCGTGTCTGCTTGCTGACGGTTATTAGTGACCGCTACGGAATAAAATTCACCGATGGAGTTATCTCCTTTCAGAATACAAGAAGGATACTTCCAGGTTACAGCTGAGCCCGTTTCTACCTGCGTCCAGGTAATCTTAGCATTTTTATGAGCGACGCCACGTTTGGTAACGAAGTTATAGATACCACCTTTCCCGTCTTTATCACCGGGGTACCAGTTCTGTACGGTAGAATATTTAATGGTCGCATTATCCAGAGAGACCAGTTCTACCACTGCGGCGTGCAGCTGGTTCTCATCCCGTTGGGGAGCGGTACAGCCTTCCAGGTAACTGACCTGGCTGCCTTCGTCAGCGATGATTAGGGTACGCTCGAATTGTCCGGTTTGGGTATCGTTAATCCGGAAATAAGTAGATAATTCCATAGGGCATTTCACCCCCTTGGGAATATATACGAATGAACCGTCACTAAATACAGCACTGTTCAGCGCAGCGTAGTAATTGTCATTCTGGGGAACGACGGTACCCAAATATTTTTTGATCAGTTCGGGGTGATCATGTACGGCCTCACTGAAGGAGCAGAAAATAATACCCAGTTCCGCTAACTTCTCTTTATAAGTCGTTTTTACGGAAACACTATCAAAAACCGCATCTACGGCTACGTTTGCCAGTAGTTTTTGCTCTTCAAGTGGAATACCCAGTTTCTCAAAGGTGGCCAGCAATTCTGGGTCAACTTCGTCCAGGCTTTCTAGTTTGGGTTTCTTTTTGGGAGCAGAATAGTAGTAGATATCCTGGAGGTCAATCTCCGGATAATCCACATTAGGCCATTGGGGCTCCTTCATTTCCATAAACTGACGGAAGGCTTTAAGGCGCCATTCCAGCATAAATTCCGGCTCATTCTTCTTGGCTGAGATCCGCCGAACGGTATCTTCGTTAAGTCCTTTTGGAATTTTGTCGGATTCAATATCGCTGGTAAACCCGAATTTGTATTCACTCTGGGTTTGTGCTTCAAGCACCTGCATAGAATCACTCATGTATAAATTTGTTTAGTTGTTTGCAAAAAATCAACACCTTTTAGCTTGCGACTATTTAGTCTCGATCTAATTAATTAGGGACGCAAAGCTACAAACTTATACAAAAAAGTATAAATAAGGTTTAGCAAAGTTTTTAGTTTTTTTGAAAATTTATACAAAAAAGTATAAAGAGGGAGGAGGGGCATTAAAATTGCCAAACCAAACCTGCGGCAGACCCGGAAAAATAAATGGAGCCCAGGAGCTGCTCAAGAGCGGGATTATGTTGGCTGTGGACAATATGATTGACTACATCGAAGGCAAAAAGAAAAGCGCCCTGTAAGACGATCGAGCGACCGAAGCCCTTTAGGCGTTCGGGATTCTTTTCGGTATTTTTACTACGCTCCATTAAATAGAGGCCCCCAGCCATATAGCCAATATCCAATCCGGCATTAAAGAGCAATATTTTTTGAAATTTATGTTGTTCATTGATAGTCTGGTACAGATCAAAGTTCCCAGGATCGGTTTTCATGGCCGCATAGTAGCCAAACCCCGCGATGGCCAGGTTAACGCCATTCCAACCGGCATTCATCAAATGGAAGTATTTGTCGGCTCCTTCAGCTTTTTGCGAAAGCGCCAGTCCGCCGGCAATATTAACGGCCGCCCAGCCGCCCAGTACCAGCATACCTGTTTTCTGGCGGTTTAGGCGTTGCTGATTAAAATCGTAGAGCGCATCAGATTGCGACCAGAGCAGGGTGCTCAGGCAAAGTAGTGTGCTGAGTAGTAGTAGTTTTTTCATTTTTTAGCTTTTGCCGTTCTAACAGCAAAGTTGGCCATTAGTTCTCTATTTTTTCCGCAAGGAACAGTAAAAAGGTATACTCCAGAGCAACCTCCTTAAGGCGTTGAAAACGTCCGGAGGCTCCGCCGTGCCCCGCGTCCATGTTGGTGTGGAGAAGTAACAGATTATCGTCGGTTTTCAATTCGCGCAAGCGGGCCACCCATTTGGCTGGCTCCCAGTATTGCACCTGGGAATCGTGTAAGCCAGTAGTGACCATTAAGGCTGGATAATCTTTGGCTTCTACATTATCGTAGGGCGAATAAGATTTCATATAATGGTAGTATTCTGGCTCATTCGGATTACCCCATTCGTCGTACTCAAAGGTCGTTAGCGGGATGGTATCATCCAGCATGGTCGTGACTACATCCACGAAGGGGACGGCTGCGACCATACCGCGCCAGATGGAAGGCTCCATGTTCATTACGGCACCAACCAGCAGGCCACCGGCGCTGCCACCCATGCCAAATAATTGATCGGAAGAGGTGTAGCCCTGCTCAATCAAATACTTACCACAATCGATAAAGTCGTAGAAGGTATTTTTCTTTTTCAATAACTTGCCATCCTCGTACCAGTAGCGACCCATTTCTTCTCCACCGCGGATGTGCGCGATCGCAAAGATAAAGCCGCGGTTCAGCAGGCTAAGCCGGGCCGAACTAAAATAGGGTTCCATACTATTCCCATAAGAGCCGTAGCCGTAGAGTAACAAAGGAGTCTCTGGTCCCTTGGGGGTGTCTTTGTGGTAGACAATGGAAATAGGCACTTGCACGCCATCGCGTACGGTAGCCATGATCCGCTCCGTCTGGTAATGATCTGAATCGAAGCCTCCCAGGATCTCCTGCTCTTTAAGTAAAGTAAATTCCCTGGACTTCAGGTCAAAATTGAAAACAGAGGGTGGGGTTGTCATGGACTGGTAACCCAGCCGTAGAGTAGGGGTATGGAATTCCTGATGATGGGCGGTGTAGGCCAAATAAGCATCCTCCTTAAAAGGTACGTAGTAGGCTTCTCCCTGATGAGGGCGAATCCACAGGCGCGTTAGCCCCCGGTAGCGCTCGGATAGCACCACAAAATCCTTAAACACATCTACATCTTCAATCAATACGTCCTCCCGGTGGGGTACGACTTCTTCCCAGTTTTCTTTGCTGGTAGCCGTTTCGGGGGTTTTCAGTAAGCGGAAATTACGTGCTTCCCAGTTGGTGAGTATATAAAAGTGTTCCCCATAATGCGCGATAGAATATTCCAGATGACGTTCGCGGGGCTGAATGAGGCTAAAGGTCCCGGTCGGATTATCTGCCTCCAAGACCCGATACTCCTGAGAGATGGTCTGGTAAGAACCAATGACCAGGTATTTTTTAGACTTTGAATTATACACAAAGGTGGAAAAAGTGGTATCGGTTTCTTCAAAAACGGAGACATCGGCTTCCGGAGAAGTACCGATCTTGTGCCGCATGATCTGATAGGCCCGTAGGGTTTCGGGATCGCGCAGGGTATAAAAAATATATTGATTATCAGCGGACCAGGCATAGCTTCCAGTCGTCCCGGGGATGACATCTTCGAGAAAAGTCCCCGTTTCGATATTTTTAATGCGCAGGGTATAGATTCGTCGGCTCACCGTATCCTCCCCGAAGGCGAGGAGCTGATTATTGGGACTGACCTCCAGGCTGGATTCATCGTAGTAAGCATGCGCTTCGGCCAGTTTGTTAATGTTCAACAACTCCTTATACTCGGCTTCTGCCTCGTCGGCTTTCCGGTAATAAATGGCATATTCCGTACCTTCATCAAAACGGGTCTGGTAATAATAGCCATTATCGCGGTAGGGAGCCGAAGCATCTTTTTGTTTAATGCGGCCCTTCATTTCTTCGAATAAATGGTGTTGAAAAGTCTCCGCTTCTTTTAAGATGGTTTCAGTGTAGGCGTTTTCTGCGTTCAAATATTCACTGACGGCCGGATTCTCCCGCTCCCGCAACCAATAATAGGGATCCTCGCGTTTATCCTCATGTTTTTCAAGTGTGGCAGGTATTTTTTTGGCAATTGGGGCCTTGGCTTTATTTGAATTTTTTATTTTCATACGTTTCATTAATCGTTTAGTACTCGATGGCGAATCTGCGGTTCGATACCTCCGAAAACGAGAATTTTGAGCTCTTCGGGTTGTATATCGTAGCTATTCGTATAAGCAGTTCTTAAATCTGTAATTGTTTTATCTTTATCGTACAATCTAATGGTCGTAAAGTTTTCTTTTTCTTTTTTTCCATTGCGGGATATACTCAGATAAATGGGTAGGGGATTGCGTTGGGCCAGGTAAAAGAGATGGACGCCCGTTTCTCCCTTTAGAAAAGCATATAGATTATATCCTTCCAGTATGATTTCTTTTTTGCTCAAATCACTGTGGTAGGACAGCTTCATATCGGCAAAGAGTTTGCTGTAACACTCCATCAAAAAAATGACTTCGTCTTCTCCCAGATTACTAACCAGGGAGGTAAAATGTAGTCGGACCTGCTCTTTTTGGTTGAGCTTTTCAGCAAAAAGGGATAGGAGAGCCGTTTCTAAATAAAGGGCGAGGTAGGAAGTATTTTTTATGTCAAAGGCTGGATTAGCAAAGCGATAGCCATCGTTAATTTCTTTTAAGGCAGCCTCCTGAAAAAGGATATCCTTTAAATCCTCGCGCGAGATATCATCTTTATTAGGGTTGCGGCGGCGTTTAATATTTACTTGTTTTAGTCTCAGGCCCTGTACTGCGTTGTAATTGGGATCTTCGTGAGCACCAATAATAAAGCGAAGTTTTTCTTTGAGGAGGTCTAGTTTTGTTTTAAAATCGTAATATAGCCAGGCCCCCTTGTTTAGTTCTGGTTGTTCGTCTTCATTTTCACTGATGGTTTCTATAAGGGCCTCCAGTTTGCGCAATAACCAATTGTAGAAAGAGCCACCACTTTTGACTTGCTGTAATTGGGGGAACAAATCGTCTGTATTTCTTTCGATAAAGTCTAGCGCATGAATACTGGGAAAAAGCTGACCGTTTTTCAAACGGACATTCAGAATAATGGGCTGATTCGTACGAATATTGAGTAGCTGATCGGCCGAGAGAGCCGTTAAATCCCGTTCAATTTGTCGGCGCATAGCCCTCCCGCCCATTTTCTCATCGTATCCACGGCGAGCCACCCATTCCAGAGCATCATTAGAGATGTTCAGAATGGTGGTACGTCTGACGAAGCCATCTCTCTTCAGTAGCTCGTTGATTTGCAGTCGGGCAATTCCCTTGACGTGTTCAAAAGCCAGGTTTTTAAAGACGACGATTTCGTCGATTCGGTTAACAAATTCGGGGCGGAAGGCATTTTCCACTGCTTTTTGGTAAACCTGACCTTCCGATTCCTGGGTTTTATTAATCGAAATCATGGCATCTACCTTTGCCGCACCCAGGTTGGAGGTCATGATAATAATGGTATTGGTGAAGTCTACTGTTCGGCCTTGACTATCCGTTAATCGACCATCGTCTAGCACTTGTAATAGTAGATCCAGCACCAGTGGATGTGCTTTTTCTAACTCATCCAGCAGGATAATGCTAAAAGGACGGTACCGCACTTTACCCGTTAGTTGCCCTTCGGGATTGTAGTGATCTCCAATTAGTCTCTGGGGAGCCGAGGCATCAATAAACTCATTCATATCAAAGCGCAATAGGTTTTCCTCACTCCCCATGAGATATTTGGCCAGTACTTTGGCTGCCTGCGTTTTACCGACTCCGGTCGGTCCGATAAAGAGCAGAGAGGCAATCGGTTTTTGTTTGTTATTTAGCTTCGCTTTAAAAATATGGATGAGGTCTGATAAGACTTTAATAGCCTCCGTTTGTCCCACTAGTTGCCCTTGTAATTCTCTTTCTATTTCATCGGGATCGTAGGTGTAAGCAGTATCAAATACATGCTCTTCCAGACCAGATGTCGCCTGAAAAGAATCCCGTACCTCCCCGACATCCACCAAATCTTCTTTGTATTTGATAGATAATTGTTGCATCAACTTAATGACACTACCCGGCAGCGCTTTATTTTTGAAGTAATTGCGTTGTAAATAGAGTAGTTGCTTAATGGCGGCGATAGAGATCCGGGTTTCGTGTTTTTGTTCCAGTTGCTTGCGTTGTTCCAGAATCATCTTTATCGCTTTTTCGTTTCGGGGCTCCGTAAGCCTAAAGATTTGGAACAAATTAGCAAAGCTTCGATCCTTTTCCTGAAAAACGGTCCATTCTTCTGGGGTGGCAATTAGGATTAGCTGAAGTTCTCTTTTTTCCAGATAGGGTTTAAGGACATCGCTCAGGGTCATATCATTCTGAGCTGATTTACCGATTCTGAGGAGGGCTACCGGGTTGTCGATCAGCATTTTGTGAGAGAATTTCTTCTTGGGGAAGGGCTTTCTCAGATATTGAATAATGGCTTCAAAACGCTGTTGCCACAAGCCAACGTAGCTCATACCTGCGATAATCCTGGTGGGGTCAATATGCCAGATGGAAGGCATTTGAAAATCATCCTTCCGGTTTTGCTTTAAATATTGGTGGATCGTTTCATGAATCACCGTATGTCGGCCCGTACCTTCCCGGCCAATGACAACGATGGGCGTATTTTTGGAGTGATAAACGGCTTGTTTGAGCTTTTCTACGATTTCTTCGCGAAAGAAGGCCCGCTGCAGCTCGTTGGGGTAGAGCTCATTCAAATCAATACCAACCTTTTGTACTTCAGTAATACCTTGAAAATCAGGCTTCTCAAAAAGGGCGGCAAAGAAACTTTGGGCTTCTTCCTGAACGTACTCTATTTGACCAAATTTCACCTCTAGTCGCAGAGGAATTGAACTTAAAAAATCCCGGCTATCCGAATAATACTTCTTCAGATCAAATGCTTCTCCTAAGCGATCCTTCTCTTTTTTTAACTGCTTTCGAATAGCCCTTTTTAGTTTGTCCTGATCGGTACCTTTTTCTCCTTCGCTGGGCTCCTCTATATACATCATGTTGTTGAGCTGCGGTAAATAAACAATTTTGAGGCTATTTACCTGGAAATAAATCAGCATGAAACGCCCCCTGATGAGATCGCGGCCCATTTTAAACTCTACCATGGGGCGCTCCATGGTCGTTTCCGGGTTGAAGAGGAACCAAAGTAATTGAGGTGATACGCTACGGGTCAGTTGATAGTATTTAAAGTTCTGGCGAATTTCTTTTTTATACAGATCGCTGGCGTGTTGAAATCTACGATCTACGATATGAGGATACGAGAAAAAGAGCGGGCGCAGATGAAAGTGAGGTTTATCGTTAACCACAACGTGGGAAACCAGGGTAGGAACTTTTAAATCCAACTGAACCATGCAAAGCAATTTAGCTGCGAAAATTACGTATAAGCCGCAAATTGTCAAAATAAAACGAGCTCTTCCTATTTTATGTAACGATTTGATTGAAATCTTCGTAACTTAGAGTAAATATTTGCCGTAAGGTAAATGAAGCCATCTTGCCTACTTTTTCTTAGCCGGTTGCAAAACCCCAGAGGAAGAACAAGATAGTTTGAAAAACTTCATTACGACATTGAAGCGATTTAAACTTTTTCAGTTCGCTGAGTCTTAAAGTCTTATAGAACCTGGACGGCACTAATTTGAGATCCGTAACTTTGGCTACGCATCTTAAATTGAGCTTTGCCAGAACCTACAAGCTTTTTAAGACCGCTTGAACCAAAAAGTTTAAACCGCTTCATTGAACATATTTGTACCCAAAAGCTTCAGCATGAAAAAGTTTTTACTTTTTTACATCCTTGCTGTGCTCCAAACCATGAGTTTTGGTCAGTCCTTTTCGCTACAGATCATCAATAACTCAACTTCCGGAGCACCCCAAAATTTATTTCCCGTAGATATCTATATCAATGACAGCCTTTACACTACGGCCAATTCTGTTAATTACAAATCAGCGACCGCCCTGCTGAGTATTCCCCTCAAAGAAACCACTCGAATCGCCATCGCCACTGCTCCAAGTGATTCGGCGGGACAGGCTTTTGCTGTGTATAATTTAAGCCAGTTTGAAGCCAATAGAAACTATATTGTTGTATTAAATGGTGGTTTTGGAAATACCCAGCATCCCTTTCGCCTGGAACTAGCAGCGGGTATCACCAACTTTCCGCTGGCAGAGGACAGACTGCAGATTCGTCCTTTTAATGGACTGGGTAATTTCCAGACCGCAAAGTTTGAAATACAAGCAAGCGGGCAGACCGCAGCGGTTTTAAATCCGGGGCAATTTAGCAGTTTTAAAGCGCTTTCTCCCGGCCGACAGATTCTGAACTTTTTTGTCGGTGGAGATCCTGCCCCTTTGCGTTTTAGTTTAGACCTTCCCGATGCGGATAGCTTAGCCTATACTTTGCTCAGTACCGGTCTGGTGGAGGGCTTCCCTTTTCCCGGTTTGTACGCAGTGGCTACCGACGGTACAGTTGTCCCGGGAGTTTTACTTAATCTTCCCGATTTGGTGATCAATGAAATAGACTACGAGCAGCCAGGTACGGATGATGAAGAATTTATTGAATTAAAAAATACGGGTAACGCTGCTATCTCCCTAGACGGACTCTCCCTGGTCTTGTACAATGGTTCGGTTGGCAATAGTTATCAGGAAATTGAATTGCCAGCAATAGACCTGCCTGCCGAAGCTTATTTTGTAATCTGTTTTGGCGGAAGCGTAGCCAATTGTGACCTACAAGTAGAGGGAAGTATTCAAAATGGCGGAACCGATCCGGACGCCGTATTGCTGATGCAAGAGGAAGTCATAATTGATGCCGTAAGCTACGAGGGTACGCTGGTCTCTATTACGGAGGGAAGTAGTGTGAATTTGGCAGATTCTGAAGAGGAAAACAAATCCATCAGCCGTCTGCCCGATGGTGTGGATCAACACAATAATGACTTAGATTTTGCCCTGGTTTGCAGTACTCCGGGAACGATCAACTTACCCAACAGCTCCTGTTTTTTACCCAGCTCTCAGGATAGCACCCTGGTACAGGTGATTAATGATTACGAGGGGCCTGAACAGTTACGCCTCCTGATTGGAGATCGTGATCTGGGACTTTTAAATTACCAATCTGCCAGCGCCTTTGTAAAGGTGCCTGCGGAAGTACTGCGAGATGTTACAGTATTAAATAATTCCGAAAATACCATTACCACTCTCCTGGATACCAGTCTAAGTTTCAGTACCGATAGCATTTACACTTTTGTTGTTGAGGGGACACAGGCAGTAGATATGAGCTTAGAAATTAATCCATTGGCAAGAGCTGCTGCCCGGGCACCTTTTGCGACAGACTTTAATTTCTACCACGGTCTTCCCAATCAGGAGGAATTGGATGTTCTGATTAAACGGGTCGGTTTTGCTGCCCGTGAATTGTCTTCTTTCGCTTATTCAGCCTATAATAGTGCCTTACCAGGAATATATTTACTGGATATCATTAACCATCAGGATGGAGAAGTGATAGCTACCTTCGAGCTAGATATGCGTGCGACGGGAGGAGGCGCCCGGACTATTCTTATTTCCAGGTCGGTGGATCAAGCTAGCGGAATAGAGCTTTACAGTTTTGACCGATTGGGTAACCGCATAACCTTACCGCTGGTGGAATTTGCTGAGGTTCAACTGATTCAGAATATTCCCAATATCGAGGTCGACGTATATATCGATGATGTGTTATTTGCGGATAATGTAAACTATCGTTCGGCTACTCCCTTTCTAGAAATACGGGCCAATAAAAGTTTGTCATTGGAAATAAAAGGGGCGGAAAGTACCCCTTCGGATCCTCCTATCCTGGATTTTGATGATATTCGTTTCGATGCACTGAGTTCTTCCTTACTCGTACTTGGGGGAGATGGTACGGAAAGTAGTCCCGTTGATCTGTTTATCCTCAAAAATGTATTGCAAGAATCAACTGATCCAGAACAATTGACCCTAGCTTATTTTCACGGTGGTACGGATATAGACCCCATTTCTTTTCTGGGAGAGCAATTTGAACCGCTGGCCATCGGCCTTGACTTTGGTCGGTTTGCGGATTACACGACTTTCGAAGGGGATGATTTGGTCTTTGCCGTTCGGGAGTCGGATACTGGACGGAATTTAGGTTTTTATGGATCCGATTTATCCTTTAAAAAAGGACAGGCGGGTTTGGTTTTTTCTTCAGGAGTCTTAGAAGATTCTCAAACTTTTGGCCTCTTTGTGGCTTTTGCTGATGGTAGTGTGGTGCCTCTGCAGTCTCGCGCCTACACTCGACTCCAACTGGTAAATAATGCCCCGGATACGAATATCTACAATATATTATTTAATGGCAGGCCTCTGGCGGAAGGCCTTGCTTTTCGGGAAGCAACACCTTATCTGAATATACCCGCCGGGATAGCAGGAAGTCTGCAACTTAGCCAAGAACAATCAACGGGTGATAGCTTATTGACCTTGCGGAATGATTTTACTTTTTTAGATAGCCTCACTTACCAACTTTTCCTAGGCGGCCTTTCTTCGGATCCCAGCAATCCTTTGCAATTCGCTATTAATGATCAGGCGAAGGAAAATACCGGCCTTGACTTTGGCTTGGATATTACGGTACATAACGGCATCTTTTCTTTTGGGCCACAGAATTGGTCTAGCGAAGGGGGAATTGTACTGGCAGGGTCCCTGTCTTTTGGAGCATTTATGAGTACTCCGGGCTTATCACCTACTCAACAGCTGATCCGCATATCAGAACAGGGAACTAACCGAAGTTTAGGGGTTTTTGAAGCTAGCCTGGATCAAATTACGCCTGGTACGGCACTAACGCTATTTACTTCCGGTTTGAGAAATACTACTTTTGGAACAGGCTTGTACGCCGTACTGCCAGATGGCAGGATCTTATCCTTCGCCAGTACTGCTTTCGCTAAATGGCAATTGGTAAATAATATTAATGAGACTTTTGACCTGTACCTAGATGGAGAATTATTAGTGTCGGGGCTGGATTATCGCTCCGCTATTCCTTTTCAGACCATAAAAGCCGGTGTGGAATATGATTTGGCTCTGGTGCCCGCGGGTGCCGATTTAGTCCAGCAAAACGGGAGACGACTTTCCTTTACCGCTCAGCCGGAAGAAGTACTTTCTGTTTTTGCTGCCGGTGAGGAGCTCGAAAATGGGTTATTTCTTAATCGGGAGGCCGCCGATAACGCCGGAGGAGAGAATAAGTTTGTTTTTAATTTTTTCCAGGGAAGTTCCACGGAGGGTGCGCTAGACCTGATTATTCAGAATTTCACAAGGCTTTATCGGGAGGTGCCCTTTGGTGAGTTTACTGACTATACCTTGATTGAACCTTTGTCTTCCGACCCTATGGTTATTTTTGAGGTAGCTAGATCATCTGACGAAGAAGTCATCGGTGTGTATGATGCCGACTTTTTACCCTTTAGTAATCAGGCTATGACTATCTTTACCAGTGGAGTGGTAGGGGAGGATTTTGCACTATGGGCAGCTCTTCCCGATGGGATGACTTTCCCCTTTTCCATCATCACCGATCTGTCCACAAAAGCATTACCAGCGTTAGCGATAGAAGTATTTCCCAACCCCGTTGTGACAAGGCTTAATTTACGGTTGGAACTAGCAGAGAGCAAGCAGCTGTCTTATTCTCTGTCCGACCTTAATGGAAAGATACTTTTACAAAAAATAAAGATTCCTCTACCGAAAGGAATTTATCAGGAGGAAATGGACCTGGGACAACTGCCCGCTGGGGTTTATCTGTTAAGGGTAAGCTGCGATGACCAGCAGGCTACTATCCCAGTAGCCGTCCAACGGCCCTAATGGAGTGCGTATTGGCTGGCTCGGGCTATTTAGATAAGATTATTGGCTTTCACTGGTATAAGGCGGGTGGAAATTGTACCTTTTACCTTTTGATTTAGTCATTAGTTTTATAAATTGCATGTCACAGTTATCTCATTAGTACTTATCATAAGCATCCAGACCTGTTGGGACAGAAGAATATATTTTCCGCACGAAGCGATAAAAAAATAATGAATGGCGGATTTATTAAATCCACAAGAGAACGCGTATAAATTCAAGGAGCTAAAGGTATATGCCTCCACCGAATGGCTAGCGGATAATAAAAAGAAGTATCGGCAGGTATTTGATCGGTATGATACTACCTATATTTATGCCGAGCTTTCCTTCTATAATAAATACTTTGATCAGGAAGATTGGGAAATTAACGTGGAGCTGAAATGCTTTTCTCTAAAAAAGACAAGAAAAGAAATCTGTTCTTTGCCACTCACTAAAAAGGTCAGTAAGTATGATAATGTGGTGCATATCCGTGAGGGTTGGGGGAATAAGACCCGCGGTGCCTTTTGGAAAAAAGGGACTTATTACTGGGAAGCCTGGATTGAAGGAGAGAAAGTAGGGACCAAATATTTTTATATCGAGGATGCCTTTAAGGATGCTTTTCCGGATGAAAATCCTTACATCGAAGTGCAGTCTTTGCGACTGTACGAAGGTCCCTACGACGATGTTCAGGAAGAAGACAGAGTCTATTACAAGGCCTTTGATAGTAGTGAAACGCGTTATATCTACGCTGAGATCATTCTCAAGAACCACAATATTACCAAATCCTGGCAATGTGAATTGTTTACCAAATTTTACAATGATGCCAGAGAACTAAAGGGGCAGGTGGTTCGGCTACATCGAGTAGACAAAAAAGACGAATTAATTAAAATAACCGCCGGTTGGGGCTCAAATGTAAAGGGCTCCTGGCGGGAAGATAAATACACCGCTGAAATCGTTTTCCTGGATCGCTTGTTTGCGGTAATTCCCTTTGATGTGGAAGAACAATTCGAAGAAGGAGTCCCCGCCGTTACGCTACCCGATAAGCAAGCGCCCCTGATTCTTACACCAGTAGAAGATGACACCCGTACCTTTGAAGAGGTCATGGAAAAACTGAAAGCGCTGATTGGCCTGAAAGGAATTAAGAAGCAGGTGGCTGATCACGCCCGTTATATTCAATTCTTACAGCTTCGTAAGGAAAAAGGTTTCGAAGAAAAGGAATCGATTAACGTGCATTCCGTTTTTATTGGTAACCCTGGGACGGGTAAAACAACCGTTGCCACCATGATGGGGCTATTATACAAAAAGATGGGACTGCTTTCAAAGGGGCACGTTCACGAGGTAGACCGGGTTGATTTGGTAGGCGAATACATCGGTCAGACGGCACCAAAAGTTAAAGAGGCCATTGAAAAGGCGCGCGGTGGTGTACTTTTTATCGATGAGGCTTATGCCTTGGCACGGTCCAACGAAGACTCTAAGGATTTTGGTCGCGAAGTGATCGAAATCCTGGTGAAAGAAATGTCTAATGGCCAGGGGGATTTAGCGGTAATTGTGGCTGGATATCCAAAGGAGATGAAGCAGTTTCTGGACTCTAATCCCGGACTGAAATCTCGTTTCAAATTATACTTTGAATTTTCGGACTATTTACCCCAGGAGTTATCACAAATTGCGGAATACGCCTGTGAGCAAAAAGGAGTGAAGCTGAAGCCGGCAGCAAAAATAGAAATCGACGAAGTGATTATCGATGCTTATCGCAAAAGGGATCGATCCTTTGGTAATGCTCGTTTTGTTTTTGATCTGATTGAAAAAGCAAAAATAAATCTTGGACTCCGCGTAATGAATATGCCGGAGCCCCAAGCGGTTGAATTGGAGAAGATGGAGCTGATCGAAGCCCGGGACGTCATTAACATTAAAGACCGGACCAAGCGGGAGCTGCCCAATATTCCCGTCGATGAGCAACTCCTTAAAGAATCGCTGGATGAACTCAATCAATTGATTGGGATGCGGGGTGTCAAGGCACAAATCAACGAGTTGGTACGATTGGTTCGCTTTTACCGGGAAACCGGGCGTGATGTACTTAATAGCTTTTTCCTGCACACCGTATTTATTGGTAATCCGGGAACCGGGAAGACTACCGTTGCTCGGATACTGACCAAGATTTATAAGGCACTGGGCGTATTGGAGAGAGGACATATGGTCGAAACCGATCGGCAGGGTCTGGTCGCCGGTTACGTTGGGCAGACCGCGATTAAGACGACCGAACGCATCGAAGAAGCCCTGGGCGGCGTACTCTTCATCGACGAAGCTTATGCACTGACTGGTCGGATGAGTGGTGCACAGGGTGATTTTGGTGACGAAGCCATCCAGACCCTACTAAAAAGGATGGAAGATAATCGCGGGGAGTTTTTCGTTTTTGTTGCGGGTTATCCGGACAATATGGAGAATTTTATTAAGGCCAACCCGGGACTAAGTTCCCGCTTTGATAAGATCCTGAAGTTCGAAGATTACGATCCGGAGGAATTACTGCAGATTGCGATGCTGATGTTTGAAGACCGGGGGGTTATTCCCACACCCGAAGCCAGTACTCATCTCAAGAATTACCTGGAGTTCCAGTACGAATACCGCGACAAGTTTTTTGGAAATGCTCGTACGGTGCGGAATATTGTGACCGAAGCCATTAAAAATCAGAATTTGAGACTGGCTGCTTTGCCTTATGATGATCGCAAGGATACTCCCAATAATATCCTGACTATTGAGGACGTACAGAACTTCAAATCGGATACCAGCACCTTTGAATTTAGTAATAAAAAGACGATTGGTTTTCGCAAGCGGGGGAATTAAGTAGCTGTTATGAAGAAATTCCTATTTTACTGGGAAGAATTGAAATCAACCTTTTGGTTTATTCCCTCCGTACTCATTTTCTTTTCGATCATTCTGGCGTTTGCCTTTTTGTTCCTGGATAGCCGCTACCAGATAGCCCCCAGTGGTTTACTACCATACGTTTTCGGCACTGATGTAAATTCTACGCGAAGTGTGCTTTCCACTATTTCCGGCGCAATGATCAGCGTGGCGGGGACTACTTTTTCAATTACGCTGGTTGCCTTAACGCTGACTTCCAGTCAGTTTGGTTCCCGCTTGATTAAGAACTTCATGTACGTACGTCTCAACCAGGTTGTTTTGGGGGCTTACGTCGCCACCTACCTGTACTGTTTGCTGGTCATTAATGCGATCAAGGACGCAAATGGAAACGCATTTATCCCTACGATTTCTATTTTATTCGCTCTAATATTGGCCATCGTCAATATTCTTTTATTGATTGTTTTTATTCATCACATTGCCACTAGTATTCAGGCCAACAAGGTCATTTTGGACGTCACGGAAGCGCTCACCAAAAACACAAAATCCTTATTTCCTGAGAAAATTGGAGAAAGGGTCGGGCAGAAAAAAGACCGGTCCTACGATCCGGTCCAGGAAAAAAGCACCTATTCTTTTGAATATGATTTATTCTCAACCGAAATGGGATACCTGCAGTATCTGGATAGCGATGCGCTACTCAAACAAATTGCTAATCTTGGCGGCCTGGTAGCACTTAAAATAAGACCTGGCGATTTTGTTGTAAGCGGGATGCTGATTGGAACTCTACACACAAAAGAGGACATTGAAGAGGGGACGGAAAACCAAATTTTAAATCATTTGATCTTCGGTAGTACCAGATTACATCAGCAGGATATTGAATTTTCCTTAAATCAGCTGGTAGAAATTGCCGTTCGTGCCTTGTCTCCGGGTATTAACGACCCCTTTACTGCCAATATGTGTATTGACAATCTGACGGCCACGGTAAGTAATTTGGCACAAGTTAAATTCCCTTCCCCCTACCGGGCGGATGAGGAAGAGCAACTTCGCTTAATCGTACCTGCGGTCAACTTTGAAGGAATAGTAGAGGTGGCTTTTTCTTCCATACGGCAGTACGCAGGTGGAAATACGCCGGTAATTTATAGATTGATGAAGGCATTTACAACGATTGATCAATTCGTTTTGCTGGACGCCCATCGTCATGTTTTGCAAAGGCATGCACAGATGGTATGGCAGGTAGGAGAACAGCATATAGATCAGGAAAATGATCTACAGATACTCAAGAAAATCGCAAAACCCCTAATTGGCGATGGGTAGGCTCACCTGAAAACGCCGAGTCGCCAGGGTTTTTGTCGGGCTGAAACGAGGCAGTAATCTCTTTTTGGGCCAAGTGTCGAATCAAAAAATAAAAATCCCAAATCAAAAAGATCAATACTCAGGCGGGTTTGAGCTTGTTTTTTTAGCTCCTCCCAAACAGACAGCCTTTTTGGAGAGTGGTAAATTCCTTCCAGTACGACAACCGTCTTTTCGTTGATTACTGGGCGCAACTTTTCGATCAACTGCATTTGCTGATCCGCGGGGTATTGGATTGAGACAAAGAGAAAATCTACCTGCTGTATATCCGGTATGATCCAGGATAGGAGAGAAAGAATTTCGCCCTGCTGAAGCGCTACGTTGGGCAGCCCCAACTCCTCAATCTGCTTTTTGGCGACAGCCGCCTGTTCTTCTTGCGCCTCCAGACTAAATAGATCGCCACTTAGCATGGCCGTGGCCTGATAGATGGTCGATAAACCATCTCCGGCCCCTATTTCGAGGGCAATATCGGGTTTGAAATGATGGACGGCTCTGAATAACCTTTTTCCCGTAAGGGGAGGTATGGAGTACGCTTTACGCCCGCTCGACCTGGCTTCTTGATAGAGTAACTGACCCAGTGGGAAAATATAAAAGTTGCGCTTGTCTTCAACAATATACTTACAAAAATCGTAGACAAAAGGACTATCGATGTCATGGATGGTCTTTGCCTTGCGGAAAAAACGGAATCGTTTTTTTATCGTAAAATTCTGACGCGGGTAGGCGAAAATCATCGAATGGATCGTTAGTTTAATTGCTATTCAGACTATCTTAGTCGATTATTAACTATAAATAACAGTTATCTCCGAAATAAATCAAGATTTTTAGGGTTTATCCTGGTACGATTTTAGATGTCTACAAAATAATTCAAATAAAAAAGATAAAAATGAAATTTCAATTGTTTTTTATTGGTCTCCTGTTTACCACTTTATCCTATGCCCAAACGGCCCCAAAAGACTGGCAGCATAGTAGTCCTTCAGAGGGCTATCCCGGTATCAGTACTAATGCACTATACAGCCGTCTTCCTGCCGATGTGTCGCCCGATACGGTGATCGTGGCGGTAATTGATGGTGGCGTAGATCCGCTGCACGAGGACTTGAAGAACATGATGTGGATCAATGAAGATGAGATTCCCGGAAATAATATCGATGACGATAATAATGGTTACGTAGATGATATCTACGGCTGGAACTTTATCGGTAATGCCCAGGGCGAAAACGTCCATTACGACAACCTGGAGGTAGCGCGTTTGTACGCTAAATATCGCGACCGTTTCGAAGATGTGGATCCAGACGAACTAAAGAAAAAAGAAAAGGCGGAGTACGAGCGCTTTCAAAAAATTAAAGAAGAAGTAGAAGAGGGTAGAGCTCGCTTCGAACAGAACTTTCAGTTGTACAGCGTGCTCAAAGATGGGCTGGATAGAATCCGGGAAGAACTAAATGATAAAGAAGAAATCACCGCTGAGGACATTCGCAATTTAGAAACGGATGATTTCCGGATGATGCAAATCACCCAGATCATTGCTACCCAAATGGACGAAGGAACCAGTTTTGAAGACTTCGCCAAAGAGGTAGAAGGCGGATACGATTACCTCAAGGAGCGCTACGAATACAATTTCAATCCCGACTTTGACGGTCGTGCCAAAGTAGATGACAACTACGCCGATAAGGCAGAGCGCTACTACGGCAACAACGATGTCAAAGGTCCGGACGCTTTTCACGGTACCCACGTCGCGGGTATTATCGGAGCGGAGCGCGACAACGATATTGGTATGAACGGCG
>DATFKA010000125.1:0-10002 GCA_035268885.1 Saprospiraceae bacterium
CAGTAAATTCGAAGACCTCATCAATGAGATGTATTCATCCGCATCGGTAGCCAAATAGGCTTTCGCCAAAAGCTCCGGCATACAAAAGCCCTTACATCCGATTGGATGTAAGGGCTTTTCCGTTTTCCAGAAAAGAAACTACAGCTTCAGCAGCCCATGTTTGGAGAGCTACTTTTATCTAGAATATCATTCCCGGCAGGAATTTACCGTTGTAGTTGTATATGTAGATGACCAGGATAACGAACAAAAAAAGTCCAATCAGCCCAAACATTAGGCAGTATCCTTTACGGCCGGCATTTTCGACTTCTGCCATTTTATTTGTGTTTTTTGTTGTAAAATAGTGAACGCATGCAAAGATGATAAAAAAATCAAAAACCACCCAAGCTTTTGTCCACGACCAAGGGCACTGATTTATACAATCAGCGCCCCTGGTCTATTTATCCACTCTATTTTGGTGGTCTATACGCTAGTAATATGTACTTCGATTATCAGTAATGTTTGCCTCACTACGGAGTGCTTCCATCAGTTGACTTCCCATCTGGGAACGAACTGGGCCAGATAACTGCTGACGCAGTTGCGCGTAGTTGGTGATGGCCGAAGGTACCGTCTTATTAAATACCTGAGCAACAAAAACACCACTATTCCCAACAATTGGCTGGGTAGACTGCCCCTGATCCAGGTTAGAAATAGCCCCGAGCAGTTTGGGTTCGTTCCCCAGGCTTGGTACAAACTCGGTAGAGAATGTCAAATTCTCGGCCGTGTCAATGGGCACGTCAAATTCAGTGGCTAAGTCTTGCAGGCTTTTTCCGGCCATTTGCTGCGCCAGTACCTCACCCTTCTTACGATTGATAACCAACTGTTCAATGTCTGCCCGCACCTCATCGACAGAAGGCATACCTGGCTTCAAGACAGACTTCAGTGCTGCTACTACATATTTGTTATCGTAGTATAACTGCTGATCAGAATAAATATAGATTTCAGAGCTTACGTTACCCGGCTTATTATTAAAAGCCCAGCGAATCATATCGCGGGAAGCTTGCCCGGAACCAAGTGCGCCCACTACGAAGCCATTCTCTTCCAGGGGTGCGGTGGTTTCCAGCGTCAGGTCGTTGCGTTCACTGACGGCCTGTACCATATCATCCATAGACTCTTGCTCACTTAGGAAGGTCAGTGCCTCATCGTAGCGTGCTTTTTGGGTCTCTTCACTAGGTACAATGTTACGGGACAAGAAAGCCAGCCGCATTCCCTCTTCATTATCGAGGAAGCGATACTCCAAAACTTCTACCAGGTGTATGCCGAATTGGGTAACCACAGTATTCAATTCACCAGGCTCCGCATTGTAAAAGATGAGATCGTTAAATGGTTTGACCATCATATTCGGACCGGCAAAGCCGAGGTCGCCCCCTTCTGCTTTTGCTGCCACATCAGTATTGTACTTTTCGTTCATTTCAGCCCAGGTAGCACCGCCCTCTTCGATAGCCGTTTTGATACTATCGACACGGGTAACGGCAGCCATCATCTCCTGCTGTGTCTGTGCACGCAAAAGGATATGACGAGAGCGTACTGAATCTGGAATCACTTTGCGATCAACCAACTTAACCAGTCGGTACGCACCACTTTCCTCATAAGGCCCATAGACCGTACCGGTCGCCAGTTTTTGCAAGGTGTCTGCAATTATCGGAGATACCTGATCACTTTTCAGGTAGACATTATTAAGGGTGCCCTGATTGCGCTGGACAAAAATGGTATCGTTATCCGTACTGGAGAACTCTGCTTTCAATTCGGTCAAATCTTCCCGAATAGACGCTGAATCAGCTCCTGTCGGCTGTACCGTAAAAGCAACGTAATTCAGAACCCGAGCTTCCTCATCCCGTTCGAACATAGAAGGGCGTTCGTTAATGTACGATTTGAAGTCCTGATCGGATAAGCTTACCTCGGTATTCGGGATCTCATCGAAAGGCACCCGCACCAGCTTAATATCGAAGGCCTCCGTTTGTTGCTCGTGGCCCATTTCCGCCATCCATTGCGGAGTATATAGCCCTTTGTTGACCATTGCGGTCAGCTTACTTTGCAGACGTTCCTTGATAATTTCGCCCTCCTGTACGCGCCAGTAGGCTCGTACGTTGGGGTCGGTAAGTTGGCCAGACTCAATCTGACCACGAATCTGATTCAGTTGCTGCAGGTTGATCTGTCCCGTATTCGGGTCGAGAAAACGCTGTCGGATAACCGGACTCGGCTGAGGACCAAATTGCAGATCTTTTAATTCCGTTTTACCCACGCCAAGGCCCAGGGCCTCCGCTTCTTCATTGATCAGCGTTTTTTCCACGTAATAATTCCAAAGGGTATTGCGGCGCGTATATAAGTCGGTACCACCACCAGAGTATAAAATACTTTCGGTGCGGTTAAACTCATTAATGTCAATTTTCTCGCCATTGATCTTAGCCATGGGGGGCTGACCACCCATGCCGCCTCCGGCTGGGCCGCCAGAAAACATATCCTGGATAATAAAACCACCCAAACCCAGCGCGATCAGGACAATAAGTACCCACGATCCTTGCTTGCGAATTGTTCCAATTAATGCCATCTCTCTACGTTCTGTATTTAACTATCAAATACGATTCTTAGTCTGCTCTCCGGGCGGTACTTGTAATGCATTGCTAAACAGGCATTTGCCTGCCCAAAAATCCATTTCAGACAACTTTTAAACCTTCCCGATTGGACAAAGTACTCGAAAAACCATGCAAATGTACGCCCTTTACGTGGTTAGACAAAATTTATATGAATGATTAACCTGCTCCCACGCCCGCGATTGTGCATTATTAACCCGGATTAAGGAAATGAAGGCACCATGAGAAGCAATTCGCTGCCCGCGAAAATTGACCTGCCCCTCCCTTCCGGTTCCCGTGGGCGCTAGCCGGGAATATGTAACCGAAAACCAACTCCATGAATATTCTCGATAGTAAGTTCGGGCTCATCGCGCAAATATTTGCGCAAGCGGGAAATAAATACATCCAGACTACGGCCCAGAAAGTAGTCGTTTTTTCCCCATACCTGTTGTAAGATATCTCCTCTGCGCAGTACCTGCCCCGGCCGGTCGAGTAAGTACTTCAATAAGTCGGCTTCGCGCTGCGTCAGGCGTCGCTCTTTATCGGCTTTCGCCAAAAGAAGATTTGCGTAATCAAATTGGTAGCATCCTACGGTATACCTGGTGGGGCTGCTACTGGGTACTATCTGTCGCCGACGTAGAAAAATGTCAATTTTTAGCGTAAGCTCTTCAATACCGAAGGGCTTGGTCAGATAGTCGTCGCCTCCCAGACGCAGGCCTCGCAGCCGGTCTTCTTCCAGCGACTTTGCGGTCAGGAACAAAATTGGTGTCTGCTGATCGGTTTTTCTTAGTTCCTTTGCCAGGGTGAATCCATCTATCTCGGGCAGCATCACATCGAGGATGCACAGGTCGTACTTTTCTCTTTTCAACAATTCCAATGCTTCGCGGCCATCGGCCGAGCACGTAATTTGATATCCTTCCCGTTCCAGGTTATCCCGGGTAACGAAACTCAGACTTTCGTCATCTTCCACGTACAATAAATGTGCTTTTGCCGGCATAATTATTCATTTATGTGGTTGATTTACTTTTTGCGCAAGCGGACGCAAGACCAGGGTAATCGTAGTACCTGCTTCCGGTTTGCTATCGACCCGATAGCCCCAACCGTGTGCCTGACAAACCTGGCGCACGTAATATAGCCCCAGACCAAACCCCTTAACATTATGTATATCTCCGGTCGGTACCCGGTAAAATTTCTCAAAGATCTTCTTTTGGTGTTCTCGCGAGATGCCGATCCCATTATCCGTAACCGATAAAAATAAGGTATGCCCCTCCATCACGCCCCGTAACAAGATCTGAGGTTGCTCGCGACAATACTTCATCGCATTATCTAAAAGACAGTGAATAATATTGCCCAGATGGAAAGGGTCCGCCGAAATAAACGCGGCCCCGGGAGGTAAATCGACCGTTAGTCGGCCGTTGGCCTGCTGAATGCGTACCTCTTCACTACTCAGCACAGAGTCGACAATATCCGCTATGCGCACTACAGATTTATCCAGGCTCATTCTTCCCCGGTCAATACGGGCAATTTGGAGTACCCGCTCTACCTGATTATTGAGGCGCTGGTGCTGTTCGCGAATAATTTTTGCGTAGCGTGCCAGCCGCGGATTATCCTGAATAGGCTGGGATTGCAGGAAGACATCCGTTGAGATCTTAATCGTCGACAAGGGCGTCTTAAACTCGTGGGTCATATTATTGATAAAATCTTTCTGCATTTCTGACAGCCGCTTTTGCCGCAAGATTACATACACGGAATAGGCAAAAAAAGCAAGCGTAAGCAACAAAATGGCCGAGAAGAATATAGCCAATTGCATCTGCCCCAACAGATACCCCGAACGGTTGGGAAACTTTACGCCAAAATAATAATTGAATCCACTACTGTATTTGGGGAGCTCTGTATCGGAAGTCGGCAGGGGCTCCTGCGGGTCGTAGCGACAGTAGTCTCCATAAACCATCTGATCGCTTTCGCAGTCGTAAATAGCATATTCAAAATCGATATTGAGGGCCAGGTTCTCTAATTCCCTGCGCAGGAAATACTCCAGCATCCCCGCATCGATTTCAGAGTCAATGTTAACAATATAGTAGTTGCTGCTGCGCTGTTTGATAATGTCGCGGGGGGGGAGTGACGCATCGTTGACCTCCGATAGGTCAGACGCTGTGCGATACAGCGCGAGATTAACCTTTTGCCGAAACTCCGTTTCGTTGAGATCCCAGGTAGAATACACCCAATAAGACTGAATGGCGATGATTCCAATTACCGCAAAAGTTCCCAGAATAAAGACCCGTATGATCTGACTGTTTCGCATAGTACATTCCTCCGCTTTCGCTAAAATAACGGTTTACTGCGTCGCCAAAGTACCGTTAACAGCTCATTAACGGAGAAAGGATACTCTACATAAAGACAGTTGGAAAAGATAATACCCGGTGACGTATGCTGCCTATCTGACACTTAATTGCCCTTATTTCTAATCTGCCAGGTTTTATTCTTATTTTCGGGGCTGTGAAAGATATTATCCATATCAGCCTGCTTTTGCTCCTCTTTTTGGTACCGGCCCACACATGGTCGCAAGAGGGTAACCCCTTCGAGCTGGAACCACGCCTGCCCGAGCAGCGCGACGATGATGTTGCCGAGGAAGCCACAGGTAATCCCTTTGATATTGTTCCCGGCCGTCGCTCCAATACCCGGCCGGCCGAGCCTTTACCAGAAATCAAACCATTGGTTTCTGATGGTAAGGAGCGGTTTAACTTTTTCATTACGCTGGTTCAATTACTATTACTGGCCTCTCTGGTCACCTTGCTGCGTCCCATCTTATCTCAGGTTTTACAGGCTTTTCTCCGGGATAATCTATTCAATCAACTATTCCGCGACCGGCAAGGCCGGGGCCCTTTTCCCTTTATTCTACTCAGTATACTTTTTTACATTAATGTTGGCTGGTTTATTTTCCATCTACTACAGGAATATAAAATTGACTTGCCCGTGGGCCTGGTATCACAGTTTGGAATCTGTGTTGCTACCGTCGTCATGCTGCTTTTACTGAAGTACCTGTTGCTCCTTATAATAGGCTATATCTTCCCCGTAAAAGAACAAATTGCCCGCTATCGTTTTCTGATCACTATCTTTTCGATTATCACCGGCCTGGCACTTATCCCCATCAATCTACTCCTGGCGTATGGCCCACCGACCACCGGGCCTACACTAATCTGGATCGCTATCGCAGTCTTTGCCTTCATTTATATATTCCGTGCTTTACGAGCCATCCTAATTGCGAATCAAAAGGTAAGCTTATTTTCTTTTCACTTTTTGTTGTATATTTGCACCATCGAAATAGCCCCGGTGCTGATTTTCTGGAAACTGATTTCGAATCAGTTATAAATAATAATTGAACGGGCTATTCAGACCAAAAACTTTGTCGATGGCAATAAATGGAACAGCGAAAAAAGAAGCCTTTAAGCGCGTAAAATCCATTCTGGTCTCCCAACCCAAACCGGAACGTTCTCCATACTACGAATTAGAAGAAAAATACGGCCTGCAAATTGACTGGCGTCCCTTCATTCACGTAGAGCCCGTAGAGGGAAAGGAGTTCCGCAAGGAAAAGATTAAACCCGACGAATACTCGGCAGTCATCCTGACGAGTAAGAATTCTGTTGACCACCTTTTCCGTATTTGTGATGAACTGCGCATTACGATGCCGCAGGATACCAAGTATTTTTGCCTGTCAGAGGCGGTAGCTCTCTATTTACAGAAATTCATCGTTTACCGCAAAAGGAAAGTATTTGTTGGCAAACGCAAAATTGAGGATCTGGAAACCGCGCTGAAAAAGAATAAAAAAGAAAAGTTTCTGCTACCCTGCTCCAACCTTGGCTCTAAAGCCGTCTGCAGCTACCTCGATCAGCATGGCTACGATTGGCAGGATGCGATGATGTACCGCACCGTCAGCTCTGACTTGAGTGACCTGAGCGACGTAAAATACGATATCCTGGTCTTCTTTAGCCCTCTTGGTATTACCTCCCTGTTCGATAACTTCCCCGAATTCACCCAGGATGAAACCCGGATTGCTGTCTTTGGCAAAACGACCACTAAAGCCGTCGAAGACCACGGGCTAACCGCCAACATTAAGGCGCCTAGTAAGGAAGCCCCGTCAATGACCATGGCGCTGGAGCAATATCTACAGGTGTCGAATAAGGACGGATAAAAGTTCACGGATTCGATTTCAACATAAACGAATATGTCAAAGTCAATTATTCTTTACGTTATCGCCCTGATCTTTTTTTTATTAGGGGGTTCCATGTTGGGCCAATACGCGAATGCTACTCAGCCAACAACTATTGACTTACTAAAGGGTATCGGATCTGTCATTATGGGTATTGCCCTTCTTATTCTTTCCAATAGCAAGGCCATTAAAGGGGGAGACGAACAGGACTAATCTATTTTCCCCTACTTCTGATCGAAGAAAGATTGGACTAGCCTACGGATGCACTACTTTACTGCTTTTCAGTAAAAAGATAGTATGTCTTCCTATCGCATTCTTTTCCTGGTTCTATTCACCATGACCAACTGTATCCGCATGGAAGCTCCCAAACTGGAACGCCTTGACGGTTCTCGTATTACTCACACCCAACTCGACCAACGCATCCTTCACCTGATGGAGGAAGCTAGCGTAACCGGCCTGGCTATCACCGTATTGAATGATGGAGAGGCCGTATACCAAAAGGCCTTTGGCTATGCCAATGCCGAAAATGGCGATACGCTGACGGTCGACCATATCATTTACGGCGCCTCCTTTACCAAGGCTGTGTTCGGTTATATCGTATCCCGTCTGGTGGAGCAGGGTAAGATCGACCTGGATCGCCCCCTTGAGGAGTACCTCGACGTTTCTCTCCCCGAAATTCCTGTACAAAAAGACTACCTCACACTCGCTCCACTGCGAGGAGATAATCGCCACCAGGAGCTCACTGCCCGCATGTGCCTCAACCACACCACCGGCCTGCCCAACTGGCGTTGGATAGAAGATGACAAACAACTCAAATTCCTTTACAACCCCGGCGCCCGCTACAGTTACTCGGGAGAAGGCATGATGATCCTGCAATGGGTAATCGAGCATATTACTGACAAAAAACTCGATCAGCTGGCTGAAGAAATGGTTTTCCAACCGCTTAATATGTCACGCACCGATTACCTCTGGGATCCGGCAACCACCTTACCGTACGCCTACGGGCACCGGACCGATCAATCGTCGTTCGCACCTGATTTTTTCACCGAAGAAGCAGCTGCCGCCGGCTCTATGACGACCACTCTGACCGACTACACTCGATTTGCCGAGCATATTCTGACCCTGGAAGCACAGCAGTCTCCTATTACAGAGCGCATGCTTACCCCCAGCGTACGCATCCGGTCCAAGAAGCAATTTGGTCCCCTCTCACGACAGGACACCACAGCTAACGACAATATTAAACTCAGCTATGGTATGGGCTGGGGCCTACTGACCACGCCTTACGGCAAAGGCGCATTTAAAGAAGGGCACGACGCCGGTTTTCAGCACTATTCCATCCTCTTTCCAGAGCAACAGATGGGGCTTATCCTTATGACGAATAGCGATAATGGCGAAAGCATCTTCAAATACTTACTAGAGGCCGCTATTGCCGACATCTATACCCCCTGGGAATGGGAGCATTACATACCATACGATCAGCAAGTTCGTTAGCAATTGACACTTGGCCCCCAAACCTCTGTACCCTATCTTTGTTCTCCGACAAAGAACCTACTCAATACACCCTTATATGAAGATTGCCATCGCCCAGCTCAATTACCACATCGGCAACTTTGCCGGTAATCTGCAAAAAATGCTCGACGCCGTCGCTACCGCCAAAGAACAGGGTGCCGACATTGTCTGCTTCGCCGAGCTGGCCACCTGCGGCTATCCGCCCCGCGACTTTCTGGAGTTTGATGATTTTATCGAGCTGGCCGAAGAATCGGTAGCCGAACTGGCTAAAGCGGCCCGGGGCATCGCCATTGTCGTCGGTTCGCCCCGCAAAAACCCAGTGGTTGAGGGAAAGGACCTCTATAATGCCGTCTATTTCCTGGCCGACGGCAAAGTGCTGCACCGCCAACATAAAGCCCTACTGCCGACCTACGACATCTTTGATGAATACCGCTACTTTGAGCCGGCCACCGAGTTCAATATTGTAGCGTATAAAGGCAAGCGCATCGCTCTCACCGTTTGCGAAGACCTTTGGAACCTGGGCAATGAAAACCCCATGTATACCATCTGCCCCATGGATGAAATGATGCCCCAAAAACCCGATCTGATGATCAACGTGTCGGCCTCGCCGTTTTCGCACCAGCAGGCCACCGAGCGACTGAAAGTACTCAAGGCTAATGTCGACGCCTATCAACTGCCCCTGTTCTATATCAATCAAAGTGGTGCCCAGACGGAAATCATCTTCGACGGAGGCTCGGTCGTGATGTCGCCCGACGGGAAAGTACACGACGAACTGCCCTACTTCCAGGAAACCATCCGCACCTACGAACTGGACACCGTACAGCAAGGCGGTACCGAAAATCTGCAACCAAAGGATAAAATAGCCCTCATCCACGATGCCATCGTGACCGGTATCCGCGACTATTTTGGAAAATTGGACTTCAAAAAAGCTATCCTGGGTCTCTCCGGAGGTATTGACTCGGCTGTCACCGCTGTACTGGCCGCACGAGCTCTGGGCCAGGACAACGTACGCTGCCTCCTTATGCCCTCCCAGTTTAGCTCCGACCACTCCGTAAACGACGCACGCGAGCTGGCCGAGAACCTGGGTGTTCAATACGACATCATTCCCATTCAGCCCATGTACGACTCGTTCATGGAGGCCCTCAAGCCCCACTACTGGGCCACTGAGTTCAATATTGCCGAGGAAAATATTCAGGCGCGGGCCCGTGGTATTCTCAATATGGCTTTCTCCAATAAATTTGGCCATATCGTACTCAATACCTCCAATAAAAGTGAAATGGCCGTGGGCTACGGCACCCTTTATGGCGATCTCTGCGGAGGCCTCTCCGTCATTGGCGATGTCTATAAAACCGACGTCTTTCGTCTCGCCCGCTACATCAATAAAGACCGGGAAATTATTCCCGAAAATACCATTACCAAACCGCCTTCCGCCGAGTTGCGACCCGACCAAAAAGATTCCGATAGCCTGCCCGATTACGATGTGCTCGACGAGGTACTCTACCAGTATATCGAGTTGCGCAAATCACCCCAGGACTTAATCGAGCAGGGCTTCGATGAGGTACTCGTACGCCGCATTCTACGCCTGGTCAATATCAACGAATTTAAGCGCTACCAGACGGCCCCGGTGCTACGCGT
This sequence comes from Saprospiraceae bacterium, assembly GCA_035268885.1. Taxonomy (GTDB): domain Bacteria; phylum Bacteroidota; class Bacteroidia; order Chitinophagales; family Saprospiraceae; genus DATFKA01. The sequence continues at coordinate 9,958 of DATFKA010000125.1, forward strand.
ATCTCCCAAAGCCTTCGGTATGGGACGTCGCATGCCCATTGTCGG
>DATFKA010000126.1:0-26088 GCA_035268885.1 Saprospiraceae bacterium
TAATCTGCGTCTTTTTGGGGCGATTTCTTCGTTGCAAAAAGCCTTGGATAGCTAGGCTATCCGCGATTTTTGCGCCTCGAACTAGCCCAAAAAAGCCAGCACCTTATTACAGACTCAATATGGGCAACCTACTTACAACAATGAAGCGATTTAAACTTTTTGTTTAAAAATAAAAAAAATCGAGTAATATTTTCGTTTCTAATGAATTATAGATATTTTGAATCTTTAATGATTGGCATAAATCAACAAATAGAGTAAGTCCGCTTAAACTCCTGATTTTTCCTGAACATATCACACTACGTATTTTCAAATTGTTATTAAACTGGAAAAATGAGTCGATGCGTCCATCTCTACGATGCCTTTACCGGTATGAATTCCGGTGAAAAAATGGCATTGGTCAATTTTTTGCGTAAGCATAATCCAGATCAGGATTCTTCTATCATCCTGGATTCGATTGATTATGCCCTTAAAAATAAGCCTTCTTTCGGAGGTTTTGTCTTCACTTGTTGGGAAAATTCGAGAATTGTCGCTGCTGTACTGGTGAACAAGACGGGTATGTCTGGTAGTCAGGCACCCTACCAGATGGTGTATGCCAATCTCTGTTTGCAACTTCAGGAAGAGCACACTATACTGGAAGAATTAATCCGTAAGGCTATCCGGCATGCTAAAGGAGAAATTGGTTTACACCTGAAACCTGATCATCCGGCGCTACCCATTTTTCGGGCGCTGGGGTTTGAGGAACAGTACGTGGAACTACGCTTTTCCAGTCCGCAAGCCGTCCCCGCACGGGTATCTTCTTAGTCCGCTGTTGTTCCTTAAAATTGGTTCTTTTTTCGTATTCTTGTCCGTATGAAAGAACCCTCCCAAATATTGGCTCATTTAAGCCGGGATAGCAGGCTTAAGCCCATACTGGAGCACCTCCCCTTCCCCAGCTTTGACCCCGACCGTGAAGTATTCACCAGTTTGCTCCGCTCGATAGTCTCCCAACAGTTATCCGTAAAGGCCGCTGCCACTATTCACCAACGCTTTCTTCAGCTTTTTGAGGACCTGTCCCCAACGTCAGAGCAAGTCCTCACCTGCAGTACGGAGGATTTACGGAGCGTCGGTCTAAGTCGACAAAAAAGCCATTACGTTCATAATGTAGCCGAATTTTTTGAGGAGCGGAAACTGCAGAATCAAAACTGGTCTGCCCTATCCGATCAGGCCATAATTGATCTTTTGACTCAGATCAAAGGTGTAGGGCAATGGACGGTAGAAATGGTATTGATGTTTACGCTACAGCGACCCGATGTTTTACCGGTAGACGACCTTGGTATTCAGCAGGCTTTCGCCAAATTATACGGCGTGAACCTGGACCAAAAGAAAAGGGCTCTATTTCAAGAGATGCGGGAAATCGCCGCCCCCTGGTCTCCCTATCGCACTTACGCCAGTCTTTATTTATGGCGGTACAAAGACCTATAAACGTTGGCGATTTTATCTCATTCTCCCTACTTTTACACCATAGCCAGATAAATGCCCACCATGGACAATGAAGCCAAAGCTATTCGAATGAGTTATTTTAGCATTTTCAGTAATGCTGGACTTGCTGTCGTAAAACTACTGGCTGGTTTATTCGGACAATCCTACGCACTCATCGCCGATGCCATAGAATCCACCACCGATGTATTTGCTTCCATACTGGTACTCCTGGGCCTGAAATACGCCCGCCGACCCGCCGATGATAATCATCCCTACGGACACGGAAAAATTGAGCCGCTGGTCACCTTCGTGGTCGTCACCTTTCTGGTCACCTCCGCTACGCTGATTGCTCGTGAAAGTATCTATAATATCCAATCTCCTCAAGAGATGCCCAAACCCTGGACATTACTAGTACTGGGAGGCATCATTTTTTGGAAAGAGCTCTCCTACCGAATAGTCATCAAAAGAAGCAAGGAAATCAACAGTTCTTCTCTGCGGGCCGATGCCTGGCACCACCGCAGTGATGCCATTACCTCCGTTATGGCTTTTCTGGGTATTTCGGTAGCCCTGGTTTTTGGAGAAGGCTACGAAGTGGCAGACGACTGGGCGGCGCTATTTGCCTCTGGCTTTATTCTGTACAACAGTTATCTGATTTTTCGACCCGCGCTGAGTGAGATTATGGACGAGCATACCCACGATGAATTGATTGAAGTTATCCGGGAAAAATCGGTGGAAGTGCCCGGTGTATTGGATACGGAGAAATGTTATGTTCGAAAGTCGGGTATGCAATATCTGGTCGACCTGCACATCACGGTTGATGCCAACATTAGCGTTAAAGCCGGACATAAAATTGCCCATGATCTTCAGGATCATTTATTGGAAGCCTTACCTGATTTGGCGCAGGTACTGATTCACGTAGAGCCTGATCAATATTAATACCTATTCAAAAGCTACTTCGATGGAGACGGGCCGCTGGGGCTCCGGTTCCCATTCCTTAAGATATTTATGCATACGTTTGGCGAAATGCTTAGGCTTTTCAGCAAAGAGGCGCTTCCCTAAATGACGAGACTGGACGTAGCAGTATTCCTGATATTGGGTGGCTAGTGCATCCAATGTACTACGGGTCAATGGGGCGACGTCCTTTTGTCTGGCCATCACTTTTTTGAGTTCGAGCATATCGTGATGATCGCCCTGCCAATCACTTAACTCATTTAAGTTGTTCCTCCAGGGATTAATCATCTCCGGCCACACTTTCTTAAGTAGGCGTAGCTCGTAGCGTATATATTTGCTGCGCTTCCGCCATTGATGAATCCCCTCCGAACTGGGTTGTTTTTGCATTTTTTTGCACAAATCATAGCCGCGACCGTAAGTTCGGGTCAGGCTCTTGATCACGGGTTTCCACTCTTTAAAGGAAAGACTGAGGGGATTGACTTGTTTCAAACCCTTCTGCAAGCGTTTTTCTACTTTTTCTAGGGTCGGGAGTTTATCTTCTTGGTGAGCGTAGGCATCATCACGACGTTCCTGTAGTGCTGACCGCATTTCTGAGAAGGTGGATTTATACACCGTATCTCCAAACTTATTTTCTAGCAAATCCAGGGCTTCAATGACGGTCGTGGCATCTCTCAAGTCACTGATCAACCTTGCGATGTCCCGATAATAGCGATTGCGTCTTTTATACTGGGATTCGCCCAGGCTGTCCCGGATCAGCCGCCAGGCTGCCCGGATTTTTTTACAGCGCTTACGCACATCGTGAATAGCCTCTTCCTCGTTCAGCGTATGAAGGCTATTGAGTGCTTTCTGCGTCTGGCTGTCCACTACTTTATGTACTTCCGGAAAAAAGTTTTGTTCGAGATCGATGGTGTAGCTCATAGGATTAGTTCTGGTACTTGACAATATCGTATCTCTAGAAAACCTGGCCGCTAAGATTGTTCGGCAGCATAGAGTGGTATCACTATTGGTTGCCGTAATCCCGATCCAGGATTTGAAAGCGGATATCCATTTTGGCTTTTTTAGCCTTTGATTCCACGTCGATGACCATCACGCTGGGCTTTTTGGCGGAAGCCTTTGCGACTGGCCACCTGGGCAGACCTTTCGCATTGGGATCACCATTGATCACAAAATTAGCAAAGTAGCGGTGCATGGTATCTGACACCTTATAATCTTCAGCCGTCCAGGCGTAGGCATCAACCAGATGCAAATTACCCATACAGTATTCGATCTCACAAGCGTGTGGGGCACCAATAGCCGGCGGCGGCGGCGGGGTGTCTTCATCGCGCTCCATAGTGCCTCCAGCCAAACCAGATACTTTATTCTGATCCTTTAGAGGAGGACGGATTTTACTGTACAGATAGCGATAGACCGGCTGCCTACTGTTTTTCCGGTGCAAATCGAACCACTTCCAGGTGCTATAGACGATGAATCGATCGGAAGCCAGGCGCGTCGCAGAGTATTCGACCTCCTGCTGATCACTATGCGGATACATCCTCAATACTTCTTCGTGGTCTTCCGGATAAGTCAGTTTTACCATGTCGATAAAATTCGCGGGGGTATAGGGCTTACCCTGCATAAAGGCCATTCCGGGAATTTCGGCGGAGTTCCAGCCCAGAAGTAAAGGTACTTGTGCCTGCTCGCCCGCTTCGAAAATCTCCGGTATCGTTTTTGGTAAAAAGTAGCCGTCTACCACAGGGGGAAAACCAAAGCGCCCGGATTTGTTATAGCGTGCAAAGATCTCTTCTGTACTTAGTGCTCGTAGTTCGGCCAGGCTCTTTGCACCAATTTTTTCTGCGAACTCTGCTCCTATTTTTTCGGCTTCCGCCAGCGGTACCGGCGCCAGCGTAGGATGGATTCCTGCACCACTCTCGCCAATCGCACCGGCGATGAGTTTTTTTGAGAGCGGTGAAGCCATTTGGTAGCTCACGGAAATCGAGCCAGCCGATTCTCCCGCGATGGTCACCCGATCGGGATCACCACCGAAGGCTTCAATATTATCTTGCACCCATTGTAGGGCCATATTTTGATCTAACAGGCCATAATTCCCGGATGACTTATAGGGTGCTTCTGCACTTAATTCCGGATGCGCAAAGAAGCCAAAGACGTGCAAGCGGTAATTCACCGTCACTGCAACTATGCCTTTCTGCGCCATACTGGCACCATCGTAGCGGGGCTCAGAGCCATCACCCGCTACAAAACCACCTCCGTAGAAATAGACCAGAACGGGTAGCTTTTCTTCCGTTTTTTCGGCGGGTGTCCATACATTTAGGTAGAGGCAGTCTTCACTTTTTGCCGAAGCGCGATACTCCATATCCCCAAATACATTAGCCTGCATGGGGGTATTACCGAAGGCCTTTGTTTGCTTGACGCCCATCCAGTCCTTTGCGGCCTGGGGCGCTTTCCAACGCAGATCACCGACGGGAGGCTGAGCGTAAGGAATACCCAGAAATAGATCGAGGCCCTTTTCGGCATCGTGAAAACCTTCGATGGTACCATTTTCGACGGTGGTGCGGACCGGCGTTTGCGCAAGCAGGGAAGTAGACATAAAACTAAGGCTTAGAAGGAGGCAGCATAAATTTCTCATCCGTTTATCGTTTTTTATTGGAGCTAAAAATATAGTTCCTTACCTCATTCGCCAAGCGGAATCGAAACCTGGGTGGTTTTATTCGACCATTCGGTTGGTTTAGCCTCTCATCACCCCAGTAATTTTGCTTTTAAGACCCGGGCATTCATCTCGGCAATATTAGCAATAGAAATTTCCTGTGGGCACTCTATCTCACATGCACCAGTAAAAGAACAGTGACCAAAACCCTCTGCTTCCATTTGTTGCGTCATATCCAGTACCCGCCGGTGTGCTTCCGGTGCGCCCTGGGGTAGAGCGTTGAGGTGATTAATCTTAGCGGCGGTAAACAGAGCAGCGGAGGCATTCTTGCAAGTAGCCACACAGGCACCACAACCAATACAGGCAGCCGCATCCATGGCACGGTCAGCAATCTCCTTACCCACCAAAATGGCGTTAGCCTCGGGAGCTGTACCCGTCTTAGCGCTGATGTACCCGCCTTCCGTAATGATACGATCAAAGGCGGTACGATCCACGATAAGATCCTTAATAATGGGAAAAGACTCAGCGCGCCAGGGCTCCACCAGTACGGTATCACCGTCCTGAAAGCTGCGCAGGTGTAACTGACAGGTGGTGATATGATCGTGGGGGCCATGGGCACGGCCATTAATAAAAACACCACATTGGCCGCAAATACCCTCCCGACAATCATACTCGTAGGCGATCACCTTTTCTCCCTTTAGCACCAGGAGTTCGTTGAGGTGATCCAGAGCTTCCAGAAAGGACATTTCTTCGGTCAGACCATCTACCTCGTAAGCAATCAACTGACCTTTTGCTTCCGGACTATCTTGCCTCCATATTTTAAACGTTAGTTGCATAGCAATATTTATTTATAGCTTCTGACAGTTGGTTGCAGGTATTCAAACTCGAGATGTTCCTTATGCCGCCGGAATTGACCATCCTGGTATTCCCAGGCGGAGACGAAGGCGTATTCTTCATCTTTGCGCAGGGCTTCCCCCTCCTCCGTTTGGTATTCTTCTCTAAAGTGCGCGCCGCAGGATTCTTCACGATCCAGCGCATCGGTACACATGAGCAGGCCTAATTCAATAAAGTCAATTAGCCGGATCGCCTTGTCAAGTTCCGTATTCATTTCGTGGGCACCTCCGGTGACGCGAACCTCTTTCCAGAAGCCCTGCCGAATTTGCTCGATCTGTTCGATGGCTTTTTCAAGACCTAAGCGATTACGACTCATGGCACATTCTTGCCACATGATCCCCCCCAACTCCCGGTGAAAATCATCAGCGGTACGCTTGCCCTGCACGGCGAGGATGCGGTCAATATGCTCTGCCACCCCGCGTTCGGCCTCGACAAAAGCCTCGTGTTCCGTTGAGATGTCTTTCTGCTGCAATTGTTCAGCCAGATAACTATTTATGGTGTTGGGTAAGATAAAATAGCCGTCGATACTGGCCTGCAAGAGGGAGTTGGCACCCAATCGATTAGCGCCGTGATCAGAGAAATTACATTCTCCCAGGGCGTATAGTCCGGGAATGGTGGTCATCAATTCGTAGTCGACCCACAGCCCCCCCATAGAGAAGTGCGCCGCCGGGGATATTTTCATGGGCTCCTCGTAAGCATTGATACCCGTAATCTTTTTGTACATGGAGAAAAGATTACCGTACCGATCTTTGATTACATCGATACCGAAGCGTTCAATGGCGTGTTTGAAGTCCAGGTAAACGGCATTTTTTAGTTGGCCAACGCCGTGTCCGGCATCAATCCTTTCTTTAGCGGCCCGGGAAGCAATATCACGCGGAGCCAGATTACCAAAACTCGGATAGCGTCTTTCGAGATAATAATCGCGTTCTGCTTCTGGAATATCATTAGCCTTCCGTTCATCCCTTTTTTTGCTGGGCACCCAAATGCGGCCATCGTTCCGTAATGACTCCGACATCAGCGTCAGTTTGGACTGTGCCTGACTGGCCTGTGGCAAGGCTGTGGGGTGGATTTGCACAAAACTCGGGGCGGCGAAAAAAGCACCGCGTTTATGTGCTTTCCAGATGGCACTCCCATTGCTGCCAATCGCCATGGTGGAGAGCCTAAACACACGCGAATAGCCCCCGGAAGCCAGCACCACGGCATTTGCCGAGAAGCGTTTAAGCTCGCCCGTAATCAAATCACGAGCAATGATGCCACGGGCCTGACCGTCGATCAGGACCAGGTCCTGCATTTCGTGGCGGGCATACATATCTACTTTACCGGCTCTGATCATCTTGGACAATTGCGAATAAGCCGCCAACAGCAATTGCTGCCCCGTCTGTCCCCTGGCGTAGAAGGTCCGTTGTACCTGTACCCCACCAAAACTCCTATTAATCAGTACCCCACCGTATTCACGGGCGAAAGGTACCCCCTGTTGGGTAAAGTGGTCAATTAGGGGGCCGGAGATCTCGGCTAGCCGGTAGACATTTGCTTCGCGGGAGCGAAAATCCCCTCCCTTTAGGGTATCGTAAAACATTCGCCAAATGCTGTCACCATCGTGCTGATAGTTCTTTGCGGCATTAATTCCACCCTGGGCAGCGGTAGAATGTGCCCTACGGGGAGTATCCTGATAGCAAAAACATTTGACCTGATAGCCCAGTTCTGCCAGAGTTGCCGCCGCGCCGGCACCCGCCAATCCTGTACCAATAACAATAACTTGTAACTTGTTCTTATTGGCAGGATTGATGAGCCGGGCATTGGCCTGATAATTGCGCCACTTCTCCTCCAATCTTCCTTCCGGGATTTTCGATTCTAATCTCATGCTCTGCTTATTTGAAGTAAACGACTAAGGGGATGACACCAAAGCCAATCGAAATAATAATGGCGTAGACCAGGGCTATTTTGGCTAGCCATCTCAAGCCTCTGCGATGGTAAAAACCCAGGGTCTTAAAACCACTTTTCAGACCATGGTGCAAATGAAGGCCAAGCGGCACCATGAGCACCGTATAAAAACCGACGTAATAAATATTCTGAAAAAGGCTATACGTTACCTCGTAGATATCCTTATTGCCCTGGCTATCATAGGCTACTTCCCGACCAATTCCAAGCTTTATCCGAGCCCAAAAATTCACCAGATGTACCAAAATGAAGATTAGAATCAGTACCCCCAACCAGCCCATATTCTGCGAGGTCCAGCTACTGTTTTCCCGAAAGTGGTTCGCTGCGTACTTTGTCGGCTTCGCCTTACGGTTTCGGAGGGTAATCAACAAAGCGTAGAGTACATGCAAAATAATGGACAGGTACAGTAAGTAAGCAATTCCTTTAATGAGGGGACTTTCTCTCAAAAAAGTAGAATATCCGTTATATAAATCGCGGGCCAAATCGGTCGGCAATAATAACAAACAATTCGCTGAGAGATGGACAACAAGGAATAGACAAAGGAACAGTCCCGTCAGTGCCAGAATGATTTTTCTCCAGAATAATATCATGATCAGCAACAAGTTTTCAAAAAACAGTCTAGGGCTGCGTCGCGCAGTATTCCCCTTAACTCTAATTATGCAGCACCAGCAAGGGCACGGCACTATCAAAGGTCTGTCTCAGGGTAACACTTTCGTTGAAAATTTTGCCCAGGAAACCTTTTTTCGTACGTACCAAGCATAGCATAGCGGCATTTTGTTTCGACATATAATCCTTAAGTCCCTCGCTGACATTATCTTCGCTAGTCAGGTAAGTCACCGATGGGGAAAGATCCTCAATCGGAGCTAATTGTCTACTGAGGTCGGGCGCTTCTTCATCAGTAACGTGCAAAACGTCAATTTTGGCCTTACATATCTCCGCCATCTTCCGCAGCGGACTCAGTACCGTATCATCCGTATAATTGGTACTGCCAACGGCGTAGACAATTTTATCAAAAGACTGGAAAGTAAAACCTGTTGGAACCACGAGGACCGCAGCGGTTGTCCGGGCGATCACTCCTCCGGCTACGCTGCCGATAAAAACCTTTTTTAAACCACTGGCCCCCTTCGTGCCCATGACGATATAATCGTATTCACCCGAATTCCCCATGGAAGTGATCACCGATACCGCATTACCCTTTACGATTTTAGAGGTGAAATTGACACCCGGGTATTCTTTGGTCATTTTTTTGATCATGCGATCCATATCATCTTGTGCGCCTTCCTCCAGTACCCGATCAATGGATTTTACATAAAAGGCATTCGTACTCGCCTCGTAAGTAGTCAGGACAACCACTTCCAGTGGGTCATCCTTAAAAAGCCGGATGGCGTAATCAAGCGCATTCATTGAATTTTCCGAAAAATCAACCGGAACGAGTATTTTGTTCATTATCAAAGATTTAGTTAGTAATGTGTTTTGTACTATTATTTCCTGGGCCACTTAACAGGATAATTTCACCCACATCAATTGTGTTGGAGGATAAACCTGGTAAGTACTCCGGGAAGTAAAGGCAGCGTTCGGTTCTCCGTCCCCCCCCTTTTACCGATCCCGAGAACACAATATATAGTTTCACTTTTGTACCTCCAAACCATTCTCAGGGCAAGTCCATAATTAATCTAACCAAATTTTACCTAGATACATATTTTTTTACCCACTCAAGATTTCCAAAATTTAAATTAAATTTCTTATTATGGCTAAAACTCAGTTTGTGATCTCAATGGAAACCCCAACTCCTCCTGGGTAGCATAGTACCATTTATCGGTCGGGGCCCCTTGCTAGCAATGCCTGGTTAATTAATGGATAAACATCATGAATAAAGCAAAAGGAAAAGTACGCAGTGTCGACGAATCTCTGGTTGGTGTGGAAAAAACGGAAGGGGCCGTAATGAATGGCGAGGTGGCCTACGTGGTGATCGAGGGAGGGAAACGTCTAAGATCAGAAGTAATCGACATCAAACCCGGCGGCGTGATCTACTTACAAATTTTTGAAGATACCAGCTGGATGAAAATCGGAGATCTGGTAGAATTTACCGGATTGCCCCTGGCCGCCAAATTGGGCCCCGGCATCCTGGGCACGGTAACGGATGGCTTGCAAAATCCGCTCTACGAATTGGCCAAAATAGAATGGTTTCTAGAGCGTGGGCTGGAAGTAGCCCCACTGGATACGCAGACCAAATGGCATTTCCACCCCACGGTTGCCGAAGGAGACACCGTAAAGGGTGGAACAGCCCTTGGCTACGTAATGGAGAAGATGTTCAAACACCAAATTTTTGTCCCCTTTTCTCTACTCGAAGATTACGTCATTGAGCAGGTCGCCTCCGAGGGAGACTACACCATCGAAGAAGATATTGCCGTGGTACGTGACCCAGCGGGCAACAAAATAGCGCTGCAAATGGCCTTTGAGTGGCCGGTTAAAAAAGCCATGCCCTTCGTCGAACGCTCGGTCCCGGAATCCCCCATGCCTACCGGTATCCGTATCCTGGATGCCTTGTTCCCCATTGCCTTTGGGGGTACGGCCTGTAACCCCGGTCCTTTCGGAGCGGGTAAAACAGTCTTGCAGCACAGTCTGGCCCGACATTCCCAGGCCGATATCGTCATTATCGCTGCCTGTGGAGAACGCGCCGGAGAAGCGGTAGAGATATTCAAGGATTTCCCAGAATTAATCGACCCACGCACCGGAAAATCATTGATGGATCGGACTTTCATCGTCGGTAACACTTCTTCGATGCCGGTAGCGGCCCGTGAAGCCTCGGTTTACCTCGCGGTAACGGTAGGAGAATACTACCGCAAGCAAGGACTGAATGTCCTTATCCTCGCAGATTCCACCTCGCGCTGGGCACAAGCCCTGCGAGAGACCTCCGGGAGGAAAGAAGAAATCCCCGGGCCGGAAGCTTTCCCAATGTACATCTCCACGCTGATTTCTGCATTTTATGATCGGGCCGGCGTAGAGCTCTTACCCGATGGGGAGCGGGGCTCCCTGAGTATCATCGGAACGGTATCTCCGGCGGGAGGTAATTTTGACGAACCCGTTACTCAAGCGACCTTACTAAGTACCGGAGCCTTCTGGGGATTATCCCGGGAGCTATCCGATGCTCGAAAATACCCGGCGATTGATCGGATCGATAGCAAGTCTAAATATCCCTCCCTTTTGGAACAAGAAGACGTAAATGAGTTATTAGCACTCCTAAGAGAGGGCAAAACGATCTCCTCCAACATTATCCTAATGGGAGAGAAAGGCATCACCGATGAGGCCTACATCAAGTACCAAAAATCTGAATTGGTCGACGCGGTATTCCTACAGCAAAACAGTTTTCACGAAGTAGACGGTGTAACCACACCCGAGCGCTTACGCCGGGTTTTTAAAGTGGTTAAACAACTTATACACGCTTCGGTAGAAATTGAAGGAAAAGATAAAATACGCTCTCACTTCAACTTTATTCGGCAGGCTTTTATTGACTGGAATCACATGAGACCAGAAGACGAGCAGTTCGAGGAGCAGCAATCTAAAATATTAAATTTGGTTAAACAGGTAGAACATGCTGAAGAAAACGTATGACCAGATCGATAGTATTGGTCGAGCCATTCTGATCATTGAAGCGGAGGGGGTGCATAACAAAGAATTGGCCGAAGTGATCTACCCGGATGGAACCCGGGCCTTCGCCCAGGTCATTGCTCTGAACAATAAGCGGGTTACCCTACAATTGTTTAGTGGCGGGTTTGGGGTGTCTACCGACTGTAAAGTCCGTTTCCTGGGACATCCGGTTCAGGTAGGTTTCTCAGAAGATATGCTGGGTCGCATTTATTCTGGCAACGGACAACCCATTGATCAGGGCCCGGAGTTAATGTCGGATACGATCCGCGTAGCGGGGCCATCCATTAACCCGGTCAAACGACTAATTCCCAAGGAGATGATCCGTACCGGTGTACCCATGATTGATGTGTTCAACACTCTGGTGCGTTCTCAGAAAATACCCGTTTTTGCAAAAGCGGGAGAGCCCTATAACCGCCTGCTTGCCAACATCGCTACCCAGACCGACGCCGATGTGATCATTATTGGGGGGGTAGGTCTAAAATACGACGAGTTCCACTACTTCCGGCAGCGTATAGAAGAAGCCGGCAGCAAAGCCAGGACCATTATGTTTGTACATACCCATCGGGATTCGATCGTCGAAGGCTTGATGGTTCCCGACCTGGCCATCGCCGTGGGCGAGCGCTTCGCGCTTCAGAATAAAAACGTATTCATCTTACTCTCGGATATGACCCAGTGGTCGGATTATTTACGTCAGGTGGCCAACGCCCAGGATCAGATTCCGGCCAACCAGGGCTACCCCGGCGATCTTTATTCGCAATTAGCCTCACGCTACGAAAAAGCCGCCGACATCGACGGAGCGGGTAGCCTGACTATCCTCAGTGTCACCACCATGGACGATGTGACACATCCTGTGCCCGACAATACTGGCTACATAACGGAAGGGCAGTTTTATATGAAAGATGGATACCTGGAGCTTTTTGGCTCCCTGAGCCGACTGAAGCAGCAGGTTAACGATAAAACCAGAGCGGATCACCGCAGCATCATGAATGCCATGGCCCGTTTGCTATCGGAATCTGAAGAACGGGTCAGGGCCCAAAAGTTTGGCTCGGTAAAAGACGACTATTCGCTACGTTTGCTTGACTACCGTAAAACCTTCCAGCGGGAATTAATGGATCCCTTCCGGTATCTAGAATTAGAGGATGCACTCGATCTCTGCTGGGACATCCTTTCCAAATACTTCAAAAAAGAAGAGGCTGGATTGTCATCCAAACTAATTGAAAACTACTGGCCGGAAAAGGGACAATACAAAATTTTAAAAGATAAGGATAATGAGTAAACAATCGCTGGATCAACTGATCGCCTCGTTGAAGTCAGAAGCCATTGAAGCAGCCGAAAAGGAAGCTCAAGCCGTACGGGCTTCCGCCAAAAAGGAAGCACAGCAGATTCTCAAAGAGGCGAAAGCCGAACGCCAGGAGATGTTGTCGCGAGCTGAAAAAGAAGCGAAAGATATACAGCAAAAGGGACAAAGTGCCCTCCAGCAAGCTGCCCGCGATTTGAGCATTGGTGTCAAAAATGATCTGCTCGATCTACTGGGTGCGGTACTTAATCGGGAGGTAAAAAAATCGTTCAAGCCCGATCTAATAAAGGATGCTATTGTGCAGGTCGTCAAAAATGTGGGCGGCGAGGTAGAACTCAAAATGTCTGAATCCTTTACAACGGAATTAGCAGATTATATCCATCAACAACTAAACAATGTAGACGGAGCAGTGACCATCAGCCAACAACAACATCAACTAAACCAGCTAACGATCCAAAAAACCGACCAGGGCTGGAGCTACGAAGTCTCTCCGGAAGAGGTGGGTCAACTGTTGCGCCAACAGTTGACTGGCAAATGGACCGAACTCCTGAAAAAAGAAGAAAAATGATGCCTGGTCAACTCGAATACCTGATCAGTAGTCTGCCCTACCTGCCCTTTGGGCAGACTAAAGAAGTACGTGACAAGATCACTACTACCTTTAAAAAATACGCTGGTGCCGCGGAAACAGAAAAAGAATTAATCGAGCTATTTGAACTGGAGGCCACCAAATTTCTGTCGCCGGGGGCCGCGCGCACGCTGCGAGCCCTGGATTTGGAGGAAATGCACCATGCAAGGTTTCGGGAGAGCAAAAACAAAGTCATAGCGACCTTTGCCCAGTATCTGTACGGCCTGAAAGTAGCGGTGCTGAAACAACGTATACCGCGCCGGCAATTCCAGAAAGAATGGTCCCAGCTGGAGATTCCTCCATTTGAACTAGCTGAGGGTACGCCCCTGGAAAAAGAAGTACAACTGATGCAGCTGCAATGGCAAAAGCTGGAAACATTGGCCAGTGGGCATCATTTTGATCTGGAAGCCCTCATTATTTATAAGATAAAACTGATGATCCTTGATCGGTGGTGGCAATTTAACGAGGAAAAAGGTTTCCGCAGATTTAATCAGGTAATACAAGACGTGTATTATGGCCGATAAGATATTAATGAATAAAAATTCGCTTGCTACCCTCAAAAATGAATTGAAGGAGTATGAGAGCGCTTTACCAGTTTTTGAGATGAAGGAGCAGCAACTAAAAAAAGCGGTCGAGAGCCTGGAAAATAGTATCCAGAAATTGGAGCAATCTATTGAAGAGAGCAGGCAAAAAACTAAAAAGTGGGTAGCCGTGATGTCGGAAGAAAGTGTCGATCTGCAACAGCTAGCAGTGGTAAATCGCGTTAAGACAAACAACCGGGAAATTGCCGGCGTCCGTATCGATGTTTTCTCAGAAATAGACTTCGAGGAGGTGAAGCTCGACCCCCTGGAAAGTCCACTCTGGCTCGATGCTGCCAAAGAGGTGATCAGCGACCAAAAGACAAAATATACCATGATCGAAATCGAGCGACATAATATTGAGCTACTGCGGGAAGAACTGGCGGAGGCGCGTCGTATGAAAAATGCCCTTAAAGAGGTTTTTATCCCGGAGACCAAACAAAAGATACGCAAGATCGAAATCTACCTGGGAGATGTAGAGCGACTGGCTATCGGCTGTGCCAAGCTGGTCAAGAAGAAAAAAGAAAAGAAAAAAGCGACCCTATGATTGTCAGGATGAAAGAAGTGTGGTTGTTTGCACCGGCCAGCTCAGCCGAAGAGAACGTTCGCCAACTCGGCGAACTGGGCGTGCTGGAAATCCAAGAAATCCAGCAACCCAATAGTGCTTTCCTTGACCGATGTAGAGACCGGCTGCAGCGTACCACGCAAGCCCTGGAACTACTCCAACAAAATGCGGATGACGCTACCGATATAGCTCCGCCTGACGAAAGCAGTGCCCGCGACCCGGAGCGAGTCGTCAACCGAATCCTCATTGCCCGGGACGTAAAAGAACAGGCCGAACAAACCCTGGAATTACTCCACAAACAACTGGACTGGTACCAGACCTGGGGCGAAAAAGTCACCCTGAGAGATTTCAAATACCTGAGTGAGCAGGGCATTTACCTGCGGCTATATATGGTGGATAAAAAATCCCTTCCGCTTTTGGGCGAAAGCCACTGTATCGTACCCTTCGCTCCACAAAACGGCCAGGTGCCCGTGGCGCTGGTCTCCCGCAAGACGACTGAAGTGCTGGACTACCGGGAAGTGCTGCTCCCCGAACTGTCTCACCCGACTCTACAACATAATATCAATAGTAAGAAGCGCCAACTGGAAAAAGCGAAGGCCTACCTAAAAGAACAACAGGCGATGATAGCCGTACTCGAAGATTACCAGCAGTACCTACACGACATTCTGCAGGTTGAGCGAGTCAAGGAAAGTATGGGCGCCATTGAAGATAAAGTCAAATACCTCAAGGGCTACCTGCCCGGGGACAAGGTAGAGGATTTCATCGAGCTGGCCAGACAGCAAAACTGGGGCTACCAGATTAATGAGCCGGAGGAGCCCGATGAGGTGCCAGTCTATATCAAAAACCCACGCTGGATCAATTTGATCAATCCGGTCATGAAATTCATTGGTATCGTACCGGGATACAAAGAGATAGACGTTTCCATTTATTTCCTGGTGGCCTTCGCGCTATTTTTCGCGATGCTGGTCGGAGATGCCGGTTACGGTGCCCTTTTTTTACTGGTCGCCATCTTCTTTCGCAAGCAGCTTAGTAGTCAGGTGCGCCTACTCATCTATGTACTGAGTGGAGCGACCATCGTCTGGGGCGTGCTCAGTGGCACCTATTTTGGCTCCGAAGATATTGCCGCCTTACCCTTCTTTGATGCACTGATTGTCGAGGAAGTAGCCAGCTTTGGTAGCGATAATGTGGCCTTTATGATGCACCTATCCTTCCTCATTGGAGCCATTCATCTGACCGTAGCACACGGCGTGCGCTTTGTGCAGTTCATCAACTCCCTGAAATGTCTCAGTGAATTGGGTTGGATCGCGCTAATCTGGGGCCTGTTCTTCATGACGGAGCTGTTGGTATTAGGTAAGGAAGCCCCCAGCTGGTATATCTGGCTTTTTGTGGTAGGCATAGCCCTGGTGAGCCTCTTCTCTCGTACGAAGAAGAATTTGCTCAGCAGTATATTAGCCTCTTTATCTGGCTTACCCCTGAGCCTCATCAATGGCTTTTCGGACATTGTCTCGTACGTACGACTTTTTGCCGTGGGGCTGGCGACGGCGGCCGTAGCGTCCAGCTTTAATAACATAATTATTCCGGAAGAAGGCTTCGCCGGGATGGGCTTCCTGCAATTACTCGGGGCGACCCTGGCACTACTGCTGGGGCACGGTCTCAATATTGCCCTGGCTCTGATGGCCGTACTGGTGCACGGCATCCGCCTCAACATGTTGGAGTTCTCCAGTCACCTGGGCGTTCAGTTTTCGGGGCGAGCTTACCAGCCTTTCCGACTCAATGCCAGTGAAGTGGAACAAAAAAAAGGAAATAACACATCAACGATTAAACAAAAAACAAAACATCAAACATGATATTTACACTAATTCTTGCCACGACAGTTGCCGGTTTGGGCGACATGGGCATGTCGCTGAGTATTGCCGCCATCGGTTCTGCCATTGGTACGGGGGTGGCCGGTATGGCCGCCATTGGTGCCTGGAAAAAAATGATCATCAACGGCGAAAAAGCAGCTACGGCCTTACTGATTTTCGCGGGTGCCCCACTTTCACAGGTGATCTACGGGATGATCCTAAAAAACGCTATCTCGTCAGCAAATCTAGATCCCGATTCTTACGTGTGGCAGCTGATTATCGGCCTCTTTGCCGGTGCGGCCATGGCCGGTTCTGCAATCTTTCAGGGTAGAGCCGGTGCCAGAGCCTGTGATGCGATTGCCGCCGGTGCCAATGATACGGCCAAGTATATTATGATCATTGGTATCGTGGAGACGGTGGCACTGTTTGTCATGATCTTTACCATGACGGGGTTGCCACAAGGCTAATCATACAGGTGCAGCTGATTCAGCGCTTTTTTGACTCGGCAGATGCCTAAATACAAAGTATACTAAAGCTTTTAGGAGGCAGGAGATTATAAATACGCCGCCGGCTTTTTCCCGAAGCGCTCCTGAAAGCTTTTAGTCAGATAACTACCCGAACTGTAGCCCGTTGCTGCGGCTACCTCCTCTACGGTCTTATAAACGCCATTTTCCAGTAAGCTGCGGGCTTTCTGTAATTTCACCTCCTGTATGTAAGCCTTGGGGCTCAGCCCGGTCAGTGCTTTCAGGCGGCGGGCAAATTGTCGATTGCTCAGGAAGACGTCTTCTGCAAGAATAGTTGTGGTTAACTTTAGGCCTTTTTGCAGAGCAGTTTTGGCGGCATTTTCTACCTCTTTCAGCCAGAGCTGATCGGCGGAGGTTTGTTTTTCAAAGGTGATGTTTACTTCCTGAGGCTTATCCTGCTGATACGGCTTGCGGCTCTGGTAGTTGTGGATCAAATTTCGCAGTCGGGCTTTTAGCTCTTGTGGTGAAAATGGCTTCATCAAGTAATCATCCACGCCCATCCGGAGCGCTTGCAGTTTATCGTCCTCGGCCGAACGAGCCGTCAACATGACAACCGGTAAGCCCTGCCAACGCGGGTGTCCCTTGATCTTTTCCAGGAGGGTATACCCATCCATTTCGGGCATCATCACATCAGAAAGAATTAAATCGATATCCGCTACCTCTGCTGCGTTTTTTTTCAGTAGGCCCCAGGCTTCCGCCCCGTGGTTGCAAAGCAGACATTCATACTGCGGGCTCAAAATGGTTTGGATCAGTTGCTGCATTTCCGGATTATCTTCCACGACCATGATTTTACTGCGCTGCGATACTTCTTCGGTTTCCGCTTTCGCAAAAACCACTTGCTGATCGGCTGCGGCTATTGTATCAGGGACTGGGGCTACATTTTCTTTAAGGAAGCTTGTCCTGCCTTTTTTTGCCGGAAGGCGCACTCTAAAAGTACTCCCCTTTCCCCATTCACTCTCAACCGTAATTTCACCGCCCATCAATTCCACCAGCTCCCTGGACAAGGCCAGACCGATACCCGTTCCCTCTGCCGTAATCATATCGCTGCGGCGCGTCTGAAAGTACCGTTCAAAAAGATGGGGTAAATCTTCTTCCGGAATACCCCGACCGCTATCCTCCACCTCCAACAGTAGCGACTCCTCTTTTTGCCCAAGGCTCATCCGAATCGTACCACCTGCCGGCGTAAACTTGAGCGCATTGGATAAGAGGTTGTTAATGATCTTTTCCAGACGGTTGCGATCGATCAGGAAGGTTTGCATGGGGTCAATTTCGGAGGTAAACTGATAACTGATATTTTTCAATGCCGCTGCTGCAGAATAAGCATAAAAAAGCTGTTCACAAAAGCTGTGAATGGGCGTGGCGGATTCCCGGAGTTCTATCTTTTTAGCATCCAGGCGGGAGAGTTCCAGTAATTCCTCTACCTGTCGGCTGAGCTTATTGGCATTATTCAGGACTAATTGCAAGCTTGCTCTCAGGCCTTTTCCCAATTGAGCGCCATAACGCTCCAGTATATGCTCCAGTGGTGCCTTGATCAGGGTAATGGGCGTACGTAGCTCGTGGGAAATATTCGTGAAGAAATTGGATTTCAATTGATCGAGTTCTCGTAAGTCTGTGGCCTGTTGCTCAATGAGCTCTTTATCTTCGCGAATTTTTTGGGTCTGCACGGCAACCTTAATTTCCAGGCGCTGAGCCTCGCGTCGCTTGTTTTGAATCCAAAGCCCCGCAAAAGCCAGAAAAGGAATGCTTACCAACAGATAAAACCAGGCCTGCTTATAGAAGAACTGTCGGGCGTGGATGGGAATCACCAGGGGTTCGGTGGTCCAGTTGTTACGGAAGTCTGCTCCTTTAATGAAGATATTATATTTACCGGGCGGCAGGCTGCTAAGCCGTAATTCCGGTTGAGCCCCCAGGTAAGTCCAAGCCTCATCTTTCCCTTCCAATTGATACGCATACCGGTTTTTCTGAGGTTCCAGGTAACTCGATAGGGCAAAACGAAGTAGAATGCCTGGGTTCTCAGCGGGAATATTGATTGTACTTACCTGATCTAAATGGTCCCGATGTACAATTTCTTTTCCAGCTTTCTGATCAAAATAAACCGCTTCGGTTAGATAGATTTTTCTTCCCAATCCATTTTTCAGATTTGCTTTGAGCTGACGAGGATCAATGATATTAATGCCTGCCCTGGTACCGAAAAAGAGTTTTCCCGTCGGCCCTAAATAGGGATCAAAGCGTTCAAACCTATCCATATTCAGACCATCTTCCTGAAAAAGAGTGTTGAGTACTTCACCGGTAGAGGAAAGAACTGTAATACCATATTCAGTACCTACCCAGACGTCCCCCTGCGCATCGGCAATGATGCTCATGACGGAGTTATTGGAAAGACCATTCTCCTGATTAATCACCTGTACCAATTCTGTCTGTGGATCGTAAATGTGCAAGCCACCAAAATAGGTCCCCAGCCAAAGGCGTCCCTTTGGATCTTCGTAGATCGCAGTAAAGCGAAAGTCCTTAAAACCAGCCTGGTCTTTAATATGCGTCGCTTGTCGTTGCTCAAAATCTAATTTCCAGAGTCCCTGGTTTGTGGGAATCCAGACATTTCCTTTAGCATCCACTAGGATATCCCGAAGAAAACTACCCAGATCATTAGGGATCCAGCCCTCCAGAGGAACCGTCTCCCCCCGTTTGATATCCACTAGGCATATTTGAGTTCTGGTGTATTGCACAATGGCCAGGTCCTGGTGTACCAGCGCAAATAATTGCCCGTTATCTTCCAGCTCGATGGTGGAGCAGGTATTTTCTTGAGGGTTGTACTTCACCAAATGTTTATGGGAAACAAACCAAAGATTACCCTGCTCATCCGGAATAATTTGCTGCTTCATGCCTTTTTCAAAAACGGGAGGCTCCGTCTCACAATCCGTACCCGAAAAGGCTTGGGCCGATTTACTCTGCAAATCGTAGGTGAACCAACCTTCCAGAACGGTATTCACTAAAAGCTTCCGATCAGAAACATGGATCATGGAACTGATCCACTTACCTTCCATCCCTTGCTCAATAGCTCCTGATTCCTGGACACTGACACTATGCAGCCCATCCACGCCAACGATGTACAGGTGTCTTTTAAAATTTTCCGCTACGATATTAGCAATACCCGCATAATCCGACAAGAGTTCAGAAGCGTCGAATCGCTGACCGGATGAATCTTCTATGATCGCTTTATACTTTTGGTTACTGTCTTCAAAAAGAAAACAGATATTCCCTACCTGATCTTTAAAAATAGACAGGGGTATCCAGCCATCGGGTAAAGATGTATTCAAGACAGCAAATTGTTGCAATTTTCGGTCAAACCGATATAACTGAGAACTGTAATAATGTGGTAATAGCAGATAGACCTGATTGTTTGGCCCCACGACGATACGTGGCGAGTGGGAATAAATATTGTTACGAGTCAAGCTGGAAGCCGGTACTTCTTCCGTAAAATTATCAATCGTAAAGGTATCCACTCGATTTGAAGCTAAATTTAATCGAAAGAAGGGTAGACTCCCCCCGGCCAACCATAGTTCTTCCTCATTACCACTTATATTATGTATCGAAGCCGTCCAAAAACCTTCGGAATAATCAATAGCGTGCTGCTGCACTAATTGCCCGTTTTGTAGCGTAAAAAGGCTAAAGGTCGCCTTGTCTAATGTAGCAATCACGTACAGAATACCGTTGACTTCATGAATACCACGCAGTACAGAGGCGTTGAAGGCAGTATCCGCGAATGGTAGTAGTTCGGGGGTCGGATGAAGTGGATCCATCAAAAAGGCTTTACCGTCGGCCTGTCCATAAAATTTGCCCGCCGAGGTAATTCCTTTTACATTAGGTATAATGGCTACACCATCTGATTTTTTTATTTCCAGCGGTTGAAATTCGTAGCCATCAAAGGAAAAAACACCGAGATCATTAATGACTCTTTGCAAGCCACAGGCATTCAACCACATCCGCCCCGAATCGTCGATGACCAGATTATCAAAGCAACTTCCTGAATAAGACAGGTCTTCCCGAAAGAAGTCATTACGGTAGGAAGGGATTAGCTGCGGCAAGGCATCCCAGGCTTGCCCAAAACCGGTCGTCCAGGTAACCCAACATATGAGTATTACAATAAACCGCACGTTTTTTCGCCCTGGTTGATTCATGCTTTCTGTCCCAATTACCCAGTTAAATTAGTAAAAATGAAGATGTTTTCAAGGAAACCCCAGTTTTTATCCCTCTGGAAAAGGCCCGAAAAATAAAGCTTTCCGAGTAAATGTCCAGATTTTATCCAAGTATGTCCATTTTTTGATGTCCGACTACCCCCATCTTTGGATCAGACATCATTAAGAAGCGATTAAAACATCAAAATCTAGCGCCATGGAAAACAGTAACTATAACACGAAGCAACAAACCGTCATCACTCTGTTGTGTCTGGTCTGCTTCCCACTAATCTATATGATTGGAACAGCTATCCGGGCTGTATTATAAACCTAGAAGCAAGTACTATGCAGTCTATTTCGTCACATAAAGCGATCCAACAACAAGGGCAAAACCAGGGCCTGATTATCGATGTACGCGAACCCACCGAATTTCGGGACGGGCATTTGCCGGGTGCAATCAACTTACCGTCTACCAAATATGACAAAAGGATTACCTCGCATTAAACAGTCCTGCTTTTTATCTGATCTGCCAATCGGGAGATCGGGCCCGAACGATTGCCGAAAAACTGCAGACAGCCGCCGGTATTGATCTCTACCTGCTCAAAGAACACATGGACTATATCACCACTGAGCAGGCGCATGAAGGTTGGAGTGTATTCGCTTTCTGTTGGGTCTACTCATGGCTATCTTCCTCATCGGGTACAACGTAGGCATCCCCAACTTCATTGTCATCCCGATTATTCTCGCCACCGGCCTAATCATTACGGCGATCATTGATAAATGTTATCTGCGGATAGGGATGGCCATGCTGCCCTGGAATACCCGAAAAAAGGATCTAGTCTAATATAAGTCAATTGGTATTTCCAAAAAGCCTAAGAATCGTTTATATTTAGGATATTGTAAAAATATACATTTATCAAAATGAAGATCCAAATACTTTTTGCTTTGCTACTGACCCTGGGCCTAAGTGCCTGTGGCAGCGCCAACGATTCTACCGATAAAAACGCGGAAATGGAAAACACCGATGCCAACTACGGCCTGGCTTTATACACCCTACGGGACACCCTGGCCGAAAACCCTAAGGGCGTACTCAAGGCGGTTGCCGATATTGGTTATAAAAATATCGAATCTGCCGGCTATCAGGATGGCCAGTTCTACGGTATGGAACCCACCGAATTTAAGGCTTACCTCGATGAAATTGGTCTGACGCCACTCAGCTCCCATAATAGCAGCATCACCCTGGATAATGCCGAGCAAATTGCCAAAGATGTAAAAGCGGCCGGCTTCAAATACCTGGTGATCCCCATCCCCCCCATGGGTTACTTTACCGTTGATCGGGAAACTCGTAAGATGGGTATGTCCGGAGATATTGAGAAAGTGACGAACACCATTAATACCATCGCCGAGATAGTTACCGCCCAGGGACTGGAGTGTTTATACCACAACCACGATTTCGAATTTCTGGAAAACGAAAACGGAATCGTACCCATGGATTATTTTATTGAAAATTCGGATCCCAAATTTCTAAATTTCCAGTTGGATTTGTACTGGGCCACCAAGGCGGGTACTGATCCCCTCGATTATTTTGCGAAAGCACCCGGCCGCTTCAAAGCCTGGCACGTAAAGGATATGGATGAGGAAGGGCGCTTTGCACCAGTCGGCAAAGGAGGTATCGACTTCGATCGCATCCTTGCGGAGAAAGAGGTAGCGGGTATGGAAGCTTACTTTGTGGAACAAGATGCTACTTTTAATCACAAGCCAATGGAAGCGATCAAGATCAGTTTAGAAGGTCTGAAAGAGATTGGCTTTGACTAAGCTCGATACTCCTTTTTATTAGTACTCAGGAGGCACAATGGATCCATTATGCCTCCTGTTTTAGGGTTTAGTCATTGCCAGCTCCAGCCGAATGAGCATAAACTCCACCGGACGCACCATGGCCACTCCGACCATGACGATCAGACGACCGTCCTGAATATCCTGCGGTGTCATACTGGTTCCCAGGCCACAGATTACGTAATAAGCATCTGCGGGTTTTGCGCCCATCAGACCACCCTGTCGCCATAAGGTAAGTAGAAAGTTATCGATCATCCCTCGAATCTGCGTCCAGGTGTTTTGGTCGTTGGGCTCAAATACAAAGGGCTGCATAGCGTTTTTGATACTCTGCTCGATATAGATCAAGGTGCGGCGTACCGAAATATAGCGCGCTTCCGAGTTGTTCCCGGCCAGGGTACGAGCGCCCCAGACCAGGACTCCACGGCCGGGGAAAGACCGAATCGCATTAATGGATTTACCCGATACCGGATCGACATTCAAATTTTCCTGTTGCTGATGGCTGATGTTGAGCGGCAAGCCGGTTACCCCCACAATGGAAACATTGGCCGGTGCTTTCCACACCCCCCGGTCATTATCGACTCTGGTGTAAACACCAGCCATCGCCCCGCTGACGGGTAATAAATTGATCTCTTCCCGAAGACTCATCATCATCGCTTTATAATCCGGGCTGACATTGATTAGTGCCTGATGGTACTGGGCAGTTGTACGCGGCGCGGCCTCGGGGGCTAAAATTTCGCTAATCAATTGATTGAGGGGAGAGTTATCCTCCTTTTCCACCCCTAATATCTCCGCCAAAGCAGACAGGTCTCCTCCGAGTACATTGGTGTAGTTAATCGTCGACTGGGTAAGATTAATCTGAATGAAAGGGAAATAGGCTACTCCGTATTGTAGGCCATGTGTGCCCGTATTTTCCCGAAAGGTGGTGATATCATCCATAAAATGTTGCGGATCAGGATGGTGCGAACCGATGATATCCAATAAACTCATCGCGGTACCCATTTGCTCATTTTGCAGGAGCATGGCCTGCATTAGGCTGGCATTATTCTCCAGAGAAAGCAGGGTCGCCTCCGGACAAACATAAATAGTAGGTTCTTGCTCTTTTTTCAGGACCGCCAGGCCTTTTAATAAATCCTCGAGCCGGACGTTTTGGTTGATGATACGTTCATCCGGATCAATACTTTTACCGGAAGGTGCTCCATACGTACCTACCGAAACGATGTAGGCATCTCCACCTCCATTTTGATAAAATAAGCGGATACTATTGTACAAATAGTAAATGGTATTGGGGTCGGGAAGCAAAGCATAGGACTTACCGGCAATAACCACTGCTTTGGGGTCATTCGTACCCAGAGGCAAGGCGTGCAAATAATAATTGGGCCGGTATTGTTGGATAGGGTCCGCGGGGGGCGGGGGATCTGACCAACAAAAGAAAGTCTGAAAATCCCTAAAGGAAGTGATCTTAACTGGTTTTTTATGGTAAGACTGGCCTCGATAGCTTGCCTGTGGTGTGTAACCAATAAAGGCAGGTACCGAGGTAGGCACTCCTACTACCGACTGGGGAAAGGCATTCTGTTCCTCAATGTAGACGCCCGGATATTTTCGACTTTTAGGCATGGGTATGGGTTCTGTGGATATGGAAAAATAGGGCTAACATCTACAAGATAGGCATTTTGGGAAAAAATTAGTTTTGCTTAGCTTAGCTTTAGGCAAAGCAAGTCAAATGTTTTCAATAAATTTCGACGCTTTTTTTATTTAAACTATTATGATGAAAAAGACAATACCCCTCTTTCTTTTACTATGCTTAGGATTAGTATCCTTCATCCAGGCTCAGGAATATACTTATCCCTTCCAAAACCCTACACTCCCGGTGAGTGAACGGGTGGATGATCTCATCAGTCGAATGACTTTAGAAGAAAAAATCAGTCAACTCTCTTACAACTCCGCCGCCATCGAACGGCTGGGTATACCGGAATACAACTGGTGGAACGAATGCCTGCACGGAGTTGCCCGCAACGGCCGGGCCACGGTCTTCCCGCAGGCCATTGGCATGGCCGCTACCTGGGATCCGGAACTGATGCATCGCATTGGGGACGCTATTTCTACCGAGGCCCGTGCGAAATACAATGTGTCCGTTGCAAACGGACAGCGGGGACGCTATCAAGGTCTAACTTTTTGGACACCCAACGTCAATATCTTTCGCGATCCACGCTGGGGCCGCGGACAGGAAACCTACGGTGAAGACCCCTACCTCACCTCACGGATTGGCGTAAACTACGTCAAAGGGCTACAGGGAGATCACCCCAAATACCTGAAATCAGCCGCTATGGCCAAGCACTACGCCGTACACAATGGCCCCGAAGGTTTACGCCATGAATTCGACGCCAAAGTCAGCATGAAAGATCTTTGGGAGACGTATTTACCCGCCTTCGAAGCCCTGGTAACAGAGGCTAAAGTCGAAGGTGTCATGGGCGCTTATAACCGGGTCAATGGGGAGCCCGCCAATGCCCACCCCTACCTGATGAATGAAGTGCTACGCAAAAAATGGGGCTTCGATGGTTACTTCGTCTCCGATTGCTGGGCTATTGTTGATTTTTATGATGGCCACAACGTCGTCGAAACGCCACAAGCGGCGGCGGCCCTGGCCGTTAATGAAGGCTGCAACCTCAATTGTGGTAGTACCTATCCGAGTCTGAGCAAAGCCATCGAAGAGGGGCTGACCACCGAGGCGGTCATCGATAAAAATCTGCGGCAGCTGCTGCCCACCCGCTTTGAGTTGGGCCTTTTAGACCCACCCGGCACCACGCCTTTTGACGCCATCGGCCCCGAAATGATTCGCGCCGAAGAGCATATCAAACTGAGCCGGGAAGCGGCCGCAAAATCCATCGTTTTGTTGAAAAACGAGGAGGATCTTTTACCCCTGGACAAAGAAATTAATTCCGTGTTCGTCACCGGACCCATGGCCACCCACGCCCAGGCACTATTGGCCAATTACTTTGGTGTCAGTGATGACCTGGTGACCATTTTGGAAGGCATCACCGGCAAGGTCAGTCCGCATACCAGCGTGCGCTACAGTCAGGGAGCCTTACTTAAGCGTCCCAATGACAATCCGATCGACTGGTG
>DATFKA010000127.1:0-39576 GCA_035268885.1 Saprospiraceae bacterium
ACTGAGGGCAGCTGACCAAAAGTGG
Source organism: Saprospiraceae bacterium (assembly GCA_035268885.1). Lineage (GTDB taxonomy): Bacteria > Bacteroidota > Bacteroidia > Chitinophagales > Saprospiraceae > DATFKA01. The sequence continues at coordinate 26 of DATFKA010000127.1, forward strand.
GTATTGGACCGTAATATCGTATAGACTAAGCTGTGTCCTGGGATCAGATCGTTATGAAACTGTACATAACGGGTCGTCAGATATGTAAATACTTCGTAGGGTAGCTTACTGGCCAGCCGCTCGATGGCCGTATCCTCCCAATAACCTTTATCGAGTTCGTACTGGGCGGGGATAAATAGTCGCATCCACCAGATATCCTGGTGCAGATCAATAGACTCCGCTACTTCCAGGCGGTATTTGGTATAAAAAGGGGCAGATTGCAATGCCTGGAAAGCCTTATCCGTGGGCCGGTCACTGAGTTTCTCCCAAAAGCTAGGCGGTACGATACGGATTAGAAAGCGGGCCTGGACACCCACTTTTTTTTGGAGAGAAGTGCTGGCTTTTCCTCCCGTAAGGAAGAGGAGATCATCAGCCAAATCAGCCGGCAAAGGTTCTTTATTGACTTGAAAAGTCTCCGCCTCAAAAATAAATAAGGCTTCAAAAACCGACTGCATTTTCTCATAGAACGCACTTTCCGGAAGACACATCAGTAGTTTGGCCGCCAGGGTGCGAATACTACTGTCTGAATGCGCCAGGCAGTTGGTGAGAAATGGAACATCTTCTAATGCCAAGCGATAGCGCAGCTTACTCAGGAGACGCAGCTGCAGATTCCGAGGTTCTTTTGCCCAGTCTTTTTCCAGTAAAGCGCGGGCAGTCTCCGGACTTTGTTGGCGTAAGCCAGCAAAATAGCCGACCCGCTCTTCCACTGTACCATAAGCCCATATCTCCTTATCAAATTGCTGGCTAAAAATGGCCCAGGCGGGATTTTGGCGCGCCAGCCATTCACCACGTTGCCCCATTACCTCTCGTATTAATTGTATCTGCTCAGGGTTATTCTGATTCGACGTGAACAAAAAAGGAAGAGCCTCCGGCGGTAATAAAAGGTCAAGGCTGGCACTGTATTCAATGTATTCCAAAAGGATAGGACGTAATTCTTCATTAGAGAGCATCCGTTCTACCAGACGACCCAACTGAGGGGAGGGATAGACGGCCAACTCTCCCGGGGCCTTTGCCAAAGGTTGCTCTAATTTTGGAAGTTGGCGGGCACCTCGCTTCAGAAAATGCAGCAAACTAAGCGCTGATAGTACCTGTAGGGCTTCGGAGCGCTGATTATTTTTCAGGCCGAGCTGCTTCAACTGCTGCCTGGCTTTTTCCGAAAGGGAAGTCCGCCCCGTGCCCAGGAGTAGTACGTGCTGCAGATGTTCCCAGAGTTCTCGCATACATCAATTTTATTCGGTCCATTCAAAAGTCTCGATGACTTTCATCATATCCTGCCGTACGAACTCATAAATGGGGGCGATAGAGTCTGGTCGCACCTCGGTATTAAAATAGAGCGATGCCCGAAAGAAATGCTCCTTCTTATCAGTCAGATAAAACTGGAATGGAGTAGCGGCGGGGCCTTCAATTGAAAAAACAAAGCCATCCACATCTGCATCCAGGCGGTTGATCTTCAGTTCTTCGATAAAATTGGCGCGCTTATTATGGTAGTCGGCCATCTCAAAAGCATCCTTCTTCAGCTCTTCGAAAGACTTATGCTGACCAATTTCGTAATAACTACAGTGTAATCGACCGTCGAAAACCGGGAAGTAAAGATCAAACCAGCAAGAGCTTTCCAACTCCGCCTCCGTAAGCCCAGAAGAATCCTGAATGACCCGGGCGTAGGTAGGGTATTCAAAAGCAAAGTTGCACTGCTCGCGGTCAAAGACTTGATAACGCTTCACCGGGTATTCTACCCTGGGATAGGCCCGGGGTTTGGGCGTAACGTTGGCTTCGTTATTTTGACAACTAAAAACAAGCATTCCGAAGAGCAGAAAAACGCCTAGACGTAGGTACATATTTTTTATTGGATCAACGTTAAGCAAGTGGGTTATATTTTGATTCCTGATTGATAGAGATCAGGACTTTCTCAATTCTCCGCTTATTGACCGATACGGTCTTAAAGGAAAAATCGAGGTATGCTATTTCTGTATCTTTAGGTGGGAAGCCACCGTAGAGCTCCAAGATAAGGCCCGCCAAGGAATCTGATTCCCCTTTTATTTCGTCAAAGGTAGACGTATCCACGCCAATTACCCGGCAGACATCATTGAGTAGCGTTTTTCCTTCAAAGATAAAGTGATGCTCGTCAATTTGCTGGTATTCTACTTCCACTTCAGAATCAAACTCATCCTGAATGTCACCGATAATTTCTTCCATAATATCTTCCAAAGTAACAATCCCAGAGCTACCGCCGTACTCATCGACAACAATAGCCATGTGCAGGCGTTTACGCTGAAATTCTTTCAGCAGATCATCTATCTTTTTGGCTTCCGGTACATAGAGGATATTGGTACGAATCAACTCCTGCCATTCAAAATCACGAGACTCCTGCAAGTGACCAAGTAGATCCTTGGCATATAGTATGCCCGTTACATTGTCGAAAGCCTCGTCATAAACCGGAATCCGGGAATAACCAGAGTCTTGTACTGTTTTCAGAAGCCGATGATAATCAATACGAAAGTCGACCGCTACGACATCTACCCGGGAGCGCATGATCTGCTTGACGGAGACTTCACCAAATTTTACAATACTCTTGAGGATATCCACTTCCTGCTCCGATTCTTTCTCCTTGGATACTGTCAACTCAATGGCTTCGTCAATTTCTTCCCGGCTGGGTTGATTGTTATTACCTCCCGAACTCGCCAGACGACGCTCTACCACACTAGTCATACCAACCAGAAAATAATTAGCCGGCTGTAGTATTCGCATTAAAAGGATGAGTGGAAGAGACATAAACCGAGCCAGCTGGAGATTATTCATTTTAGCGTATACCTTGGGGGTCACTTCTCCAAAGAGAACCAAAAGGAAGGTAACCCCTACCGTCAGGATAAGGATGTTTAGTACGGTAGCCAGGTTAGAAGCGGTGGTGATTTCGCCAAGTGCCGGTATCATACTTAGCAATCTTTGGCCCCAGACTTCAAATTGTGAATCGGGCAACAGGGGCGTCAGTACAAAGTTGGATAAGACAATAATGGCGACGTTGATAAAATTATTACTTACCAGGATGGTCGCCAATAAATAGCGAGGGTGGGAAATGAGGTAAAGGATACGCTGGTCCCGTACTTCCTCAGAATCTTCTAGCAACTCCTGTTCCGATCCCCCCAGGCTAAAGAAAGCGATCTCGGCACCGGAGACCAGAGCCGAGCCAAATAATAGTAAAAAAATCCCGGCAAAGCCCCAGACGATTTCCCAGGCAGTCGGACTATTGACCTGGATCAGGATGACTTGATATAGCTGTTGTATCGATTCAGGTTCCAAAAATGGCCATATTGATTAGAAAGGTAAATCATCGGCGCCATCCGCATCTGCAGCGGAATCGTTCGATGAGCTGTCGCTTACGACACTGGTCGGTTCATCATTGGAGCCGGGAAAGTATCCCCCTCCTTCTGAACTGCCGCCGCTGCCAGAGCTACTTGAATTTCGATTAATGATGCGAAAGTAATTGGCAACGACTTCGGTCGTACGCCGGTTATTTCCGTTTTGATCTTGCCAGGTGCGCGTACTCAATTTACCTTCCAGATAAATAGCATCGCCCTTATTCAGACCTGATTCTGCCCGGTCGGCCAAAGCGCGCCAGGCGACAATATCATGCCATTCGGTCTGCTGCTGCCATTCTCCGGATTTATCGCGGTAATTTTCGTTGGTAGCGATGGAGAACTTAGCAACTTTCGCGCCATTTTCTAATGTACGTATCTCTGGGTCCTTACCCAGATTGCCGACAAGTATTACTCTATTTACCATAGTCTATTTTTGCGTTCCGTCCGATAAAGAATTGGTAAGTCCTATAAATTTAAATATAAGGAATTATCGTTCAAATACCAATCAATAATTTTAGGAAATGCATATTGGTCAATTTTCGATAAAGGAGTACAAAAATAGGTTTCTGGCAGCGCCTGGGGTAATTCGGGGAGCTTAATTTTCAAAAAAACCGCCTTTATCTTCTGGTGGGTCAGGGTTTGTTCAAAGCTTTTAGAGCGTCCACTAAGCGGAGGAGAGTCTGCGGGGAATAAGCTCCGCCAGGTTGCGGTGGTTTTAAGTCGATCGAGCTGCTCCTTCACCGGCTTTTCCATTTCTATCAGTGGAAATTGATATAAAGACTGCCAGATGTCTTTTTGGGTACGCTTATGCAAAATAGTCTGGTCACCCGCCTGAATATCCAGAAAGTAGAAAAAACGGGTACGCCTTTTCAGTTTTTTTGCCTTTACCGGCAACAAATCTATCATCTCTAATCGCCGGGCCTCGCATTTTTCCCGTAAGGGACAGCTTTCACAATCTGGGTTTCGGGGCGTACATTGACTGGCTCCAAAATCCATGATAGCCTGGTTGTAAATTCCGGGTTGTTGGGTATCCAGGCAATCCATAGCCAATTGGGCAAATTCTTTTTTACCCGCCGTGCTATCAATGGGCGTATCAATCCCGAAAAAACGGGACAGCACGCGATACACATTACCATCTACGACCGCTTCGGGTATACCATAAGCGAAGGAAGCAATAGCTGATGCCGTATAGGGCCCCACACCTTTTAAAGACAGAATATCTCGGTAAGTATTCGGAAAGTGACCATCAAAGTCATGAACTACCTGCCTGGCCGCTACTAACATATTCCTAGCCCGGGAATAATACCCCAGCCCCTCCCAGAGCTTCATTACGGTATCGTCATCCGCCGCCGCCAGTTGATTTATGGTGGGGAAAGCGGCAATAAATTTTTCATAATAGGGTAAACCCTGCGCAACTCTCGTTTGCTGCAGGATAATTTCGGAGAGCCATATTTTATAGGGATCTTCAATGGCCTTCCAGGGAAGTGGACGGACCTCTGGATCATACCATTCCATCAAAGTCCGGGTGAAATAGGTTATTGCTTTCTTCATGGCGGATAAAATAAAAAAAGGCTAAACAATAGCTGCTTAGCCTTTTTATATAAGACCGGAATTTCACTTACCGGACTTTATAAAGGATTGTTCAAACAAAACACCTGAAGGTGGGTCCTAGCTTCTTTTCAGGGCAATATTCTTATAGCGGTTGCCAATCAAGCCTTTTAGCTCTTTTCTGGCAAAGAAGATACGACTTTTTACCGTTCCTAATGGTAAATCTAATTGATCAGCAATTTCTTGGTACTTGAAGCCCTGATAGTGCATCAGAAAAGGAATCTTAATACTGTTGTCTAACTCCTCAATCATTTTAATCAATTCTTTCATCATTATATTGGATTCGGCAGTGTTATTAATTGTGATGCTCCCAGAATTAATATAGTAAAGATTATCTGTAGAGTCCATTATCGTCTTCTGCTTACTCTTTTTACGATAATTATTGATGAAGATATTTTTCATTATCGTAAACAACCAAGCTTTCAGGTTAGTACCCGGACGGAACTTGTCCTGATTAGTGATGGCACGATAAGCGGTTTCCTGGTATAAGTCTTTAGCGTCTTCAACGTTTTTCGTCAGGTTATAGGCGAAAGCGTGTAGAACCGAAGACATGTCATCTAATCTGGTATGAAATTCTAACTGCGACATGATTATTTAGTTTTGTTTAACAATTTAGTCCTAATGGCTTTTTATGTTGAACCAAAGTTAGACAAAAGTTAAACAAAAACAAAGCTTTTTTGCGAAAAATAGATGTACCTACATTCATTATTTCAACGAACAGAACGTAAGTGCTTGATAATCAATAAAAAATATTCAGTCCGAATTCTCGCCCTTGTACTTTATTTTCAATAAATTTTGAAAATAAAATCTTTTTTGAACTTTGTTGGAGAAAAAAGATATCCCACACATTCAGGAGATGAGCCAAAAAAGTATGAACTTAAGCTTAAAAAGGAGGAGTAAAACTACTTTTGCGCTCTAGTAAAGAAGTAAACCGCTACGCCACCAAAAATAACATTAGGCAACCATACCCCAACCAACACCGGAATACTTTCTCCACTGGCAAAAACGGTGGCAAAACGGGACAGGAATATAAACAGGGCACTTATCCCGATTCCAATGGCCAGGTGCATACCAATACCACCCCGAACTTTGCGGGCTGCGATGGACACACCGATGATTGTGAGAATAAAAATGGTGACGGGCTCCGCTGATCGCCGGTTGAGTTCCAACTCGTACTTACGTACATTACCGGCCCCTCTAGATTTTAATTTATCGATATAAGTAATTAATTCGGGAGTGGTCATCATATTTTGCTGATCAGAATAGTCAATAAAATCGGCGGGTGACAAATTCAGCATCGTATCCAGGGTTTCACCATCGGCATTAAGGAAGGATTCTTTTTCTTCGTCAAAGGTACGAACTTGATAATTCTGAAAGCGCCACTTCTGGGTTTTGGGTACCCAGTCTATGCGCTCACTCTTGATCATACCAATCATTTGATTATCGCGGTAGTGTTCGAGGCGCACCGACAGGCCCGCACTATCATTCTTTCGATAATTACGGATATATATTTTCTTATCGGGCTCTACGAACATATGTACGTCCCGGTTACGTCCTCTTTCTTCATCGGTATCTATATAGGTGTAGATAAAATTAAGCATCCGCTTATTTCCGGTGGGAATAACAAAATGGCTGGCGAATAAATACACCAGGGTCAATACGGTAGCAGCAATCATATACGGCCTGAGTAAACGTCGAAAACTTACCCCGGCATTCAGAATAGAAATAATCTCAGAATTAGCGGCCATACGCGCCGTAAAGAACATGACGGCAATCAAAGTGAACAATGGCCAGAGCAGGCCACCAATAAACAATAGAAAATTGACGTAGTAATCGAAGATTATTTCCCGATTCGTCATCTCTCCATCAATGAATTTTCCGATCTTCTCACTAAAGTCGATGATCCCCGCAATCATCAAAATGATCAAGAGCGTAAATAAGAAGGTGGATAAGAATTTTCGAATGATATACCAATCAATCTTTTTGATCATAATTCACTTAACTATAGTCGGGTTTCTAATTTAGGAACCATCTGGTTTTTCCAGGCCAGAAAGTCTCCGGCAATAATATGTCTTCGGGCCTCCTTCATTAACCAAAGAAAGAAACTCAAATTGTGTAGGGTAGTCAACTGCCCCGCCAGTAACTCTTTGCTGTGCAACAGATGTCGTAGATAAGCCTTGCTATGGGTCCGGCTGGTTGGACAGGGCCCCTCGGCATCGATGGGGCTGTGATCCTCCTTCCATTTGGCGTTCTTCATATTCAGAATCCCCTCTGCCGTATATAGCAACCCGTGCCGAGCATTCCGACTGGGCAGTACACAATCGAACATATCGATGCCCAGAGCTATGCATTCCAGCAAATTGGCAGGTGTACCTACCCCCATTAAATAACGCGGTTTTTCTTTGGGCAGTATCTCACAGACGATTCCCGTCATCTCGTACATCTCCGGCGCCGGCTCTCCCACCGACAAGCCGCCGATGGCATTTCCCGCACAATCCTTATCGGCGATTACTTTAGCCGACTCCTTGCGCAAATCCGTATAAGTGCTCCCCTGTACAATAGGGAATAAAGTCTGTCCATAATCGTAGCGCGGCTTGGTCTTAGCAAAATGTTTTAGGCAACGGTCCAGCCAGCGGTGGGTAAGGTGCATGGATTTTTTTGCGTAAGCGTAATCACAGGGATACGGGGTACACTCATCGAAGGCCATAATAATGTCGGCACCGATGATCCGCTGAATGTCAATGGCCCGCTCGGGACTAAAAAACTCGTAGGAGCCATCGATATGAGACTGAAAAGTCACCCCCTCTTCTTTAATTTTTCGATTATTACTTAGGGAATAGACCTGGTAACCACCGCTATCCGTCAACATGGGTCGTGGCCAATTAATAAACCGATGCAAACCGCCCGCCTGCTCAATAATGTCAATGCCAGGTCGTAGATAGAGATGATAGGTATTCCCCAGGATAATCTGCGCCCCGATAATCGACTCCAATTCATGCTGGTGGACCGCCTTAACGGTACCAGCGGTACCTACGGGCATAAAGATAGGGGTTTCGATCTGGCCGTGATCCGTCTCGATCAGACCTGCACGTGCGCTTGATTCCGCATCGGAGTATTGCTTGGTAAACTTAAACATGATTCTAAATTTGGAAGCGCTTACTATCCAGCTTTAACAAAACGCCGAGCATGATGGTAAACCCCAGTAGAGAAGACCCCCCCCGGCTAATAAAGGGTAGTGGAATACCAATTACCGGTGCCAGGCCCATAGTCATCCCGATATTAATAAAGACGTGAATAAACACAATCCCGGCAAAACCATAAGCATAAATCCGGGAAAAGGCCGAGCGTTGTCGTTCGGCAATGCGAATAATCTGAATCAGAAAGGCCAGAAAAAGACCAATCACCAATACAACGCCCAAGAAGCCCTGCTCCTCACCAATAGTTGTAAAGATAAAATCAGTAGACTGCTCTGGTACATAATTCAGCTGGGTAATGGTTCCGTTGAGAAACCCCTTTCCGGTAGCCCCCCCTGCACTAATGGCCATTTTGGATTGTATCAAATTATACAAAGACCCCCTAGGGTCACACTTTTCCGGCTGCAGCCAAACGTTTATCCGATCCTGTTGGTGCGGCTTCAGCATATCGTTAAACGCATAATTAGCCCCGTATGCTACGGCACCACAAATAAATAGCGCGGTGGCCAGCAGTGCCGGAAACTGAACGGTGCGCTTACGTATATAAATCAGCGATAAGATTAGAAAGACGAGCCCTAAAGTCAGCAGGCTGACCTGAGGTTCAAAGTAAGCTTGCCGGGCCCCCCAGAAGAAACCGAAGCTAACCACTGCGGAGAGGCCTGTGTATAAACTTTGCTGCTTAAACACATAACTACTTAGCCAGACCACTCCAATACCTTCCAGAAATATCCAAATATATTTTGGGTCATCTGCCATTAATCCCATGATTAATAACAAAGCCAGCGTGCCCCCAATAATGTAGTAGATACTGGGTAGTCCTTCCCGGTATAAGACGATCAGAAAGGAAAGAAATACCAACGCAGATCCCATATCGGGTTGCAAGCCAATCAAAATAAACGGGGCCACCAACAAACCAGCCGCTACCAATTGATGATTAAATTGTTTGAGCGAATTGCCCACCGTACTGAGATAAGCAGCCATGGCCAGGCAGGTACCAAACTTAGCCAATTCTGAGGGTTGAAACCTAAAACCCGCGAAAGCATACCAGGATCGGGCTCCTTTAATCTCTATCCCAATGATCAACACACCTATTAGTAATAATATGGTAACACCATAAATAGGGTAGGCAAAAGTCTGCCAAAATTTGTAATCAATTAAAGTGATAATGAAAAAAGCGGCAAAGGAAATACCACTCCAGATCATCTGCTTCCCAGCTGGTGAATTCAGGCGTAAAAAGGACTCCTGCCCATCCTGATATTCTACTGCATAGACGACCATCCAACCCAGCATAACAAGTGCCAGGTAAAGGGATAAGGTTATCCAGTCAATATTTCGATCTATTCCCCTCTTTTGAAACATGCCGCGCGCAGTAATTGAATGGTTCTTAGTAGCCTATAATTTCAGATGCTGTAATTTCCGTGTCCCGGGTCGGAATACTCCCTGGATAATATTGCCTTAATAAATGCTGTAATTGTAGTGCTTCCAGCTTGGTAGCAAAGGCACCGGCCCGCAGCCTGTAATAGGGTCGATTGTGTACCCAGCTAGTCGTCAAATACGGATAGCGGGACCGGATAGATTGGCGTACCGTCTCCAGGCGCTGGCGATCCGTCGTGGATACGACCTGGACCCGCCATCCGGTTACATAAGACTTCGCCGTATTGATATCAATGAATTGCTGCAGTAATTGCTGCACCTCGTAATCTTCATTAATGGTAACACTTTCCTGAGCGGAGCTACTAAGCGTGCCGAAAAGAGTGCTAAACAGTAAAATAAGGACAATGCGCATATCTTTCTTTTTTCTGAAGCAAAGATAACCAATATTTACGGAAGTCGCCGTGCCTAATCAATTGATTAAAAAGACCTTATTCTTATCAATTCCATCAAAGCGCCCTAATGCCTTGATTTTAATCAGGGCAGCTCGACCGAATCTAAAATATGTTCGAGATATTGCATGAAATTCCGCTTGTCCTCCCCCGGAGCATGAATAAAGCCATCGATAAAGATTAGCTCATCTTGCCTCGGATTATGGATCAGGTAACTCACAAATGGGCCGCCCATATAATCGTTCGCAATTTCCCAAATACCACGGGCTTCCATCGCGTATTTGTCATCTACCTGGGTTACTTTCGTAAACATAGGTAAGTCTACGTCATTGATCCGCATATAGGAATTATCAACATCCGTAGAGACGTAGCGGCCCAGACTATCCCGGATAGCCTTAATATTCTCTTTAGACATCTGCTTGGGATTCTCGTAGGGCTCTCTGCTGATAAAAATATTATTACTGATCTTATCCTGCTCGTTACGAATCCAAAACACGTTGGGATCGCCAATGGCCTTAAAATATCCCTTTGGAATACGCATCCGGATACCAAAGTTGGTGTAAATCTCTTGTTCCAACTCCTTATTACGTTCATCCAAATAAACGGTGGCTTCCAATTTTGATTTGTCATGATCATTAATTTTCTCAATGATCAATGGGTTATTCTTTTTCAGGTTATTAATCAACTCCTGACGATTTCGCCCAAATTGGAACACGATCAGCTGATTCTTGGCCCAGCGGTCTCTTATCTGTACCAGATTATACTTTGGGTCCAAACGGGCCTTTTCGAACTGACTTTCCCCAATAATATTTTTCACCATTACCGTAGTAGGGGAACTCAAATCAGAAAGGTCTGCCACGATCAGGTAGGCGCGCAATTCTTTACGCAGCGGATCTTGGGCCAGGTCCTGGGGAGAAAAATGACGAATATCTAAAATGGGCTCAGGCTGGGGCAGCACCAAATAGGGAGCAGCGTAATAATAATCAATGGTGTCTCCCAGCGGGCCATCCCATAAATCATTATCACTGATCACCGTCAACTGGTTCTGATCTCCGTAAGCCGTCTGAAGAACTTTTAACTGACTATTGATCTGTTGCTGAGTCTCTTCACTACAACCCGAAAACAACACAGTAGTTATTACTAATAAAACAGCAATATATTTATACATGAGTAGTTACTTTTTTCAAAGATAAAAATTAATCTATCGTTACAGGGCTGCTGCGCCCGCAAAATCGCCAGGCATAAGGTCCTGCCATCTCCTTTTACAACAAAGGCTATTTCTATTACAGTGCAAAGCCCTAACTTGTTGATTTTATACGAAAGATGCGGACAGGATTCCTTTTGGTGTGCCTATAAATGACAATCGTGGATTCATCCTAATGATAAATCCACGATTGAAAAAGGCTAAGAGATTTCCTCTAAAATAAGCTTTCAATAACTTTTTCCTCCGTAATTCCTTCTGCTTCTGCCTTGTAGTTTCTGACGATCCGGTGTCGTAATACGTATTTAGCAATCGCCTGTACATCGGCAATGTCCGGAGAGTATTTCCCATTAATGGCAGCGTGACATTTTGCGCCAAGCACCAGGTACTGAGAGGCACGGGGTCCGGCGCCCCAGGAAATATATTCATTTACACGGTCTGTAGCCCTCTCCGTTCCCGGACGTGTCTTAGTCGCCAACGATACCGCGTACTCCAATACGTTATCAGCAATGGGTATCTTACGAATCAATTTTTGGAAAAACAGGATTTGCTCGCCGGTAACTACGTGCGACAAGCTGTAGTCTCTTATCGTCGTTGTCCCTTTTACGATATCGATTTCCTCACCGTAGGAAGGATAATCTAAAGGAATGTTAAACATAAAACGGTCTAACTGTGCTTCTGGCAAGGGGTAGGTACCTTCCTGTTCAATTGGGTTCTGCGTCGCTAAAACAAAGAAGGGATTAGGCAGCTTATGCGGCACCCCGCTTACCGTAACCGACTTCTCCTGCATGGCCTCCAGTAGAGCCGCCTGTGTTTTGGGTGGCGTACGGTTGATCTCATCGGCTAATACGATATTGGAGAATAAAGGACCTGGATTAAATTTAAAGTGGCGATCCTCATCCAGTATTTCGGAACCGGTAATATCCGAAGGCATCAGGTCAGGCGTAAACTGGATACGTTTAAAATCTAAATCCAGTACCTCGGCAATCGTGCTCACTAATAGCGTTTTGGCTAATCCGGGCACCCCGACCAACAGACTGTGTCCGTTACTAAACAAGGAAATGATAACAGCCTGTACGACATCATCCTGCCCCACAATTACTTTGGCAATTTCCTTCTTGAGCTTTTGGTAAGATTCTGCTAGGGCGTCTACCGCTTCAACATCTGTTTTGTATACGCTATTTGACATCTGATCTGTTTTTGTGTTTACTGCCGGCTAAAATATAAATACCTGAGCACTTAACGTATGCGATTGGACCTTTGTTTCGCATTTTTGGTCGAAAAAACAACTAGACCAGCCCGCCCGATCCCGTTGAGGAGTACTAATCCGGACAATCCGGAACTTCAACGGGTGATTTGCCTGACCCTACAAGGAGCCAACTTTCCTGACCGTTCTCCAAAAGCAATCTTATTCAGCAAGGGCATTAAAGACAGTAAATCCGAACGGTCTAATACCCACTTCCCTTTATTTGCCATCTTATTGTTTTTCAAAATACATCCCGACTGCTCGATCCGTCGTTAAGCGAAAGCCCGTGATCCGTCCCTGGCGGTTCCGCTCAAAGGTGATCTCGGGAAAAAAGGGCTGCTCGGAGCGGAAGGCATCTTTACCGGTCCTTTTCAAGACAAAGGCGCCATGCCTAAAATGTCGCCCTTTTAGTTTTCCATCCTCCAGCAACAGAAAATAAGTCGTCTCTAGCTCAGGACTGTAGTAAGTACCTGTCCATTCCGAATCGTTCGCTCGGGGTATCTCCAGCTTATCCTGGACGGTCGGAGCTGTGGTTGAAGATCGCGGGGGAATTGGTTCCATTTTGTCCTTAAGAAAAAAATCGGTAATCAGATCAAGCGTCTCGTAAAGTGGAACATTCGGAGCGTTGACATTCACAAAAACACCTAAATCATCATCCGGAAAATAAATCAGCCCCGAACGGTAGCCCGCGCTGGAGCCACTGTGGAATATCCTTCTTAATCCGCGGAAGGTATTTACGTACAGGCCTTTGCCATAGTTAAGGGTATCCCCATCCGTCAGCACGGCCGGTTCCGTCATTTTTTCCATGACAATGGAACCCGCTGCCCACTCTCTGGCCATATGCCCTATCCAATTCATCATATCTTCCAGGCAGGAATAAACTCCTCCCTGTCCGCGTACGGTATTATTGTCATATACTTTCGTATAAACGCTATCTGGCTGTAGGCTGTAAGAAGCCGCCATTTGGGGAAAAATTTCGCCCTGACGGTCCATAATAAAGGTACGCTGCATCCCCAATGGCTCAAAAACGTATTCAAACATCCACCGCTCAAAGGGCTGACTACTTACCTCCTCAACGATCTCCGCCAGTAGGGCATACGCCGTATTACAATACATAAACTGGCTGCCCGGTGTGAAATTTAATCCGCTTTGCCTTCGCACCATATTGATCACATCTTCCTGGAACATGGCATCCCCTGAACGTCGTCCACGCACCTGCTCCGTACTGTAAATCTCCCGTAGCCCACTGGTATGGGTCATTAAATGACGGATGGTGATTGGCGTTCCAAAATCCGGGACAAAAGACAGGTAAGTCCGTATATCATCGTCGAGAGACAGTTGGCCCTCCCGTTCCAGCAACAGGATGGCATAGCAGCTCAGTTGTTTGGCCACCGAGCCAATATCAGAAGTGGTCGTGGTGGTAAAAGCAAGTTCGTGTTCCAGGTTAGCCTGGCCATAGGCCTTGGTAAAGAGCACTTCGCCATCCTTCCAGATACCAACCATAGCTCCTGGCTTATCCTCATAATCTGCGTAGATAGCGTCTATTTTTTGATTTAATCCCATTTGGGCATAGAGCGGAATTCCACTCCCAAAAAGCAGACAACAAGCAATAAGTAATCGAATTTTGGTTGGCATGCGCTTTTCTTTTAATCAGATCCATTAAAATCTTTGCCTGTACTATTGTACGGTATACTGTACACTTGCTTTTCCCATTTTACCATTCTGGTCTTTTGCGATTACTTCCAGTACGAAAGTACTCGCATCATCGCCCTGAAAGAAAGATACAGAAGCGGTTCCATTATTATCCGTTTGGATATTCGGCGCCCAGAAGGTGGGCATTAAAAAATTAGGCAGGCGGAGCTCTGCATTACTACTACCTGGCTGAAAAGGTACGAAGGATCCGCCGGGCGTAAGCCCCTGTATCGTAAATACATCTTCCTGTTCGTTAGGCGGCATTGAAAACTGTGGAATCTTTGTTTCAATCCGGGCTACGCCCCCCTGTGCTAAAATATTGAACTGTTTACGCAGTTTTTCGGAAACGTAAAAAATATCTACACTACGCACATTACTCCAGCTACTCCGCCCGACAAAATCTGCATTACGGGTGATTTTCCCGTCGATAATAAACAAGGGCTTGCCAGGTAAATTGGAAAAGGAAGCATCTCGTGAGCGTGGATTCTCCATGCGAGCTTCATATTTTCCATCAACCATTCTGAATTTCAAGGGGGTTAGTAACTCACTAAAGAAATCACCAACCGTTTCGAACTTAACGTAGTCCTCGGCCACGTAAGTGAAGTCCGACTCAAGATTATCAAATTCATTGTTGATCTCGGATACTTCGATGTTTTCACGTAAATAATCAAAGTACTCTGCCATTTTTTTCTTTTGCTGTGTACTCTCCAGGTACTTCAGTATGGCATCATTGATGGGGAGTTTTCCTTCTGGCCGCCCTCCATCCTCAAGGATTCGCACTTTAATTTCTTCCGTTTCTTTGGGGTAACCAATGAATTGTAGCGTTTGTTCTCCATAGAAGTCGGGTAGCGGAAAGGTGAATCGCCCGTCCGAGTTCGTTTTGCCGTAGAAAATCCGCTTTTGCAAACTGGCATAGGCGCCCAATACGTTAGCCTGCACTTGATTATTAAAGGTGTCCGTCAGTTCGCCCTTAATAAATATTTCATCCGAAAATTGCTGGAGCTGCTCCGTAGTTAATACTGGCCCCACGGCGTGGGTAGCCGCATTAGGCAGGGGCTGTGCCGTTAGCTCGGCATCTCTGGCTACTACCGACAAACTGGCATTCACGGGGTTCCCGGCCGCATCCCTTACCGTAATGGAGGCATTTACGGCTCTGCGGGGTGCAATCGCTTTTTTATTTAGTGAAATAGAGATCTGCAAGCCCTCCAAATCTGGAGTGGAAGAAGATACATCAGTTGGTACATTATTATTTCGGGCTCGTTCGGCCAATGCTTTAATTTCAAAATCATTGTAGATCGGTAGATCAATCTTTACCAACTCTACGGAAGGCTGACCCGGAGCCGCCGAAGCGTAAAAAGCCAAACGGTGCATACCCGATCGATAACTAAAAGGGATTGAAAAAACACCATCAATAAAAGCTTCTTCCGGATTAGAACGCAGGAAAAAGCGCTCCTTTACATTCCCATTCGGACCAAGAATAAGCCCCTTAATGGCCTTTGACTTTTCCATACTTACCGGCGTATAAATCTTATACCAGATTTTTTCCCCGGTTACGTAGAAAGGCTTATCTAAATGAAGCGTAAACTGATTATTTTGCGCCTGTATACTTACCGCTAAAAGTAGTAAAAGCCCCAGGATAGTAGATAATTTCTTTTGCATGAGGTGTTGGTTTTTTACTCTACCCAAAATGATGGACGAATGGTCGTACTATTCTCAAAAGACAGACAATCGCAGCAGGTTGGTGCCGCACAAGAGCCATCCATCCTAACGAGACCCGAAGGAGGCGGACAAAACGACCTTGGAGAATTCGCGAATTCCGGACTCACATAAACGCGGGCGGTATCCGTAGTGGTGGCATAAAAATAACCGAACACCTCTTCGCTGGCATCTTCTGTATTCACGAAGTTGGTGACCAATTTCCCGGCCGGCGCTTCGAACATGTTTCCCTCCCGGTCCAGAAGCTGCCCCACCTGATCAAAGTATTCAAAGGCAGTAGGGCTTAGGGAGGATTGTATCAACTCAAAATAAAGGCCCTCTCCCATTGTAAAATTAAAGGCCTGATCAAATACCTCGTAATCCTCCAGACGATTTACTCTTAAATCGCTAGCATCAAATACTTTTACCGAAGTAATGTCTATATCTTCCGTTAGGTAACAAGTCTTTGACTCCACTCCAACCTCTATAGGTGTATCCGTTACTCGGTATACCCGGCGTAAATCCCACTTTAAACCTATCCTTTCTTCTGAGCCGGCTACCTCAAGGGGCGTATGAACCGCAAGTCGTACTAAACTATCTACCCGGGTAGTCTCCCCATCTGCAAAAACAATTTCTTTTTCGACTCCCTGAATGCTCAAGGAATCTACCTTTGGCACAGGTAATAATGGCTCCAGAGAAGACGCATAGGATCGTCCGTCAAAAGTACGGAGGTCAATTTTGTAGCTTTTATTAAATTCAATTTCAATAGGGTGACTTTCGTCAAAAATGGTCCTGTACAGGCCCGTACCTACTCGATCAATCTCTACGGAATTGCCCTCTCCATCACTCAGGATCACTTCACTTACATTGACCCGCGTCAGACTTTCTACCGTAAAGTCAAACAAACGCGTAACCGTCAATTCTATACTAGAGGGGGATCCCTTTGTCAAAGCCCCCTGTATGACCAGCGTCTCATCAAAACCTTCTGGGATTTTTAATTCTATCGGATCCAGACACCCAATCAAGGAAAGTAAACTAAGCAGCAAACTCGTCTTGAAAAATTTATTTGCTTTTTTAGACATGATTTTCATCTTTACAGAATTTCAAAATTAAAGGTAACCGAAGGAAATGCTGTTCCCAAAATGGCTAATCTGTTGGCCTCAGCACCCCGGAAAGCGGCCTGAGTAAAGAACACCGAATAGGCATTGCGTCGGGCGTAAACATTGTATACCGCGATTGTCCAACTGGTCTGTATTTTCTTATCCCGCTTGTAGCCCTTTCCCAGCGTATAAGCAATGTCCAGGCGATGGTAGGCCGGGATACGAGAAGCATTCCGACGGGCATAAACGGGCACCACCAATCCGTTATTCGTAATGAAGTTTCCTACCGGTGGGGTCGTCGGACGGCCACTGCCGTAAACGAAGTTGAACGTCAGCGTATTCCGCCGGTTGGGCTGGTAATTGAGGATCAGCGAAAGGTCTTGTGGCTTGTCAAAATTGGAAGGATACCAATCTCCGTCATTGATCCCCTCAATCAAGCGCTCTGAGCGGGAGAGTGTATAGCTCATTGAACCGTGCCACTCACCAACCTTCTTCCGGACCGACAACTCCAGACCATAAGACCGTCCTTCCCCAGACAACAACTCCGTCTCTAGCTGTGGGTTGTTCGTCAGGTCTGCAAAATCTTTATAGTCAAACAACTGATCGACCGTACGTCCATAGATCTCTACACTCGTCTCCCAATTGTCGTCCTTAAAGTTCTTGAAATACCCCAGGGAGAAATTATGAGACTTAGTCGGCTTGATATAATTGGTACTCAATTGCCATTGACTGACCGGAGTGGGCGCATCCGAATTAAATATTTGATTAATATATTGTACGGTACGGCTGTAGCCGCTTTTCATAGAACTATTGATCCCCAACTTATAGCGCAGCGAAACCCGGGGTTCCAGATTAAAATAGTTGGCAATCGATTCTCCGCTACCGTAAGTAGTAGTCCCCGTCGTCGTCAATAGGTCAGGTACATCCGGGTTTTCATACTCATAAACTGTTTTGGGACCCAGAAAAGAAAAATAACTCAGGCGTAAACCAGCAGAAATTTGCAGCTCCGGGTTAATGTTAAACTCACCATTTGCAAAAGCAGCCAGTTCCAATCCCTTTTCTTCTTCCAGTGGATTAGTTACAACCGTAGATTCCTGGTTAAAAGGTGCTATATCGCCCGGCTTAACGGTGTATAGGATACCAGAGACGCCACCGTCGATTAGCATCTGAGTCGTCGGAGAGTAGGTGACCTGTTCCTTGAGCTTAATATAATCCACCGCGTTGGTCAGGACTGACCCCGTCAGCCCACCAATATCAACCTGATTACTATTATAGGTACTATATACCGCCGAAAATTTAGATAGCCATTCGTTATTGAAAGAGCTTCTCAGGTTCATTTGAGCCAGGTAGGTACTGTAATCAAATCCGAAATCCTGGTTGTAGGTAAAGTCATCCTGTGAGCCATAGCCAGAAATACTCAGCGTATTATTATCATTGAGTCGGGCAGTTAGGCCAATATTCGTATCATAAAAAAAGGCAGAACTGTTAGAAACCTCCGCATTATTCGCCAAATTCAGCATCCAATTGATATAAGACGAACGAAGCCCGCCGTAAAAAGCAATCTTATCCTTTACGATGGGACCTTCAAAGCTTACCCGACTGGTAATAGGGCCCACCCCGCCTTTGATTTTAAATTCTTCAAAGTTTCCGTCGGTCAGGTTTACGTCCAATACCGAGGAGAGACGCCCCCCAAATTGGGCCGGCATATTTGCCTTGTACAATTCTGCATCTTGTAACAAATCTGTATTAAAGGAACTAAAAAAGCCCAGTGCGTGAGAAGAATTTAATAGAATCGCTTCGTCCAGTAAAATCAGGTTTTGGTCCACATCCCCTCCACGAACGTTGAAGCCAGCTGCTCCCTCACCGACGGTGGTTACCCCCGCATTCTGCAGTAAAGCCTTTACAACATCGGCTTCACCCATCAGTGCCGGATTCTTTTTGACCGATTCCACGTCGACCTTGGCTACACCAATCTGAGCACTTTCCACGTTAGCGTCTGCTCGCGTTGCACTAACCGTCACCTCTTCCAAATCGATGGCGCCCTTTTCCATACGAAATCGTAGCTCACCACTACTGAGCACCCGTACCGGGGTGTTGATATCTTCGTAGCCCAGGTAAGAAATCCTCAGGTAGTGTACACCGGCGGGAATATTCATTTCAAATTCCCCTTCCAGACCGGTTACCGCTCCGACATCCAGATCTTCCCAGGTAACCGAGGCACCTATAATCGGCTCCCGACTTTCGGCATCTCTCACTACTCCGGAAACTGCAGCCCGACCATCAATGGAGAGCTCATCAATGTTGCCCACCTTCAATTCCTTACGCTCCTCTTCTACCTCAACACTAGCTGCTTCTTTTGCCCGGTAGTAATCCGCTGTAAAAGCTTGATTAGCCAAGGTCTTAGGTAAAATTATGATGGCTTCATTGCGGTAGTCGATATAGCCAAGCCGCGAATTTGCAAGGACCTGATCCAGAACTTCGTTCAGAGGAGTCTCTTCAAACTGGAAACCGGGCAAGCTCTGCGTTGACAAATCACTGGTTTTAAAATAAAAATGATAGTCGGTACGACTATCAAGCTGCTCCAGGATGCCTTGTATAGACAAATTGTTAAAGGTTGCCGTTATGGTAGGATATTGCTGGCCTTGTTGTGCAGATAGCCCGGGTACGAAATAGGCCATACCAATGGCTATCAGGAGCCAGCGCATTGTTTTTGTGTTCATTCGGATGCGTTTTCATTACTAATCCAATCGCAAAATAATAATGTTAACCTATAATATCAGCACCCGAACGATATTAATCGACAGATATATGACAAACCAAGGGTTTTCGTAGACCAAGGAATATCGAAGTTGTTTAAAAACTCCTCAATGCGCCCTTGGCAAATCATCGCATCAGAAATTCTTAAACAACTTCATCAAAAAGATCGTAACATAGCAAAAAAAGTCTGTAAACTTTCTTCTTCTAATCGCTCCCTTTCGATCTTTGCTAGATGATCCAGCCGCTGGTCCATACGCAGCATCGCCTGGCCATGAATAAATGACCAAATAACCGTAGCCAGGGCATCCGCCGATTTACTGAGAAAGTAGCCTTCTCGTTTGCAATCTTGAATCGTTTTAATAAAGTATTGATGAATTCGCCCCGCATAGGTTTGTTCCCCCTCCTTGGCGGTACTGGCAGGATTGGCAAAGATAAGGTCGTAGTAGTTGCTCTGCTTACGCGAAAAATCCAGGTAGCGGCGACACAGTTCTTGTAGACGCGATAGAGGGTCAGCAATAATTCTAGCATTCTCCAATGCGGCTTGCAAAGAAGCAAAAGCCGCATCCAGAATCTCCTGGAATAAATCTTCTTTATCCTTGAAATACAAATAAATGGTAGCTGGACTATATTCGATCGCCTGTGCAATCTGACGAATACTCGTGCCTTCGTAGCCACGCTCCAAAAACAAAGCGTTAGCCGTTTCGATGATCTTTGCTCGCAAGGCTGCTTTTTCGCGAGCTTTTCTTTCTTTAACACCCATAATTCACTAAACGGCGTTTTTTGATTTTTGTTGCAGTCGTTTCCTCACTTTTTCTGACTCCTCTGGTCGATTTACATTCATCAGGGTCTCTGGTCTTTGCGCATCGATCAAGGACACTTCCGAATTGATCAATACCTTACGCGGACAACTATACCCCTGCGCTAAAAACGCCAGCCCAACCCGATAAGCGCGAGGTTCCCAGATCGCAATTAAAGGTTCCGGAAATTCGTTTACCGGACTATTAAAAGCCGTAGCGATGGAAGAAGGGTTGCGCGCTGCAACCAGTTCTTCGATGGCGGCTTTATCCAGAAGAGGCAGATCACAAGCCACCACCAGCCAGGCCGCGTCCGGTTTTTCACGAAAAGCAGATAATAAACCACCTAAAGGCCCCAGCCCCAGAAAGGTATCCGAAAGCTGATGATGATTGCTTTCTATATTCTGCTCCGGGCGAACCGATACATAAACCTGCTCGCAAATATCATTAAGCAAATCCGCCATGTACTCGCGCTGAGGCTTACCGTGATATTCCATAGCGCCTTTATCTTGTCCCATACGCTGGCTTTTTCCGCCCGCCAGAACCAAACCATAAAGTGGGGGCAAGGCTTCTTCAAGCGCATTCTTTATCTTATCTGTCACTGCGCCGATATCCGATAGATTGGCAGAAGGAACCCGATCGATCTCCGGGAATTGATTTTTAAGGAAAGGAAAGATTGGTGTTTGCGGGTCGGCAAAAAGCAAAAGATCAATCTGCTTGATCTGGTCCAGACGTTTTTTTAAGGACTTCTCCTTTACCGGATCAATCACTACAATTTGTCGGGTGGCCTGAAAGTGGTTGCCATTAATCAGCACCGCATCCTGATCGGCGAATTGAGCGCGGTACTGGTGTTTATCAAAAACGCCTTTCCAGTTGAACTGGTGGTGGCTTATCTTGTCCGTATACACCCGCCGGGCACCATAATCCAAGGCATCAGACTTGGTGTTTTGGGCAGCAGCCTCATCCGCACTTTTATGGTCGGCATCCACGTAAGCTATTTTCCAATCTTCAGCAAGACCGGCAATGACGCCATTGGCCAGTTCTTTAATCTTTCCGCAAGTAGTCCCTAAAATAGCCCATTCATTTCTATGAAAATTACCTAAAGCAGGGCGACTAATTTTGGCGTGTTTTTGATGCGACATATTAATTGAATTATTTTAGAACAAAACCGAGTGGCTCTACATTCTACCTAAATATTCCCGTAAATTTACTTACATTATGGACATGAAAGCACAGGTAGCGATTATTGGGGGCGGACTAGCAGGCCTAACGGCCGCAATCGACCTGAATCGCCGCGGTTTTTCTGTACTAGTTATTGAAAAAAAACAATATCCGCAACATAAAGTTTGCGGGGAATACCTTTCAGCTGAAGTACAACCCTACTTTAAACAACTAGGTCTCGACCTGACCCACTTACAACCCGAAAAGGTAAACCGTTTTCGACTTTACGCCCCTAATGGCCAGTTCGTAGAACAGCAGCTCCCATTGGGTGGGCTCGGTATCAGAAGATACGCACTGGATCACCACCTTTACCAACACGCTAAGATGCAGGGTGTACAGTTTTTGCTCAATACCCAGATCAGTGAAGTGCAAAGTAGCCTGGAACAAACGGACTTATGCACCAAAAAAGGAGATACTATTTCCGCACAAGTAGTCCTAGCCAGCTTTGGTAAGCGGGCCAATCTGGACCGCTTGCTCCAACGCCCCTTTGTCCAGGAGGCTGCCGATTACGTGGGGATCAAATTTTATATTCAGGCCGATTTCCCCGCCGATCTCGTTACCCTCTATAATTTTGCAGGGGGCTACGCCGGAGCGGTCCAGGTGGAAGATGGAAGCATCGATATTGCCTATTTATGTCGGGCGCGACAATTGCAAGAGGCGGGGGGAATTTCAGCATTGGAAGAACAGATTCTATTTAAAAATCCAGCGATTCGCGCTCTTTTCACTTCCGGTGACCGCTATCCGCAGCCACCCATTGCCATTTCTAACGTATCTTTTCTACCCAAACGGCAGGTGGTAGAAGGCATGCTGATGGTCGGAGATGCCGCGGGCATGATTCCGCCGCTGGCGGGTAATGGCATGGCCATGGGTATCCACGGAGCTAAATTAGCCGTGGCCGCCACCACAGACTTTCTCCATCATAAATTAAGCCGTCAACAAATGGAAGACCAATACCAAACGCAGTGGAACCGTACTTTTGCCCGCCGTCTGCGCTGGGGGCGTCGCCTACACCAGTTCATGGGCAGGCCCATGATATCCGACTGGGCAGTACGCAGCCTGGCCGTTTATCCACCTCTGTTAAAACCTATTATTCGATTTACACACGGAAAACCGATCCATTAATGACCGTACCTAAATTCAAATCCCGCGCTACGGAAAAAGAGATCATCGATGATTTCACCCTTGAGGGTAGCGAAATAACCGATACTTTCGAAAGTATTGAAAAAGTTAATATCTGGCTGGGAGGTAATCAGGTACTGGTGGATAGCCTTAGACGCTGTCTTCAAATAGAGTCTCCCACGCCCATCCGTCTACACGATCTGGGCTGTGGCAGTGGAGATGGTCTGATCAGTCTCGCAAAATTTGCGCGTAAGAAGGAATTGCCAGCGCAATTCACGGGGGTTGACGCCAATGCCCATGTGATAGCTATGGCTCGTCGACAGTCTCGCCATTTTCCGGAAATTGAATACCGGGTTCAGAATATTTTTGCGGAAGCGTACCAATTAAAGGAAGTAGACATCGCCACTTTTAACCTCTGCCTGCACCACTTTACCGAAGCGGAAATAGAACAATTACTCCAGAAGTGTAAAGATGCCGGTGTGCGGGCCATCATCGTTAATGACCTGCATCGTCACTGGCTGGCCTACTACGCCTTTTACCTCGTCTGTTGGATATTCCGCTCTCCCAAAATTGCCAAAGACGACGGTCTGCTATCCATCCGGAAAGGATTCAAACGACAAGAATTTCATAAAATGGCTCAAAAAATAAGCCCACAATATTATCTACGCTGGCGCTGGGCCTTCCGTTGGCAATTATTAATTTTTCTAAAACCCGAAATCTAGAGGCCAGGCATGCCTGGCCTTAACCGCAAAATGATCTTTAAAATTAACAAGCCAAATGCAGAATAAATCTCCCAAAATATTATCTACGGCTACTGCCCTGCCCCCCTATACTAAGACTACCGACGGTATTCTGGAGGATATGGAACGTCACCTGGCGGATCAGGATGAACGTTTTCGCCGTAAAATTTTGCGCATATTCAAGTATGCACAAGTGGATCAGCGTTATTCCATCATGCCGGCCGAAGACGTACTGGCGCCCCTTTCTTTCGAAGAAAAAAATGATCGTTATGTAGAAGGAGTTAAAGCACTATCCGAAACTGTTTTGCGAAAAGCACTGGAAGAAGGAAAGATAGCCGCCAAAGATATTGACTTTATTATCACGGTAAGTTGTACGGGCTTTATGATTCCCTCGGTTGATGCCTATCTAATAAATGCCCTCGACATGCGACAGGATATTGTGCGTCTTCCGGTAACGGAGATGGGCTGTGCCGCGGGGGTCTCCGCTACGATCTACGCCAATAACTTCCTCAAGGCCAATCCCGGAAAAAAAGCGGCCATTATCGCGGTAGAATCCCCCATGTCAACCTTTCAGTTGCAGGATTTCTCTATGGCCAATATGGTCAGTGCTGCTATTTTCGGCGACGGAGCCGCCTGCCTTATCATGGGCGATGACGAGGAACATCCAGGGCCCGTCATTCGCGATACGCAGATGTACCATTTCTATGATGAAACCGCCTTGATGGGTTTCCGACTGCGCAATACCGGCTTCGAGATGGTACTGGATGTAAACGTCCCCGAACGCATTAATGAGCACTTTGAGCGCATTATTTTTCCCTTCCTGGAACGCAATGATTTGTCGATCGACGATATCGATCACCTGATTTTTCACCCGGGCGGGAAAAAGATTATCCAGATGGTAGATAGCCTCTTCGGAGCACTGGGTAAAAACCTGGACGAGACAAAATCAGTGCTGCGGAATTACGGGAATATGTCCAGTGCAACGGTGCTTTACGTACTCCATCAGTTCCTCGAGAAGGGGGTCAGGAAAGGCGAACGTGGCATCATGCTTAGTTTTGGTCCGGGATTTTCGGCACAAAGCGTCCTCTTAGAATGGTAAATAAAACGACATCTTATGAGCTCAAAATATCCCTATTTCAGTGACCACTGGGCCGTTATACTTGGCGGTAGTAGTGGCATGGGGCTGGCTTCTGCCAAAAAACTGGCCAGTGAAGGCATGCACCTCTGTCTGATCCATCGCGATCGAAAAGCCGGCGTACAAAAACTGAAAGAAGAAATAAAGGTAATGGAGACCCAGGGGGTGAAAGTATGCCACTTCAATGTCGATGCCCTGCGCCCCGAAAAGCGCCAGGAAGTCATCGAGGAGCTGCAAGCTCAAATGGCTCCTAATGAATCTGTGAAACTCGTTCTCCACGCCATCGCACGGGGCAACCTAAAACCCCTGGCCCCACACACCAGTATTAGCACACAAATCGAAGAGCCCAGCCCGCTAGCCAGAGAACTGGATAAAATATACGAAACCCAGCAAAGCCTACTACAAAACAGTGACTTTGTGGCTACCCTCGAAGCCATGGCCATCAGCCTCTACGATTGGGTAGGCGCCATCTTTCAGCGAGGACTATTTGCGGCCGATAGCCGGGTGTTGGGCCTAACTAGCGAAGGCGGTAGTAAAGCCTGGAAAACCTATGGCGCCGTTAGTGTGGCCAAAGCGGCTCTGGAAGCACTGGTCCGTTCCATTGCTTTGGAATACGCACCGCATGGCATACGCTGCAATGCCCTGCAGCCCGGCGTCACCGACACCCCCTCACTACGTATGATTCCGGGCAGTAAGCAGCTTAAGCAAGCCGCCCGCGAACGCAACCCTTTTCATCAACTGACCACCCCCGAAACGGTGGCCGACGTCGTATATCTGTTGTGTCGGGACGAAGCACAATGGATCAATGGAGTCGTCCTACCCGTCGACGGTGGCGAAAGTATTACCTAAAATGAGTAATCATAAAGAAATCATTGACGCATTACCTTACGGTCCCGGTTTCTGCTTTGTCGATCAGCTGGTCGAAGTCAACGAAAATGGGATCACGGGTTATTATACCTTCCCGGAAAAGGCCAGCTATTACGATAGTCATTTTCCGGATCACCCGGTAACCCCCGGGGTCTTACTGAGTGAGTGTATGGCCCAGATCGGCCTGGTCTGCCTGGGCATTTTTTTAGCGAAAGCGGAAGGACAAAAAGAAGCCAAACCCTTCGTTTTCACAGAGTCACAGGTGCACTATTTAAAGCAGGTACTACCCGGCGAGCAGGTCCAGGTCGTCTCCGAAAAAGTCTACTACCGACTGGGCAAACTGAAGTGCAAAGTGAATATGTATAATTCCGAAAAGGAGCGGATTTGCTACGGTACTATGGCGGGGATGATCCTCAAGCAGTAAAGACAAGGCATGCCTTGTCTCTAATAAAATTAATCCAAATGCAAAAAACAGCAGATAAAAGAATTGTCATCACCGGTATGGGCGTCGTAGCCCCCAACGCTATCGGCCTGTTCGATTTTGAACAAGCACTGCGTGCGGGGCGCTCGGGTATCCAGCATCATCCCCAGTTGGCCGAACTTAAGTTCGGTTGTCAGATTGGGGGTCTACCGCCCGTTGATGAGGAAATAAAAAACCAGTATTTCTCTCCACTAGAACTGCGCAGCCTGAAAGCCACCGGCATTTTATACGGGGTCATGGCGGGTATTGATGCCTGGAAAGACGCCGGGCTAGCAACACCGGAAGAAAAAGATAGCCCACCCGACTGGGGCAGCGCCTGTTTTTTCGGGGCCGGACTGGCCGGGGCGGAGGTCGTAAGGGATGCCGCTTACTTCATTGACCAACAACAGGTTAAGCGCCTGGGTAGTACTACCGTGCCCCAGGTCATGTCGAGTGGTGTCTCGGCTTTCCTCGGGGGGCGACTGGGGCTGGGCAATCAGATCATGACCAATGCTTCGGCCTGTAGTACCGGCACCGAAAGTATCTTGCTCGGCTATCGCCACCTACAATTGGGCCTGGCCGAACGTGTCCTCTGCGGCTCCTGCGACAGTGGAGGCCCCTACGTCTGGGGAGGCTTCGATGCCATGCGCGTAATGACTCGAAAATCCAATGATCAACCGGAGGCGGGAAGCCGCCCCCTAAGTGCTACCGCAGCGGGATTTGTACCCGGTAGTGGAGCAGGGGCACTGGTCCTGGAGACCCTGGCTTCCGCCAAAAAACGAAGTGCTCGAATCTACGCGGAGGTGCTGGGGGGAGCCATCAACTCCGGTGGGCAGCAGCAGGGCGGTACCATGACGGCTCCCAACCGGCAGGGCATTGTACGCTGTATCCAGGATGCCATCCAACATGCAGGAATCAAAGCGAGTGATATCGACGCTATTTCCGGACATCTCACCTCCACTATGTTTGACCCGATTGAAGTGGAGCAATGGACGGTCGCGCTGAAGCGCGCTGGAAAAGACTTCCCCTACATCAGTAGTCTGAAATCGATGATCGGACACTGTCTTAGTGCCGCCGGTGCCATCGAATCGGTCGCCGTGGTACTGGAACTCGTCAATGGTTTTTTACATCCCTCTTTGAATTGTGAAGATTTACACCCAGAAGTGGCCAGACATATTGCCCCGGAACGGATTCCCCAACGGATGATCGAGACACCATTAAACATTATCGCCAAGAGCAGCTTTGGCTTTGGCGACGTAAATTCCTGTGTGCTGTTTAAGAAGTATCAACAATAATCCTTAGCTTAACGTAGAAGTTGTTTAAAAACTTCGTAAACAATAAAATATGGAAAGAAAAGAAATCGTCGAAAAGCTCAAAACCATCATCGAACCTTATGTCCAGGATCAGGAAGCCTTTGAGAACGTCAGCGAAGACACCGACTTACTTAATGACCTGAAAGTGAACTCTGCCAACCTGGTAGATATCATCATCGACGCGGAAATG
Organism: Saprospiraceae bacterium; assembly: GCA_035268885.1. Lineage (GTDB taxonomy): Bacteria > Bacteroidota > Bacteroidia > Chitinophagales > Saprospiraceae > DATFKA01. The sequence continues at coordinate 27,573 of DATFKA010000127.1, forward strand.
GCTTTTGACATCGAAATCGACGACGAATCGGCCGAAAAGATGCTGACCGTAAAAGACGCCGTGGGAATTATTGAAGAGCTTACCGATGATCGGAAATGATATTATCGATCGAAGGGCCATCCGGGAGCGTTCCCAGGAACACTGGGATCGCTTTCGCGAAAAAACCATGACCAAAGCGGAGCAGGAACTATTAGCTACCTACCGCGAAGATCAATTGGATATCTGGTTGGCCTGGGCCATAAAAGAGAGTGTTTACAAACTGGAATACCAACTGTGTCCGGAACGCTATTTCGCTCCCAGGTCCATTGAAGTGCTAGCGCTAAACCGGGCAAAAGGAAAACTTGACGCCTACGAGATCGATCTTGAATGGAACAAGGATTACATTCATGCGCTCACCTGGCTTTCGCTAAAAAGCCAGCCTCAGAAATGGATTTTCCAAAAGGGCAAAACCAAGCTGGATACCCGAATCCTTACTCAATTAGAAACAACTTTCCCCCAAAGGAATTTTAATCTTATACAAGAAGTCTTTCCACGAATCAATGTTGACCATGAAGTATTGTGGCCCCTAAGTAAGAGTCATCATGGAAGATGGGAGGCCTTTGTCTACCATACCGCATAGCGAACATATTCTCTACTCAAAAGTTATAGGGAATATTTTTTAATCAACTAAAGTAAGGCTATGCGTTTCAAATCTTTTTTACCCATCACACTGATCACCTGCTTAATCCTAATCGTTAGTACACCTTTTCAAATACGGGCTGGAAATGCTCCGGTAAACCACGACCGCATACTGGAAAAGAACCAGTCTAACTTTCAGAAAAAAATCAAGAATTTCTCTGCCAAACAGCAGAAAAAGTTTGATCGAAAGATGAAGCGGATTAACAACAAACTGAATAAGCGTCACGCTTCCGAAGACGTAAGAGACGGTGTACGTACCGGTTTAGTCATTGTAGTGATAGGTGCAGCTCTAGCCCTCTTAGGCTTGACTGGTATCGCCGACATCCTGGTCTCCATCGGGCTGGTAGTACTCGTACTGGGTCTACTATTCTGGTTATTAGGCCTGTAAGAAGTAATCAACTTTACGAGACCCAGAGCGTGAAGACTAGCGAAATGCCCGTCTTCGCGCTATTTTTTTTATACCGGATTCTATTTAGGCACTTTTGCCCCTGGCCAGGAAGATCATGACTAAAGGCTCTTCTTCGTTCCGAAAAATAATTATAAGTAATGGAATTAATTTCCAGGTCGATTCCATTTTAGCTCTTCGTAGATCAGATGTTCCATCTCTGCCTGACCCTTTATTTTTGCCTGAAGTTCATAGGCGTGACTGGGGAAACTTTCCTGACGGACCTCATCAATGATCTTCCAGTCCAACTCACTCATTTCTTCGGGAAAATCGATGGGATATCTTCTTAATTCCGGTGCAATAAAATACCGGTATACCAGATGATCATTTTCCTGAAATTCTTTTATCAAAAAACGGTATCGCTTTAACCTCATGACCCGGCTACGCTTTTTCAACTCCTCTAGTCCTGTTTTTGTATATTCTCTTGCGTAACGTTTGCCATCCCATCGCCAAACGATCCGCACGGGCTCAAAACGGTTCGGAGCGATATATTTACCGACTATACCGGAGCGATTATGGTAGAAATACCTAATTAGTCGACATTTATCCACCAGAGATCGCTGCTGCATTAATGTTATAATGGCCCCATCAACCCGCTCCGGACCACACATCCGACTCAGATCCGGCATCCAGTGCGTGGGAAAATAGACATGCTTGAATCGAAGCCCCGATAGCAGGGTAGGCTGCAATAAATCAGTGGGCAGACTTTCTCTCACCCTCAGGTAGGGCTGAAACCAAACAATTCCTTCTGGCTGAGCCAGACGCTCTTTGATCAGGGTAACCTCTGCTTTCCCTAATTCCACCTGTCGGAATCTTATGTGATCCTCGTAGTCAAATATATGATTCAAGTCCACAACTTATTCTGCAGCTTTCATATACTTATCAAAATGCGTAATATAATCCTCTAGGTTTTCCTTTAGCATCTTTTCGTATTGGGCAACGAAGTATTTAAGGGTCCTCTCTTTGGATGTAGCCATTTCTGCCGCACTTTTAAATTCACAAGCACTCAACCAGGCATTAAACCTGGCCACGCTGTACATCATGGAAGCACTAACCGCTCCCCGGCTATTACTAGCCAGTTGTTCATTAGCTACATTGATGTGCTCGTCTGCTCTTTTGAAGAAATCATCATCGTTTGCTGACATGTCTTATTCTTTTGTTGGTTAGCTTATATATTGTATTGTATTCCCGTAAGCTCTTCGGACATAGCCCAGAGGCGCCTGGCTTTTTCTTTATCCTTGGAGCGTTCATTAGAGTCAACCACGGTAGGGTAGCCCTTCATTTCCATAAATCCAGCCGGCCCGAAGTAATCTCCGGGCTGGGCATTTTCATCGGTGGCGGCCCGTAGAGTAGGCAGGGTTCCCCTTTCCACACTTTGTCCAAAGATCGGATTCAGTATTTTGAAAAAAGTAGAATGCCGTTGCAGATCTGTACTCGTCCAGCCGGGGTGCGCCGCCGTCACGAGTGGGGCTTCAGGATTCCCTACCAACTTACGGGCAAGTTCGTAGGCGAAGTAAAGATTAGCGATTTTACTATCCCCGTAAGCCTGACCCGTTTTATAGTCTCGCTCTTCCCAATTCAGATCATCGAAATTGATATCTCCCTGTCGATGGGCAATACTCGAGGTCGCTACGATTCTGGACCCTTCCGTCTTTTTAAGCTGAGGCATCAGCAGTCCCGTCAGGGCAAAGTGCCCCAGGTGATTGACGCCCATTTGGATTTCAAAACCATCTTCGGTTTTGGCATAAGGGCACATCATCACCCCGGCATTATTGATCAGGAGGTCCAGTCGATCATATTGGTTTTTAAAACCTTTCACAAAAGTGCGTACTGTATTCAGACTGGCCAGATCCAGTTCTCTGACCTCAATGCTCGCCTCGGGATGGCTTTGCTTTATTTCTTCGGCAACTTTGTTCCCTTTCTCTCTATTCCGGATGGCCAACACGACGGTAGCGCCTTTTCCGGCCAGCACCTGAGCAGCTTCTTTCCCCAGTCCGCTGGTAGCGCCGCTCACGATGACGACCCGCCCATTTTGATCCGGTATGTTGGTATGATCCCATTTTCTTGTTGCCATAATGTGTTTATTGTTTTGTTATGCTAACAGCTGTAGCTTCTATTGGTTGAGGGTTTAGGGTTTAGAGAGGGTCTAAAACCTCGCAAGCCTGTCCGGCTTTGCAAGTTTGGCTCCTCAGGAATCTTCCTCCTCTAATCACTCCCCTCCATACCCCGGCCCCTTCAAGACCTGACCCGCCTTGCCATTCACCAGTTCACCATCGCGAATCGCCCACTGGCCATTGACCAGTACGTGTACAATGCCCTCCGGATAATGGTGCGGATCGGTAAAGGTGGCCACCTCGCGGATACTCGCCGGATCAAAGATGGTCAGGTCGGCGCGGTAGCCCGCTTTGATCTGACCGCGATCACTCAGGCCCATCCGCTCGGCGGGCAGACTGGTCATCTTGCGGATGGCTTCGGGTAGGCTCAGCACGCTATCTTGCTTGACGTATTTGTCCAATACCCGTACGAAGGTACCGTAGGCGCGGGGGTGTGGATGCCCGTCGCCCAGGGCATTTAGGCGACCGTCGGAAGCGATGGCTGTAAAGGGATGCTGCATAATACGGTTAACATCCTCCTGCGACATGGCATGGAAGATACAGTTAGCTCCACCGCGATACTGCGCCTGGATGACCAGTTCGGCACCGTTCTCCAGGGTGGGTTCCATCCCTTCTTCGATGGCCCAGTCGTGCAGGGTTTTGCCTTCGAGCTCGGGCTGCCAGCGTACGCGAGAGAACTGTACCCGCTTGAGGTCCGACCCACCTCGATCATTGATAATATTAAAGAGAATTTGCTTTTTGATGCTGTCGCGCAAAACGGTATCCTGTATCCTTTCGCGAAAGCGACCGTTCCCTCCCGCCCGGGCCCAGGTCGGAATCAGTATGCCAATGCCGGTATGACTGGCTGTGTAGGGGTACTGATCAATACGTACATCCAACCCGACGGAACGGGCGGAATCGACCAGCGCCAGGGTTTTCTTGCTGCTGCCCCACATCGGTTTACCAACCACCTTATGGTGCGTCAGTACCACGGGGATATCCGCTTGCTCCGCAATGAGAACGGCTTCTCCCACGCCTTCCATCAAGCCCAGACCTTCTTCCCGTAAATGTGAAGTATAAAAGCCGCCGTATTGGGCCGCTACTTTTGATAATTCTACCACCTCATCTAATTCTGCGAAGTTTCCCGGCAGATATTTCAGCCCGGTCGAGATGCCGAATGCGCCTTCTTCCATTCCCCGGGCAATTTGCGCTTTCATACTGTCCAATTCGGCCGCGGTCGGTGCCCGGTTATCCAATTCCATCACATTACTACGCACGACGTTATGGCCAACCAGAAAACCTACGTTCATCCCCACACCGATTTCGGCCAGGGTATCCAGGTAGGGTGCCAGGGGCCATACCCCACCGCCATCGGGACCACCCAATGCCGTGGTTACCCCCTGTCGGAGATGACTCTCACAGTTGGAAAGCGCCAGGATAGGATCCAGGTGGGTATGAATATCAATAAATCCAGGGCTGAGTATCCGTCCGCTTAGATCAATGACTTCGGCATCGCCGGGCTTGTTGATCTCACCTACATATACAATCTGATCTCCTCGTATACCCACATCTAGCACCTCAGCATCCGCTCCGGTACCATCGTAGACGGTGGCGTTTTTGAGTACAAAATCGTATTCCAATGGCTTCGTACAGGATATGGCAAGACTACTGACCAGTATCAAAAAAGAAATTAGCTGCTTCATACTTAAAGAAATTGTTTAAAAACTCCTCACTGAGCCCTTGGCAACACATTGAAAGCCGTTACCAATCATCTTAACAGGAATTCTTAAACAACTTCAAAGTTAAAAATCTTTTCCAAATAAGAAGATCAGCTATTCGTCTCCAAGCCTTACCAGCCCAGATAATAGTCCTTATTCAACCAGTCGGGGCATTTTAAATCAAATTTTTCCCGCATGACGTGTTCCGCTACACAGAATGCACCTTCTACCCAACCCTGTTGATCAGAGTAAGCTTCGCCGGTAATAAAAACCCGTTCTTCGGAATAGGGCTGCCGAATGTAAGGCATCACTTCCCATACTTTGTAGCTGTCTTTCCAGGCGTGATAGCCCCCACCGTAAGGATCATCCGTCCAGTCTTTAAAGGCAGAAGTATACGGTTCGGGTACTTCAACCGAAGGGCCATGCAGCTCGCGCACCTGCTTCATCACTTCCAGCACCATGGGACGGGTCGCATGCTGATAAGAGGGATATTCCACGTTTACGGCACGTACCAGTTTGGTAGAGCGGGTACGATAGGGTTCGCCGTTTTCCAGTGCCTGCCAGAAGGCAACCGTACGCATGTCATTATAACTTCCAAGGAATAAAGAATGTGAGTTTTCAGGGTCTACCCCAAAATAGTAACACTGGCGCATAGGCAAATCGGTAATCGACTCGCCCGCTTTAGCTTTCAATGTGGCCTCCCACCAGGGCTCTTCAAAACCGAGCAGGATCTTGTACGAAGGCTCCATAATCACCGAGTCAAGGTTATAGTGCAGCTCTTTTTGGCGATCCCGATTGAAGAAGAAATTTTCCTGATCCAGTAATTCCAAAGAGCGGCGTGGCATGGCTAAAATGATATCCTTTGCCAAGACGGTCCACTCTTTTTCTGCCTCTTGACTGTAAAAAGTAAGGAGATAGCGGTAGGAACTCTTGGTATCTGGATTATGGCCGAAAGTGACCAAACGGTTTTTGGTGTAGATGGTACCTTGCTTTTGTAGGAAAGCATCCGCCAGACAAGTCAGTATTTGATCATAACCGCCATCGAGGGTTTTATAAGTTACCGCTGAGCTAGCGAAATCTCCAACCATATAGGGAAAGGCCTCAGCAGCATTCCAGTTGATCGTATTGGAGTAATAGCCACCGGCTTGCGCCAAAAACTCATAAGTCTCCTGTGAGGATCGGTCTTTTAGTAAGTTCCAAAAACCGATCTCATAGACGTATTGCCCCTGATAAGGTCCTGGGAAGTTGTACCGTAAACTTTGTTTGACCTCGTTCCATTTTTCACGTGCGTCGTCACTTTCCTGAATTTGCTCTAGCGAATAGCCATCTGCTTCCAGCACCTCTGAAATAATCTCCGTAAATATAGTATCAGAACTCTTCCCCTTAAAGCGGTCTTCGACGAAGTAACGCGTCTCAAAAGACTCCCCCGTAATCTCGGCCTGCTCAAAACGATTTTTAAAGAAGCGCTGCTTACGCAAATACATCAAGTGATGATCCGAATCACCCATCGGAAACGGAATCGGTTTAAGGCTGTATTGCTTTGCAAAAACCTTTTCAATCAATGCCGTAACAATCTCCTGCACCGTCATATAACGCATGCCCCCCAGCTCGCCTACCACACTCATCCCCGGCAGCCGAATAGACTCCAGGCGACCACCGACCCGATCACTCATCTCAAAAATACCCACCGAAGGATTAGACGACTTACCCTCTTCGTTTGTTCCCGTTTTTAGGCGATAGCCGGAATACAAGCCCGAAGCACCACCGCCTACGATGGCCACATCTAGCTTAAGATCTTTCTGTATCTCCGTGACAAACTGCTGACTGACTTCGCCCCGGATCATTGGCCAATTAATCTTGAAATTACTGATGTCGTACTTCGTTTTACCCTCCAGCGCCAACTCTGCCAGAATCTGGCCCAGCAGCGGGATAAACTTGGCCGCCCAGCCTCCCGTATACACAATTATATTCTCATGGTTATGGACCCACTCGGGTAAAGTATCCAGTAATAGTTCTTTGTTGTTATTACTCAGCGTAATCAGACAGGTAGAAGTAAAATCCGGCTCTGGTTCCAAACCATACATATGATCGGCAACCCAGTCATTGTTTAACTTTAGACTTTTATCACTAGGCACGCCTTTGCGATCTTTCGGATCGATCAAGATTCGGTCTGGAAGATCCGGAGCAACCCGAATATACCCTGGATTCGCCCAGTCTTCCTCGGGAAAACCATAAAACAGACTCGTATCCTGTGGCTCCTGAAAGACAAACCAGGTAGGCAATTTTATATTTTCGGTCTTTTTGTAATAAGCCGAAGACATCTCCCAGATGTCCAGATTCATGGACAATCCAAAATACTTCAGCAGTTCATTGGTATAGGCACCCGGTGTCAAAATTAGTTTTTCAGTTTCGTATGGCCCCTTTTCCGTTTGTACGTGTATGGAACCATCGGCCCGGGAATCTATACCCGTCACCGGCTCGTATTCCCGTAGTTTGACATTTGATGAATTATCGGCAATATTATACAGGGCCTGTAGCGTTGCTTTTAGATTAATAATCCCCCCCTCTTTCTGAAAAAAGCCAGAATAATCTTTGGGTAAATTCCGAAAAGGGAAGCGCTCTTCGATTTGTTTGGCATCTAAGGGTTCGTAAGACACCTTGAGTTCATCCATTACGTTCATTGCTGCCTCAATGCCCCCCTCCTGGGAGCTAATCGCCGGATCTCCAAACCAGAGTGATCCGACCTTATCAATGAGCATATCCGAAGTGGTCTGCTGAAGTTTCTCCCAGAAGGGAATACTTTCCAGCACCAATTCTGCCATATACTTTTGGGCATACTGGATACGGAATTGACGAGATAGACCAGCGGAACTACCCTTCTCATTGAAGAAGCCAAATCGCTCCAGAACTAATACTTTTTTTGAGGAATCAGTAAGTGCAGCTGCTGCGGAAAGCCCCATAGCGCCCCCGCCAATGATGATCACATCATATTTTTCTTGCATGGATAAAGGTGTTTTAGGAGGAATTGAAATATATTTTTCAATATAATTCTTATTTCCCTGATTACCAAGTGGTATTTTCATACTTCACCTGGTAGCCTCCCGTACCCTTCAACATCTTTGGCTGGCTTGCCTATTCTCTAATTGCGTGGTACGAACACCGATTCAAAATCCAGAGCCTTCCCCTGTGCAGCCGTCTCCTCCTCTGGCAGGATATCATTGTTATCCCACAGACCGGAAGTCAATGTCTTGGCATAATCGATGGGCAGCTCCGTCTCCAACATACGGGCGAAGGCCTCTTCGTGATCATACTCGAAGCTACGGTGCTGGAATTGCAAGTTTTCTTCTCCCGGCTCCAGTAACATATACCAAACGCGCGTAGTGCCGTCATTGGCGGGCATACCGATCACTCCGGGGTTAAGCCAGTACTTATTATCTTTACTATCATGAAAAGGCAGGCCGCAGTGTCCTGCAAAAATCACCTCTGACTGGGTGGCCGAAAAGTTTCGGTCTTTTGCCGCCCAGGGCGTCGACTTAAAGACAAACTCTGAGGTATGAAAATAAGATCCGTGAACCACTACACAAGACCGACCGTAGTAATCAAAACGAATAAACTCCGGCATCTCCTGTAACCAGGCTACCGTTTCCTGAGAAGTTTTTTGCTGGGCGTAAGGGTACCATTTTTTAGCGAAAAGATCACAACGGGAATCCGTCGTGAAGTCACACCCACAATCCTCCAGGCCATCCCTTATTTGAATCTCCACATTACCCGCAATACAGTGTACGCCCCAGCGACGCACCAGTTGCTGAGCCGCCTCCGGATTCGCACAATAGCCGGCAATATCCCCCATACAGATAATATTTTGCGCCGGAATACCTTCCTGCTCCGCGATTTCCTGCATTTTTTCCAGGGCCTGAAGATTCGAATAGACACCCCCAAATAGCAGTACTTTCCCGGTGAGTTGACCGATGTCTGTGATGGGATAATCTTTTATTTGCTTTGTCATAATTATTTCGCTTTCGCTAAAAACTTACCTATAAAAAATAAAGAAAAACTCAGAATTGTTCCGATGAGGTTTACCGCTAGTAATCCCGCGTAAGTCCCCTCGAACCAAATCCAGCTGTCCGGCACTTTACCCGTCGCGTAAATAATACCCATCAGCAGACCAGCCCCGATGGATAAATGAAAGGACAGGGGGGGAAAGTCTTTTTTCCAAAATAAGAAAACCGGCGCTAACCCCAGCACCATGGTACCACTAATCGTGGTAGCAGACAGGATGGTAGGACTAAGAAAAACGGGTATCGTACCGATAATCGTTAACAAAATCATGGCCAGGCGTCCCCGCTGTACGGTGATTTGTTTTTCTGGTCCCAGATCTACTACAATCAGCTTCGCAAAGGAGGAAAAAGTAGAATCCAGAGTAGATGCTGCCGAAGTCACCATAATGAAGTTCATAATCAATGCCATTACCAGGCCCAGTGAGCGACTTACCTTCACTGCCGCCTGTCCTTCCATGCCTCGGAACTGCGCATAAATTCCTACAAAGGAAAATAATACGATACAGAGCATACCGATGAAGGTGGCCACAATAAAACTGCGCAGCGTTACTTTTGGCGAAGCAATAAAAGCGCGATCCGTCAGCACCGGATCGTGAAATGGATAACTAAACACCTGAATGAGCGCCACCAGGAGTAGGTCCAGACCACCCGCCAGAGTCCAGGTACCGGAACTTACAAAACGCCCCAGGTCATTATCTTCTTTTGGCAACAGCACCCCCAAAATAATAAATAACAGGACCCCAAAAAGTACCATCTGGATCACATCGGTCAGTAGTGAGGATTGCAGTCCGCCCTTGATTACATAGGCCAGGGTCAATAGCGTAAACACCACGATGGCCCAGTAATAGCCTCTGCTCCCCTGATCACCAAAATAACTACCAATCACCATGGTATTCGACCAGACTTCGTTGAAGAGCCGAAAGGCAATCAGCAAGGAGAACACCACCAGGGCCGAAGGACCGTATTTATTTTTCAGAAACTGATGGATACTGGCAAATTTCCCCTGCATCCGCATTCGGTAGATAATCCAGCCGGCAACCAAAAAGGATAAATAATAGGCTGAATAGGCCAGGCCACCTACGATTCCAAAACTCAAACCCAGGTTAGCGGCATTAGTAATCGATTTAGCAAAAATCCAGCTGATCACCAGACTACTCGTCAGGACCCAGGCGTTGGGGGCCTTGTTTTTTACCGTTGCTCTGAAAAAAGCACTACTCGTACGAGCTATCGGCGCGATAAAGAAAAGCGCCAGACTAGCTAACACAATCAGCCACCATTGATACGTCAGTAATTCTTGCATAACTTTAGTTCATATCCCACCAGACGGCCGAATTTACACTATTTCCATTACTCACCTGGGCGGCCTGCTCATAGTTACCTCTATTTAGGGTAGCCTCGGTCGTAGGGTAGGGCATACGCACCGGAATCAGATCATTATTCAAACTGGCCGCCACCGTTTTTAATGCCGGGAACCCCGTGCGACGGTATTCAATCCAACCTTCGTAACCGTTACCGATATTGTGCAACCATTTTTGGGTAATGATCTGCTCTATCGGATTGGCCTCGTCGGTGCCAAAGGCAGCTGATCCACTAATTAAGTAGTCATCGGGTAAGGAAGCCTGCCAGTACGCAAACGACAAGCGTACCCCTTCTTCATACAAGGCTTTGGCATTGGCCGTAATGAGGCCTTTCTGGGCCGCTTCCGCTAAAATAAAATGGGTTTCGGCCGCGGTCATATAGTTGGCATCCAACTGAGTAGCTTCTTCGCGCCAAATCCTTCCCGTCAGCGAATAATCAGCCACGGTGATGGAAAGTTGAGAAGCATCCGGACCATTCAGTAGGCCATTGTATTCGCCAGGATCATTGCCGGTGGGCCGGAAAAAAACCGCTATACGGGGATCATTCAGTTGCTTGAGCACCTCTTCGATGGTCTCCGACATGATGTAGACATTATAATCACCTACCCGAGCGGTCGACATCCGAAAATTATTGGGTGGCCCGCCAAAATCAAAGGCTGCGTTATCCGCATTCGTCTGGATAAAGTTTCCTTCTTGAAAAATAGCGGCAATTTGAGCCGAAACATCTACCCGATCCGATATCCGCATCAGGTATTTCAGCTTCAGTGCATTGGCAAATTTCACCCAGGCAGAAAGGTCACCATTGAAGATAATGTCACCCTCCAGTGGCGTTGGTCCCTGGTAGTTTTCAATAGCGGTAATGCCCTGATCCAGATTATCCAAAATGCCTCCGGTAGTTGTGTAAATAGCTTCCTGATCGTCGTAGACCGGTGAAATGATGCCCGAAGACTTACCCGAAAAGGCTTCCGAATAGGGGACATCACCGAAAATATCGGTCAAAGCCGCCGACATATATGCCTTTAAGATACGGGCTGGCCCTTCGTAGACGGCCAATGCCGCACTCTCCTGAGATTTTTCCAGGATGATTTCATTATCTCGCAAATTGACGTAGAGAATATCCCAGGGATTCCCCCCGAACTGCGACTCGGTAAGACTATGCCGATCAAAAAGATTAAAATCGATGGCTGTAAAATATTGCCCCAATAAATTGCCTGCCACAAAGCCCTCGTACGACATTTGCTCTGCGTAGTCCCACTGTACTTGCCGTAGCAATAAGCTGGGTTGCACATCAACGGGAGCATTGGGGTTAGTATTGATTTCCTGAAAATCTTCCGTACAAGCCATTAGGCCCAATATCAGAAACAGAAGAATGGATATTTTATATTTCATATGCATATAATTTTAGTAAAGTCTTGTTTTTTAAATAGTTATGCAATTTCAGTTTTGACTAATTAAGAGTGTAAATTTTCATCTTCGTGCTCGAGGCGACAGTGTTTGGTGCTTAACCAGTCTAACGTCAATTTCATCTGCGGGCTCTTGCGTCCCAGTAAAAAACCGACTTTTGTATTTTTGTGTATTAACCTTCGAAGCCTAGTGCTTTGGCTCTCTTTAGATGGTATTCCATTTGTTTGCGTTTGAGTTCTTCGTCTGATAT
>DATFKA010000128.1:0-5621 GCA_035268885.1 Saprospiraceae bacterium
GATTAGGATAGATAAAGGCGCGGTCGCGAAAAATTTCCTTTAGTTCTTCCTCCTCCAGGAACATGGTGGTCTTGGAAAATTCTTCAGCTTTTTCAAAGCACTGTTGCAGCTTGTCGAGCAGAATTTGAAAATCCTTGACCCAAATGACGGTATTTTGCGGAAGCACCCGGAACAAACTAACCTTCTGATCGCGCTGAAAACGGGTGTTGATATTAGGGACAATCGATACCCGGGCGATATTTTTTTGCGAAAGCTGGGAAGTGGGATCAAACGTGCGGATACTCTCCACTTCATTATCGAATAGCTCGACGCGGTAGGGATAATCATTGCCGTAGGAAAAAATGTCGATAATCCCCCCACGGATCGAATACTGCCCTGGCTCGTACACGAAGTCTTCGCGCTTAAAGCCATATTCCGTAAACAGGTCGATGAGGAAATCGACATCGAGCTCTTCACCCGACGAAATGGTAATGCGGGTTTGCTCCAGTACTCCGGGGTTGACAACCTGCTCAAACAGGGCTTCGGGATAGGTCACGACAATTTCTCCTCCGGAAGACACCGAGCTGATTTTGTCGATGGTTTCGGTACGCTGCAGGACGTTGGCCTGACTGAGTACCTCAAAGTTCATGGGGTTTTTGAAGGAATCGGGGAAAAAACGAACGGTTTTTTCTTCCAGCAGGGCTGCCAGGTCATTTTGCAGATAAGCTGCTTCTTCTTTGTCGTTGGCAATCAACAAATGGCTGCGCGGATCATTGAGGTAGGTGCCGCTTACCACAAAGGCTTCCTGAGCACCAATCAGCCCCAGTAGTTGCAGCCGTACGTTGCCCGGCTGTTGTAAAAGGGAGACGAGGCTGGCAACGCGTTGGTCGTTGCGGTAGAGGTCTAAAAGTCGTTCGAGGTTTTCCACAAATGCAAAGATAAAAGATTGTCCATCGACATCATTGAAAAGATAAAAAGAAAACGAGGGGGCGGTATGATTGTTGAACAGTATTCTGGCTTTCTGGAGGAATGAGTGATGCTGATTACAGCACCGGTGGCCGAAAAATCTTATTTTTGTATATATACGGTAAAGTAAAAAAGTAAGTTACTATGAAAAAGCTCATCCTTTTCTTTGGTCTTTTCCTTCTGGTGGCAGGCGCTTCCTGTCAGCAACAAGGTGGCAATGCGCCAGGTGATCCGGCAACGGTAGAAGTGATTAGTGTAGAAAATTTTGCCCAGGATATTGCTGCTGAGGGTATACAAGTAGTTGATGTACGCACGCAGGAAGAGGTCGATCAGGGCACAATTACCGGCGCGATGCACATCGATTTTTTCGCCGATGACTTTCAGGCACAACTAGAAGAGAAGCTGGATAAAGAAAAGCCTGTCTATGTGTTTTGCCGCTCTGGTAACCGATCCAATAAAGCCGCTAATATGATGGCAGATATGGGATTCACCAAAGTCTATGACATGGACGGTGGCTGGGTTGCCTGGAGTAAAAAAGAATAGCGTACATATCTTTAAAAGTTAAAGCCCCGAACGGAAAAACTCCGTTCCGGGTTTTTCTTTTGGACACCTCAACGTAAAAAAACCTAAACAAAAAAGGCGTGCTACTGTTGATGTTTCGTAATTTCTAAGGCCATAGCGTTAGCTGTGGCGGATTACTTTTTACATGACTTATAAACCGACAAACGCATTGGCAAAGAAAGTTGTCGTCATTGGTTCCGGCTTTGCCGGTTTAGCTGCAGCCACCAGCCTGGCTGATAAAGGCTACGAAGTAACCATCCTGGAGAAGAACAGTATTCCCGGTGGACGGGCTCGCAAATTCGAAGCGGACGGATTTATGTTTGATATGGGCCCCAGCTGGTACTGGATGCCCGATGTCTTCGAGCAATATTTTGCGCGCTTTGGCAAAAAGCCTTCCGATTATTACGAGCTGATTCGGCTGGACCCCTCTTATGCGGTCGTCTTTGGCGAAAATGATACCATGGAGGTGCCTGCTAAACTGGACGATCTTTATGCCATGTTTGATCGCTACGAGCCGGGAAGTAGCCAGAATCTGAAAAAATTTCTGGAAGAGGCTGAATATAAGTATGAGGTGGGCATGAATGAGTTCGTACATAAACCGGGCCACTCCATCATGGAGTTTGCCGACTTGCGCGTACTCAAGAGCCTGTTTCGCCTACAAATGTTCAGCTCGCTTAGCAATCACGTCGAAGACCTTTTCCAGCATCAGCAACTGCGCGAGCTCCTTAAGTTTCCGGTGCTCTTTTTGGGGGCCACCCCCGAGAATACTCCGGCGATGTATAGCCTGATGAATTATGCCGACATCGCCCTGGGGACCTGGTATCCCAAAGGCGGTATGCACAAAATTGTGGAAGGGATGGTGAAGCTGGCCGAAGAGAAGGGGGTGCGCATCCTGCTCAATCAGGAGGTGAAGCAAATTTACGTACCGAACGGACACGCCACTAAAGTTATCACTCAGAATGCAGAATACGCAGCCGATATCGTGGTCGGTGGAGCCGATTATCACCATGTCGAGCAGAACTTGCTGGCGGCCGACAAACGCCGGTACACCGAAAAATACTGGGATAAACGGGTGATGGCGCCCTCATCGCTGCTTTTCTACCTGGGAATCAAGAAAAAGGTCGACGGATTACATCACCACAACCTGTTCTTCGACCGTGATTTTACGCAACATGCCCACGAAATCTATGAAGATCCACAATGGCCAAGTGATCCACTTTTTTATGTGTGTGCCCCGAGCGTCACGGATCAGTCGGTAGCTCCGGAAGGATATGAAAATGTATTTGTGCTCGTTCCCCTCGCTCCCGACCTGGAAGATACAGATGAGTTGCGTGAGCAGTATTTCGATATGGTTATGGATCGCTTTGAAAAATTGATGGGGCAATCCATCCGGGAGCATATCGTGTACAAGCGGTCATTTGCCCACCGCGATTTTAAAGAGGATTATCATGCCTATAAAGGAAATGCTTACGGGCTGGCAAATACGCTGCTGCAAACCGCATTTCTGAAGCCCAAGTTGCGCTCCAATAAAGTGTCTAATTTATACTATACCGGTCAGTTAACTACTCCTGGCCCCGGAGTGCCCCCTTCTCTGATTTCCGGGCAGGTCGTGGCGGCAGAGATTCAAAAGCAATTCGCTCTGTGACGGGCGCTAACGTCATACCAACAAATATACCGGTAATGATGAATTTTGGGATGTCCCAAACTCATCGAGCCGAGTATATACTCGCTAGAATTGGATGGGCAAAGCCCATACTACTTCATGAGCGATATCAACACTCGAAGCAACCTAACCAACTCCCTAAAATCAATCGCTATGATGAAATTGTATAATAAGACCTGCCTGGAATGCAGTCAGCTGATTACCACCCGGTACAGCACGTCCTTTTCTATGGGTATACGGGTGTTCGATCGACGCTTCCGACCACCAATTTATGCCATCTATGGATTCGTACGCTTTGCTGACGAAATTGTCGACACGTTCCACGACTACGATAAATCAGAGCTGCTAGAGCGTTTCCGTCAGGATACATATCAGGCGATTGAAGAAGGCATTAGCCTCAATCCGGTGTTGCATGCTTTTCAGGAGACGGTGCGCGAATACAACATCGAGCGCGAGTTGATTGATGCCTTTTTGGATAGTATGGAAATGGATCTGCATTTCAATACTTACGAAGACGGGTTGTACAAAAAGTACATCTACGGTTCTGCCGAAGTGGTCGGGCTGATGTGCTTGCGCGTATTCTGCGAAGGCGATGACGAAATGTATCAGCGATTGAAAGAGCCGGCAAGAGCATTGGGGTCCGCTTTCCAGAAGATCAACTTCCTGCGCGACATGGCCAGTGACTTTGACGACCGGGGGCGTGTTTATTTCCCGGGAGTAGATTTCACCACGTTCACCAATGAAGATAAGCGGGATATCGAAGAAGATATTAAGCGCGATTTTGATTTTGGTCTGGAGGGCATCTGTCAATTGCCGAAAGGGGTGCGGTTCGGAGTTTATCTGGCTTATGTTTACTACACCAACCTGTTCAAGAAAATTAAAAGTGCGCCGGCTACCCGGGTCAAACAGGAGCGCATCCGCGTACCCGACCGACGCAAAGTGGCACTGCTGTTTAGCTCTGCCGTGCGCAATAGTTTGAATATGCTTTAAACCTCCCTATGGCACATACACTCACTAGTTTTAATAAAAAAGCCTCCATGCTTGTGCGTGGAGGTTTTTTCCTATTTCCCATTTTGTTGGTAGCCATTCAATGGGCAACAGATACCGTAGTGTCAGGACAGTTATTGATGGAGGTACCTCAGGTGAAAATGGTGCCGTGGCTAGAGTCACCTTACACCTATATATATTTACATCTATTTACGGTGCTTCCGGTTTTGGCGCTTAGTTTTGACCGCAACGTACACTATTATCGAAAATGGCGATACCTGTGGGGACCGGTTCTAGTGGTTGGAACCATATTTATCGTTTGGGACGTGGTGTTTACCGCCAGGGAAGTGTGGGGGTTTAACCACGATTATTTATCGGGTTTTTTTATGCTGGGCTTACCCATCGAAGAATGGTTGTTTTTTATAACGGTACCCTTCGCCTGCGTCTTTATTTACGAATGCCTTAATTTCTACATCAAAAAAGATATCCTGGCTTCTATCGAGCCATGGCTGACGCCTACCCTAATTGTGGTACTTGCGGCAGTGGGAATTTGGCAATTCACCCATATGTACACGGCGACCACCTTTATACTTACTGCCGGGTTTCTATTGGTACATTATATGTTTCTCGACGGCAGCTACCGGTCGCGCTTTTACCTGGCCTACCTGGTTACGTGGTTGCCGTTCATCCTGGTTAATGGAGTACTGACGGGAGGGTATACACAGGAGCCAATAGTTATTTACAATCCGGCCGAGTATCTGGGGATTCGCATTACATCGATTCCGCTTGATGATTCTGTCTACAACCTGTTGCTATTGCTTGGTGTGGTGACGCTATTCGAGCGCAACCGGAAGGGGTATTGGTAAGGCCGGCTTTCGCCAAAAAAATCTTTCCTGTCCCGATTGGTATTTTTCCAATGATTGATTGGTGGCTTGCGCCAAAAATGGATAGGAATATGCAGTCCGATGTATTTAACCAAACGAAAGGATTTGGTGATTTTTCTCTTCAGGAATAATGACAAAAATCCCTTGCGGGGAAAAGAATCTCGTCTTATCTTTGCGTTCCGCCTTTACAAGAAAGGGCGGTAATTGAAAGAGGAGCTGCGCACTTTCGGAAATTATTTCCTCAAAAGCTTGCGCGGTAACAAAAAGAGTGCTACTTTTGCACTCGCTTTTGAAATGAGGGTTTAGATGCGGTTTAGCCGGGGCAAAAAAAGTGCTTTAAAAAAGCCGATAAATTTTGCCTGGATTTAAAAAGCTGTTATCTTTGCACTCCCTTCGCGACAGAGTGAAGGAAACAAGGAATTAAAGTGTTGTTTACACTAAAGATACGAAGCTGGATTTTGAGGTTCACTTTCAAAGGGAAGCGAGCAAGAATCCGAGAAGAGCTTCAAAAAGTTCATTGACACTGTGGTTGTAGGTAAGAACTACAAAATCGCTAAAGCGAATCCGGTCAATTACTCTTT
>DATFKA010000129.1:0-24234 GCA_035268885.1 Saprospiraceae bacterium
AAGACCACAACCTTTACAAGGGATATTCACAAAATCCCGCCGCTAGATTCGCTTACCATCAAGCAGGGGGGAACCATTCAACAATGCATCGAAGACCTTTTGTGCTCATTCACATCGAAGCTTTCCAATCCAAAATAGAAGAAGCCCCCAATAACAAAATTGGAAATATCAATTTATTCCTTATTTTTCCTACCTAAAGCGGGGCTCCCATTTTGAACCGGAGTCTACCTACAAATTGCTACTTATGGAATCTTTTGCTGATATCAAAAAACACTGCCAGGATAATTCCCGGTTTACCCCCCTGATCGATAAATTTCTAATTTACTACGCAGCGGAACGGGAACGGTTGGAACCAAAGATGGATCGCAAGTTGAAGCAGTATAAACAGGTAGCCCGGCAAATACCTACTCCCTCCCTCAATATCTTCAAATCGGAATACATTACCCTTCAGCTCTTTAAGAAAGGTGGACTGATCGGCAAGTACCTGAACCACTCGACAATTAAGGCGCTGGGTAAGGAAGAATTCAAATACCTGAGCTACCAGTATGCACATCCCTGGCGCTTGAGCTTTGCGATCATCCGGGAGCAGCCAGCTGAGGATTTTTACCAGATGTACGATATCTTCCGGGATGAGGAATACCTGCTCTATTCACCGGGTATGAGTCGTACGCTGGACGAGTATCCCGCTCGCCTTTGGTGCAACCTGATCTCCTACAACGGCCAGTGCTGGCAGACCTACGGGGTGATCATGGGTTGGCAAAGTTTCACGACTGATGATATTTTCTTTTTTGCCACCGAGCTACACCCCGAAATCGAAACGGATGCAGAGCTCCTGCGGGCAGCAGAAAAAGACCCCTGGCCCTTCTTTATGCTGATTACCGGAAGTACACTGCCCCAACTGGACACACAGGGGGAACCGATGGTCTACCTGTCGGCCGAAGATGAACTCGAAGAGCTGCCTTATGAGCCGCTAAAAGAACTGAGCGAACTCCGCTGGAAGGAGGACGTCTACGAAATTAGTCTGGAGGCCTGGTCCGGACCGCCTCATTTCGCAAATGCTTACTATGATGAGAAGGAAAAGTTACTTTTTCGCTACGCTGCCACCAAGACAGGCTATGTAAAAATGACGGAGCTACTCCAGCAGACGGGCCTGACACTCGATCCGGAACCGCACATCCGGCTTAGCCCGGGGATGCGGATTACTATAGAAAAAATCCTGGGCCGCGATGTGACCTTAAATCCTTACGACGCAATGTTCTTCCAGGAAAACCCACAG
Organism: Saprospiraceae bacterium; assembly: GCA_035268885.1. Lineage (GTDB taxonomy): Bacteria > Bacteroidota > Bacteroidia > Chitinophagales > Saprospiraceae > DATFKA01. Next base: position 1,277 of record DATFKA010000129.1, read on the forward strand.
ACCGACGAGGAGATAGATAAAATCAACCATCTCCTCCAACTGGCCATGCCGCTGATCAATAATAATGAAGTGCTGGACACCAAAAAACTGGCTGCCGAAGCAAAGGTAGATCTGGAACTGGCCCGGGAGCTACTGCGCAAAGCGGAGGCCCGAATCAAGAAGCTACGTGACGGTCACTAAAATCCGTACACCCTGGTTTATAATCAAAATAAATCCATTCGTGGGTATACCTTACTGGATGGTTTCTTCTCTCTTAAGGAGATCCGGGCCGGGGATACCCAAAGCCTGGGCTATGTCGATTTGCACTTTCTGCTCCCGGAACTCCCTTCTTTTTAAAATCTACCATTCGGTACCACTTTTAGCCAGGTTTTCTAGTTTTAAAGAGCCTTTAAAGCAGCATTTCTCCGCGCGTAAGCGTTTAGAAGAAAACTTAATGGCTATTGTATGGCAAGATGGTATACCCTTTTAACCATGGTTTTGGTAACCAACACCGCCTGTGAACTCGTAGAGTTGGAGCAGGTACCCGACCTCGGGGTCCAAATGGGGGTACGCCCCATTTATGCCGACCTGGAGGAATGGGATGAGATCATTAGCCTCCCTCCACAGCCGATTGAGAACCTGGGTAAGATTTATTATAAAGCGCCCTACATGTACGTAAACGAGCGCTTCAAAGGCATCCACGTCTTTGATAATTCAGATCCGGAAAATCCAATCCCGATTGCCTTTATCCAGGTTTTTGGTTCGGAAGACATTGCAATCAAGGACAACATTCTTTACGCCGATAATTATACCGATCTGGTAGCCATCGACATCAGCGATATCCATGAGGTAGTCCTGGTCGATCGAGAGGAAGGTCTTTATTCCCGGGATGCCAAAGCCTACCCGGAAGGCTATTCTGGTCCTTTTGAATGTGTCGATGAGTCGAAAGGTCTGGTTATTGGTTGGGAAGAGGCAGAGCTGGAAAATCCAGAGTGCCTGCGGTAATATCCACTACTATTAAAATACTACAGCATGAAAAACCTCCTATCCATATTCGCTCTGGCAGCCATTAGCTTACTTATGGCTTGTGGCTCCGAATTTAACGACGCAGCGGCCCCGGGTTCAGCCACGGGTGTGGGTGGCTCTTACGCCCGCTTTATTATTGTCGGTGACTACATGTACGTGGTCGATGAGCAGAGCCTGATCACCTTTGATGTTTCCGAAGCTGATGATCCCACCCAGATCGACAAGCAACCCATCGGGGAGCGTATCGAGACTATCTTCAATTTTGAAGATAAGCTATTCGTCGGATCGGGTGAAGGTTTATTCATTTACGAAATTGCGGCCAATGGCATTCCCGAGCAGCTATCGGCTACCAGCTATTTTGAATTTGATATTTTCCCCTGCGATCCGGTGGTGGCTAATGATAGTTTTGCCTACGTCACGCTAAATGGCCAACGCCGACTGAATAACCCTTGTGGCGGCTCCTTTACCGTCGATGTCAATCTGTTGAAAATCTACGATATCACTGATCCGCGCCAGCCAGTACAACTCTCCGAATACGAGATGTACGCTCCTAAGGGTGTGGGATTAGATGGTACCACGCTTTTTGTTTGTGACGATAAGGAAGGCCTAAAAATATTTGATGTCCGTGATCCCTACGATTTGAAATCCATTGCCCACATCGAGGACTTGACCGCTTTCGACGTCATTCCACTGGATGGTCTCTTGCTGGTGGTCGGCCCGGAGAATGTATATCAGTTTGACTATACCGACCTGGAGAACATCAACCTGCTGTCTTCTTTTACCTACGGAAATTAAATGGAAGGCTTGATGCAATCTAAAGCTAAACCCCTGTTTATTTTGCTATTTACCCTGAGCCTGCCCATTCTAGCCTGGGGGCAATCAGATCGTCTCTACCGTCCGAATTGGGCCGTTAAGGTGAATCCATTTGCCATCATTAATTACACCCCCGGTATTGAGCTTGGACTTGAAAAAATGATTACCATGGATGGCAGTCTCTATTTGGGTCTAAGCTACCTTGATGACTTTGGGATACACCCAAATAAAAACTTTGATGGCTACAAAATACTCGGAGAGTACCGACACTACCGGCCCTTAAAAAATAGACATCCCAACACCTTCTTATCTGTTCAGTCAAATTTCAAACAGACCTTTGCCGACGGTCGTATCTATCAGGACCGTGCCAATGGTAACTATCAGCAACTGACGGATGTGAGTGTGACGAATACTACACTAGCGTTCTTAGTCGCCTATGGCCGCGTTTTTACGCCGAAAACCTGGCTGAGTCTGGATTTTTCGGTAGCTGCTGGCGCGAAATGGCTGTCGGTTACTTCCGATAATATCCCAGCCGATGCGGGCATTGGCTTATTGGCAGACCCTGGCTTTCTTGATCCCAGGGTGAATTCGCTGGGAAGCGAATGGTTCCCCCTACTCCGTCTGCAGTTCAGGGTGAATATTGAATTGTTCTAAGCCCTCTACGCTACCACTTACGGTATAGCCCAGCCAAATCAAGCGGATCGTTCATACGCTTTTGTAAGCGTATTAAATCTGCTAATAAGGTCTTCACTTTTTCTTTATGTTTCGGCAAATCGGCTAAATTGTTCATTTCCAGCGGATCGGCTTTCAGGTCAAACAGTAGTACTTTTTCTATTTTGGGATAGACGATCAATTTATACCCGTCTTTGCGGATCATTCTTTGCGAACCTTCTTCAAAGGCACCGTATACACCATCTTCCAGATGACCATTCCTGGTCTCCCCCTTCGCCAGGGGCAAAAGGCTATTAAACTCTACGAATGCTGGTTTTTCTGCCTTTGCCAATTCCAAACTGGTCGCCATAATATCTTGCAGGTAGACGTCTGTATCCAATCTCTGGCCTTTCGGCAAACCCGGCCCCACCATCATTAAGGGCACGCGCATACTATGGTCAAACATGTTTTGTTTGCCAATCAGACCGTGATGCCCCACGGATAAACCATGATCACCGGTAAAAAAGATATAAGTATTATCCTTTTGGCCCGTTGCTTCCAGCGCCTCAAGTATTTTGCCGATTTGCGCATCTAAATGCGTGATGATCGCATAGTATTCTTTCCGGTGGGTCTTAATCGCAAAAGGCGTCCGGGGGAAAGGGGCCAGGGCCTCGTCCCGCATATTAAAATTACTATTCATCGCATCCCGGTAGGGATAGACTGGAAGCCAATTTTCCGGAAGGGGAATATCATTAATATCGTATTTGTCCAAAAAGGATACTGGCGACTGACGTGGGTCGTGGGGCGCATTAAAAGCCAAATACATAAAGAATGGAGCCTCTTGCTGCTGGGCTTGCGCCAAAAAATCCAGGGCGTCGTCTTTGACTACTTCGCTCCAGTGCTTACCGCCCTCCCAGAAGCCTTTGAATTTAGGATCGGAGGGCGACCAAACCGTATCCTGCTCGTTGATGGGCCGGAAGTAAGCAGCCGGCACCATGGGCTTTACATCCTTACCTTCAGCAAAAGCCCTACGAATCGCTGGCCAATCTACCTGTCCTCTCAAATCGTCCGGCATCCCGGGGCGGATATGCCGCGCTGTATGAAATACCGAATCCGCCGGCGCATTGACGTGCCATTTGCCCGTCATATAAGTACGGTACCCCTGAGCCGCCATCATCCTCCCCCAGGTCTGCTCCAGCGCCGTAGAATCGCCCGAACGCCATTCATTAGACCTCTCTCTGGCTCTCCACATCGACTGCCCGGAAATAATCATCGCTCGCGAAGCCACACAAATGGCCCCGTTCCAGCCCCCCATATTATAGGCATGCGTGAAGGTAAGGCCCTGTTCCACCAACTGATCTAAGTTTGGGGTTTCGATCACCTCGTTTCCCAGGGCATGTATGGCCTCGTAGGTATAGTCATCCGCAAAGAGAAATAGGATATTGGGCGGTCTGGGCTCTTCTTGTTTAGGCTGGCAGGCCAATAAAAGAAGCCCAAGGCAAAAGAGCAATAAAGATGATGGATATTTCATAATATTCATTTTTATTCTACCCTCGTTTTGTGCCTAACGGCACACGAGTTTCCCTGCGAGATAATGATAAATTTGGTTTTTAGAACCACTCATCCTTTAGCAATTAAATGATCCAACCCATCGAAGGTCAGGGGCAGCATATAATTGGCCTGGTCGACCACTTCAATACCGGCTTGCCCATCCATGATAACCCGCATGGGCCGGGAGAACTTCTTCTCCACCTCGACCATTACCTGCCGGCAAATACCACAGGGACGGATAATCTCAGCTCGCTCCCCCCGGGTATTAATAGCAGAAATCGCAATGTTCGTTACCGCCTCTGCTGGCCAATTGGCGTTAGCGAAAGCCAGGACGACCTGCTCAGCGCAAATACCTGCAGGAAAGGAAGCATTCTCCTGATTATTTCCCATAAGCACTTCTCCATTCTCTAGTCGAATAGCGGCTCCTACCGAATAGTTGGAATAGGGACTATAGGCCTGGCCAGCGGCCGTTCTGGCTCTTTCCACCAGGATACGATCTGCGGCTGGCATTTCTTCCAGCTCTTCGAAGTGGTGGATGGTAAAGGATATTTTTTTAGTCTTCATAGTCACATTTCTTTAATCTTGACCAGTACCTTGCGAATTAACTGGTCCATCTTAGGCTTGTAATCCGGAAGGAAATCATCGGTAATCCGATTCGCCAGCACTAAACATACGGTAGCAGCCTTATGACCTAATAGTTTTGCGAAAGCATAAATAGGCGCCGCTTCCATTTCAAAATTTAGGATCTGTGCGTCGCGGAAAGAAAAATTACCCAGCCGCTGGTAAAGATCAGTGAAGCGGGGTGTCATAATCCTGGATCTTCCCTGTGGGCCATAAAAGCCAGGCGCAGAAACGGTAATGCCTTTTCTATACTCCTTCGCACCAAAGAGATCCTGGATCAAGGCTTCATCTCCAGCAGCGCTATAAGGCTGGTCCAAGGCCCCTGCGTAATCCAAATGGGCATACAGCGCCTGACTCAAGGGATGACCCAAAACCGCCTCACTGCCTTCATAAAATTTGATCGTATTGTCCAGGCCAACGGCGTATTGGGAGACACAATAAGTACCCACCGCCACGCCGGACTGGATGGTACCACAGGTGCCAATCCGGATCAGGGAAAGCGATTTACGCTGAGCTCGGTACGCATTGGTCTCGAAATCGAAATTAGCCAGCGCCTCCAACTCATTCATCACGATATCGATATTGTCCGCCCCTATCCCGGTCGAGACCACCGATATCGACTTATTGCCCAGCACGCCAGTGGCCCAATGAAACTCCCGGTTATTGCCCTGGTGAATGATTCGGTCAAAGTATTGACTCACTTGCTTTACCCGACCCTGATCGCCCACCAGGATAACCGTATCGCCCAGTTCCGCTGGCTTGATATTTAGATGATAGATAGCGCCTCTATCGTTCGTTATTATTTTTTCCATAGCTTAATCTTTATTGTGTTTTGATTGTCGAATTTGGCAACCAAACCATCATGGAGCCCACCCCCCGGTTATTCCAGGCATAATAAGGGATCATGGTTAATTCCTCCACAAGCAGACGGTCGTCCACTTTTCTTTTTGCGGGAACGCTAATCTGCACCACGTCCTTCAGGAGACCCCTATCGATCCGCTGTTCGGCTATTTGCGCAGCCTTAGGTACATTCTCCATAAAATATTCCTGAACCTTACCCGCATTATCTGCCTCTTCGGCGGCAAATACCAGCGGCCCCCGGGTTAGAGCCATTCGGTCTCGATTCGCTTCCACCTCCGCTACGGCGGTATTGAACCGAACGGGCATGGGCAAATCCAGCAAAATTTGATCGCCCGCTTTCCACGTTCGATTGATCACGGCAAAGCCCCCTTCCAGCGGAGCATCGTAGGGCTCGCCATTGATCGATACGGACCAGCTCTTTTCCGTCTTATTTTGATAGTGGTACAGTTCCCCCGGCACAAACTGATTCCCCCGGCACCAGGTCGGAATGCGCAGACGCAACTCAAACATTTTTGGAGTCGCCGCCTCTACTGCGATTCTCACCGCACCCTTAAAGGGATAATCAGCTTCCTGTTTTAGGGAAACCGAACCCGCCGCCAGTGGTACTTTAGTGATGCTACTTGCGTAAAAAGTGGTATAAATCGTATTTTCTTGGTGGGCATACATCATGCCCGAGACCTGTGGAATCAATCGTGCGATATTGGAAGGGCAACAGGCCGTATTAAACCAGGGGGATCGTCCGGCTTGCCCGTGATTGAAGGGCTCCTCTCCATCGGCTGCCAGTGGATTGACGTAGAAAAACTTATTGCCTTCCAGGTTGACACCCGCCAGGGCATTATTGAGCAGAGAGATCTCCGCCACGTCCATATAGCTAGCCTCTTTGGTCAGAAGAAACATGCGGAAATTGAAGAATACATTACCAACGGCAGCACAAGTCTCATTGTAGGCCTCTTGATTGGGAAGCACATACTCCGGGCCAAAGCCCTCAATACCCCGCACGGCACCCAGGCCGCCGGTAATACTCATCTTGGTATCGACAATATCCCGCCAGACACTCTGGAGAGCAGGATCGTATTCATCCGTCCCTTGCAGGGCACCTACTTCCGCCATCCCAGAATACAGATAAGCGGCGCGCACGGCGTGCCCCACGGCCTTTCGCTGTGCTGCTACGGGCTGATGCTGCTGCGAATATTCGGGTGACATCACCCCTTCCCCCTCCGGGGTATAAGTCTTGCCACGGATATCCAGAAACTTTTTCGCCATTTCCAAATACAAGGGATTATCCGTGACGCGATAGAGTTTGGTGAGTGCCAGTTCCAACTCTTCGTGACCAGGGGCCTGATTGACGGGCTGGCCATTATTGTAATTGGGATCCCCCTCAAAAAACACCCGATGGATGTGTTGGGCGTTTTTCTCGGCTATCCGTAGCCACTCGTCTTTACCTGTCGCCTGATAATAGGCGATGGCGGCTTCGTACATGTGTCCCATGTTGTAGAGTTCGTGACTGTGTAAAACAAAGGAATAGGGCTGATCCCCCATTCCTCCGCCACCCCAGTGATCGTGATCTTTGGATACACCCGTCGTATGAGCCACGTATAGATAACCATCTTCGCGTTGCGCCCGTCCGATCAGTTGGATGATACTATCCATCTGCTGTTCGAGCTGTAGATTCCGGTTGCTTTTCAGTAAATATGCCGCACCCTCCATGACTTTATACAGATCAGAAGAACGATAGCGATGTGGGGTCGGGAGCGGGGAATCCAGACCTTCCAGGTAATCACCGGCCAGCTTCAGTGCTTCCTGGGCTTCGTGGGTTTTCTCAAAAGCAAAGGGCACCAGGGTCTCCATCTGCGTCACTAATCTGGGTTTCCAAAAGTCATCCTGTAATTGTACTTCGTTGAAGGGGACCGGGGTCAGGCCGTAGTCGGTCGAACTCAACGAGTGATCTACTGACGACGTATTCTGACAGGCAACTAATACAAATAAGCACCAACTGAATAAGTGAATACTAGCACCTGAAAGACCGACCGTGGTGCGGAGGGCATCCTTCGCAAAGCAGGCATGCTTTTTCATACGATTAACTTCTTTTCTAGGGAAGATAAAAAATTTTACCGGATAAATACTTCCATTTTATCCTTCCCCATAAGCCTCCATAACCCGCTCCTTCAATCTGGCTTTCGTCTCTTCATCGGTAAAAGCATGCTGGATGGCTTCCAAATTACAGTAACGAAAGTGCGCTTTCGTCCAGGCAAAGTGCTCCGTGAGTAGTTGATATTCCCGGCTTAAGGTCGTATCTGAGATGGTCCGGGTATCGGTGTGGATACTCAGGGAGATGCCCGCCCGGTAGAGTTGATCAACCGAGTGCTTAGCCATGGTATCAAAAACGTTGGTTTGAATATTACTGGTCGGACAAATCTCCAGGTGGATATTTTTATCTTTCAGATCATCTACTAATGCGGGGTCTTCCACGCTACGCACCCCGTGCCCAATACGGTGGGGATGAAAACATTCCAGCGTTTCCCAAACGCTTTCTGCGCCCCTTGCTTCGCCGGCATGGGCGGTGATATTTAGCTGATGCTCATGGGCAAAATCAAAAGCGGACCGGTGGGCATCGATCGGCCAGGCTGCCTCGTCACCGGCGATATCAAAGCCCACTACGCTGCTGCCTTTAAATTCTTTTACCAATGCGGCGGTCTGCAAGCTTTGCGCCTCCGAATAATTCCGCAGGGTCGCCAGGATTAATCCGCCTTTTATCCCCGTTTTTTGTACCCCTTCTTCTACTGCCTGGTTTACGACCGCCACGACTTCCTCTGGTTTCAGACCTTCCTTTACATGCAATAGGGGGGCAAAGCGAATTTCGGCATAAATTACGTTTTCGGCAGACAGCTGCTTAAATAGATCCTGCACCGCCCAGCGCAGATGTTCTTTAGTCTGTAGAAGCGCCAACTGCTCATCGGCTCGTTTGAGATAATCCGCCAGGTCCCGACACTTATCGGGCGCGATAAAATCGGATTGAAAGCGCTCATAAGCCAGCTGGGGATTAATCTTTTTCGCCACCGCGTAGCTCATCGAGCAATCCAGGTGTAAATGGAGCTCTACTTTGGGTAACGCACGGTAATCCAATATTTCATTCATATCCCATTATTCAAACGCACGATCCGCAAAGTCCATATACCGCTCCCAGTCGTAGCGCGTAATATCGTGTGTACCCGTGCGGATATGGTAGCCCAATTGAGCAGCGTACACAGGGGTATTTACCGCGGGCGACATTCTGTTAAGTACGGCTTCATGCTCGTAGAGTTGGTAGACCGCCGCCGCGTGATAGAGCGACAAGTACTCCCCTCGCGGATCCGCCCATTCATCCTGCTGAGCGCTGGCAACGTAGAGGGGCCGGGGTGCCACGAGCGCCAGGAGTTGATGCTGATCCACGGGCAAGTCATCCTCCCTACCATTGTATTGCTTGAAGTTGTCACAAAACCAGTGCGGAAAATTACCGTTAATGTCCTTGAGGGTTTCCCCAAATCGGCGACGGGATAGCGCCGCACCACCACAACCGGAATCATTGGAGACTACCAGGGCAAAGCGCTCGTCAGTCGCACCGGCCCATAGGGCCGCTTTACCCAGTCGGGAATGCCCGATGACCGCCACTCGCTGCCCATCAACTTGCGCATCTTCCTCCAGATAATTCATCGCGCCGGAAAGCCCCCAGGCCCAGGCACTGATGGTACTCCATTTAGCCTTCTCTGCTTCGTCTCCCTGAAAGAGACTGTGCACCCCATTCTCAAAACCATCGTCAAAATCGGGGTCAATGTCTCCGCAGTAGACGGTAGCCAGGCCGTAGCCCCGTGCCAGCAGTCGCTCTACCGGCCAGCGGTAGGAACGCACCCCACGTGATACCTCATCGGCCCGGTTGCCCGATATACAAAAGCGGTTATTATTAGGTACCCAGGCCTCCGAGATCGCAATATTAGGATCCGCATGGATCGTATGGTTGCCGTAGAAATTCAGGCCCAGAAAGAGAGGTACCGGCTTTTCGGCGGCAGCCGGCAGGTATATCAATAGCGACACCTCGTGACTTTGCCCATTGCGGGAAAAACGAAGGCGCACTTGCTTGCGAATAGCCCGGCCATCCAGGGCTACTTCTTCATCAAATACCTCAAAATCCAAAGCCGAAATTGCTTCGGGCATTTGCCCGTAGACCTGCTCGGTGAACAATCGTAGTAGCTCCGGACGGACGGTCGATTCCCAATCAGCGGTCGTCGCTATGGCTTTGCCCTGCTGGGTACGCAGTAACTCGGGCAGCTCATAATCGGGCACTTTGCTTTCGTCGTAATTCGTCTGCGCATGAGCTGCGGCTCCGAAAAGTGCCGTACAGACCAGCGTAAGTAAATGCAACTTGGGTGTACTCATGTGTCTTGTTTCATTTGGTCATATAGTCGGGTGGTCCTTACTTTCCACTTTAACCTTTCTACTTCAGTCCACTTTGCTTCAGGGCGGCCTGCAGGCTCTGCATATCCAGCTCCATAGCCTTGTCGTCATCCATATCACGCAGAGGCTGATTGAAAGGCTCCGAGCGTACCGGACCGGTATATTTGATATCTACCAGCGCATTCAGGAAAGCGCTGATATCCACCACACCGCTAGTCCCCACCAGCTCGCGGGTGCCATCGATTTGTGCATCGCGGGACAGATCGGAGCGGGCATCGTTCAGGTCGACCGTGACGATCCGATTGGGGTCGAGCTTGAGTAGGTCTTCCACCGTATCTTCCCCACAGTACCAGTGGAAGGCATCTAACTGAATGCCCACATTATCCTGGCCGGTGGCCTCGATCAAGTTCATACATTCCCCCAGGGTATGGATAAAGGGATAGCGATCGCGGGCCATCAGGGTTTTTGGGCCCACGTATTCCAGGCCCAGGTGGACGCCGTAATCGGCTAATACTTTAGCGCATTCGCCCAGGCGTCCGGCGTGTTGGTCCATATTAGCCGTATAGGGGAGGCTGGGATGGGTAGGCATAATCCAGGTATTCATGCGGCTGGCTCCGGCCTTTTGCAGGGCGGCGGCGGCTTCCGCCAAATTGCCTAATCCTTCCTGAAAGGTAGCTTCGTCCTGTCGGAATTGCACGGGTAGGCCGGCCGATCCCCAGGAGATCTTATGCTTTTTCATTTTCTTCTGGAAGGCTTTGATCTCCTCATCCGACCATTGCTGTAATTCTCCAGGAGAGGCGACAATGGCTTCGTAACCGTATTTAATGGCGGCTTCGAGCGTACCTTTTTGGTCCAGGCTGACCCCTAAATTACCAGGGCTCAGACAAAGTTTAAATTTTCTTTTTTTGGCGAAAGCCATACTCCGGCCCGCAAAGGGAATATGCAAAGCGGCCGTAGCCACGGCGGAAGATTTCACAAAAGTGCGACGATTCATAGGTAAGATTTTTGTTTTTGAGAGAACTAAGATACCAATTTCTGAAGAGCCCTGTGCATAGCATTCGGTCCATTCTATTCAATTCGTGGAAATCGAAGCTAAATAATCGTTATTAGCCGACTTTTCACACCCTAAGAAGAAAAAGACAGAGATAAAACCTGTCAGCAAAAACACGAAACTATAATTTAAACTTGCCCTTTCTTTCTATTCCATCCCACCGTGCACCATCTGCAAGACAAAAAAGCCCCTACGAGCGAATCGCAGAGGCTGCATGATGAAACTTAAATTGTGACTTACGTCTTTATGTTTACTTCTTATTGTTATTACCACCCTGGTTCATATCGCCACCGCCGCCCATCAGGTCGTCGTTGGTGACCGAGCGGGTTTTGCGGTTCTTTTCTTTAAAGTCCATCTTACCAATCTTGTAGGTGAAGTTGACTTTAATGTTATTGTTGAACAGGTGCATATTGCTAACCTGGCTAAAGGTCGGCGACTCCAGTTCGGAACGTACGTTCCAGCCGTTGGTGGCGAAGTTCTCCATCGCCAGGCCAATGCTGCCTTTGCCATTGTTGAAATCCTTGTTGAAGCCTAACGCGTACATACCGAAGCCACCACGGAAGCCCTGCAGCTGAATACGGCGTCCGCGCATGAAGCTAAAGGCCTGCATACTCCAGCCATTGTTCAGCTTTAGTTCGGTCATCAGTCGACCTCCGTAGTTCCAGCCACCGTTGGTCGCGGCGATAGAAACGCCGTCTGCCCCTACAATCTGTCCTTCGAGTTGAGAATAGAAGGCATCGATACCACCGTTTACGGTCCATTTTTCCGAAAGGCGAAGATTCACGAAGAAGTTGAAGCCCAATGCCTGCTCCTGGCCGATATTCTCAAAGGTGGTCACTACGGCCCCCTGGATGCTGTCCAGCGGGTAGCGTACCTGGTTAATCGCATTGTCGGTAGAGCGAGCAAAGACGGACAAGTTCAGGAAAGACCCCTTCACCATCGTACTATAGCCCAGCTCCAGGTTGTCGGTTAACTCAGGCTGCAGATTCGGATTTCCCACGCTGACATCCTGATTATTGGAGATATTGAAGTTAGGGTTTAATTGCTGTAGCCAGGGGCGCTGGATCCGACGGTTATAACCCAGTTTAATGGTACTGAAATTGTCAAAAGTCTTAGACATATTAACGGTAGGCACTACATTCTGGTAGCTCGGAATTTCGATCTCCTCCCCGCTTTGCGAAGCCAGGATAGAGGTCTGCTCCCAGCGCGCGCCCACTTTGAACGTGTATTTAGTTGGGGTAGAATAAGTATAGGTAGAGTAGGCCGCCGTTACGTTCTGCTGGTAATCCAGATTACCCGCCGGACGGGAGCGGTCTAACTCATATTCTCCATCCGCATCCGAGAAGAAGTAGGAGAAGTCACTGTTTACGTTCCGGAAGATAGTTTTGGCACCAACTTCAAAGATCTGATTATCCAGGATGGGCGTTTTGTAATCGGTCTGGATGGTAAATTCCTGATTTAGGTTATTACTTTCGTTCTTCAGGCTGTTCAGGATCTCTTCGTCTTCGTTCAACAGGTCGGAAGTAAAATCCTCATTCATATCGGTACGGCTGTAGAGGGTAGAGACACTCCACTCCCGATCATTTCCGAAAGACTTCAGGTAGTCCAGGTTCAGGTCAACCGTATTGGAAGGACGCGTCGCGTCGACGTTCCGCAAGTTGCTGAAAATAAGATCACCATCGGAATAGAGATCGGTGGTTTGTAACTGATCGCGGGAAAAACTACGCAGGCCATAACGAACGCCACCGGAAAGGAACTGGGTATTATCGATGTCATAATCCATCGTCAGGTGATAGCGTCCGAAGAGACCGTTATCTTTTGCTTCTGCAAACTGCTCGGTCACGTTAGTGATACCATTGACGATGGTAGACTGCATCATATCCGTTTCTGCTTTGTTATAAAAAGCGCGGCCAAAGCCACCCAGTGACATACCGAATTTACCCTGGCGCAGGCTACCGTTTAGGCCCATATTAGAACCACGGGCCCCCACTCCACTGTTGAGGCTAAGGAAGTAGCCCTGCATCTTATTTTTCTTGGTGATAATATTGATAATCCCCCCGGAGCCTTCGGCGTCGTATTTGGCAGAAGGCGAGGTGATGACTTCCACTTTCACGATTTGATCGGCGGGAATCATTCGCAGAGCATCGGCAATACTACCCGCTACAATGGTCGAGGGCTTGTTGTCGATCAACACCTGAATATTGGACTGGCCCCGGATAGAAACATTACCTTCCAGGTCAACTTGCAGTAGGGGTACTTTGCGTAAAACGTCGGCCGCATCGCCACCCTTAGCCAGGTTGTCATTCTCGGCATTGTATACCATACGGTCTACTTTTTCTTCAATCAGACTACGCTCACCTTCGATCACGACTTCTTCCAACACCTCTGAGGCCCCCCCTAAAGTAATTTCCCCCAGGTCCACATTTTTTTCTTTCTCCATAACCACATCGGGCACGGTAATCGCTTCGTAACCCAAAAAGGAAATCTCCAGTCGATAGGTATTATCTACCAGGTTGTTCAGAGCGAAATTGCCTTTATCATCCGTAATGGTACCGTCGATCAGGTCGCCGGTCTCCTGTACATGTAGAGACACGGTGGCAAACTCTAAGGCTGCTCCCGTAGCAGCATCCACGATCGTACCCGATATTTTGCCAATACCCTTTGCCGGACGACTAGGCGCACCTGCGGGTGGTTGGGCGAAAGTAAAACCAGCAATAAAGAGGACCGCGATGATGATAATTATACGTTTCATTTTTTATATTTTTATTTTTAGTAGGTAGCTGCCAAAGGGGCAACTCGATTTTCTACTACAAATATGCCAGCATTATCCACCCCTCGAAAGTTTAATATATAGCTGCCCCGGTTTACTCGCCCATCCGGCATTTTGCGAAAGCAGGCCAAACCGTCGAGTAAAAGGAGGGAAATGCAGACTATAATGGGGGAAAAACCGATTTAGCTGCGGCTAAAAGGCCAGAAAGTGTATGTTTGTAAGGATATCAAATATAAATATCTCGCATGGCTGCTTATTTTAAAGAACGGAAAACCTGGCTGCTACACCTCTCCTTTTGGTGTGCCTACGCTTCCTTTTTCTTTTATTACATTGCCTTTCGGCGGGGTGAGATGCTATCCGACTGGGACCGGATCATTACAGATTTAAGCTTTCAGGTGATCGCTATGATGATCATCTGTTATCTGAATTACTTTTATTTTCTGCCCCGCTTTCTCAAACGCAGAAATATCGGCCGCTACATTCTGGAGTTTCTGCCCTTATTGATTGCCTTCAGTTATCTGGTGGTACGGGGTAAGCAATTTATCCTGGAGGCTTTTGATATACGGGTTGATTTCCTATACTCTTCCAGGTTTTATATCACTTTCACCCTAAACACCCTATTCCTGGTGGTCTTTATCGGTTTACTAAGGTTTGTGGAAGATTGGTTTGAACTGGAGGCCAAACGTAAAGAGCTGGAAAATGAGCGCCTGAGTTCAGAGCTGCGCTTTCTGCGTACCCAGATCCACCCTCACTTTCTATTCAACACGCTGAATAATCTTTATTACCTCGCTTATACCAACTCTCCCAATACGACGGAGGTCATTGCCAAGCTTTCACAAATGATGCGGTATATGATCCACGATAGCAATCACAGCCGGGTACCCCTGGAGAAAGAGATCGAATACATCGAAAACTATATCAAACTGGAAAAACTCCGGCTGGACGATAATATTCCCATTGATCTGAAAATTCAGGGAGACCCGACCGGAAAAACGATTGCGCCGCTGATCCTGATTACTTTCCTGGAGAATGCTTTCAAACACGGGGTCAGTAATTCGGCGGATCATTCCTGGATCAAGGTTGACCTGGATATCCAGGATAAAGGCCTGACCTACCGGGTAGACAATAGTAAAATTCAAGAAAGCAATAAAAACTTCAAGGAGGCCTCTGGCATTGGCCTGAATAATGTACGTCGCCGTTTGAAGCTCAGCTATCCGGATCAATACCGCCTGGATATCGAAGACAGCGAAGAGCAATTCTCCGTCGTACTAAAACTGGAGAAAGTATGAAGCATACCTGTATCATAGTCGACGACGAACCCCTGGCCCGCAACCTTTTATCCGAATACGTACAGAAGGTGCCCGAGCTGGAGTTAATGAAAGCATTTGGCAACCCCCTGGAAGCGCTAAACTTCCTGCGGGAAAAGCCGGTCGACATCTTATTTCTCGACATCCAGATGCCGGAGCTTACCGGCATTTCACTGCTCAAAATTTTACAGAACAAGCCGGCCGTTATCCTGACGACCGCTTATTCGCAGTACGCCATCGAAAGCTACGAGCACGACGTTACCGATTATCTACTCAAGCCCATTACTTTTGAGCGCTTTATCAAATCGGTCGAGAAAGCCAAACAACAATTAGATACTTCTGCTAAGCCGTCGGAAGCACCCTCCCCTTCTTCCGCTGATAAAACGGAAGAAGAAAGCCAGTCGGACCCCTCTTTCATTTTTGTCAAAGACGGCCGCAAACTCGTGAAAGTAAACCTGGCAGACATTCAGTATATCGAAGGGATGAAGGACTACGTTCGCATCCATACCCAGGATCGAAAAATCACTTCCCTCCAGCGACTGAAGGCCCTGGAAGAAGAACTCCCCTCGAAGCAGTTTATCCGCGTACACCATTCCTACATCGTTGGTGTCGCCTGGATCGAGGAAATCGAGCGCGAACGTATTTTCATTGGCAAACACATTATACCGGTCAGCGACACTTACCGCAAACCCTTCCAGGAATTTATTGAGAACCAGCAGTTTTTGTAAGCATTTGCCTATCTTAGGGAGTAATAATAAAGCATAAATGCGGTATCTCATCACTTTACTTCTTGCGGTATTCCTGAGTAGCGGGCCCCGGGCTTTCACCCAGGACACCCTTCGTATAGGCCAATTCTACGCTAAGAAAATGGGGGGTAAAGCCATCCTACGGGGCATCGTCAGTAATCCCGAAACGGGCGAGCCACTGGTCGGTGCCAGTCTGATGATAAGAGAAATCGAGGTAGGCACCACTACGGGAGAAGATGGATCATACGGTCTCATTCTACCACTCGGCTTGCACAAGCTCCAGGCCACTTATTTAGGGCTGGAGCCCATCACTAAATACATTGAAATTTACGACGATGGTGTGGTGGATTTTGGCTTGAGCAAACAGGCCTACAGCCTGCGAGAGGTCGTGGTACAGGCAAGCATAGATGACAAAAACACCCGCAATACCAGTGCCGGGGTGACCCAACTTCAGGTGAAAGAGATCAGAGCCCTCCCTTCCTTTCTGGGAGAAGTAGATATAGTCAAAAGCCTACTAATGCTCCCTGGTGTAAGCTCCGTCGGGGAAGGCGCTTCCGGATTTAATGTACGTGGCGGACGCATCGATCAGAACCTGGTACAACTCAACGGTGGTGCGCTCTTTAATGCCTCGCACGTACTGGGGTTCTTTTCGGCCTTCAATCCGGATGTTATTGATCAATTCACCCTTTACAAAGGTCATGTGCCGGCACAATTTGGTGGACGCGCCTCCTCAGTACTCGATATCCTCGTACGCGATGGTAATTTTGAGGAATATGAAGTAAAAGGCGGCATTGGACTGGTGGCCAGTAGAATTGCGGTAGAGGGGCCCATCATCCAGGACAAGACCTCCTTCCTCTTCGGCGGACGCGCCTCGTATTCCGACTGGCTACTTGGATTGGTCAGGGAACCGAATGTGCGTAATAGTTCAGCGGGTTTTAATGATATCAACCTAATCCTTTCGCACCGTTTAAACCTAAATCACCGGGTATCTATTTCGTATTATGGTAGTAGTGATCGTTTTCGCTACGCGCAGGATTTTGGATTTGAATACGGCAGTCAACTATTTTCTGCCCGTTGGAATGGTATCTTATCGAATCAGTTAAGCACCAGTAGCAGCCTCACCGCCGGTGATTACCGCAGCGCTTCTTTTTTGCCGGAAGGCCAGCAAGCCTTTACACTTGATAACGGCATTCAATATTACCAATTCAAACAGAACTTTTTCTATGTCCCCGATCCACACACCATTAACTTTGGAATCGAGGCAAATGTAAATCAGATGAAACCGGATGCCCTGAATCCCCGTGGAGAAGCATCTATTGTGTTGTCTAAGCTTGTGGAAAGAGATCAAAGCCGGGATATGGCCCTTTATTTCAACGATGAAATTCAGCTGTCAGACCGCTTTTCCATTAATGCCGGACTACGGTATTCGCTTTTTCAGCAAACGGGTGCGGATCAGATTTTCATTTATGCCGATGCCCAATTGCGCGAAGTACAGGAGATCACCGACACCCTTCGGTATCGCAATGGGGAAGTCATCCAAAGCTACGGTGGCCTGGAGCCCAGAATAGGCCTGCGATTGGGTCTGGATAAGCATAATGCAGGAGCCATTAAAATGAGTTATAATCGGGCTCGCCAGTATATCCATCTGATCTCCAATAGTACCGCTCCTACCCCCGTTGATATTTGGCAGGTGAGTAACCCCTATTTACCCCCACAGATTGCTGATAACTTCTCGCTGGGTTACTTTCGGAATTTCAACCAGAATGTCTTCGAGTCCTACATTGAGTTTTACTACAAACGCATTAATAACCTGGTGGACTATCAGGACTTTCCCGAATTATTACTCAACGAACATATCGAGACAGATTTGGTCTCGGGGCTGGGCCGGGCTTACGGAATGGAAATTTATTTTCGCCGAAAAGCGGGGCGTTGGACCGGATGGATTTCTTATGCTTATTCCCGCAGCGAAATCCGCATCCCGTTAGCGGCTTCCAAAACACCCATTAATCAGGGGAATTGGTACCCGACCAGCTACGACCAACCCCATGCCGTTAATCTGATCGCCAAAAGACAATTGGGCAAAAGAAGTTTCCTCTCTTTCAACTTCACTTACCGGACCGGCCGACCCATTACGGGCCTCATCTCTACTTATGTCCAAAACCGAAGTGCTATACCCCATTTTTCGGAACGCAACCAGTACCGAATACCCGATTACTGGCGCCTGGATGCCTCCCTGCTCATTGCCGGGCGGGAGTGGCCGGGTAAAAAATATAAATGGGACCTTTCGCTATCGGTCTATAATATTTTTGGCAGAGAAAATGCCTTTTCGGTGTTTTATGAGCGGCCGGAAGGTATCCTGGTGCCCAAAGCCTTTCAGTTATCTATCCTGGGAGCGGCCTTTCCTTCCGCTACTTATAACTTTAGTTTTTAATCCTAAGCCCATGCGAAATTCTATACTCTTCCTTTTTTTCTGCTTCCTTAGCTTAAATACCTGCATTAAGGAAATCACTTTCCCAGTCGATAAAATAGGGGGGCAATTGGTTATTGATGCCTTGTTCACCGACGATAGCTCCACCCAGGTAGTCCGCATTGGGCGAGCTGCCTTTCAGGATCGCGTTCCCATTCCGGTGCAGGGAGCAGTGGTAAGTATCCTCAATGGAGATGGGGAAGAGGCCTTTTACACAGAATCTAATGAAATACCCGGTACTTATCTGCTGCCTTTTGGCAGTATGCCGGCAGAAGTAGGGCAATCATACCAACTGCGCACTCTTTTAACGGATGGTAGCCAATACGAGTCAGCTTTCGAGCAGATGCCTGCGCAGCCGGGTAATCTGGAACAGGTCTATTACAAATTCGAAAACCGACAAGTGCTCAACGAGGGAGCTATTCTTACCGAAGAGCTGGTCATTAATATTTTTGCGGACGTGGATCTGAGTCAGGCACCCTCCGAGCCCTATTTTCTTCGCTGGGACGTGGAAGAAGTCTACAAACTAAGTCCTACTGACTTTCCGGATCCTTTTGGGTTTATCCCGGCTCCCTGTTACGTATACGTCTATACCAGTGGAGACGATTTACAGCTCTACGATGGCCGGGCCAATCAGGCGGCCAGATTGACGGGACTACCCCTCAGCTTTCAGGAGATTGACGAGACTTTCGTCGAAAAACACTGGTTTTCGGTTTATCAACGGAGTCTGACACCGGAGTCTTTTGATTATTTCAATAAGATCGATCAACTGTTAGCGAATACAGGTACCATCTTTGACACACCTCCCGCTCCCGTCCCGGGAAATTTCCACAACCTCCAGCAAGCGGAAGAAGAAATTCTGGGCTACTTCACTGTGGCTTCCAGTCAGGTAAAACGTTTCGCAACTTTCCGCCATGAGATACCCATCGAGCTTTTAGACGAATGCCTGTACCAAAGCTGGAAACCCAGTGCGGAGGATTACCCCCGGCGCTGTCTGCGGTGTGAAACCGTAAGAAATAGTACCTTTGTGCGTCCGGACTTCTTTTAAGCAAGCACAAAAACAGAATGAAATTACTCGTCTTACAAATGCGGGGGGGCGGTGATGGCAGTCGCCTGGCTGAGCAGGAGGAATACCTGCGCTATACCGGATTATCCACCGATCAGATTGATTTTATTGATCTCTTCGAGCACCCCAGGGTACCAGCTGAGCGGTTGCTCGATTACGATTGCCTAATGGTCGGTGGCATCTCCCGTGATGTGGCTACGGAACTCACCTGGCCGGTGGAGCGCTTCCCCTTTATACACGATTTGTACGCTATTTTCCGTCTGGCGATCACCCAAAAAGTACCCAGCCTGCTTTCCTGCGGTGGCTTTGTGATCGCAGGTACGATGTTGGGGGGGAAGATGCAATACAAGCTGCGCAACTTTGAGTTGGGGGTCTACAAAATGCTCAAAACCCAGGCCGCCCGGCAAGATCTTTTTTTAGGATCTATCTCAGAAGAATTACCTATGGTCTCCGGCCACGTCAAGTATTTTGCGGAAACGCCGCCTAATACGGAGCTACTTCTCTATACCAATAGCTACGCACCCGGCGTACCCATCCATGCCTTTAAAGTAAAAGACGCCCCTTTTTACGCCTTTCAGGGACATCCGGAAATCTCCTGTGCCGAAATCGCCCAGCGCATTGAGCCCCTACTCTACCGCAGGCACTATTTCCCGAAGCGAGAGCAGCACCCCGCAGATGAGCAAGCCGGTTACAATGTCGATGCCTATCAGGCCTTTTGTGATTTAAAAGAAGACACCTCCGAAGCCCAGGATCTACTGCGGCGCTTTGTAGAAATGGTGGAGGAGGGCGCTTTCGCTAAAACTATTTAGGAGGGCCCTTACGATTAAGCGACTCCAGCGCCAAATCCCACAGGTCTTCGTAAGGGATGATTTCTATTTCGAGTACCTGTTTAGTAGCTTCAAAGGGAACCTCCTCCAGTTTTTTTCTAAGCGCTGCGGTTTTTCTTTTTGCGGCAAGCGGATGAAAGTCCGCCTCAACAATTTTTAGCAGCATTTTGATGAAACAATTACTGCGGAAGGTATCGTCCTTTTTGAGATAACGGCTACAATATTTGTCAATCGCCTCCAGGCGATCAATCATTTCGTTATACCTTTTATAGAAGAGCAGAAAAAGGATTTGGATGATGAGTATGGGAATATTCTGAGTGCGTTTATCTCTGGAAAACTCCGGTACATTATTGACAAAACGCTGGATCCGGAATTTTTTTGATACTACTTTCTCAATCTTACCCATTTCTCCCAGGTAGATGATATAGGCTCTATAGACAGCCCAGCGTTGTTGTGCCCACTCCGGGGTACTTTTGAACCGGGGGTGGTTCATAATCATCACAATGATCTCATAGGCGCGTTGATATTGTTGGGTGTGCAGGCATAAAAGGAAGAAGCGGCCGTGGTTGGAGAACCAACTCATATCACCCTCCCGGGTATACTTGACGGCTTCTTTTAGTAAGGCTTCGCCTTTTTGGTAGGCGCCCTCCTGCCAATACAGCAAAAAAAGCTTTCGCATAAAAATTCCTTGTGCAGCACTGGGAAAATCCGGATTGCTTTTAAAAAAGGAAATCGCCTGTTCACAGATATTGATGGCAGCCTGATAAGCACCATGGTAGAATAAAGCAGTATGATGAATCAAAAAGTAAAGTAAGTTGAGTCTGTAACTCTTATACTTTTCCGCCAGCGGAGCTAATATTTCAACCTGCTGCATGGTCTGTGCGTAAGCAGCGGGCAAATCTTTGGCTTTGATGCCATAATAAGTCAGCTGGCAGCGACTATAGTATTCTTCGGCCAATGCTTCGGCTTCGTATATAGCTCGAAAGCTTTTGTAGACCTGGTCAAAATGATGGAACTTTTTTTGGTCAAATTGCTGGCTGCCATAGTATAGCCGAAGGCTTTTAGCCAGGTCGATCACGATATCATTAAAGCCAAAGCGTATCGCCTTGCTGAGTATTTTTTCCATCGCCCGGTAGGCACTTAATTGTGCGCCCTTGCCTTCCAGTACCTTAGCCGCAGCGATATCTTTCCAGCAGGTATAATATGCTTTGGAGGCATCTTCGTAGCGCGCCTGATTGACATCTATAAAAAGAGCGGTGGTGTGTAGTCGTTCGATCAGCTTTCGCTTCAGGTCTTTATACTTGCGATCCTTAGGGGTACTTTGGTAGAAGTACTCGGCAGCCTCGGCATCGCTGCGCAGGCTACCATCACTCAACTTCTCATAAAACTCCTGCACCAGGGTCTTTTTGGCAGCAGGGTTACCGATGACTTCAATGTTTTTGACCTTATTTTTATTAACTACATGGATGAGTTCTTGTATTTCTTTCATGATATAAGGGGTATTCATCAAGGGTTGATTTCCATTAATAATGATACAAAAAAAGATTTTTTCGTGGCTGTTTTCGTCATTTTTTTTCTTTAGTTTTTTTCAAATATCTCATTATCAGATTATTACATTTTCCTTTATTAGCTTTTCAAAAAAATCTCCTACCGTTTAATCATGGCTACAGTGTCCATGTACCTATTGGCTGCGGCCCCTACATTTGTAATGTAAATAATACAAAACCTCATTTAAAAAAAATTAAAGCTATGACTACTATTACTATGATCCTCTCCCTGCTGGGAGGCTGGGCCTTCTATCCCCATTATGAAGCAAACTCTATAACAGAAGACGTGATTGTTGGAATATGAGACCAGGCGCTCTACCAACAGGACATATAGATGCGCAGTAAAAAACACCCTTATTTAACTTATTAACCTATTGATTACCAACACCAATTAATTCAAAATTGGATAAAACCAAAAAATCTGATGCCGTTAAAAGACATACAAAGTGTCCAGTTATTTATTGAAGATTGGGTTTAGGTTTGTAAGAGCAGGAAGCGAGAAGCGTGATTGACAAAAGGAGAATACACTTAAAAATAATCATTTAACCAATTTTTTAATTAAATTTATTTAATCATGAAAAGATCATTGTTTTTTATTTTACCTCTAGCAGTCCTGGGTTTAGTATTTGCTAGTATTACCGTATCGTATGAGAGGAATGTAGTAAAGGATTACGATACTTTCACTGAGTTTTTACATCACACCTGTAATGGTACATCTGCAATAGGAGGTACATGTTCTGCAACTTGTAGAGATGCTGCGGATTGTTCCTGTACTTCGGGATTTTTCACTTGCTCCTGTTCTTGTACAATAGCAACTGAGGATCAGACAAGCATAGAAGTAGAGCCACTGGAACAGACGATTACCCCTGCTCCTTTAGAGCGATGGGAAAAAGTACAGACTATTATTTCAGAAGAAAATACAGCTGTAGCAAAAAACCTATCCAAGAAGCTGATGAAAACCTACGAGTTGGGACAGTCGAATCAAATTGAAGAATTTCTAGCTCATACAGAAGAGCTAGAGCGAGAAATGATGAACCTTCAACCTAAAACTCTACAAAAACTGGTAGTTGCATTTTCGTAATCTTAATTTGTTTGATGGATGTGTACACCATAAGTAGTTCACAATATTGAAGTTTAGATTTTGACCGAGCAGATTTTTTGCCTAATCAAGGCAAAAACTGCGTGTGGTTAACACCAGTAGCAGTTTTTAACGCAGAGTAGGTGAAAAAGATGCCGTCATAAATCATAAA
>DATFKA010000130.1:0-5787 GCA_035268885.1 Saprospiraceae bacterium
AATGGTCTTTCAAACGATCTTTGCGTTGGTAAAAGCCTCATTACGCGCTGCGTAATTTCATTTTTCCCGCCTTAATCTCGTCTGAAATTCTCATTTTTCGCACAAGCAGGAATTATTAAACAACTTCCTACTTAAGAAAAAACTATCTTCTGTCATTGCCATAATCATTGGAGATGTCAATGATATTTCTTGCATTAAGTATTCTCTTTCTGAAGTTGTTCAAAAACGCCTCACTGAGCCCTTGGCAACACATTGAAAGCCGTTACCAATCATCTCACCAGGAATTCTTAAACAAGTTCACTGAATACGGCTAAAGAACCAAATAGAAGCACCTTGTTTATCGAGTTAGGTTGGAGTAGGAACTTCAAAGTATTAGGTTCTTCGGTAAAGAAAAATTAATAAGGATCCACATCAATATTTACCCGTACTCCCCCAAAGCCTTTCTCGCTCTGAAGCTGATACATGGCGTCCATGATGATGGTCTTGATGCGGTGGATGGCCTTGGTATCTTTCTCTAATTTGATCATGAAGTCGAGGATGTAATAACCGCGTACACGGGATACGTAGGGCATGGCTGGTCCCTGCACACGTCCGCCCAGGCCTTTTTTGAGCAGCATGCCGTAGAGCTTGGCGGCGTCGTTGATGACGCGGGGTTGCTTGTGCTTCAGGCTAATTTTGATCAGGCGGTAGAAGGGCGGATATTTGAATTCTTGTCGTTCGGCGACTTCGCGTTTATAGAATTCTTGAAATTTATTATCGATTACTTCGCCGAGTACGGGATGCTCTACATTGTAGCCCTGGATCAGCACTTTTCCACGCGTTCCGCGCCGTCCGGCGCGACCGCTGACCTGGACCATAAGCTGAAAACTGCGCTCCGTGGCCCGAAAATCGGGGAAGTGCAGGATCTGGTCGGCGCTGAGGATACCGACCAGGCCCACCTTGTCGAAATCCAGTCCTTTGGTGACCATCTGGGTGCCGACCAGAATATCAATTTGTCCTTCCTGAAATTTGTTAATGATTTTGGCGTGTCCGTCTTTATTTTTGACCGTGTCGTAGTCCATACGCTGGATACTGGCGTCGGGCAGGAAGATCTTAAGCTCGTCTTCTACTTTTTGGGTGCCAAATCCCTGTAGGCTGAGGGTCTTTGCGCCGCAGGCCGGGCAGGAAACGGGTAGGGTAGTGGTATAGCCGCAGTAGTGGCACTTTAGCGTATTATGGTATTTATGGTAGGTGAGACTGACGTCGCAGTGGACACATTCGGCGTGCCAGTTGCCGCAGGTCACACAGCGGTAAGTGGGGGCGTAGCCGCGTCGGTTTTGGAAGAGGATGACTTGCTCGTCTCGTTCCAGAATACCTTTAATGGCGTTTAGGAGATCCTGTGTAAAGATGGAGTGCATCTTCTTGTCGCGATGCGCTTTACGGGCATCGACAATCTCCGTTTCAGGTAATTGAATACCACCGAAGCGCTCTGGCATTTCTACTAGGCCGTATTTCCCTTGTTTGGCGTTGTAATAACTTTCCAGGGCGGGTGTGGCCGTGCCCAGCAGCACCTTGGCACCGTGTAACATAGCCGCGACGATGGCGGCATCACGACCGTGGTAGCGTGGATTGGGATCGTACTGCTTATAAGAGGGGTCGTGCTCCTCATCCACGACGATGTATTGTAGCTTGCGGTAGGGGAGGAATAGCGCCGAGCGTGGCCCCAGGATGATGGGTTGGCCATCAATAACGGATTGCCAAAGTTCGACGCGTTCGTTGTTGTTCAGCCGGGAGTGGTAGACGGCGATATCGTCGCCAAAAATGCGCTGTAGGCGGCTAATGATTTGCGTGGTCAGAGCAATCTCCGGTAAGAGATAGAGTACCTGCTCTCCGCGAGCCAGGGCCTCCTGGATGAGCTCGATGTAGACGCGGGTTTTTCCACTGCCGGTGACCCCGTGTAGTAGCACTACGTCTTTTTCTTCCCACTGTTCCTTAATTTCGGCGAAAGCCCGAATCTGTTGCTCCGACAGTGGGAGGGTATCTATCTTATCGGCTTCGTAGGAACCGATGCGGCTGATCTCCCGTTCGTATATCTCCACGATCTCTTTTTTCTCCAGCGCTTTAATGACGGAGCTGTCGACATTGGCTTTTTTACAGAGATCGGCCCGGCGTATATATTCCTGCTGGCGGATCATTTGCAGGTAGGCCATCAGGGCATTGGTCTGATGTTCGGAGCGGCTGACTTTTTCGAAAGCTTCGTTAATGAGCTCCTTCTGGGAAGCGTAGGGTTCCATTAGGCGTACACAGTGGATGTTTTTGGGCTGGTATTTTTGTTTGAGTTCTTCCTTGAGGTAGACAATCTTCTTATCGAGCATTCGTCGGATCAAGGGGTAGACTGTCTTCTGGCCCAGGATTCCCTGAATATCGGCGATACTCAGTTCGTT
The DNA here is from genome assembly GCA_035268885.1 of Saprospiraceae bacterium. Taxonomy (GTDB): domain Bacteria; phylum Bacteroidota; class Bacteroidia; order Chitinophagales; family Saprospiraceae; genus DATFKA01. The sequence goes on from DATFKA010000130.1 coordinate 2,424, forward strand.
CTGGATGCTAAGGGCTTCGGCGATCAGGTATTCGTGGTCATTCAGACCACCCATATTCTGATCAAAGAGCGGACTAAGGATTACGCTGGTTTCGCTACTCAGTTTGAGGTTGGCGGGCAGTGCGGCGTTCATGATCTCCCCCATGGAGCAGCAGTAGTATTTTGCCATCCACTGCCAAAGTTTGTACTGACGCTGATTGATAATGGGGGCTTGATCGATGACTGAGATGATTTCTTTGGGATCGTATTTGGCAGGGGCCTGATGGTGAACTTCGGCGATAATGCCGGAGTAGATGCGGTTCTTTCCAAATTGCACTTCCACCCGTTTACCAAAACCGGCCTGGGGAATCCAGGCTTCTGGTACTGCATAGGTATAGTTTTGCGGAAGCGCCAGCGGAAGTATGACGTCAACGTAGGTATTCGTCTGATTGATGGGATGAAACTGCTCGTTGCTCAATGCTCGTATGCTTTTGTGGCCCAAGCTCCCACTCCGACCTAAATAAGAAACCAAATTAACTCGGCCTGATTATGGAACTATTTGTTGCAAACAAATGGGTCTGAATAATGGTTGTAAATATACAATTTCAAGCAATAATATGACTTACAATCCACCGACTTTTGCTACGGCTGACTTGCTGCGGAACTACCAGCAGGTCAGAAAGCAGAGTAAACACATTTGTGCCCCACTGCAGACCGAAGATTATACTGTTCAACCCATTACCGACGTAAGCCCGCCCAAGTGGCACCTGGGACATACCACCTGGTTCTTTGAGAACTTTGTACTTATCCCTCAGCTCGACCAATATGAACCCTTTAATCTGGATCTGAATTATTTTTTCAACAGCTATTACGAGTCGCAGGGCCCGCGTATCTTACGCAGTAATCGTGGTAATATGACCCGTCCCAGCATAGAACAGGTGCTGGCTTACCGGGTCCACGTGGATCAGTATATGCAGATTTTTCTGGAAAGACAAGGAAAGCTTTCCAAAGAATTACACCACTTGATTACAGTTGGCCTGCAGCACGAACAGCAGCATCAGGAGTTATTGATCACCGACATCAAATACATTTTGGGGGATAATCCATTGCATCCCGCCTATCGCGAAGACGAGATTGCGATGCCGTCGACCCCTGAAGCCCATTTCCTGAATTTTGACGAGGGGCTTTATGAGGTGGGATACCGGGGAGAAGGTTTTTGCTGGGATAATGAGCAAAATCCACATCAGGTCTATCTGCCTAATTTTGCGATTCAGAGTCGTCTGGTGACCAATGGCGAGTACCTGGAATTTATACAGGCGGGCGGTTATGATAAACACGAATACTGGTTGATGGAGGGTTATGAATGGGCTAAGACACTGGAAAGCAAGTCGCCGCAGTACTGGTACGAGCAAGATGGGCAATGGCATTACTATACCATGCAAGGCCTGCGCCCATTGGATCTGGATGCACCGGTGACGCACATTAGCTACTACGAAGCGGATGCCTATGCACAGTGGAAAGGGCTGCGGCTACCGACGGAGTTTGAGTGGGAAGTGGCCTGCCGGGCGCTATGCAAAGAAATACCGGAAGACGGCAATTTCCAGGAATCTGGAAGTTTCATGCCGACTCCCGCCAGGGGTAAAGATGATCACCAGTTTCTGGGGCAGGTCTGGGAATGGACCGCCAGTGCTTATTTGCCCTATCCGGGCTACCCCCGCTTCAAGGGTGCCCTGGGGGAATACAATGGCAAATTTATGGTGAATCAGATGGTACTGCGGGGCGGAAGTTGTGCAACGCCGATCTCCCATATCCGACCGACTTACCGAAATTTCTTCCACCCCGATAAGCGTTGGCAGTTTACGGGGGTTCGATTGGCCAAATAAAATAAAGAAGTATCAACATCAGATTTGCCAGGTTTTCAAAACCTGGCAAATCTATTATATATGAACCATATCATGAGTAAAACTAGCTTAAAAAAGGCGGAGGCTACTTTCGCAAAAGATGTGATCAAGGGCTTATCTGCTAATCCTAAATCCCTGCCCTCCAAGTATTTTTACGATGAAAAGGGGGATAAGCTATTCCAACGGATCATGCGCATGCCGGAGTATTACCTGACCGACTGCGAATTTGAGATTCTGGATCGCCACAAAGAAAAATTCTTACAGATTTTTGGGTCCGATCACTTTGAGCTCATTGAGCTGGGGGCCGGTGACGGAATGAAAACCAAACTGTTATTGGAGCACTTTGTAGCGCAGGGTGCTGATTTCTCTTATTGTCCGATTGATATCTCGGGGCATATTCTTGCTAATCTGGAAGCTGACGTGCATCGTCGCTGGCCGACACTGGATATTCGTCCGCTGCGAGGGGATTATTTTGAGATGCTGGACACGATGCGTCGGGAGAGCGCCCACCGCAAGGTACTTTTGTTTATGGGGGCTAATATTGGTAATATGGAAGTGGCTGCCGCCAAAAGTTTTCTCGCCGAGCTGCGCCAACACATGGACAAAGAGGATTTACTGGTGATTGGCTTTGATCTCAAAAAGGATCCCCAGGTTATTCTGGATGCCTACAACGATGCGGCTGGGATCACTGCTGAATTCAATTTGAACTTATTGTATCGGATAAATCGGGAATTAGGAGCCAACTTTCAGCTACCTCAATTCAAGCACTGGGAAACCTACAACCCACATACCGGTGCGGCGCGTTCTTTTCTGATTAGCCTGCAGGAGCAGGAAGTCTATTTCTCTGATCTGGATCGTTATTTTTCCTTCGCCGCCTGGGAGCCGATCTCGGTGGAGCTTTCGCAAAAATTCAGTTTAAAGGAAGTAGAGGCCATGGCTGCGGAAACGGGATTTGAACGGATTCAGCATTTTCAGGATAAGCGCTCGTATTTCGTGGATTCGGTGTGGCGGGCGTAGCAAAAAGTGATTTCCGGCCTCCTGGTCTAGGCCGGAAATCGGGCTTATTTAGAGTGGGGTGATGATTATTTCCAGTTCAGAGCATTCTGTTTTTTTCAATTGAAACCTCTTATCGTAGTAATATTTTTCTGTAAAGTTGATCGTGGTTTTTACGCTTTGCTCGTCTATTTGATCAATATCCTGGAAATTAATCTGCTCATTTTGGTACATGATCTTTGCGGTACAGCCTCGTTCTTCTTGTTGGTTTAAGATCTTTTCTTTTAGTCTGTCTTTATGAGCTGGCGTGCGAAGCGGGAAGCCTCTGTTAGATAGGCTACCACTTCCCGTCATGATGTAATCATTAGCCTTTACTTCAGCTTTCCAGCGTGCTTTTTGTGCTTTTTCTGCTTTTTTTATTTTTTGGGGTAGTTTATCCAAAGGGCTGGAAAAACCTAATAGATGCCATTCAATCTTTTCTTTATGTTGTAA
>DATFKA010000131.1:0-55820 GCA_035268885.1 Saprospiraceae bacterium
CGCTTAGATACGAGTAGTCATGTGCCGGGTGTCATGTGTCATGTGTTATGTGTTATGTGTTATGTGTTATGTGTTATGTGTTATGTGTTATGTATCTTGCAAATAAAGACACGGCACACAAGACAAGACACATGGCATACGACACACGACACACATGAATCTTTCCTTCCTCCGCAACATCCTTTTTGTCCTTGGCATTAATCTCCTGATTAAGCCCCTTTACCTTTTTGGTATCGATCGGAATGTACAAAATATGGTCAGTGGCGGAGAGTATGGTTTTTTTGCCCAGATCCTGAGCCTTTGTTATCTCTTTCAGATCATTGCCGACTTTGGGATTCAGAACTACAATAACCGTCAGGTTGCGCAGCACCGGCATTTAGTCTACAAGTATTTTGGTAGCCTGGCCAGCCTGAAGGCCTTACTGGCCCTTTTGTTTACTCTATTCGTCGGCCTGGCCGCCTGGTTGCTGGGGTATTGGGAAGAGAACCCAATCCTGGTGGCCCTACTGATGAGTAATCAGCTATTACTCTCCTATCTGCTTTTCCTGCGCTCCAATATCTCCGGGCTTGGTTTTTACCGGGTCGATAGCGGCCTGTCGGTTATGGATAAGTTGTTGATGATTTTGCTTCTGGCTGCCCCCTTATGGTTCGGCTGGCGATCTTCCCTGATTTCCATCGAGCTTTTTGCCTTTGCACAAAGCCTCAGCCTGCTGATTAGTGCCCTGATCGCCTGGCTTTTTTTGCGTAAGCATAAACTCCGCTTGCGCTGGAATTTCGACCGGCGTCTACTCTTGGTTATCCTGCGACAAAGTTATCCGTATGCCCTGGTCGTACTATTGATGACCTTATATACCCGCATTGATTTTGTCATGATTGGTCAATTGCTGCCTAATGGCAACCTGGCGGCCGATGATTACGCGGCGGCTTATCGCCTACTGGATGCGGCAAATATGTTCGGTTATCTGTTTGCTGGCCTGCTCTTACCCATGTTTGCCCGCCAGATCAGACTGGGGGAATCCGTACGGCCCCTGGTTCGGCTGGGCATACAGTTGATCTGGGCGGGAGCGATCCCACTGGCCAGTTGTTTGATTGTTTTTAACACTGAGGTGATGAGCCTGCTTTACGATAATGGGGATGCCTACCAGGGTAGTATCCTGGCCTGGCTCATGCTCAGTTTCCTCGCCGTGACGGGTTCCTATATTTATGGGACACTCCTCACTGCTCACGGTAGCCTGATGGCCATGAACCGGATTTTCGCATTGGGTGTCCTCCTCAACATTACTTTCAACTACTTTGCCATACGATCGCAGGGTGCCCTGGGGGCAGCGATGGTGACCTGCGCTACCCAGTTCTTTGTATTTTTCGCCCAGGTCTTGCTGGCGCAAAAAAAGTTAAACCTGGCCCTGGACATCAGACTCCTGCTCCGTATCGCTGGCTTCGCCTTAAGTTGTGGGCTACTCAGCTACTTTTGGCCGGATTGGCTTTCGCCAAAAATAACTTGGCAATGGGCTTTTTTGCTATTATTACCAAGCCTGGGCGCTCTTTCCTTTGTGTTTAGACTCGTAGATTTGCCGGCTCTACTCCGGCTTTTTGCCGAAAGGCCAACTAAAACCTAATCAACTGATAACCCTGCCCCTGCAAAGTAACAAAAACCGTCATGGCCGATAAAGCGGTTTTTACGGGTTTTGCCAAACGCTCCGGGTTCACTTTGCGGGCGTGGATAGACTGACCACACATATAGATTTCCGCACCGGCAGCTTCCAGCGCTTCCATCAGCGGAATATTGGGATTGTCCACGCCAAATTCCTCCTTGTAGTAAGTATTATTCATGGCGTCTTTACTGGCGCGATTGTGGATCACCCCAACCACTTTCAGGTTTTCCATCGGCACTCCGGCTTTGGCATGCATATTCAGGAAGCGAGCCAGTGTCTCGATCATGGGATTCACCTGGCTGGGATCTTCGGGACTATTATGAATATCAAAAACCAGTTTGTACTCCTGATCGGGATTTAACTGAAAATCGGGATCGTCTATGGCGAAAGTAGGGCCGTAGTTTTCAATGACCGGACCGTATTCCGCTTTATTGAATTGAGCATGGACAGAAGTGATACCAAGGGATAAGCAAAGGAGTAGTAGATAGTGACGCATCATTATTTTTTTTGCCAAAATAGTTAAATTTTATTTTTCACGGTGGTCATCTTTTGCTGACTGAATACACATAAAGGTGAAATAAGCCCCTTGCTTAATTCGACGATTCACCACTCAAACATTCACCAACTGAAAAGCATCGATCATGAAAAAGCTATCTTTCCTACTTATCCTGTCTTTCTTTTTGGCGCCCAGCCTCATCGCACAAGGCAACCAGAATGAGGTTAGCGAAGCCCTCGCTGAGTTCATGCAGACGGAATTCATGCGTAAATTTAATGACCTGCGCGTACAGGCCGAGACGGAGGTTAATGCCTTTCGGGCCAACAGCGCTCAGTACGATCCGCAACAAGTAGCACGTGTCCGGGTAGCTTACGATCAGACGGCCCAGCGCTTTAACGGCCTGTTGAATAAAATAAAAATGGACTTCCTCGACCGCCAAAAATTAAAATACATCACCCAATACCCAGAAACTTATTCCCGGGGGCTGGAACTCGACATCCGCGAGTTATCCGATTTTTACTCCCAAAATCTACAGCAGACGCTAGCCGACGTAACCAATAATCAACAAGATGGTAGTGCCCTACTTATTCTTTTAATTGATCTGGTTAAATTCTCCAGCTCCGCTATTCAGCATTTCAAACGTATCCGTAGCGAGGCGCGCCGCTATACCGACAGCTATCTGAACACTCATTTCGTACAGCCTAATCACTTCAAAAACTGGTCAGAAATTAGTAATCGTGGCTATAACGATCCCTATCAGCAGCCTTCTGATCCGTACAACGATCCCTATAATCAGAACCCCAACGACCCTTACAGTGACCCCTATCAACAAAATCCAACTAACCCCTATAATGACCCTTATAATCAGAATCAAAATACGGATCCCTATAATCAGAACCAGACCGACCCTTACAATAATCCCTATCAGCAAAACCAAAACACCAACCCCTATCAACAGAATCAGACCGATCCTTACAATAATCCCTATAATCAGACCCAAAACACCAACCCCTATCAACAAAACAATGGCTATAACTTTGACGGTAGTCAGCGGGTAGATTCACTAAAGCCTTACTGGCCCCCTTCCGGGGCTAAACCGGACTCACTACACATCCCTAAAAAACCGGCAGTCGACTCCAGTAAGATCAAGAAAACCAAAGTCAACGGATCTAAAAAATCATAGGAACCATGAAAAAGTGGATCATTCTATCTAGCTTTTTTTACCTGATCGCCCTGGCGAGTTTTGCTCAGCCCATGGCGATGCCTGGCACCGGACTCCAAATGGATGACGAAGCCTACGGCGAAATGGATCTCTTACAAGCCGATGGCAACAAAGTAAATTTACCACCCGAAGCCAGCCTGTACGCCTTTACCCCGCGCCCACGTAATCAGGGCCGTAGCCAGTCTTGTGTGGGCTGGGCGGTCGGATACAGTGCATTGACCATCGAGCAGGCGATTCACCACCAGCTTAACAATCGGGACCGGATTACCGAATACGCCTTTTCCGCCATGTATGTTTATAACCAGATCCGCACCGGCGACTGTCGTTACGAGGGTTCTCGTATCACTGATGCCCTGCGTTTTCTGGAGCAGGAAGGTAATGTACTGGCCCGGCAGTTTGACCATAATGTAGAAGACTGCGGGCGTCAACCTAATACGCAACTCCAACAATACGCAGCGCAATTTCGCATTACCGATCATCTGCGCTTATTTCCGGTAGATGAATCACCCCAGCAAAAGATATTCAAAGTAAAGTATGCGCTTTCCCGGCAGAAACCCGTCATAATCGGAATGCGGATCCGTAAGAATTTCTTCCAGCTAGACCGTAATGCAAAATTCTGGTGGCCGAATATCGGAGATCAAACGCCCGCTGGCGGACACGCCATGACCGTGGTCGCTTACGATGATCGACGCGATGCCTTCCTGCTCATGAATAGCTGGGGTGAAAAATGGGGGCTGGGCGGCTTTATGTGGGTAAAATACCAGGTATTTGCAGAGTACTGCAAGTACGCCTTCATCCTGCAAGTAGAAGAAGATCTTCGATTTTTTTGGGAAGGCGCCCACGAAGCAGAGGCCCCCGCCGCCATGGTCCGGGCACAAACGCCCGCTCATCCCCTGCGTCAGATGGCCGGTCACTTTCAATTCAAATTTAATCCGGAGATAAATGCTTACAGTCCATTCTTTGAATCGGCAGCCGTCGAATCCAGGGGTTTTTATTACCGCTTGCAACGCCAGGATTGGCCGGTCGGGCAGCAATTTCAGCTTGAAGTAGACAATCTCGAACGCAACTCCTACGTCTACGTATTCAGCGTGAATAGTAATGGGCAGGTATACATCCATTGGCCTCGCCAGGAAGCCCTTAACCCCCACTTCCGGGGAGAAAGACAATCCGCCTTATCGCTGGATCAGCAGCAAAAAATTTACGTGCCCGGTGAGAATCGAGCTCTAAAAATCAGTAGCCCCGGGCGCGACCACCTGGTCATCCTCTTCTCTAAAAAGCCCCTGAGTGGCTTACCCAATCTACTGGGACAACTAAAGGGTAGTCAGCAAGCATTACCTCAACAATTGCTGTCTATTTTAGAGCCCTTCATGGTACCCCTGGCCGATATCGCTTACGCAAAAGACGAGGTAGCCTTTTCGGTACGAACGCGTTCGGAAGGTATGGTTGTGCCTTTGATTATTGAGGTGAATAGTCAATAACTACGCTAATTTACCAATTTAGATAATTGAATTTCGAATGGTTGAGTTGGAGATATTTGGTATATGAATTAGAAGGAAACCCATCCTCCCAAATTGGCACCAAAGTAATGTTCAGCATCATAAAAATCATATACTTTCCCCAATATTTCTATAGCAATCCCATATCTGTCTCCAATTTCACGATTAAGGCCTAAAGAAAAAACAGCACCTGTCTGTAGCTTAAGCCTATTATATTCAGTTTCGCGTATAGGGTTCACTGTATTTGTTAAGGGAGTCAGCGTTTGTAATCTTTTCAGATTAAAAAGAAAATTGGGGCCGACAGCCATTCGGATCGAATAGCGTTTCTTAATTTTATTTTGAAAGGGAGAAAACGCCACCATCAATGGGACGTCTAGAAACCAGTTTTCGTAGGTTCCGAAATAGGAAAACGACGGACTATTGTTTCTAATATTTGCAAGGCCAATACTGGTGCCCAATGATAGCTGGAACTTATTTTGTGCGGTAAGGCCAAGTGAACTTAATATCAATAACATCGTGCCGAAAATGGCTATCTTATTTCGCATAAAAACTTGTCTGATGAGATGAAATACATTGCCGTCTTTTTGCTTGTTTTACTTTGCAATGGTTGTCCATTATCAGCTCAATCAAGCGTTTCGGTGTCAGGTTATACTGGATTCAATTTTACTAAAATTGATGGAGTTCCCTATTTGGGGAATAATTGGGAGTCAAATCTATCGAGAGGTATAACGTATGGAGCTAGTTTAGAGTACTCGTTTCTTAGGAAAATGATAGTCAATGTAGGACTGGCCCGGCAATCAAATTCGCAGAAATTTCATGCTGACAAAACGTTCATCATATTTGATTTAGCTTACTCCGAATTATTTGGCTTTTTAGGATATAGCATTCGTCTGTCCGATAAAATTAAAGTACACCCTTTTATTGGAGTAAGAAGATATAAGAAACTCCACGAACATATATCAGAAGTACAGTATGGTTTACCCACGGTCATTTTTTTTGAGGACCAATTCTATTCATTAAGTCTGAAGAATGAGTTGTCTTACAAAGTAGGGCAAAAAATCAATGTAGTAGGAGACTTATGGATAGGCATGTCAACATTTCAAGAACAAAAATACTATTCATTAGGCTTGAACATAGGTTTAAGTATCCATCTCTAATCAGTAGGATACCCGGTCTGGACTTCGCTTTTTTCTATTTGATTGATTTTTAACGTTTCCAATTGGCAACATTTATGTTATTTTTGTTTCTAAATAGAAATACTATGGGAGCTAAAAGACCAAAATTACTACCAAAAGAAAAAAGGATTCTTGAAAATTTAGGAGAGAACATTAAACTGGCAAGATTAAGAAGAAAGCTCACTGCTGAACAGGTAGCGGACAGAGCCAATATCTCCAGAAAAACACTTTGGCATATTGAAAAAGGCAGTGAACATATCAGTATCGGCATGATCCTTCAGGTATTGTCTGTTTTAGGTTTCAAAAATGAATTGGCAGAAATCGCAAAAGATGATCTATTGGGAAGAAAGCTCCAGGACATGGACCTAATAACAAAAAAGAGAGGCTCTAAAAAATAGTCCAACATGAGAGAAATCATAGTATATGCAGATTGGGTTGGACTGCCGGAAGCATTAAAAATGGGAATATTGCGATCTGAGCAATCCAGAGGTGAGGAGGTTTTCTCGTTCGAGTATACCGATACCTGGCTTAAAAGCGGGTATGCTCAGGAGATTGATCCTGATTTAAAGTTATTTGTAGGGCCTCAGTATATCAGTGATGAAAAACCTAATTTCGGATTATTCCTGGATTCCTCGCCAGATAGATGGGGTCGAACTCTGATGGAAAGAAGAGAAGCCATATTAGCACGCAAAGAAGAACGCCCAAAAAAAAGATTAGTCGAATCTGATTTTTTACTTGGGGTAGATGATACTACCAGGATGGGCGCATTACGATTTAAATTAGACGAAGCAGGAGACTTCTTATCCAAGCACAAGAATATAAAAACGCCACCCTTCACAAGAATACGAGAACTTGAACAGGCTAGTTTAAAAATAGAGGCAGATGATTTCTTTAAAGACGAAGAAGCTCAGAAATGGTTAATGATGTTAATGGTATCGGGATCGTCCCTGGGAGGAGCAAGACCCAAAGCAAGTGTTGTGGATCCGGATAATCATTTTTGGATTGCAAAGTTTCCAAGTAAAAATGACGATAAAGATATTGGAGCCTGGGAATTCATCGTAAATCAAATGGCTCGTAGTTTAGGCCTTAATGTAGCCATTGCCAAGGCAAAGATTTTTTCCCAAAAACAACATACCTTTCTTACCAAAAGATTCGACAGAACAAGTGATAATCAACGCATTCATTTTGCCTCTGCCATGTCCTTACTAGGGTATAAGGACGGACACAACTATAAAAATGGAGCCAGCTATCTTGAACTAGTCGAGCTAATTGAGCAATATGGCAGCGAACCAAATAATGACATTAGAGAGTTATGGCGTAGAATAGTGTTTTCGGTTGCTATATCAAATACGGACGATCATTTGAGGAATCATGGTTTTCTTCTTTCTAAAAATGGATGGAAACTTTCGCCGGCATACGATATTAACCCAATTGAAAGAGGAACCGGCCTTAGCCTAAATATTTCGGAAGCCGATAATAGCCTTGACTTTGATTTATGTATGGAAGTAATCGATTATTTTAGATGGGAGGAAAAGGAAGCAATAAATTTCATCAGCCAAACCCAAAGAATAGTGCGTCAATGGAAGGAAAGGGCAAACCAAATGAATATATCTCACAGAGAACAAACTACGCTGGCGTCAGCATTTGAAAAGTAAAAAAGGTTAAAGCAGCGCATATCCACTATAACCTTTTTACTTTATCCTTTCCTCTTACTTCGACTTCAATACTTTATCGTACCGGGTACGATCTTTTAGTAGCTTAACCGCTTCTTTTACCTCGGCATCATTGCGCAGCCCCAGGCGTACGCGACCTTCTTCGTAGTAGTAGCGGGCGGCTACTTCCTTTTCGATCAGGTCAGTAATAACGCCTTGATAATCTTTCAGGATTTTTTGTTGTTCGGATTTGATCTGACTGGCCAAGTCCTCGGTAGCATTACCCAGTTCGTAACCTTCTTTATTGGCTTCTTTTTCTAATTGCTCCAATAGTTGCTCACTTTTGGTCTTAAAGCGGAAGGAGCGCTTTTGCAGAAAACTAAGAAAGGCTTCGTAATCTGTGAAGCGCAACTCTTCTACCGGAGGAACATCGGCTGCTTCGGTATAATATTCCGTCACAAAATCAAAGATCAGGTGTTCTTTTTCCAGCGATTTAATTACCGGGTGATCGGCTTTGCGCTCCACGTATACATCGGGAGCTACTCCACCACCGTCGAGGACCGTACGACCATTTTTGGTTTTAAACTTCGCCCTTTCTCCATCGGGGATATCGACCGGTTCGCCTTTCTCGTAGCGAACGCTTTGAATGCAGCGACCGCTGGGAATATAATACTTCGCCGTGGTCATTTTCAGCTGAGAGTTATAACCGATTTGTTTGGTATTCTGGACCAGACCTTTACCGTAGGAACGTTGTCCGACCAGTACACCGCGATCGTAATCTTGCATGACGCCACTGACAATTTCAGAGGCGGAGGCAGAGTTTTTATTGATCAATACGACCAGAGGCATTTCTTCTTCGATTACGGAATTCATAGTTCGGAATTCACGGTCCCATTCTTTCACCTTTCCCTTAGTAGTAACCACCACCTCGTTCTTGGGGATAAAAACATTACTGAGGTTAACGGCTTCGACCAGCAAGCCACCACCGTTTTCACGTAAGTCTAATACGACGCCTTTGGCATCCGGGTATTCCAGACGTAAATCACGCAGCGCATTGGAGACGTTCTTTCCGGCATTGCGGGTAAAAGTACTCAGGGCCACGTAGATGATTTCGTCTTCGCCAATCATACCGGAGTAAGGAACATTCTCCCGACTCACCTCGCCCCGAACCAGGCGGATATCGATAGGTTTTTTCACCCCGGGCCGTTTGACGGTGATCAGCACATCCGTATTGGGGAAGCCCTGCAGGACGAATTCCAGTTCTTCCGGGGTTTTTCCTTTGGCATCATTACCATCGACGGCCAGGATTTGGTCGCCCACTTTGAGGCCGGCTTTATCGGCGGGTTGATCTTTGTAAAGCTTGGTGATGGTCACATAATCGTCCATCAACTGCGATTGGGCACCAATTCCAAAATACTTACCAGAAGTTCGTAGGCGATAGCCTTCGATGTCTGACTCGGCAATGTAATTCGTAAAGGGATCTAGTGAACCAACCATGGCTTCCATGCCGGTACGCATGGTCTTACCAGGATCGAGATCATCCACATAATAAGTATTCAATTCTTTATAGAGATTGGCAAAGATCTCCAGGTTTTTGGAGATCTCAAACTGCTTGTTATTTTCGGGCTTAATGGCGGCGGCCATAATCAGTAGCGCCATGGGTAATACCCAATAAGTAACTTTTAGCAGTGATCTTGTTTTATTTTTCATTAGCCTGTTTTTTCGACTTAAAGTAGTTGTCTTCTAAAACTACAACAAATCCCCCTGGATTGTCCGGGAGAATAGATAAAAATAAAAAACACCTATACGATCAGGAAGGTTCTCAATAGTTGCAGGAGTTCCTCTGGCTTTTCGGCATGTACCCAGTGCCCGGCGTCTTTGACGGTCTCTAACCTGGCGGCAGGAAAAAGGGCCTTGATTTCTTCCAAATCTTCTTCAGCTACGTAGGGTGACTTTTCTCCGCGGATAAACAAGGTTGGGCCTTCGTATCTATGTTTCCAGTCCGGCATGCCTAATATCTTTTCGTAATCCTGATAGATCACCGGCAAATTCATTCTGAGGCGGAAGCCACTGACTTTATCCCGGACAATATTCTTTAATAAAAACTGCCGAATACCAATGTTATCAATGTATTCTGCCAATTGGTCATCTACATCTTTGCGACTGGCAGCGTCTTCAAAACGAAGCGACTGTAAGGCCTTAAAGATCTCATCGTGCCCCCGGGGATAAACCTTAGGGGCAATATCGACCACAATCAAATGATCGACCATCTCCGGGTAGTAGCTGGCAAATTGCATAGCCGTTTTTCCCCCCATACTATGTCCCAGGACATGCGCCTCTGCCAGCAACTCCTGATCCATAAAGGCCTTCAGGTCTTTGGCCATTTCCGCATAGGTATGGGCCTCCGTGTGCGGAGACCGTCCGTGGTTGCGCTGATCCACCAGGTATACCGTATAATTTTCTGCCAATTTACGAGCAAGGGTCTGCCAGTTATCCAACATACCAAAAAGGCCATGCAGAATAATGATCGGTTCTCCTTCCCCCAGCTTTTTATAATTTAGTTCCATATTTTCGATTGTAATCGTTCTGCCCAACGGCATGCCTTGTCTCTACAGGGGCCGTGGTGGTTTTGCCAAAAAGTTTTGCAGGAGGTTTTCACCTTTCCAATCTCCAAAAGTATCAAAAGGATGGAAACGAGCAAATAATTCTTCCTTATACCAGTCCAATTCGCGTGTGCGCTTTACGACTCTTTTGTGCTGATGGCTTTTATAGGCAAATTGTTGCATCAGGTGGCTATTCTCCCAAAGACTAAAGGTCGCCTGCTGAATCAGTGGTAATTCACCAATACCTACGGAGAAGAGCAAACCCTCCTTGTGTTCGCTCATAGAGCGGCTAACCGGGGGGACAAAGCGCCAAAACTGCCAGAGTTTTTTGGGCCGAATCGTGGCCCGGGTGATCACGGCGACCAACTGATCTTTATCGTAAGGCGTGCTACTCTCGAAAGGAGTCTGCCCGTCCCAGGCACCGTGGGCTACCGCCGTGCGCATAAATACGGTCCAGACCGACCTGGCCTTTTGCCGAAAGGCCTCCATGAAAGAACTCTCCGCAATAAAATATCTGGCTTTTGCCTCATCATCCCAGACCCCCAGGAGGCCATACACCCCAAAATTCGGCCAAATACTAAAGCCATTACCCGAGCCGCTACCCAGCATTTTACTAAACTGCAAGCCGGAAACCTCCGCTAACTGTTCGGCCGCTAGACCCATTTGGCGGAAGCCCCACCATCTCTCCTTAAGGCCATCGAATTCAAAAAAAGTGATACTGACCATATTTTCTGTAGACATGCCATGAAAACAGCGGTCAAAGGAAATAGTTTGTCCTCGCTATATTTATGGTCAAAGTCTATTCTCAACCAAGTTTATTTCCACAGCTGTAACTTTTGACGTATTTTACGTATTATAATATGTGTATCCGGGTAAATGACCCGGCTAAAACCGATCCGCTACTTTCATACCCAGACATCCATGCACAAAATATTACTCTTATTCTCCTTTTGTTTAATGACCTTTCTGGCAAAGGGGCAAAATAACCTGGAAGCCCTCCAGCAAGAGCTAAAGCAAGCCCAAAGCGCCGCCGAGCAGATGAATTTACAATTCGAAATAGGTAAATTACAATTGCAGCGCAACCGTATGGACGCAGCGGAAGAAAGCCTGCGGGCCGCCTATGAGCTGGCTAAAAATGCCAATAACAAGGTGATGGATGCTCAGGCCAGCTATTATCTCTACGAAGCCAACCGAGGCAATCGCAGTAGCCAAAGCTTCTGGCTCAACCGTACCCTCGAGCTGGCTAAACAGATTGGCGACTCTGACCTGATTGTTAAAGCGACCATTGCCCGTAGCCGGATGTTTACCCGCCAGGGAAATTACCAACAGGCCTTCTACGTCATGGAAGAGGCCTTCGAATACTTCTCTAATAAGGGAACCAGTATTAGCGAACTGGAGCAGAAGTTTGCCGCAGAGCAACAAAGATTAGAACGGGAGCGCAACCTCGTGCAAACACAACGCGACGAACTCGCCGCCCAACGCGATACCCTCACCAACGAAGTCCTTTCACTGCGGGGCGAAAAAAGCCAGCTGAATAATGATAAAGAGAACCTACAGGAACAAACCGAAATCCTAAGTCAGGAGAAACAAGCTGTGGAAGAGGAGGTCGATCAGAAGACCCAGGAACTATCTAGTGTGGCGAAAGAAAAAGAAATGATTGAGCGCGTAGCAGACCAGCGTACCGCCGAAGTAAAACAGCTCTCTCGCGACACTCTGGAAAAGCAACTCATCATCCAGGAAGCCCGCAACCAATTGATGCAATCCGAACTCGATCTGCAGAGTAGTAACCAGATTATCACCATTGGTGGCATAGGTCTTTTATCTTTCCTACTCATCTCTCTACTCCTATACTCCCGGTTTATCACCAAAAAGCGCGCCGCTAAAATGCTCTCTACCAAGAATGAGGAGATCCAACACGAACGCGAACGCTCCGATGAGCTATTGAGAAATATTCTCCCGGTACAAATTGCCGAGGAGCTCAAAGCAACGGGGAAGGCCACCACCCGCCAATATCCCGAAGTGACCGTCTTTTTTTCAGACTTTAAAGACTTTACCAAAGATGCCGAAGATATGGGACCTGAGAAGTTGGTAGCAGAACTGGATACCATCTTTCGCCAATTCGATCAGATCATCAGCCGCTACGAAGACGTGGAAAAGATTAAAACAATCGGTGACGCCTATATGTGCGCTACTGGCTTTTCAGAACGTCCCGGCTTCCCCAATGGCCTCGTAAAAGCGGCCCTGGAAATGCAGGAATACCTGGCAGAAAAGGCTAAAAAAGAGCCCCGTTTATCCCAGGCACGCATGGGCCTACACACGGGGGAAGTAACCGCCGGAGTAGTGGGCTCCAAAAAATTCGCCTACGACATCTGGGGGGACACGGTCAACATTGCTTCCCGTATGGAATCAAAAAGTGAACCCGGTAAGGTGAACATTTCCGAAGCTACCTTCCGAAAAATCCACTACCGGTTTCACTGTACGGCCCGTGGAAAAATTCAGGTAAAGAATAAGGGTATGGTCGAGATGTATTACGTAGATGGCGAAAAAAGCTTGTAACCCAGGACGCTGAAAAACCGTCGCGTAAAGCGAAATCTTCACTTTTGAACTGCACTTACATTGTAGCCTATTGCACTCGTGCTTAACCCCATTGATAACCAATCGATTACCACTGCTTTATTTTTCACTTAAAGACATGGTTCGGTCCTTCAGGAAATCGATCAACATCTGACGATCTTCGTATTCTTCCATCTCCGGATAATGGATGGGCTCGCCAATTTCAATCTTCAGGGTTTTTCCCCTCTTGTTCATCACCTCGTAGAGTAAGAGCCCCAGACGCAGGTTCATACTGAACTTACTCACGAACTGAAACAAACGGCTATTCCTGCCGTGAAAATAAATGGGTACTACTGAGCACTTTGTCTCGTGAATACGCGTACAAATAAAGCGGCGCCAGGGAAATTCTTCCACCGGACCAAAAAAACGACGCGCCGTAGAGACTGCTCCCGAAGGGAAAATCACCAGAGCCTGACCCTTATTCAAGCGCTCCGTTGTTTGCTCCTTGGTACGTAAATTGGTCTGTAAGGCTGCTTCATTTTGACGAAAGTCGACCGGCAGAAAATGCCCCTCCAGGACTGGCTCGTGGGAGACCACCTCATTAACGAGGACGAAATAATCTTTACGGACCCGGGTGGCAATGTGCAAAAGGATGGCGCCGTCTACCACACCAAAGGGGTGGTTCGCCACAAAAATCAGGGGTCCCTCTTTGGGAATTTTTTCGAGCTGGGCCTCGTCGAAATCCATCTTGATATTCAGCTTACGCAAACCATTGCCCCAGACATTGAACGGGGTAGGGTTCTCTTCGTGAATCTCGTCGTAAATCTTTTGTAATTGATTACGCCCCGTCAACCATTCGATGGTCAAAATAACCTGGCGTTTCAGCCAGGAGTCGTTTTCACTGGAATAAGTAAAGCGGCGACCTTCGTAGGCTTTTTGTGAGGTATGCTCGTTGCTTGTTTCGCTCATGATCTATTGGTGATGATAGGAAAGCTATTCACACAATATTAAGTATTCAAAGCATAGTTGCCAACAAAAGCCCATAATTAAGTGTATTTTTGGTGGACAAAGTCAAGTATATGTTTAAACTAAAGGCGCCTTTCCAACCAACCGGCGATCAACCTCAGGCAATTAAACAACTGGTCAGTAGCATCGAAGCAAATGATCCCGCACAGGTACTCCTGGGGGTAACCGGTTCGGGTAAGACCTTTACCATGGCGAATGTCATTGAAAAAGTGAATCGCCCCACGCTTATTTTGACCCACAATAAGACTCTGACGGCCCAACTCTACGGTGAATTCAAAGATTTCTTCCCGGATAACGCCGTGGAATACTTTGTCTCCTATTACGACTATTATCAGCCAGAGGCCTACATCGCCGGCTCGGATACCTTTATTGAGAAGGACCTTTCCATCAATGAAGAGGTAGACAAACTGCGCCTGCGGGCCACCTCCAGCCTACTCTCCGGCCGACGCGATATCATCATTGTGGCTTCGGTCTCCTGCATATATGGTATGGGGAATCCGGAAGATTACAAATCGGGGATTATACGCATTAAGAAAGGACAGACCGTATCGCGCAATAGCTTTCTGTATAGCCTGGTAGAAAGCCTTTATTCGCGTACAGAAACCGATTTTCGGCGGGCTACCTTTCGGGTGAAAGGAGATACGGTTGATATCAATCTGCCCTACGTCGACTACGGTTACCGCATTGTATTCTTTGGGGATGAGATTGAATCCATCGAGCAGATTGATGTAGAGAATGGTAAGCGCATTGCCCATATGGAGAATGCGGCCATCTTTCCGGCCAATTTATACATTGCCCCCAAGGAACGCATCCACGGGATCATTCGTCAGATCCAGGATGAATTGTACGAACAGGAAAAATATTTCGAGCGCGAGGGTCGTCTGCTGGAAGCCAAGCGCATCCGCGAACGCACCAATTTCGACCTGGAGATGATGAAAGAGTTGGGCTATTGTAATGGCGTGGAGAACTATTCTCGTTTTTTCGACGGCCGCAATCCCGGTACGCGCCCCTTTTGCCTACTGGATTATTTCCCGGACGACTTTTTAATGCTGATCGATGAGAGCCACGTTACGATTCCACAGGTACGGGGTATGTACGGAGGTGACCGCGCCCGTAAGACCAGCCTGGTGACCCACGGCTTTCGGCTGCCATCGGCCATGGACAACCGCCCCCTAAATTTCACCGAATTCGAATCCCTGATCAATCAGGTGGTCTTCGTCAGTGCCACCCCAGGCGATTACGAGATGGAGCAGACCGGTGGCCTCATTGTCGAACAATTAATCCGGCCGACGGGTCTGCTGGATCCACCCATCGAAGTGCGGCCCAGTATGAATCAGATCGATGATCTGATGGAGGAAATTTCGGAGCGCATCAAGCAAAACGAACGCACACTGGTCACTACCCTGACCAAACGAATGGCCGAAGAACTAACCAAATACCTCACCAAACTGAACGTCAAGGTGCGTTATATCCACTCGGAAGTAGATACCATGGAGCGCGTAGAGATTTTACGGGACCTGCGTCTGGGCGAATTCGATGTGTTGGTGGGCGTGAACTTATTACGGGAAGGACTGGACTTACCGGAAGTATCACTGGTCGCCATCATCGATGCGGATAAGGAAGGTTTCTTACGGAATAACCGTTCGCTTACGCAAACGGCGGGACGGGCGGCTCGTAATGCCAATGGTCTGGTGATTTTTTACGCGGATAAGGTTACGGACTCCATGCAAAATACGATTGATGAGACCAATCGTCGTCGCTCCATCCAGATGGCCTACAACGAAGAGCACGGTATTACCCCCACAACCGTTTTAAAGTCGCGGGAAGAGATTATGAATCAACAATCTATCCTGGATATACGTGGGCCCAAGAATGCCTACATCGAACCCGACAAGCCCAGTATGGCCGCCGATCCCGTACTCGACTATATGGATCGCGATCAACTCGAAAAAACAATGGCCGATACCGAGCGTAAGATGAAGAAAGCCGCCAAGGAACTGGATTTTATTTCGGCTGCGCAGTTCCGGGATGAACTATTTGCTTTGAAAGAGAAGTTGAAGACGGTGTAATTACAACCAGGTACCGGGCCGAAGCAGGAGCTTCGGCCGAACACTAAGGCCGAGGCCAGGCTCCTTTTTGCCCCAAACAACTTATTTCATCCAAAAACCCCACCCACCAGTAGATTTTTTTACGGACTACAGCCCTAATCAACCATATTAAGTCTCTAAAATCACCGCACATGCACCCGATCATTGAGACTAGAGGACTGTCCTTCCGCTACGGGAAGCAGCAAATATTAAAAGATATTTCGCTTTCGGTACCCAGCCATAGCATCTACGGTTTTCTGGGGCCCAACGGGGCTGGAAAATCTACGACCATCAAGGTGTTACTGGGCTTACTCAAGGTACCCAATGACACGGCCTATCTATTTGAGAAAGACATTAGTCGTCATCGAATACCCATCTTATCCAAAGTAGGCAATCTGATCGAAACTCCTTCCATCTACGGCCACCTAAACGCCTATGACAATTTAAAAATCATGCGGACTCTACATCCCGCACCTAAAGCACGTATTGACGAAGTGCTGGAACTCGTCGGTCTTCGCCAGGCCGCCCGTAAAAAAGTCAAACGCTTCTCTATGGGGATGAAGCAGCGACTGGGTATTGCGATGGCACTCTTCCACGATCCCGATTTACTCATCCTCGACGAACCAGTGAATGGTCTGGACCCCAATGGCATTCAGGAAGTCCGTGCGCTACTACTTCGGCTCAAAGAGCAAGGGAAAACCATCTTCTTGTCCAGCCACTTATTAGCGGAGATCGAGAAACTGTGTACTCACCTGGGGATCATTAAAGAAGGAGGTCTCATTTTCCAGGGACAGATGCGGGAATTACAGGCGGGCACCCGACGTTTTGCCCGCATTAAAACCAATAACTCCGCCGGTGCCAAAGCAGCCCTGCCCACCCCCCTACAAAACGATGCTGAAATACAGGGAGGCTGGCTGATTGTAGATGTGCCCGACGATCAGCATTTCCGCTCCATGCTACAGGAACTAATCAACCAGGGCATCGAAATTTATGATATGGAGCGCCAGGCCCCAAGCCTGGAAGACTTGTTCCTCGATTTGGTAAACCTAAAATCCTAGTGCGATGGCTATTTCCTTTTTACGCGTTTTACAATCCGAATTTCAAAAAACCAAAAACAGCTGGGGTCTACGGCTTTCTATTTTGGGCCCAATGGCCGTCACCCTCATCGTCTTCCTGGGCTTTATAGATAATGCAGAAAATGCCAGTAGCGACGCCAATCCCTGGGCAGATTTTTCCAAATACGTTTTTCAGTTTTTCTTTTTTCTCTATCCTTTGTTTGTGGCCCTGCTGGCCTTTTTACTGAGCAACCTGGAGCATAAATACCAGGGTTTCAAGCAGATTTTCACCCAGCCGGCTCCTAAGTTATACTTTTACGCCAGCAAGATTCTCGTTGTCTTTTCCTGGGTAGCCAGCTCTCTACTCACCGGTGGACTCATGATCTGGTTGTTTGGCCAGCTGCTCAGTATGATTGTTCCGGCGTATGGCTTTCAGGATTATCCGATCCCGGCGGAAGTATGGGTCTTTCTTTTTCGCCTCGGTATCAGTTTGATCGGAATTTTATCGATTCATTTTTTTATGAGTCTTTATTGGGATAACTTTATTGTGACGGTGGGCTCGGCGGTATTCCTGCTAGTTCTGGGAATGATAATCTTCAACAAATGGAAATATGCTCCCTATTATGTGTACACCTATCCCGTCCAGCACTTTATGGAGTTCAGCAGCCAGAAGGCGCAGTTGTGGACTCAGGAAAGCAGTCTGGCACTCCTTTATGCAGCGGTTTTTCTCGGGGCGGGTTATATACTGCTTTCGCGAAAAAATATTACTTAACTGTACAGACAAGGCATGCCTTGTCTCAACCCTGAAAATCAAAAAACAACCAATATGAACGCACACGAAATTGACTATCAGATCCACGGCGAAGAAATGCAATTCGTAGAGATCGAACTCGACCCGCTGGAGACCGTTATTGCCGAGGCCGGGAGCTTCATGATGATGGATGACCAAATTGAGATGGCTACTATCTTCGGGGACGGCGCCCAACCACAAACCGGTCTTTGGGGCAAAGTCTTAAGCGCCGGTAAGCGCCTGATCACTGGCGAAAGCCTCTTCATGACGGCCTTTACGCACAACGGCGACGGCAAACGTAAAGTGTCCTTTGCTTCTCCCTATCCCGGACGTATCATCCCCGTCGACCTTTCTGAAAAAGAAGGAAAAATCGTCTGTCAGAAAGACGCCTTTCTCTGTGCGGCCAAGGGGGTATCCGTAGGGGTAGAGTTCTCCAAAAAGCTGGGCCGCGGCTTTTTCGGTGGCGAGGGCTTCATCATGCAAAAGCTAGAAGGTGATGGCCTGGCTTTTCTGCATGCCGGCGGTACCGTCGTTGAAAAGCGATTAGAACTGGGCGAAAAACTGCGGATCGACACCGGCTGCTTGGTTGGCTTTACCCGCAATGTACATTACGATATCGAAATGGTACGGGGGGTACGGAATATGATCTTTGGCGGAGAGGGTTTCTTCTACGCTATCCTCGAAGGCCCGGGTACCGTTTGGGTCCAATCCTTACCCTTTAGCCGAATGGCTGATCGCGTCATTCGGGCCACTCGCCATTATAAATCCGGCGGCAATAAGGGCGAAGGGAACATTTTAGGTAGCCTGGGCGATATTATTGATGGGGACGGGTGGTAAGGCCGTTTGGTCATGTGGCCGTTTAAAAATAGAAATTATGCAAACAATATTAGGAGCGGGCGGTGCCATTGGCATTGAATTAGCAAAAGTATTACCAGAATACACCGATAAGATTCGGCTGGTCAGCCGAAATCCAGAACGGGTCAATCCAGAGGATGAATTATCCCCTGCCGATTTGATGGAAGCCGAGGCGGTAGATCGGGCCGTAGCTGGCTCCGATATCGTTTACCTCACGGTAGGTTTACCCTATAGTGCAAAAATATGGCGCTTGCGCTGGCCCATTGTCATGGAAAATACCATTCAGGCCTGCCTGAAGCACCAGGCCAAGCTGGTCTTTTTCGATAATATTTATATGTACGATGGCCGTAACCTCAATCCCATTACGGAAGACTTGCCAATAGATCCGCCGAGTAGAAAAGGAGTCGTAAGGGCCGAGATCGCGGATAGGCTTTGGCAAGCTGTCGAGAAAGAAGGCTTGCAGGCTTGTATTGCCCGCGCCGCTGATTTCTACGGCCCGGGTATTGATCAGACCAGTATACTCACCGAGACAGTATTTCAACCCCTCAGTGAAGGCAAAACCGCTAACTGGCCCGGCAATCCGGACTGTAAGCACTCCTTTACCTATACCCCCGATGCGGGGAAGGCCACGGCCCTTTTAGGCAATAGCCCCGAGGCCTACGGACAGGTCTGGCACCTGCCTACCGCTCCCAATCCTTACACCGGACGCGAATGGGTGGAACAGATTGCAAAGACCCTCGATACGAAAGCGAAGGTGCGACGAATGTCCAAAACCATGGCCCGCGTTATTGGCGTAGTGGTACCCGTCATCCGCGAAATGGCTGAGATGATGTATCAGTACGAGCAGGATTACGTCTTCGACAGCAGTAAGTTCGAAAAGCAATTTGGCATGTCTCCTACTCCCTACAAAAAAGGAATTCTTACCGTCGTTGCGGAAGACTATAACGATTAGCCTGCCGTCATCACTGGCTAAGCTGAACGAAAAAGCGTACTTTTGTGTTTCGTTTTGAAAAATAGGACTTTAGCACAATGGCAACACCCAAGACAGTCGCATTCTATAC
The DNA here is from genome assembly GCA_035268885.1 of Saprospiraceae bacterium. Classification (GTDB taxonomy): domain Bacteria; phylum Bacteroidota; class Bacteroidia; order Chitinophagales; family Saprospiraceae; genus DATFKA01. The sequence goes on from DATFKA010000131.1 coordinate 19,723, forward strand.
GCTAGGTTGTAAACTGAATTACTCCGAAACCTCGGCCATCGGTCGGCTTTTTGAAGACGCTGGCTATTCGGAAGTGAAATTCCAGGACGGCGCAGACATCTATGTCATTAATACCTGTTCGGTCACCGAATTTGCCGATCGTAAATGCCGAAAGATCGTCCGGCAGGCACTACGGCATTCCCCCAACGCCTTTGTGGTAATCGTCGGCTGTTACGCCCAGCTAAAACCGAAAGAAATTGCCGAAATCGAAGGAGTAGACATGGTACTGGGTGCTGCCGAAAAATTCCAAATCCTGGATTATATCGACGATTTATCGAAAGCACCGGGTAAAGGTATGGTCCACGCCGGAGAAGTAAAAACGGCAAATACCTTCGTTAATGCCTTTTCCTTTGGAGACCGCACCCGCTCGTTCCTAAAAGTACAAGACGGTTGTAACTATAAATGTACCTTTTGTACCATCCCCCTGGCCCGGGGAAAAAGCCGAAGTAACACCGTTGAAAGTATTGTCGAAAATGCTCGTCAAATTGCCGACATGGGGGTAAAAGAAATCGTCCTTACCGGTGTCAATATCGGTGACTTTGGAAATGGTACCGAAGTTATCGAAGGGGCGCGTCCGAAAAAAGAAGCACTCTTCATTGACCTCATCCAGGAATTAGATAAAGTCGAAGACATTGATCGTTTCCGTATCTCCTCCATCGAACCTAATCTGTGCACCAACGAGATTATCGAATTCGTAGCGCAGTCGGAGCGTTTTGTCCCCCATTTCCACATGCCACTGCAATCCGGGAATAATAAACAACTACGCGAAATGCGTCGCCGCTACAACAGAGAACTTTACGCCGAACGGGTAGAAAAAATAAAATCACTGATGCCGCACGCCTGCATTGGCGTGGATGTCATCGTTGGTTTCCCGGGAGAAACCGAAGAAGATTTTCTGGAAACCTATCGCTTTATTAACGAAATGAATATTTCTTACCTGCATGTATTCACCTACAGCGAACGACCAAATACTCCAGCCTACGACCGGAAGGACCACATCCCACTGCAGGAGCGTCGGCGTCGCAATAAAATGCTCAACATCCTAAGCGATAAGAAAAGAAGACATTTCTACGAGCAGCACCTCGGCGAAACGCGCCGGGTACTCTTCGAAGCCCACCGGAACAAAGACCTGATGAGTGGTTTTACCGATAATTATATCAAAGTAGAATTACCCTATGATCCCGCCCTAATTAATGAGATGCGGCCGGTGATTCTACGGGAAATTAATGAAGAAGGGGTTGTGGAAATAGAGAAACCCGCTGATCAGTTAGCCAATGCTCAGGTCTAAATTTCACACCAGCTCACAGGTTTCATCGTCCAGCTCAGTCTCAATGGTATAATGCTGAAAAGCGTAATTACTGATGATGGCTTTGATCGCTCGTTTGGCCTCCATTATTTCCTCAAAATCAGTAATCCCTTCCAATTTGACATGCGTAGTGAATACGTGATGTTCTCCTTCCAAAGACCATACGTGGGTATGGTGTAGCGACTGGACTTTATCTACCTGACGAATCGCCCTTTTAATCGATTCCAGATCGATATCCTTAGGTACCCCCTGTAAGAAGACAAACAAGGTCTCCTTCAGTCTTTTGATGACGCCCCAGAGAATATACAAGGTAATCAGTAGAGAAAGTACCGGGTCTAGATAGTGGTTATCTGTGAAGTGAAGCACAATGGCTACAACAGCCACTGCAACCCAGCCTAATACATCTTCCAGTAAATGCCAGGAGACGACCCGTTCATTGAGACTCTTACCACTACTCATTTTCCAGGCGGCGTAACCATTGACGGCAATGCCAACGATTGCAAAGATCAACATACCGCTGGCATCAGCGTGCTCCGGCTCCATGAGTCGCCCTACTGCTTCGGAAATAATAAAAATGGAACCGCCAATCAGTACCAGACTATTGATCAGGGCTCCCAGTAAGGAAAAGCGTGCGTAGCCAAAGGAGTATTTTTGATCGGCTTCTTTTTGCGCGCGGATGTTCAGATACCAGGCAGTGCCCAGCGAGAGGCTGTCACCCAGATCATGAATAGCATCGGAGATAATCGCTACACTATTGACGTATACCCCCCCGATGATCTCAAAGATGGTAAAGCCCAGATTGAGAAAGAAAGCCGTTTTCAGGTTTTGGGTTCCCTTTTGATGGTGCTGATGATCATGTCCCATTTTATCTTTGTTTTATAAACAAAGTAAAAGGATGATTTGTGCCAGATAAGGTCTATAAAAAGAAGCCAATTCCGAGGATTTCATCTTCAGGTCCGGCCGTTGCACCCTTGATTTCCGGATTATAGGCATCAATACGCAGCTGCAGCTCGCCCAGGTAGGCGTGTGTCCAACCCTCGATCTCGCTCCCCGTCAGTGGTAAATCCCCGTAGGTTTCTGCCAGTTTGCCATAGGTATCACCTACCTTGATTCCCTCGGGCGTGGTTATCGTAGAACTAACGATCTCTACAAAATGAGGGATATCCTGCATGGCATCGTTCTGTATATAGTAGATATTCGCGAGCACCATGGCGTTTTCATCAAAAATCTGATATACCGGAAATTGGCCTTCTCCGTTAATTACTGTACCCGGTTGGATTGGACGGGAAGCAGCTTTGATAAATGCTTGCATCCCCATATCTTTATAGCGTTTGTCGAGTCCAAGCATAGGCAAAAAATAATCCCCACTTAATTGATCAGGACTGGGCGCGGGTTGTTGCGTCGGCGCTTGGTTCGTCTCCTCAGTGGTTTGAGCATTGGGCTGACAAGCTCCGAAAAGAAAAACAGATAAAAGGACAAAAATCAGATATGGTTTCATAGTTCTTTTGAATGGTTAATAATTCGCGGGCAAGATAACCAATGCCGGAATAAAGGTAAAATAAATCGTCTCTTCTACGACGGCTTTTCCCACAAAATTCCCTTATCTTAAAAAAACAAAAGCGATGATTACGATTACCTATCCTAAAGCCGATGCCGACCTGGAACGGGTACTAGAGAAGATAAAAGACTTATCCTTAGCCCATAAGACCGTAGCCTCTCCAGCGACAGCCGAGATCCAACTCGAAGATGGTATTACAAAAGTGCAGGGAGAAGCTGCCATTCAGGCTTACCTCGAAAAGCTGGAAGGGGAATTAGATCAGTGGTATTACTGTTCTTGCTAATTGGCTACGGGGTCTTGTTTTAAAACTTGTGCACAAGCTCCGTAGAGCTCTGGTTGTAGCGCCAGAAACTTATCCGGAAAACTCAGAAAGTACGTAAGCATAACCGCCTTTGGCTCCAGGTCCGGTCGATTAATCGTTTTCTTAAGTGCCTCGGTAGAGAAGCCACTAATTTCCTCCAGTATTGGCCAGCTGTTCTCATTCGCTTCTGGCCAGGCCCAATCGGGATGGACAATAATCAAAGACTGACATACTTCATGCAACATAATTGGATAATACTGGCGAGTCTGCATAAAACCAGTCATCGCGTGATCCAGAGAAAAAACATACCCGTGTTTAGTCTCTTCTTCGAAGGTTTCACTGGCGTGAAAAAGCTCGGGGTATTTGGGAGAAGGAAAAGCCCCCGGGTAGATTACTACTTTCTCATAATCCAGCATGAGGTATTCTTCCAATCCAAAGGTAGCTTGTGCCTGGCTGGCAGCAAAGATCAAGCGAGCATCCTCGGGAACGGATTTATCGTCAGCCTGCGAAATAAAGTCCTTGGCCAAGCGAATCATCATGGTGCGATTGCGAAACCGTTCCTTTGCCGTCTGGTCCAGCCCCTGATAGTAGCCGGAGAATCGGTCCAAAAAGCCCTGTTCCTTCACATTCATCTTTGGGGGGTGCTTTTGGTACCACCACCAATCAATCTGCGGGTGCAGCGCGTAGATCGCCGCCAATACGACCAAAGGCGGGGCAATATAAATCCCATAATTTGGATTCTGGGTAGCCAAAATCAGAAATAGGATGACGGCTAAAGCAAAGGGTAAAGCGAGCAGTCTAGATGGCATCTAATTGTGTTTCGTCTTTGGTAAGAAACGACTTTTTTCAAAAAAATACAATTTGGGGTTGCTTCGAAAACAAATAGTCTCTATATTTGTGGCCGCCGTTGGAAATACGGTGCCTATGGCTGGTGCGGTAGCTCAGTTGGTAGAGCAATGGACTGAAAATCCATGTGTCGGCGGTTCGATTCCGCCCCACACCACAGAAAGCTCGGATGCAATGCATTCGAGCTTTTTCTATACCCAGCCCACCCGTTCGATCCATCGGGCCGTCTCCATTACCTCTTCTTCTAGTTCCCGATGTAGGCTTCTCTCTTTTTGCGCGGAAGCACAGGCACAAAAATCCAGCGCGCGCTCCCAAACGCGGTTACGCCAGCGGCGAATGAGTGCGGCAATGAGCTGTTCATCAAGACGCCCCATTAGCTTATCCACCCAATCCATGCCTGGCGAATACTTTTCGATGACTTCATCCTGTACCTCGTCAATACTCTCGGCAATAATGGTATTAACCAGGCAGTGATCCTCGTAGCGTTCCTTTTTAGCGGAAGCAGAAAGCTGCGGCCACTCCGGTGCCAGAATCTCGTGTAAGGTCAGAACCAGATCGTAATTGATGTGCGCATTAACCCCCAGTAACAGATGCTGCAGGGTGTGCAAGCGGCCTTCCCGGGCACGCCGATGGGTATACTTCCAAATGGCAGGCGCCGGATCTCCACAATCGTAACAAGTCAATGCCTCGAAATAATATTCAGCGAAGCGATGCAGTAGGCGACTCACCCACTCGTTATCGTGGAAGCGATGCTGGGCTATGGCGACCAGCATATTGCGGGTCATCCGACAATAACAATGCAGGAAGATAGCCCGGGCGTCGTCTTGAGCATCCCACTCCTCAGCGAGATGTAGCATTTTATCGGTAATCGGTTGGTTCATGGCATTCCTAATTAAAACAGGCTGCCCTGCCGGGAAAAACTACCGGGGTTTTCTAACTCCAGTAAGGCGCGCTTCATATCCAGGCCGTAGAAATAGCCCTGCAAATGGCCACTTTTGGCAATAACGCGGTGACAGGGTATGATAATTGCGATCGGATTATTTTTATTGGCTAGCCCTACGGCACGCACGGCGGTCGGATGATTAATTTTTTTGGCGATGGCAGAATAAGTTGTGGTATGCCCATAGGGTATTCTAAGCAATTCCAGCCAGACCTGCTTATTGAAATCAGTAGCCTGGCCCCAGTCAATCTGGAGATCGAATTTTTGGCGCCTGCCGGCAAAATAATCACTCAATTGCTCAGCTGCCTCGAGCAGTTCGGCCGGCGACAACGGGGCATCTAGACAAGGCTCCTCACTAATCCGCTTAACGGATTGCAGACCCAGCTCCGAACCCTTCAGTTCGAAGCAGCCGAAGGGACTATTAACTTTGGCCGTTTGTAGCATATTCTAACGATGACGCTCCTCCAATATACGGATTACATCGTCGAGTGCATAACCTTTGGCCGTTAAAAGTACCAGATAATGGTACATCAGATCAGCAGCTTCGTTGAGGAAAAGACTTTCGTTATCGTCTTTAGCTTCGATGACCAGCTCCACCGCTTCTTCCCCTACTTTTTGGGCCACCTTATTAATACCACGAGCGAAGAGTTGACTGGTATAGGACTTTTCATCGGGACTGTTCTTACGATCCTGAATAACGGATTCCAGATGATGTAAAAAGCCTGCCTTCTTATTTACTTCATCAAAGCAAGTATCACTACCGGTGTGGCAGGCAGGCCCGACCGGATTGACCTTAACCAGTAGGGTATCCTGATCGCAGTCGAGCGTGATTTCTTTCAGGTGCAGAAAATTGCCTGAAGTTTCGCCCTTGGTCCACAGGCGATTTTTGCTGCGGCTAAAAAAGGTAACGCGCTCTTCCGCCAGCGTTTGCTCCAGGGAAGCGCGATCCATGTAGCCGAGCATGAGTACTTTGTTCGTAGAGATATCCTGTACGATGGCGGGCACCAGGCCGTCGCCCTTCTCGAAGTTAACTTGATCGATTAATGTGGACATACTATCATTTTTGCTGCCGCAAAAGTAAGGGAATAATTCCGAAATGGAATTATTCCCTCGTGGAAAGCTAATTCAATGCGCTACTTTGTCTAAGGCAATAGCTGTATACTTCAGCGCGTACACCGACTTATAACGCTCAGGTGCCACAAAAAACTGGTCCAGTTCCTGGCGGGTCGCTTCGTCAAGCAGGGGCAAAAGCGGCTGTTCTACTTGAAATAGCTGAGGTAATGCGGCTTTGATTTTGGCATCCCAGTCTTGATAGTAATCGTCAAAATCACTGGGACGGATCACCTTACGACAACCGGGCTTCCCACACAGCAGTGTCATCTCATATTCCAGGTTAAAAATGCCATATTCATCGGTGATCTGTTCACCGGGCTGAATGTCGCGAATGGCAACCTCAAAGCCATATCCGGTACTAATGGTATTACAATTACAGCAGTGGTTGACGTACTTAGCGAAGTCCCAACTTACGATGCGGTTGCCCGCTTCGTCGATATAAGAGTATTTTTCAATCACTTCCCGCATAGCCGGAGGGTGCATTAGGTAATCCGTTGGCGAGACGACCTGCTCCAGGCTATCCTTGATGTAAACAATGGTACCCATGGGGATAAATCCAGTGGCAATAACACCGAAGCCAACGGCCTCGTTAATGTATTTTAATGTTGTATTAGGGTGGATCATTTGTTTTTTTATTTCGAGTAATAGAAGTTGTTTAAGTATTCCTGGTGAGATGATTGGTAACGGCTTGGGAGTCAAGACAAAGCTACTTTTTTGTCTCGTAGCCATCCGCCTCAGGCGGACGAAGGGAAAAAAGAGCTGCCGTATTTGCTTTCAATGTGTTGCCAAGGGCTCAGTGAGGAGTTTTTAAACAACTTCATAAATATGGGGTTGCCTCCACGAGTAAGTCAATTCTATTTTTGACAGAAAACGTTAATTTTTTTGCCGAAAGGCAGTCCCTTACCTACTCAGAATAAAATAGAAACCACCGAATTTGGCTTAATGGCAGATTTATATCTAAATTACATGACTTTTTTCCCAAATTTCGTTTTGTGATTTTGTCAAGTAATTATAATCTGCTAAGCCAATGAAAAACCAAAGCTATTTGCTCCTATTGCTCTTTGTCTTATCGGCAGCCTGTACCCCCCTAACCAATGAGCCAGAAGGTGCTCCCACGGATAATAAATACTTTAGTGTTGCCTATCCGGAAGGGGAAACGGGTCCGCTCGACGGAAGACTACTCCTGATGCTCTCTACCGACGATAGCCAGGAACCCCGCTTCCAAATCAGCGACGGCCCTAATACACAACTGGTCTTTGGCCTCGATGTGGAAGACTGGTCGGAAGGGAGCATAGAAATGGGTGCGAATGCCTACGGTTACCCCATCGAAAGCATGGCCGATGTGCCCGCTGGTGATTACCAGGTGCAGGTACTCTTCCACAAATACGAAACCTTCGAGCGTGCCGATGGCCATACGGTTAAAATGCCCATGGATCGGGGTGAAGGGCAACAGTGGAATCGCGCTCCGGGTAATTTGTATTCTGGCCCCCTTAAAAAGTCTTTTAATCCTGCGGGTAATACTACAATTGATCTGAGTTTAGATCAGGAAATTCCTGCCATTGAGCCGCCGGCCGATACCAAATATATCAAGCATATCAAGATTAAGAGCGATTTGCTATCTGAGTTCTGGGGACGCGATATGTACCTGGGGGCGCACGTTCTTTTGCCGGAAGGCTATGCCGAAAACCCAGAGGTAAAATACCCGCTAGCCATCATGCACGGACACTTCCCCTCCGATTTCGGCGGCTTTCGCGAGGAGCCGGTCGATGAGGATATGCCCTGCGAGTACAGCGCCCGCTTTGATGTAGACTGCTATAACAAAATTGTCCAACAAGAAGCACATGACTTCTATAAAACCTGGACCGGGCCCGATTTTCCCCGGGTGATTGCCATCAAAATCCAGCATGCGAATCCCTTTTATGACGACTCCTACGCCGTCAACTCCGAAAATCTTGGCCCCTACGGCGATGCCATTACTTACGAATTAATCCCCTACATCGAAGAGCAATTTCGGGGTATTGGCGAATCCTGGGCGCGCTTTATGTACGGGGGCTCTACCGGTGGCTGGGAAGCCCTGGCGGCACAGGTACTCTATCCCGACGATTATGGTACCTGCTACGCAGCCTGTCCCGACCCCATCGACTTTAGGGCCTTCTGCCTGGTCGATATTTACGAAGATGAGAATGCCTATTACTACGATAGTCAATTCAAGCAAGTTCCCCGGCCGGGACACCGGGACTACCTCGGTAACGTCGACGCCACCCTACGGGATATGAGCCTACGCGAATTAGCCCTGGGCACCAAAAGTCGCTCCGGACAGCAGTGGGATATTTGGGAGGCGGTGTATTCACCCGTCGGAGCCGATGGTTATCCGCAACGGATCTGGGATAAAAAAACCGGACAAATCAATAAAGAAGTAGCGGAATACTGGCGAGAGAACTATGATTTAGCCTATATTCTCCAGCGCGACTGGGAAACGCTGGGGCCCAAGCTAAAAAACAAAATCCACATTTATTGTGGTGATATGGATAACTACTACCTGAATAATGCTGTTTACCTAATGGAAGATTTTCTGGAAGAAACCTCAGCGCCTTATTATGACGGAGAGGTAGCCTATGGTGATCGGGCCGAGCACTGCTGGAATGGTGACCCCACACAACCGAACCACATCAGTCGCCTGCGCTATCACCGGATGTTTATTCCAAAGTGGGCAGCGAATGTAGAGAAAATAGCCCCTGCCGGCGCAGACTTGACCTCCTGGCGGTATTAAGTAAATGTTGAATTGTCGGTTTGTTGAATTGTCGAGTTAGGAGGGCTGCCGCCCAAAATACTTTTTTAAATTAGGCAGTACATATTGGAAACCACGCTGAATAAGATCAACTAATCCAACAATTCAGCATTCAACCATCCAAAAATTGTTTAAAGAATGCTATACGATAACCACGGAAGAAAGATTGATTATGTACGGCTCGCGGTGACCGATCGTTGTAACCTGCGCTGCTTCTATTGCATGCCGGAAAAAGGGATCAATTACGTTAAGCGGGAGCAGTTATTAAGCTACGAAGAGATGACCCGGCTGATGTACCTACTAGCTAACATGGGGATCAAAAAAGTACGAATCACCGGCGGAGAGCCCTTTCTGCGCAAAGACATGATGCACTTCATGGAGACTTTAAGCCAGATGGAGGGCATCGAAAAAATCAACATTACTACCAACGGTACGCTAACGGCGCCCCTCATCCCAAAATTAAAAGAGATGGGGATCGGCACTATAAATTTGAGTCTGGACACCCTGGATAAAGAGCGCTTTAATAAGATTACCCGCCGCGATCAATTCGATCAGGTGATGGATACCTTCGATGCGCTACTCGAGCACGGTATTAAGACCAAAATTAATGCGGTAGTGATGGAGGGGCAGAATATTGAGGACATCATTCCGATGGTGGCGCTTACGCAAAAAAACGATGTCAGTGTGCGCTTCATCGAAGAGATGCCCTTCAACGGAGAGGGTAGCCACTACGCTGAGCTAAAATGGAACCACCGCAAGATCCTGGATCATATCAAAGAGGCCTTTCCTAAACTGGAAAAATTGCCCGACCCACCCAATGCCACGGCCAGCCATTATCAAGTGCCGGGCTATCAGGGGAATATCGGTATCATTGCCGCCTACAGCCGCACCTTCTGTGGCACTTGTAACCGCATCCGCATCACCCCGAAGGGCATGCTAAAGACCTGCCTCTACGACAAAGGCGTCTTCAATATCCGCGATATCATGCGCGCCGGGGCCACCGACGAGCAGTTACGCGACACCTTCCTTTCCGCCCTGGGCAATCGCGCCAAAGACGGCTGGGAAGCTGAGAAACGACGGGGTTTTAATTTGCCGGTGAGTGAGTCGATGGCCACGATTGGGGGGTAATAAGGGGATGATTCTACATAGTTCACAGGCTTGACTGATCAAAGGGGCTTTCTTTACAGAATTATTTTTCTATCCAGCTTGCAAAAAAGTCTTTTTTTGATAATTCTATCTATACATGGTCAAAATTAGATAAAATGAAAATCCTGCTTTAGGAAACAGCTGATAGTGAACTTATAGAAGGGATTATTACCAAAGCGAATATACAAGATATGCCCGATAAAAAAGGTGGGTGGCAATTCACCTGGAAGAAGTTGGGTAAAACAGAAGGAGCTGATTTTTATAAGCTAACAAGAGTAGCCTCTACTGACACGATAGAAGGTATGTTAATGTTAACGCTGTTGAATGAAGAGATGCTGTACATGAACAACATTGAAGTTGCCCCTCATAATTATGAGAAGTTGTTTAAGAATTCCTGGTGAGATGATTGGTAACGGCTTGGAAGTCAAGACAAGGCTACTTTTTTTTCTCGTAGCCATCCGCCTCAGGCGGGCGAAGGGAAAAAAGAGCTACCGTATTGGCTTTCAATGTGTTGCCAAGGGCTCAGTGAGGAGTTTTTAAACAACTTCTGAGTCAAAGGGGAAATATTCCAATGCGGCAGGAGGCGTAAATGGGTTAGGGAAAGGCCTCATTAATACAAATGGCAAGGATTTCAAGCACTTGCAGCAGATGATTAATGACTTTTCCCCGGATGAGGAATTTGAGCAGCGGGATCATTCCTAGAGCAATTCCTTAAAATCATCGGAGTCAAAAAGAAAGATTTTGAGCCCTCAAATTTGACTGCTGTTTTGAAAAAGCCAAAAAGGACCTGGAGAAGTCTGAAAATTGAATAACCATAATTCATTCCTCTACAAAAACTTCTTTCTATACTACAGGGAATATAACGATCTTAACCAGGCCTGTCAAGCACTTTAAAAAAGATAGGTCAGGATACGGAGCAGAAAAGGATAGCCAAACATTAATGGAGTGGCAAGAAACCTATTGTGAAAAATAAGGTATATTTAGTGGAGGGGTAAATGATTAAAAGATTAAAACCATCGTAACATAAATGAACCCAAAAAATCCCAAACCCGAAAATATGCCGACCTCCAAAGAGGAGATCAAGGTGAAATCGCCAAAAGAAAAAGCCGGTGGCCTGACCGCCGTACGTACGGCCCTGGGCCAGACCCAAAAATATATGAAGGGCGCGGAGGCCCGGAAGACCCTCTTCAAGCTGAATCAGTTCGGAGGGATCGACTGTCCGGGTTGCGCCTGGCCCGACCCGGATGATGAGCGTTCTAAATTAGGGGAGTACTGCGAAAATGGCGTCAAAGCCATCGCCGAAGAAGCCACTAAAAAGACCATCGGTGCAGATTTCTTTGCCCAGCATAGCGTAGCGGAACTCCTGGGTTGGACTGACTTCGAGCTGGGTAAGCAGGGTCGCCTGAGCGAACCGCTCTTTTTGCCGAAAGGCAGCCAACACTACGAGCCCATCTCCTGGGAAAAAGCTTTCGCCCTGATTGGGAAAACATTAAATACGCTAGATCACCCCGACGAAGCCATCTTCTATACCTCGGGGCGCACCAGCAACGAAGCCGCCTTCTTATACCAGCTTTTTGTACGGCAGTACGGTACCAATAATTTGCCCGACTGCTCGAATATGTGTCACGAATCCAGCGGAAAAGCACTCGGTGCAACCCTGGGCATTGGCAAAGGCTCGGTAACCCTGCCAGACTTCTACGAAGCCGAAGTGGTGATCGTCATGGGCCAAAACCCGGGTACTAACCACCCGCGGATGCTCTCGGCCCTGGAGAAATGCAAAGAAAACGGTGGGAAAATTATTAGCATCAATCCGCTAGCGGAAGCGGGCCTACAGAAATTTGTACATCCGCAAAGACCGATGAAGATGCTTCGGGGGGGTACCCAACTGGCCGATCTGCACCTGCCGGTCACTATCAACGGCGACGTGGCCTTGCTAAAAGCCATGATGCTACTGCTTTTTTCCGAAGAGCGGAAAGCACCCGGCGCCATCTTTGACTTTGATTTTATTCAAGAAAAAACCAAAGGCTACGAAGACCTGATTAATGACCTGAAGCGATACGATTTCAACGAACTGGTGGAAGCCTCCGGGGTACCCCGCGAGAAAATCAAGCAAGCCGTGGAGATGATCCGGCGCAAAAACAAAATCATCATTTGCTGGGCCATGGGCCTGACCCAGCACGAAAATGGGGTAGCCAATATTCAAGAGCTGGTTAACCTGCTACTGCTAAAGGGTAGTATCGGTAAGCCCGGTGCCGGCACCTGTCCGGTGCGGGGGCATAGCAATGTGCAGGGAGATCGCACGGTGGGTATTGTTGAATCCCCCGGTCCAGAATTCCTGGAGAAACTAGACCAGCATTTCCATTTCCAAGCGCCGAAAAAGCACGGTTACGCCACCGTAGAGGCGATCAAGGCCATGCACGAAGGCCAGGCCAGGGTCTTTGTTGGACTAGGCGGTAATTTCATCTCCGCCTCCCCCGATACGAACTACACCGCTGAGGCCTTGCGCAACTGCGATTTGACGGTACAAATCTCTACCAAACTGAATCGCAGTCACCTTATTCACGGCGAGCAAGCGCTGATCCTGCCCTGCCTGGGCCGGACCAACGTGGATGAACAAGCCAGTGGTCCCCAATTCGTTAGTGTAGAGAACTCGATGGGCATTGTACACACCTCGGAAGGGGTCTTACCCCCCTTTTCTGAGCAATTAAAGAGCGAGCCCGCAATTATCGCCGGCATAGCCAAAGCCACGCTGGGCGCGAAAAGTACGGTCGACTGGAAAGATATGACTGCCGATTACGATAAAATACGCGATGCCATTGAGGCCGTGATTCCCGGTTTTGAAGACTATAACCAGCGCGTACGGGAGCCGGGTGGTTTTTACCTGCCCAACGGTGCGCGGCAGCAGGAGTTTCACACAAAAAGCGGCAAAGCGCACTTTACGATTAATACGGTTCCAAAATCCGAGCTCACCGATGGCGAATACCATATGATGACCATTCGTAGTCATGACCAGTTCAATACGACCATTTATGGCCTGGATGATCGTTATCGAGGCATCTACCAGGGTCGCCGCGTGGTACTGATGAATAAGGAGGATATGGTCCGGGGCAATTTGCAACAAGGGGACTGGGTGAATTTGGTCGGTTTTCACCAAAAAAAGAAAAGGGTAGCACCCAATTTTATGGTCGTGGATTATCCGATCCCGCCGCGCTGCGTGGCTACCTACTTTCCCGAGGCGAATGTATTGGTACCCATCAACTCTTATGAACCCACCAGCAAGACACCAGCCTCGAAGAAGGTGGTGGTGAAATTGGAGAAGGTTTTTTAAATGATTGAAATATGAAAACACAAAATAGGATTAGTTTAGGGTTTAGCGTTGAGGGTTTAGTCATTATGCTGGCTATCTTTTCCCTCCAGTCTTCCTGCCAGGCCACAGCGCCCAAAAGACTGGTGAATTGTGAAATAGAAGTCTACCAGGATACGACCGCAAAACCTTTTGCCCTGTCCTATAATCTACACGAGCCCGACTGGACCCTGGAGCTGCCCGGTAGATTGGACGAGATTTCGGGTCTGGGGATGAATGCTGCGGGCACGCACCTCCTGGCCGTGCAGGATGAAGATGGAAAAATATTCTGGATCGACCCCAAAAAAGAGGAAGTCAGCCAGGAAGTAAAGTTCTGGAAGGATGGTGATTACGAAGGCATAGAAGTCGTGGGGGACACCATCTATGTCATTAAGAGTACCGGTACGGTTTACGAGGTGACGATGGATGGAGAAGAGGCCATCACGGTGAAGTATAATGAATTCTTAAACGATGATAATGACGTAGAAGGTTTGGGCTACGACCCCGAAAAAAACCACCTGCTACTCGCCTGTAAAGCAAATGCCGGCACGGATGAAGAATTAGATTTTACCAAGGCCATCTACGCTTTTGATTTGGAGAAAAAGAAATTACTGGAGGACCCGCGCTACTGTATCCGCTTGCAACAGGTGAACGATTACCTGGATACCGATCCACTAATCCGCAAACTGGAAAAGCTGGAAGAGTTTTTCGCCCCCGGCGAATCGGACTTTGGTTTTAGCCCCTCGGGACTGGCAGTACAGCCAGGGACTGGCCATCTTTATATTTTATCTTCGGTAGGAAAATTGCTGATGATTCTGGACCCACAAGGGCAGATTCTACACATCGAAAAGCTAAAAAAATCCATTCATCCGCAGCCCGAAGGCATCTGTTTCGATCAAAAAGGGAACTTATACGTATCTAATGAAGGGAAAAACGGAAAGGGAACCATCCATCGGTTCAACTTTTTGACTCAATAAAACGTCTATAATTTTGTTAATTAGGACAATTACCGCAAGTTTGTGTAAGCTTTGAATAGCTCTTTAATATTCTTTATCTGGACAAGTAGCTTGCCCTAATTGAGTTGACAGCTACATCAGCTTAAGGAATTAAAAATCAAAAACAAACCACCAATCCAACAAATCAACAATTCAGTAAACGAACTCATATGAGCCTAGTAGAATTAAAAGTGCCCGCCATTGGAGAGTCGATCACGGAAGTGACCCTGTCTCAGTGGTTGAAAGAAGAAGGAGATTACGTCGAACTAGACGAACCCATCTGCGAATTTGAATCCGATAAAGCCACCCTAGAATTTCCCGCCGAAGCGGCAGGGACATTACAATACGTAGCCTCCGAAGGAGACGATCTGGAGATTGGTGCGGTGGTGGCCAAGATCGATACCAGTGCTTCCAAACCCGGTGGGGACGATAAAAAAGAGACGACTGAGAAAGATACTTCTCAAAAAGAAGAGAAAGAAGAAGCGCCCACATCCTCCTCTTCGTCCGAAAGCAAAGAAACCTACGCCAGCGGACATCCCTCTCCGGCCGCAAAGAAAATATTAGCCGAGAATGACATTTCTCCCGACGCCGTTAATGGTACCGGAAAAGACGGTCGCATCACCAAGGAAGATGCGCAGAAGGCCGTAGAAGACAAAAAGTCGCAGCCAGAAGCACCGGCGAAAAAGGAAACCCAAAAAGAAGAAAAGGCTTCCGAAGAAAAGCAGCCCGTGGTCTTCCGCTCCGAAGCGGACTTCAGCCGCGAGACGCGCCGCGAGAAAATGAGCCGCATGCGTCGTACCATTGCCAAGCGCCTGGTATCCGCCAAGAATAATACGGCAATGCTCACGACCTTTAATGAGGTAGACCTGACGGAAGTGATGAAGCTACGCAAGCGCTATCAGGAGCAATTCGTAGAGAAGTACGGAATCAAACTAGGTTTCATGTCCCTTTTCGCGAAAGCCTGTGCCAAAGCCCTGATGGAAATGCCCGATGTCAACGCGAGTATCGACGACAATGAACTGATCTACCACGAATACGCCGACATCTCCATCGCGATCTCTACACCAAACGGACTGGTAGTGCCTCCTGTGAAGAATGTGGAGTCTCTCAACTTTGCTGAGGTAGAACACAAAATTAAAGAGCTGGCCAACAAGGCCCGCGACGGTAAGCTGACGCTAGACGAGATGACCGGTGGTACCTTTACCATTACCAACGGTGGTATTTTTGGTTCCTTGCAAAGTACGCCGATCCTGAACGAGCCGCAGTCGGCGATATTAGGGATGCACGGTATCAAGCAGCGCCCCATGGCCATCGACGGTGAGGTACAGATTCGCCCGATGATGTATCTGGCGCTTTCTTACGATCACCGCGTGATCGACGGTAGTACATCGGTGACCTTTTTGGTCCGCGTAAAAGAATTACTGGAAGATCCGGGGCTGCTGTTGTTGGACCTTTAATAGTGTAAAGAAAAATGTAGCAAAAATAAAATGCTAAGCGGAGGATTCCCTCCGCTTATTTTTTGTCAGACAAAAGCCACACACCATGACCTTACAGGAGCTATTCGACCTGATCGGCAACAGCCCTAACTACGTCATTTTCTATTTTTCGCTACTGCCTTTTGCTGCCCTGCTGGGCTCGGTACTGGATGGCGACCGCGGACATACCTCTCCCTGGAAATACATCTATTCGGTCATCATATACCTGGTCAGTATTCCCGGTCTGTTTGCATTGACACTGAACGTGTATTTATTCCTGTTCGAAAAACGAAGTGTAATGGATATGGACCTTATCTTACAGGTCTTACCCATTGTCTCGATGATTCTCACCTTATTGGTCATACGTAATAATATGGAGATGCGACTTATTCCCGGTTTTGACAAGCTATCGGGCCTGCTGATGTTGATCACGGCGGTACTGGGCCTGATGTGGATCGTGGATCGCACCCGCCTGATCGCCTTCATTCAGCTGCGTTTTGAGTTTGTAATACTTATTTTCGTGGCCTTACTATTGATGATGCGCTTTGGCTTTAAACGAGCATTTGGGGCTTAACATGTGGCCGGGTGGTCAGGTGGTCGGTGCTTATCTGTTCAGGTTATCTGTTTCGTAGCCGAAATTGGCTAAAATATCCCTGGCGCGCTGGGACTGCAGAAAAGACAGAAATTCTTCAGCTTGGGGATGAGACTCTTCTTTTTTGATGATTACAGCACCCTGCCGAATAGGATCGTACAGTCGCTCGTCGACCATCAGCCAGCTACCTTCTTCGGCTATTTCTCCGGATAGGATCATAGATTTAGCGGTGAAGCCCATTTCGGCCGCCCCGGATTGAATAAACTGGGTAGCCTGAGCGATACTTTCCCCATACACCAGTTTATCTTCTACACTTTCGTAAAAGCCTGCTTTTTGCAGTGCCTGCATAGCTGCTTTGCCGTAAGGTGCCGTTTCTGGGTTGGCCAGCGCAATATGCCGCACAGTAGCCTCCTGCACCTGACGGATATCAGGCGTAAACCCGGACAGGGTAGTCCATAGCACTAATTTACCGTAAGCGTAAACGGCAGGAGGAGCCGAGGCAAAGCCCGTACTGTAGAGCTCCTGCGGATACTTCACATCTGCCGATAAGAAGACATCAAAGGGTGCACCCGCCTTCACCTGTGCCATCAGCTTACCCGAAGAGCCCACGATCATCTCGCAGGGTATCCCCGTCTCTTCAGTGAAGACCTGGGTGATCACCTGCGTGGCGTACTGCATATTGGCAGCGGTGGCGATGCGGAGTGGGGGCGGACTGCTGTTGTTTTGGCAACTAAATGCCAGGATCAGTGACAAAAGGACCATCCCCCTGGATAATAATTCTAAGCAAAGCTTAATCATGAAGATTATTTAAAATTTCACCCCAAAAGTAAGTAACAATCTATGTAGATTATTATCAACCTGTACTTCCTGCAGCACGGCTTGCTGGGTGCCGTAAGGAAAGAATTGCTCATCAAAACTAGTATAGCGGTAGCCCATATCAAGGAATATATTATTATGGCGAAAACCGACACCTCCACTATAAGTGGAGCGACGCGTATCGTCCCCGATGTAAGCCGAGGGGTAAGTACCGTATCCCAGACGAAAACGGAATTGATCCAAGGCGAATTCGCCACCAATGCGCAGGTTAAGTACATCCGTCAGGCGATCCTGAATATCAAAATTGATGGCATCTTCATCGGCTTGGAAGCCATCGTAGCGAAAGCGACTGTTATTATAGTCGACCAGCTCCGCTTCGGCGGAAATAAAGCCCATCTTACCGATGATAAATCCGGCACCGGCAAAATAGCGCCAGGGGCTATTCAGGCGATATTCAAAAAGTCCGGTACTGGTCGCATCTCCCCCCACAAAGTCTCCCGATTCATCGGGATCGGCGAAATAGTTGTTGATGAGCTCGGTCTCATATTCATCCTCGAAGGAAAAAGCCGTAGGGGTGTGTACAGCACCACTTAAGCGAATGGCCTGGGTGAGCCGATAGACCAATCCTAATTTAGCATTAACGCCACCGCCAGTGGTCGTGAAGCGATCATTATACTCCAGGCTTTCAAAATAGGGTACATTTCCACCGGGGCCACTACCTTCGTCGCTCTCCCGATAGTCACTATCGTATTCGAAGTAAACAATGGGTAAACCGACCGAGAAGCCAATCATTAAGCGCTCGTCGTAATTGGCCGCAAAGGCAAAACTGAGCTCGCTGATGCTACCCGACTGCAAAACGGTATGGTTTTTCTCCAGCAGTTGATTCTCAAAACCTTCATAATCGATCTCATAGTCGTCTGGATTATCATCAATATCATAGATAACCCCGGCACTAGCCGCCAAATCGGTTTCAAAGATACTCAGACCAATATTAGGATCATTCGCAAATTCCTGCCAGCGCTGAGCGATACTCCCGGTAGTCGCCCCGGAATAAGAGAAGCGACGGTTGTAGTTAGCAATGTTATTCAGCGTAATGGCCATATTCATGGTTTTCCACTTGCGGGCTCTACGGGGTTGTGAAGTAATCACGACACCTATATTATGTAGGTTAAAGGCCGTACGGCTATCACTCACATTATTTCCTGTAGGCAAAAGTTCCGCATTGGCACCACTCAGGAATAGAGTAGGGGTAATGCTGAATTCAGATTTTCGATACTGCGCAATTCCGGCAGGGTTTGTACCCGTTACGGAAAGGTCAGCCCCCAGGGGACCCAGAGCGGAGCCGGCACCCAAAAATCGAGCGGTACCGCTAGGATCAAAAGAGGAATAGCGAAGGGCATCCTCTACCGTTTGGGCAGAGAGCCCGACGGTGAAGATCGCAAAGAATAAGATTAACAATCTTTTTTGGAGCATGGACGTAGTTTTTATTTTAATAAAAGGGGTTGGGTAGGTTTCTTGTTCAAATTGAACATAGGCTTAGGCTTATAAATGGCTAAAAAAAATGGGTGGAAAAAATTTCCCCACCCATTCTTCACTTTTCTATGTAATTATTCTCTAAGAACAATTATTGGTTATTTCTTCCGCTAGATCCAGAAGAGCTACGACCTCCACTTGAAGAGCGCGAACCTGAACTACTTCTAGTAGTAGAAGTCCGTGTTCTAGTTGGTGCTACCGAGCGCGTACTGCGGCTAGGCGTGTAACTACGGGTATTGGTTCTTGTACTACGGCTAGGCGTATAAGAACGCGTATTAGACCGGGTACTCGGCGTAATGCTACGAGTACGCGATGGCGTACGGCTGGTACCGAAAGTACTCCGCTGTGGCGAGGTACTACGAGTACGGTTGTAGCTATTAACGTTTCTCGTGCTGGTACGAGAAGGCGTCGTCCGACGGATAGTCGAGGTACGGCTTCTGTCTACCGAACGAGTAGCCGGTTGTCTACGGGTAGTCGTTGTATTTACGCGATCCGCAGGCGTGCGACCAGCAGAACGATTAGTGTCATACACCCGACGTCCACTATTACTTGGAGTAGCCGTGCGACCTGAGTTTCTGGAAGTTACCCGGTCAGGACCATTCGCATTGCGGGCACCTGCACGAGCTCCGTCACGGGGACCATTAGCCGAAGTGCTGGAGCGTGGTCCGTAGCGATTGCTAACGTTACCATCATTCGTATTTGCGCCGCCGTTCACTACATTTACGTTGTTCACGTAATTATAATTATTACCCCAGGTAGGTGGACAGTAATAAGCAGAACCAAATCCGCCGCCGAAACCACCGACTCCAAAGCCAGCTCCACCCCAGGAATTCCACCCGGCATTGTTCCAGCCATTGATACCTCCAAATCTGTTCCAGCTATTGATGCCTCCAAATCTGTTCCAACGGTTCCAGGGATTGATACCTACTCCTACGTTAAATCCAGGACGATTCCAGGGACTGAACGCAGAGGCAAAAAATGGATCATAGCCCCAACGGTTGAAACGGTTCCAGTTACGATTGCGGGCCCAACTACGATAACTAAAGTCATCGTAGATTAATACCGTAGATCCACCTCTCAGTACGGGATCGTAATAATAAGCATCGGTATAAACGGGATCATAATAAGAGAATCCAGTTACCGGGCGCTGGAAACGACGAATACGAGAAGTGTAATAAAAATCGTAGTCATTGTAATAATCATACTCATCACGATCGTAATCGTAATCGTACTCCTGTACCGCATAATCGTCTTCGTAGGTGTCAGCATAAGTGTCCTGACCCGTGTAAGCCGTATTATACTGCGTATCCGTATCAGGATCGAAGTAAAGATCATCGAAGGTCTGGGCGACCAGGGTCGAACCAGCCACCGAACTGACCAGAATAAGCATTAAAAGAAATCTATTCGTTTTCATATTTATATATTTTATTGATTTTGCGAGATTGATATTCAACTATACAACACCTAAATTATTACTTTTGTGCCAGAATTACTGTTAAATCCATGATAAATCCCTTCCGGGAGGCGTTAAAGTGACAATCTAGCGATTTTAACAGACCTTAATGAAGTGTTAAAAAAAGTGTTAAGGTGATTTATTTAAGTGTTAATGGGGTTTATTTAACCCCTGCCTAACATTATAATATACGAAAAATTTAGGACTTTTGCAAGTTTTAATGCTTTTTTAACCCACTGGAACCCAATACCTTGTATTGATAAAAATAAACAGAGCACATGTCGAAAGGGATCACCACTAGAAGCGAAGATTACTCACAATGGTATTTGGATATTGTCAAGCGGGCAGAGTTGGCAGAAAATTCTGCCGTGCGCGGTTGTATGATTATCAAACCACACGGATTTGCCATTTGGGAGAATATGAAGAGCCAATTGGACAAGATGTTTAAGGAAACGGGCCACGTCAATGCCTACTTCCCCCTGTTCATCCCCAAAAGTTTTCTCAGCCGGGAAGCAGAGCACGTCGAAGGTTTTGCCAAAGAATGTGCCGTGGTCACGCACCACCGCCTGATGAATGCCCCCGACGGTAGCGGCGTAATCGTCGATCCGGAAGCTAAACTCGAAGAGGAGCTGATCGTACGTCCAACTTCCGAAACCATTATTTGGCATACCTACAAAGATTGGATCAACTCCTACCGCGATCTTCCCCTCTTAATCAATCAGTGGGCCAACGTCGTACGCTGGGAGTTACGGACCCGTATGTTCCTGCGCACGGCGGAATTCCTCTGGCAGGAAGGCCATACGGCACACGCAACCGAAGCAGAGGCGATTGCCGAAACCCGTCAGATGCAGGAAATCTACGCCACCTTTGCCGAAGAATACATGGCCATGCCGGTAATTCGGGGCGCGAAAACGGAAAGTGAACGCTTTGCTGGTGCCCTGGACACCCTAACCATTGAGGCACTGATGCAAGATGGGAAGGCACTACAAGCGGGTACCTCCCACTTCCTGGGACAGAATTTCGCGAAAGCCTTTGATGTAAAATACCTCAACGAAAATAATAAGGAAGAATTCGTCTGGGCAACCTCCTGGGGCGTCTCTACCCGTCTGATGGGTGGTCTGATCATGACCCACTCCGACGATCAGGGACTCATTATCCCCCCAAAACTGGCACCTACTCAGGTGATGATCGTCCCTATCCCCAAACCGGGTGCCGAAATCAACGAGGCCGCTGAAAAAATCATGCGTGCTTTGCGAGACAAGGGCATCAGCGTCGGCTACGATACGGACGCCAAAAAGCGTCCTGGTTTCAAATTCGCGGAGCACGAGCTGCGCGGTACACCCGTACGTATCGGTATTGGTAAACGCGATCTGGCCAAAGGCGTCGTTGAAGTGGCTCGCCGTGATACCAAAGAGAAGGAGTCCATTCCAATGGATGGGGTGGTTGATCATATCGATCAACTGCTAAAAGATATCCAACAGAACTTATTCGATCGCGCCCTGAAATTCCGAGAAGAAAAAACGACCCAGGTGGATAATTTCGACGACTTTAAGTCCGTCATCGAGCAGGATATCCCCGGTTTTATCTCCGCCCACTGGGACGGTACTACTGAGACGGAGCAAAAAATTAAAGCATTGACCAAGGCGACCATTCGCTGTATCCCGAACGACGCTCCCGAAGAGGCTGGGAAATGTGTCCTTACGGGTAAGCCTTCGAATAAGCGGGTGCTGTTTGCGAAAGCGTACTAACCATTATGCGGTCCGCAGGTGATCCCCCGCGCAGCTCAGATAAGCTAAATTTATGGAGTGGCTATTGCTCCATAAATTTTTTATTTGTAACTTTGAATTTCAAAGTACTTTTGCAAAAGAAGATACATGAAGAATCAGGAACATTTGGACACCCTACAGGAGATTCGCTCGATCATGGAGCGTTCTTCGCGTTTTATTTCGCTGAGTGGCCTTTCGGGGATCGGAGCGGGGGTGAGTGCTCTGCTGGGTGCTGGGCTGGTATACTTTTATCTGGATACTATCCCTTTTCGGCGCATGCCCGGTTACTATGTGATTTCAGCCGATTATGAGAAGTGGGGCCTGGGCTATGCGACCTTTTTCTTATTGGTGCTGGGGGTTGTCCTGCTGCTGGCTCTGTTTTCGGGGGTTTATTTCACCACCCGCAAAGCGAAAAGAAATCAGCAACCCGTCTGGGATGCCCTGACGAAGCGCTTGCTGATTAACCTGTTTATCCCCCTGGCCGCGGGTGGGCTGTTCTGCATGGCGCTGCTCTATCACGGAATGATCGGCTTAGTGGCGCCGGCTACCCTGATTTTTTATGGACTGGCCCTGATCAACGCCAGCAAATATACCCTGGCCGATATCCGCTTCCTGGGCATGGCCGAGGTCGCCCTGGGCATTGTCGGAACCTTTTTCCTGGGCTATGGTTTGGATCTGTGGGCAATTGGTTTTGGTGTGCTACATATTATTTACGGAGCCGTGATGTACCGGAAGTATGAACGGGTAAGATAATGAGACCCAACCTGTGAAGTCAGTAAAATGTGTCAGATCCAAATGTAAGAGAGTAAACTTTAACTGTATGAAGACAAAACTTGAGGCTACACAGTTCGCCGGGCTTTAGTCCGGCAAGAAATATTCAGAATCGGCCTAAAGACCGATGAACCTCTAATACTATTATCCTTAAGTTACTTGTCCGTTCATTTAACCTTTATACTTTAACCTTACAAAAAATGCCAAAAGATCTCATCAGCAATTTAGATAAAGCCTTCAATCACAAGATCAGATTGGGTATCATGTCTTTGCTGATGGTCAACGACTGGGTGGACTTCAATACGATGAAACACAACCTCGGCGACCTGAACGACGGCACCCTGGCTAGCCACATCCGCGGACTGGAGAAGATCAATTACCTCGAAGTGCGGAAGCAGTTTATCGGGCGTAAGCCCAATACCTCCTACCGGGCCACTAAACTGGGTACGCAGGCCTTCGAAAATCATCTGGATGCCCTGGAAGCGCTATTGAACAGGAGTAAAGGAGATGGGGAAGAAGATTGATTATTTTTTTGAATCATAGCTTTGAATTTCAAAGTGCTTTGCTGTGATTGGTTTTTAAATATATCAAGGTGTTAGGGAACGAAGCAGGAGCTTTGTCCCAGCGGTTTTCAAAGTACTCTGTGGTACTACACAATAATTTACCAAATCAACAATCTAATAATTCACCAATCGAAATCCTATGCAAACAAAAATCCTAAAAAACATTTTTATCCTACTTGGTGCGCTACTCTATAGCTACTTATTCGCAGTAGATCACCTAGGACTGAATACCTTTATTTTCAGCCTGGCACTTTTTCTGGGGCAGGTCTACTTTGATCGATCTCTGTTGCGCAAAGAAACCTTTCGGTGGATCAGCGGAGCGCATTTGTTTATTGCCTTGATGGTCGTGGTCCATCAATCTTATCTGGCGCAAACCATGTATTTACTGAGCTTTCTGCTCTGGGTAGGCTACAGTCAGCTGCCCAGTCTGCGCTTTCTCTGGTACGGTATGCTGCTGGGCATCGGTTCGATGATGGCCACGCCGCTAAGCGCGCTCAAGGATTGGAGTAACCTGGAGTGGAAACGCTCGCGCATTCTGTTAGGCTGGGCTCGACTCATTGTCATCCCAATGGTTCTGGGTACGCTTTTCTTTGTGATTTACTATCTAGCCAACGATAACTTTGCCGCCATTTTTGATCGTCTCTTCAGCTGGGTTGACCAAATTGACCTCGACTGGAACTGGAAGCAGATTACCTTATTTATCATTGGTCTGCTCTGCATGGGTGCCGTATTATGGCCATCCGTTATTACCCCATTGCTAAGGGACCGGGAAAGTCGCTGGCAGATGGATTTGGTCCGGCGGCGACGGCGTGTGTATTTTGACATGACCACTTTGGCCTTGAAGCGGCATTACTTTACGGCCTTGCTTTCGCTGAGTATGCTCAATGCGCTATTATTGTTGGTGAATATCCTGGATTTGCGCTACGTTTGGCTGGACTTTTCCGAGAAATCGGCTGCCCAGCTTTCCAATTTTGTGCACGAGGGCACCAGCTTGTTGATCATCGCCATTCTGTTGGCGATGACGGTTGTCGTCTACTTTTTTCGGGGTAATCTCAATTTCTACCCCGACGAGCGGCGGCGCTTGCGACAGCTGACCTACGTCTGGCTGGTACAGAATGCTGTACTGGCCTTTTCGGTCGGTGTGCGGAATTACCATTACCTGGATACCTATGGCTTGACCAGTCTGCGTATCGGCGTGATGATCTTTTTGCTGATGGTACTGGCGGGCTTGTATTTCACCTTTCGGAAAATACGCGACCGGCACACCACCTATTACCTACTCTCGGTGAATTCCTGGGTGATCTTTCTGATACTGACTGCTAGCTGCGCCTTCAACTGGACGGGTATAATTACGCGGTATAACCTAAGCTATCTACCCGAAGAGCGGCTGGATCTCTATTATCTAGGGGAGCAGCTGTCCGACAAAAATGTACTCTTGTTAAAAAAACACCACGGAAAGCTGAGGTCTAAGGATGAAAAAGAAGCGCTGGACGGCTGGATCAAGCAAAAGGAAAGGCGGTTACGGTCCCGCCATCGTGAAAACGGCTGGCGAAGCTGGAACTGGATGGATGCCCGGATTATCCGGCAGATAGAGTAGTCCATTAATCGAGTAGAGTAAAACAAAGATAGTCATTTAGACGTACGGTTCCGTATCACGGCGGTTCCTAAAATTAGCCTATCGGCTCGGTCTAGTCATTAATGAGACCAGACTTACCAATCCTCTTTGGACGGCTTCCTTTAATCATCCTAGTCGAATCTTGGATACTCATGAGCTACTTCCGATTTTCCGAATCATACCTCCCTCACAAGCTAATGGCTGAACAGCCATTACTCCTATCCTTTCCGATCCTGACTCTATTATTAAATTCATCCTTCCTAATTTTAGGTTCGGGCCTTCCCGTTTACCCTCTCAAGTGTCGCTGCAAACAACATGGTTCGTCATTGACAGTGGTTTGGCTCGGTACTATGACCTCGGCTGACTCCTCAAAAAAAAAATTCCTGAGGCCTCCCAGGGTAAGACACACGTCTTTCACACTTATGCTTTGCCTTCGGCTTCCTTCAGCGACTATTTCACAATAGCTACCTTGCCGCTCGGCTAATTCTTCCCCTTATCGGGCGAACACGGGACTCGCATCCGCTAGACGTGCGCCATGCCTGGCGCACCATAAAAAAAACCTCCCTTCTAAAGAGAAGAGAGGCTATCCCAAAAACCGATTTAAGTAAAAATTTATATACTCTAATTGTAATCTTGTCTTACGTTGTAAATGAAGTTTTTCTTTTCCAAAAAGGTATAACAATGGAAAAGAAGAAAGCGTAACATTAATGCACCAAGAGGAAATAATCTACAACTAACACAAATATAGTTTTTATTGTTAAATAATTAAATACCCGGGGCCGGGTATTTAATTATTTAACACTTTTCTTTATAGCCGGTTGTTAGCATTACCGCCAAACCCGAAGGCTAACGTAATCTCATGGGATCCGGAATTATAACTTTGGAACTCTTGCGTAGATAAGTCAAAGGTGTAAAATAATTTTAACCCACTGTTTCGGTTATTATTATTGTTTACGTTACCAAAATCAGTCCCTAACAAGACACCGATGGCATCGGTAGATCGATAACTCAAACCCGCCACCAATATATCTCCCCCAAAACCGGCCCGGACGTTAATATCGGCCTGAAACGGCGCATTGGGGATTTGCCGAAGCATTAGCGAAGGTTCAATATAAAAGGTGTTGGCATCTCCTCCTGGAATAAAGCGGTAACCCGTCATGAATAGATAGTGCTGTAAAAAACCAGTCTCCTCGCCAGAAGCCGGCTGATTATTCGAAATATCATCTAATCTGGCCTGAACCAGATTCGTCAGAGTTAGCCCCGCATATAAGAATTCCTGCTCATTAGCCGTCAGATAAAAACGACCAAAGGCTCCAAAAGAAGCATCAAAAACATTGCGCCCATCGGCTGCGCCTTCAATAATATTATCACCCAGCTGATAAAAGTTTTCAAATAAGGTATTACTACCTATACTTTGCTGTTGAAACTCTGCCGACAAACCAATACTCAGGGTGTTTTTATTAAAATCACTAAGGGGAATACGAAAAGCAAAATTCACTTTTGCCTCCGAGCGGTTCAATCGCGCCGCCGACTCACTAAAAGCGGCCACCCCAATACCAAAAGTCTGGCCTAAATTCGTATGGAATTGTGCACCTATACTCTGTGGTGCATCCGGGAATCCCGTGTATTGCGCCCTGGCGTTAAACAGCACCTGTGACTCCAGGTTAAAACCCGCAAAAGCGGGGTTGGCCAAAATAGGCGCTACCTGATAATGAGAAAAGAACGTTTGATTTTGGGCCGTAGCAACACCAACGGCCATTAGGCTTATGAATAATAGTAAAATTAATTTTTTCATTGTAAAACCGGTTTTGAGGTCCGAAAAATGATTAAATGATTAGGCGGAATCCAATTTAATGGATTCCGCAAAGATCTATTACTCTTTTAGCAAAAGCGTAATGGACCCTCTTTCCTGAACAAAATTCCCTTCGTTATCTGTAAATTCGAAAATGAAGTAATACGCCCCTTCCGGTAAGGGCTCTCCATTCATCGAGGTACCTCGCCATTCATTGTCGTAATTTTCAACCTCAAAGACGAGTTGCGACCACTGATTGAAGATCAATAAGCGGTTGTTGTTCGTCAGCTCTATACAGTTAATCAAGAAATTATCGTTCTGTCCATCTCCGTTTGGAGAAATCACGGTACGCATATCCATGCAAGGGAATCGGCGATCTAAGACCTCCGCCTCAGCTACTCGCGGACTTGCTTCGCAACCATTGGCATCAACGACCGCCACGCGGTATTCTCCCGGACAAAGATCAGTCTGTATGGAATCACTCGAAACGGCATTGGAATTCCAGCGGTACTCATACGGTCCGGTTCCACCACTAACAGTAGCCGTGGCTACGCCATTACAGCCATCAGCAGCAGGAGAAGTCTCCACCATTACTGCGATAGGCTCTGGTTCTTCTACCTGGTAAACATTGGTCGCTTCACAACCATTGGCATCGGTTACCGTCAGGCTATACTGGCCTTCTACCAGTAAATTAATAGTGGGGGAATTGGCCTGATTGCTCCAGCGATAATTAAGACTGCCCGTTCCACCATTTGCCACCGCCGTTATACCGCCATCTCTGCGACCTACACAAGACAGATCGGTTACAAAAGCATTTACTTCGATAGGACCGGGAGCAGTGATGGAAACCTCTTGGGTAACCGTACAACCTACCTGATCCATTACCTCTACCCTGTAATTACCCGGGCCGACGTTGGCCAGGCGCTCCATATCTCCAACAATATTATTGTCGGCATCCATCCAGGTATACATCAGGTCGCCATTACCATTTGCTGCATTGACCATCGCGATAGCATCCGTGGCATCCAGACAGCTTGCACCGAATCCCCGGTAATCGGTCTCTACATTTGCCGTTGCCGACAGTGTGGAACTCGTTCCGACCGTAATGGTTTCCACAATCGTATTGCCCGATGTCTCCGTTACGGTTACCGTATAATCTCCAGCAACTAGTCCGTCAACGGAGGCCTGACTAGAGATGACCTGCCCACTTGCATTTTCCCAGTTATAGGTATATTGACCAGAGCCACCATTAGGTGTGATGGTAATCCCACCATCCCGATCGCCTCTACATTCTACATTTTGCACCTGTTTATCCAGAAAGAAGGTATTCACAAAAATAGGATCAAGACTTGTGGTACAACCGCTGGCATCGCGAATAGTAGGCACGTAATTTCCTTCGCACAAACCAATAATATCCATCCCCGTATTAGGAGAATTCCATTGTACGGTATATCCAGGGGTGCCCCCCGTAAGCGCAATACTGATCTCGCCGGTACAACCGGGTGCATCGACATCGTGCACGATCTCCAGGTTAGAAATGGCGATGGGAGCTGGTTCGTCAACCACCACGTTGCCCTGCAGGGTGGTATTCGTTGCGTCGGTAATCACAAAACTAAGCGTTCCGGCGGGTAGATTATCCCGGTTGACACTACCATCGGTAGAGCTTAGGGTAATATTATCGGCAAAAGAAATCGCATAGGGAGCTGCACCACCAACAATTTCAATGGCAGCACTACCGGTACTACCACCGTTACAGGTAACGTCCGTAGTTGTAGAAGAAAAGGCCAGGGGTAGAGTAATCACCTCTACGGTGTAACACTCTTCAAATATACAGCCATTTTGATCCGTAATACTCACGCAGTATTCGCCACCTCCCAAATCATCAATGGTACTCGTGGTTGCTCCATTATCCCAATTAAAGGTATAGCCGGTATTTCCGCCGAGGATACTCAGGCTGATGGATCCATTGGTATTGTTTTCATCTCCCGTCACATTAGTGACCGTTTCTGTGACAAATAATGGAGCAAAGCTGCCAACGGGAAATTCTCCATTGAAGCTATTGCCCAGGTTATCGGTAACCGTTACCGAATAATTGCCCGCACCCACGTTCGTCAGATCTTCCGTAGTAGCATCATTACTCCACAAGAAACTGTAAGGTGCCTGACCACCCGTTACGCTGATATCAATACTTCCGGAAAGATCATCGGGGCAGGTATTCGTGGTGGAAATATTACCGAAGGCCAACTGCTCAAGTACCATAAAACACATTTCATTACGGCAACCACCCGCATCGGTAATCGTCAGGCAGTATTCGCCACTGGCACTTAAACCGTTAATATCTTCCGTCGTTGCTGTAAAGTTATTAGGACCTGACCACTGATAGGTATAGGGCGTTACACCGCCGCTTACCTCAATGCTTACGGCACCGTCGTTGCCATTTTCGATGAAACTCACCGTCGAATTATCGATAAGTACCGAGGGGGTACTCTCTACCTCGACGATACGCTCCACAGTACAATTATTTGCATCCGTAATGGTCACGGGGTAGCTTCCGCCGGTCAGGCTGGTTTGGGTGGCTACATTACCCGTCAGGCCACCGCCCCAGGTATAGGTATAAGCCCCGGTACCGCCACTGACGGCCAGACTAATACTACCGTCTCCAGTACCCGTACAAGTCTCATCAGTAATGTTGGTTTGCAGCATCAAAGCACTGGTGGGTTCCGTAATCGTAAACGTGGACTCAATCGTATTATTTGTTACCTGATCGGTCACGGTAACACTGTAGGAACCTGCCGGCAAATTACTAATATCCTGCGTTGTCGCAGCATTACTCCATGAATAACTATAACTGCCAGAGCCACCCACTACGGTGATATCAATGGCTCCGGTAGCCTCTCCATTACAGGTGACTTGCGTAATGGCCGCCGGACCAGATAAACCGAAGGTCACAATGGTAAGCGTCCCTGGGTTCAACTGGAAAGGAATCGGGTCTTCGTTGCTATCGATGAATTCGATGGGACGCCCCTGTGTGATCCCTACATTAGTCGTACCCGATTGGGCCAGCACCGTAAAGCAGAGTTCGAAAATTACCGTTCCGTCCGGAACCGTAACGCCCTGTACCTGTTGATCAAACCAGGAAATTTTGATCTCTCCCGCCGGATTCACCCCAACTCCAGGCAGGCCAAAGGAACTTGCCGACAATTGATCAAGGTTAAGATTTTGGACGGTTTCAAACTGCAAAGCATTCGGATCGTAAGCCATAACAAACTCCATGCCCAGTACATCCTCAAAGTTGTTAACCGTCACGGGGATACACACCTGAGAGCCAGGGCTGGCATTGGTGCTTCCAAATATAAATTGTAAATCCGTGGTGGCCGCAATCCCCTCAATGGATATGGTACCCGATTGTAGGGTCGCGGGAACCGTATTTTCATTTCCATCAATAATTTCAAGACCATTATTTCTGATATCGATATCAGTCGTTCCCGTACCAATGGCCTCAAAGCACATTACAAAAATCTCGGTACCATCGGCCGTAGTAACACCCGCAGCTGCCTGATCAAACCAGGATAGCTTAATAGTTCCGTCCTGATTAGCGCCAACACCGGGTAGACCAAAGGAACTCGCCGACAGATCTTTGAGATTGAAATCTTTTATTTCCGTCAACCGCAATACGGCCGGATCGTAATCGACATTAAATTCCATACCCAGGATATTGTCGAAGTTATCCACCCGCAAGGGGACACAAACGACATCTCCCGCCTGCACCGTTTCACTTCCTACCGTCAGCGTGAAATCGTCGGTATTAACCATACCCTGATTAATCGTCACCGTACCGGCAGTACTACCGGAAGGAGCAAGCATATTATTATTGTCGATCAATTCCAGACCACTAAAATCAATATCGGTCGTTGTACCCGAAGCATTCGCATCGAAGCAAGCCTCGAAGAGTACCGTACCATCCGCTACGGAAGCTCCCGTGCCACTCATGTCAAACCAGGACAGTTTGATCTCTCCCGGCTGATTACCACCAACACCGGGCAAACCAAAAGAAGCTTGTGATAAATCGTTTAGATTAAGATTCCTTACTTCCGTAAAACCCAGCACCGTAGGATCATAAGTCAGCGTGAACTCCATTCCCGACAGATCCGTAAAGTCGTTGGCCGAAATACCAATACAGAAGTTATCGTTAGGATTGACCGTGGCATTGGCCGCAAAGAGTTCGACATCATCATTTCCACCGCCCGTAGACATACCCTGGGTAATGGTACCGGCCACCCCGTTGAAGGGTAAAATATTCTCATTAATGTCAATGATCTCATCGTTGCTCATGCTCACATCCGTGGTCCCCGTGCTGCTTAGCGAAGTAAAGCAAATCTCAAAAATAGCTGTACCGTCGACTATGGTCACACCGGATACGGTTTGGTCAAACCAGGATAATTTGAGCTGCCCCTGTGGATTCGCTCCCACCCCGGGCTCACCAAATCCACTTTGTGTCAGTCCGCTAAGATTAAAGTTCTGAACCGTGTTGTATTGTAATTTAGTGGGATCGTAGTTAAAAACCACTTCCACGCCTAATATATTAGTAAAGTTACTAACCCTTACCGGCACACAAATTTCCTGGCCCTGACTTACGGTACCATCGGCTACTTCGATGGTGAAATCGCTGGAAGAACCACCGCCACCACCGCCGCCGGTGCTGCCACCAGAACCGATCGTAACCGTGCCCGTTTCTCCAACGAAAGGCAAAATGTTTTCACTGATATCAATGATCTCATCGTTAGAGACAAAGATATTATCGGTCGCATCACTGGCTAAAGCCGTAAAACAAATTTCGAGAATAACCGTGCCATCGGCTATCGTTACACCCGAAACGGTCTGATCGAACCAGGACATCTTAAGCTGTCCCGCCGGATTAGCTCCAACGCCAGGTTCTCCAAAGCTACTCTGTACTAAACCGGCCAGATTCAGACTCTGCACACCGGTGTATTGTAGCTTGGCAGAATCGTAATTGAAGACTGCCTCTACGCCCAGAATATCCGTAAAATTAGTCGTACTTACCTCGACACAGACCTGCTGCCCCTGGGTGACATTCTCATCAGAAATTGTCATGGTGAAATCACCCGTACTGCCCGTACCAGTATTTCCACCACCGCCGTTGCCGCCCGTTCCCGTACTGCCGGCACCAACCTGAATGGTACCCGCAACACCATTAAAGGGAAGAATATTCTCACTAATATCGATAATCTCAGGGTTGGAAAAATCGATGTCCCGGGTGGCATCTACAGAGAGCGCCGTGAAGCACATATCAAAAATAACGGTACCGTCCGACACCGTCACCCCGGATATGCTCTGATCAAACCAGGATACTTTCATCTGGCCAGCGGGGTTATTTCCCTCGCCCGGTTTTCCAAATGAACTCTGCGTCAAACCCAATAGATTTAGGTTTTGGACAGCCGTAAACTGTAATTGCGCCGGATCATAATTCACCAAAAACTCTACCCCTAAAATATCGGTAAAGTTAGCTACACTCATTTGTACGCAGAAACTTTCGCCCTGTGCAACGGTTTCACCGGAAGCAGTAAGGGTAAAATCCATGAGTGCATCTGTGGATTTTACGTCAATTAGGTCTGTGGGATCTTCGGAAAGATTGGACTCCAGATCATTCCATACAGGAGATGTTTTCCCATCCAGGCTTTTGGCCGAAAGAGAGGAAAGGAATGTCATGGGAAGTACAACCAGTCCGAGTAAAAGAATGGTTAATGTTTTTCTCATTGTACTCGGTAATTGGGATGTTAATAATTTACTTTATTAGACTTTATTCTAAATAATTTTTTACGGCTAAAAAATCATCTTTTGCTCCCACTCTGCGTTACCTCCTCGCCTTAATAGCTAGACGAAGAAAGGGAATTAAAGGGACCCTTCCTGAAGTAATTAGGCTCCGGGCGTGCCTTGATTGGAAACAAAATCTTTCATTTTTACCTCATAAAACTATTTAGAAAAAAGTCTATTCGCTTACGATTAATTTTTGTGTCGCAATGAATTGATCGGTCTGTAAAATAACCACGTACATACCTGACTGGTCAAAGACGGATCGGCTCAATTGTATTGATTGTGGACCGGCGTAGGTAGTCTGGCTTTGGCGGTATATTTCTTGCCCATCTATTCTGACGACACGTACTAACAAAGTATCGGTTTTCTTTATATAAAAATAAATGCTGGGGTTTTCCTGCCGAATGGGATTCGGTTGTATCCGATCTACCCTCAATTCGGAAGACTGCTCCCTTAATTGACTCACCGTATTTAAATAGAGCAAGCCATTATAGAAATTAGCATTAATTTCTTCAAAACTAGTGTCTACCACCTCTCTGACGGTAGGACTATCTTGAAAAGTCAGTCGGGTACTATCACCTGCCTGTCCGGTTACTGCAAAATTCACGGTAAATAATTGGGTGCTATCGGTCAGACTTAAGCCCGTCAGGGCCTCATTAAACCAGGCAAAGCGCAGCTCCCCCCCGGTGGTA
This sequence comes from Saprospiraceae bacterium, assembly GCA_035268885.1. Taxonomy (GTDB): domain Bacteria; phylum Bacteroidota; class Bacteroidia; order Chitinophagales; family Saprospiraceae; genus DATFKA01. The sequence goes on from DATFKA010000131.1 coordinate 52,998, forward strand.
TTTTCTTCCCCAAAATTTTCGATTACCGCAAGAAAAGGGGCCAGATCACTGACGCCCGTATACGAAAGTACGGTACTATCCCAGGAAAAAGTAAATTGGGTGCTAATAATCTCCGTGAAATCGGAGACCCGAACGGCAGCAGTATAATTGGACTGGTTGACGGGAATCGTATCCTGACTGCAGAAAAAATTGACTTGTGCCAGTACCTGTCCAGCCATAAGGATACAGAAGGAAAGCAGGAGGGCTACTTTTTTCATTTTCATGGGATTATACAAAACTACGCTTAATAAAGTGTTTCTTTTTATCACCTCGAAGGTACGCAATATTTTTAAAAAAGTTGCAGGGGGTTTGAACAAATTTGGTGAGGTCACCGCAATTGGGAACCCCGCGGGGGAAATGATTATACATATCCCCTTTGCAAGGTTTAAATGTCCCGAGGATGATTAATTCTAGTGAACAGCCTGAGCTCTGAAGGGATTAGCCTTGGCTTGTCCACCTGAGGCGGATGCGCGAAAGAGCGTAGACTGTTTTATTCTAAGCTTTAATTGATCTTCAAATCCAACACCCTTAACAATAAAAATCGGGCGCAAGATCCGAAGATCCTGCGCCCGATAAGTGAATTTAAGTGCCCCTGAGGACACTTAAATCCGTCATATATATCGTGATTAACGATTCAGTGCATCAACCAAGATCAGTTTCTTAGTTGCAGACTTGTCACCAGCAGTCAGAGTGTAGAAGTATACACCTGCAGATGGAAGATCGTTAGCGCCGATAGTTACTTGGTTGTAACCTTTAGCGAAGTCACCTTCAATCATCTTAACAGTTCTACCTGCTACATCCTGTAGAGTGATCGTTGCTTCCTGAGCTTCTGGCAAGTTGAATCCAATCTGCGTCTCACCCTGGAATGGGTTAGGCGTGTTTTGGTTCAGTGCGAAAGCAGCTTCAGTAGCCGTTGCACCAGCAATGTTCAGGTTCACGTTCAGTTGCTCTGCATCGTTAGAGTATGCTTCAGCAGCTGTGTAACGAGAGCTGATCTGTACAGATTCGCTCACCTTAGCATCAGCAGTAGCGCGAACTACAACGCTGAACAGTGTACCAGCAGCGTCACCGTTGAAAGAAGTAGTAATTACTCCTTCTTTAGTGAACACACCGAAGTTCTCAGCTTTAGCAGCACCGTAGACTACATCTACGATCTCAGCATTAGCTACATCCAGTGTGAACTGGTAACCAGCGATATCAGTCATGTCAGCAGAGAAGTCGATAGTGTACTCGTTACCCGCGATCATTGCTTGTTCAGCAGTGTTGATTGCGAATTCACCAGTAGCAGCACGAGCTTCAACTGTAGCAGAACCGTTAACATCACCAATCTTAGTAGCTACGAATTCAGCTTCTGCATTTGCATCCAAGTTGTTAATGTTCTTGAATTCAGGGATTGCAGTAGCCCATGGGTTAGATGGGTTCGTGAATACGTGAGACTTATCGATGAATCTCCAGCTTGTGTTGTTAGCAAACTCAGTATCGATGTTCAGGATCAACTTACGCAGTTGGATCAAGTCCAAAGTAGTGATAGACTGAGAGTTGTTTACATCGGCAGCGATCATCTTGTATGGAGAATCCAGTTGGCTAACTCCTAAGATATGCTTGCTGATCAATACAAGGTCGAAAGTAGAAACACCATTCAGGTGGTTCAGATCTTTCTGAGGAGTAACTGTGTAGTCACCACCCTGTGCCAGATTGTTGAATCCGAATGAACCGGAAGCATCAGTCATGTACATCATAGAGCGAGCTCCAGACAGTTGTACTTCAACACCTTCTACATTAGCAGCTGTTTCAGTAGCTACTGCACCGGCGATAGAACCACCAGCAGCAGGCGCACATACAGAATTGTTATCCTGTACTCTTACGAAAGTCAGACAGTAATCAACGTTGCCTGCTTCGTCTTCAGCGTATACGCGAACCATTGGCTCGGTACCAGCATCTGTACAATCGAAGAAGATACCCGTTTGATCGTCTGTGTTAGCAACAGCCGTATCGTAGCTTACGAAACCATCGTTCAAGAAGATAGAGTAAGCTTCTACAGGAACCTCACCGAATCCAGAAGCGTCGTTGCTCAGTGCAGTACAGTCGTTGATTGGAGAAGCAATCAGGTCAGATGCCCATACTTCAGCCATTCCAGCACCATCTTCAGTAGGCATCAGTTCTACAACGATACCATCGTGACAGATCGGAGCAGGTCCTTTACAGTCAATGATTTCAAGATCAGCACTTACCGTAGTAACGTTACCACAACCATCATTTACAGTAGCTGTAATAGTGTGCTTACCAAGAGGACCATCAGTGATCGTTCCAGAGTAAGTTCCGTCACCATTGTCAGTCAATGTCAATGCAACTGATCCGTTCAGTACCGCACTTACAGAGATACCTTCGGTAGAACAAGCATCACCTACAGTGATTGTGAAGTCCACATCACCTAAGCAGTCACTTGCAATTGTACAGTTTTCAGCATCAACGTCAATCTCAGCAGTAGGGTCAGTATCATCGTATACTACGATGTGCTGTGTATACTGCCAGTAACCGAAGCTACCGTAGCGCAGATCATCATCATCCTGATTATCTGTACCATCAAGATCGTACAAATCGCTCAATGTGAAACCTCTAGGTGCATTACCAATCTCATTGGTACCAAGATCACCTTCCCAGTCATACCAAGACAAGTTGTTATCGGTAGCATCATCAAAGCCAGTACCGGCAGTAACTGCCCACCAGTAACCTTCGGCTACATCGTCATCATCGTCACCTTCTAAGTCTTCAGTAGATCCATCG
>DATFKA010000132.1:0-48734 GCA_035268885.1 Saprospiraceae bacterium
GAGTCGAGGGAAAAGAAAGGGAAGAGGATTTCAACAATACGATGAATGAGAATATTCGTGCTTTGGAATTTGCGGCTACCCACGAAAGCGCCTGGCTTATCTCCACCAAAATTACCGGTCTGGCCCGTAATAAATTACTGGAAAAGGTATCCGCCAAAGCCCAACTCAGCCCCGACGAACTGGCCGAATGGGAATCGGTCCGCAAAAGAATAGATGCGATCTGTTACAATGCCGAAAAGCTTAATGTGGGGGTTATGATCGACGCCGAAGAGACCTGGCTGCAAACGGCGATTGATGATTTAGCCAAGACCATGATGCAACGCTACAATAGTAAAGGTCAGGCCATCGTCTATAATACCTTCCAGATGTACCGTAAGGATCGACTGGAGTTTCTGCAGCAGTCTTACATTCACAGTCAGCAAATGGGCTACTTACTGGGCGCAAAACTGGTACGGGGTGCCTACATGGAGAAAGAACGTCGAAGAGCCGCCGAAAAAGGGTATCCATCGCCGATACACGATACTAAAATTGACTCTGATTTGTCGTATAACGAGGGAATCCGCTTTTGTGTGGAGCACCACGATACAATTGCCTTATGTAATGCCACTCATAACGAAAAAAGTTGTATGTTAATGGCACAATTAATTGCGCAAAAAGGCCTGAATAAAGAGCATCCCCATTTTTTGTCCGCTCAGTTATTAGGGATGAGCGATAACTTGTCCTACAATCTGGCAGACTACGGTTTTAAGGTAGCCAAGTATATGGTCTACGGTGCGGTAAAGGACGTCGTTCCCTACCTCGTTCGCAGAGCAGAAGAGAACAGTTCCGTAGAAGGCGATTTATCCCGGGAGCGCAGTTTAATAATGAAAGAAGTTAAAAGACGCGGTATTTAAACAATAAATATGCTAGGCCCTGAATTTCTGCGTTAGATTATAAAAAATCCTATTTATGCGCATGCATAATCTCAGAAACTGGTTAGGGGCGGTCCTCTTGGGGCTGCTGCCCGTGCTTTCCTATGCCCAGCATGAAGACTGTCGTACGGCCTTTATCATCTGCAGTGATTCTAGTTTTTCTTTTACGCCAACCGGTCCGGGTATTGACGATTTTGCCAACCCCAATAATGATGAGGGCTGTTTATTTAGAGGAGAGACGATTTCATCCTGGTTTTATTTTGAGTTACGTGAAGATATGCCTTTGGATAGTAATCAGTTGGGATTCTTGATTCGTGATACGCTACCCAATTATCTTGTCGACTACGATTTCGCTATTTACGGGCCAAATTTGACCTGTGATAGCTTAGGTAGTCCTTACCGTTGTTCCTTTGCCCGTTTACCGAATAACGGAAACCTTGGCCCGGGGTCAATAGTATCAACCGGGTTTATGTCTACTGCCCAGGATACCGTGGAGGACTTCAATAATGCGGATGGCTTTCTAAAACCAATGGAAGTAAAACCCGGAGATGGGTTTTTTCTGGTGATTGACCTTTTTGTCAGTGCTTTTGACGGTTCAGACCTGGAGAGTTTTGATTCTACTCTGGTGCAGGAATTTAGTTTTATCTGGGGTGGTTCTGCCGCACCCTGGTTGAATTGTATCGTCAATCCCAATTGCGATCAGGTAACCGTCGACCTGGGTATGGACCAGGAGTTATGTGCGGGAGAAAGTCTTCAGCTTAATACCCAGGTTACCAATACGGCGGGTCGAGAGTCCTATATCTGGTCCGAAGCTAATGGACTGACTACTTTCCTGAGCGATCCTAATATTCCTAATCCTACACTGGAAATACCACCGGGCTTCTCCGGAACCCTGGAATATACGGTCCTGGTGAAAGAAGGAGCTTGCGAACATACCGATCAAATAACAATTACGGTGCGGAGTGGAGGGGTGCCCAATATCACCGGGGATAATCTGGTCTGTATTGGAGACAGTAGCGATCTGATGGCCGAGGCGGGATTCGAAACTTACCTGTGGTCAACCGGAGATACAGTGCCCAACATACGAGTGCCGGGCGGCGAGACCTATTCCCTGACGGTAACTACTGCCGGAAATGCGGTTTGCCCGGGGGTAGGGGAGTTTACCGTGCGCGTTTCCGAAGTGCCCCGACCTTTTATTCGAGGAAACGCTAATCTTTGTCCGGAAGGTAGGCAAAGTACCATTTTAAGAGCCACGACCGGCTTTCAGACTTACTTATGGGAGAATGCACAGGGCACTAGTTCTCTGGAGTTCTTTGAGGTAGATTCAATCGGCCTGGTTACCCTGACGGTGGTCGATGCTAATAATTGTCCGACAACGGATAGTGTAGAAGTAACACTCCTGCCAGAGCCAGCACCGGAAATTTTTGGGGACGGCAACCTTTGTACCGGTACCCTGGATACCTTAACCTTACCTGATCAATTTAGTCCCACTGCTAATGGTTGGGATGGTAACGGTAATACCTTTCGGGAAATTGGTTTGTTGTCTGGAGCTATAGAAATTAGTCAACCAGGAATATATTCGGTAGAAGTAACGGACACTCTTGGCTGTATTGGTCGGAATACCTTTGAGGTCATTGACCGACCGAACCCGACACCTGGTATTGCGGGGGATTTGACTTTTTGTCGAAACGAAAATACGACCTTAAGTGCTCCGGCGGGCTTTTCTGCCTATGCCTGGTCGACGGGCGAAAACACAGAAACGGTGACGGTGGATTCCATTTTCACCATTGATTTAATGGTAACCGACTCTTTTGGCTGTCAGGGAAGTACTTCTGAAACCCTCGATACTTTCCCTTTACCGCAACCCGTAATTAGCGGACTGGATTACATCTGTGAGGGAGGGGCTACCACGATTGTGGCGGATAATTATCCGTCTTACCTCTGGTCAAACGGAGACACGACGGCCGCTATCACCGCAGATATGCCGATCGAATATGCCGTGACGGTCACCGATGTAAATGGTTGCCAGGGTAGTGGGCAATTTTCTATCTTCGAACGCGAAAATCCCTTACCCAGTATTGTGGGCGACACCGTCATTTGTCCAGGCGGATCGACTTCGCTGCAAAGTGGAGAAGTGTATAGTAGTTATGAATGGACTACTGGTGATGCTACTGCAGAGACAAGTGTAGATCAAGGTGGGATCATTGGACTTTCGGTAACCGATAATTTCGGTTGTCCCGGAGAAGTACAACGCGAGGTGGTGCAATTGATGGCCCCCGTTCCCGGTATCATTGGGGATACGGCTTTTTGCGCCGGTGATAGCGTACAACTCGTGGCGGAAGCGGGATATCAGAGCTACGCCTGGCCAGATGGTTCTACTGACTTGAGGTTTACTGCCCGCACCGGGGGAGTGATCTCCCTGGAGGTAATCGATAGCAACGGTTGTGCGGGAACCAATACGCTGCAGCTGGAAGAGCGTCCCGAGCCTGTCTTTTCCGTTAGTGGCGATACGCTATTTTGTGCCAATGAAAGTGGCATTATTGCGGCCCCGACGGGCTTTAATACTTATAACTGGAATGGTGGTCAAAGTACACGGGCTATTGAGATTTTCAGTCCGGGTACTTACGAAGTTACCGTAGTTGATGAGGTGGGCTGTACCGGTAGTGCGACTATCCAGGCAGATACCGTCTCGATCCCCCAGCCTGAAATTCTGGGAGGAGATTACATCTGTGAGACGGGAACCCGTTTATTATTTACCCAATCCTACAGTGATTACCAGTGGTCGACGGGAGATACTACCGCGGCTACCCTGATTAATCGGGCCGGTATCTATAACCTTACCGTTACCGATGCAAATGGTTGTCGAAATACGGCGATTACTTCTATCCGACAGCAACGGGATCCGGAACCTTCCATCGTGGGCGATGATATTTTCTGTCCCGGTGAATCGGTAGCGCTGTCCACTACTTTTTCCTACGATCAATATACTTGGTCGACGGGAGAAATGACCGCTAGCATCACTACGACTTATCTGCCGGAGGTGGCCGTAGAAGTCACGGACACCTTTGGTTGTATGGGCGTGGATACGATTAGGCTCACTTCCGTGGAAAATCCGACGGTGAGTATAGCGGGGCAATTAGATATATGTGATGGGGAAGGCGCTATTTTGCAGGCTACTCCCGGATTTGCTGCCTACAACTGGTCCGATGGGACCGATAGTGTAGCGACGATCGGCCGGGTAGACGGCATTTATACCGTTACGGTGACCGACCAGAATGGCTGTACGGCGCAGGCTTCCCAAACCTTAGAAGTCAATGATAATCCTAAGCCCAACATTCAGGGCACACCCACGATCTGTGAAGGGGAGATTACTACCCTGTCGGTGCGGAATAATTTTCTGGACTATTCCTGGTCAAACGGGGATACCAGCCGTTTTACGCAAGTAACCGAATCTGGAATTTATATCATCGAAGTAGAATCTCCGGGCGATTGCTTCAACCGGGACACCTTCGAAGTAGTGGTGAATATTCCCCGACCCAGTCCCATTGCCAATGCCGAACTGGACGTCTGCGATGGGGACACCCTGGAGCTGGATGCGGGAGCCGACTTTTTGAGTTATGAATGGTCAACGGGGTCAACCAATAGAAGCATCTCGACGACTACCGGGGGAAGATTTAATCTCAATGTAGTAGATACGAACGGCTGTCGGACCAATACCAGTGTGTTGGTAAATTTCCGCTCCTTACCCAGACCTGGAATCACGGCACCCGATGTATTCTGTAAAGGAACCCCGGTTACTTTACTGGCCAATGGTAATTTTAGGACCTACGACTGGTCAAATGGTGATTCAGGTGATTTGATTGAAATAACCGAAGGAGGGCGGTATGAGCTCACCGTGACCGATAATAATGGTTGTCAGGGGATGGTGGCCGTTGATCTGGCCGAACGGGAGGCTCCCGAAATTGAAATTCTAGGTGACTTGAAAATATGCAAGGGAGATACCACCGTGCTCAGTGTGCCGGAAGGCTTTCCCTACTATGTGTGGACGGATGATACCAACGAAGCATCCATTGTGGTCAGTGAGCCCGGTGACTACGGTGTTTTGGTGGTCGGCAATAATGGTTGCGTAGGAGTAGACGAGGTACAGGTGTTATTCCGGCCCGATCCACTACCGGTGATTACGGGCGACCTGGAAAAGTGTGAAAACGCTGACGGGACTCTGGATGCGGGAGCGGGTTTCGAATCTTATAGTTGGTTACCCGACGGGCAGACTACTCGTGAGATTACGGTAGATACGGCAGGAATATACGAGGTGCGAGTAGTAGATGATTTTGGATGTGAAAACATTGGCAGAGCTATCGTACGTGATGTAGCGGCACCAGTATTAAGTATTGCTGCACCGCCAGGAATTTGTCCGGGAGATACGGCTCTACTACAGATTGACAGCTTTTACGCAAGTATCAATTGGTCAACGGGGGCTATGGATCCTGGTTTATCCGTCACCACGCCGGGCGTTTATGCGGTGTCCGTCACCAACCAGGCAAATTGTTTGACTATGGATTCTGTAGAGATTGCTGCCTTTACAAACCCTGATTTTAACTTTTTGGGAGATACGGTTATCTGTGTAGGCGAAACGGCTCGAATCGCGCTAGATCGGTCCTTTGCCGATATTCAATGGTCGACCAGTGAAAGAGGAGTAACTAGTATCCAGGTGGATAGTACGGCTGATTATTCAGTACGGGTGACGAATGCCGACGGCTGTAGTACCGAGGCGGTTCGGCCCATTCTAGTTAACCCGGCACCACCGGCATTACCGGGCCCGGATACGGTGCTGAATTGTTTTGATCCGGAAATTCAAATTGGGCGACCCACCGAGGAATACGCAGCGGGTATTAGTCTGGATTGGCAAGGCCCCGGTATAGCCGCCGGCGAGACCACGATTTTTCAACCTACGATATCGGTACCAGGCATTTATACATTGCAGACCCGGGATACCTTAACGGGTTGCTTATCGCCCACCGTTACTGTACAAGTAGAAGATGTGCAATATGTTCCGGCCGTGGTGCTGTCTAGCGACGGAGAGGTGGATTGTGTAGAACGAGCTGCTTTTATCGATGGCTCAGGTACCGCTACCGGATCTGGATTTCAGTATCAATGGCTTTACGGCGCTCAGGACAGTCTGGTCGCGGAGGATGTATTATCGGTGAGTGTGAATCGGGCGGGACTTTATACCTTATCGGTCTTAGATACCCGGACGGGCTGTAGTAATCGGGATAGCATAGCTCTGGCCATCGACGTGGCCGTCCCCGTAGCGAATATTGCACCAGTAAATATTTTAAGTTGTGCCGTGCCCACACAGACCTTACAGGCTATAGGTGAATCAGGTTCAAATATTCGTTATTCGTGGATCGCCACCAGTAACCTCCAGGACTCCATATCCGGAAATTCACTGGTGGTCAACCAACCCGGAAACTATATACTTGTGGTGGAGAACTTGAATAACGGCTGTGTAATGAGTGATCAAATTGAAGTACGGAGAAATGATACACCACCAGCCATTTCGGCTGGGCCGGATTTAGAACTGGATTGTAACCAGCCCGATGTTCAGTTGGGAGAACCCTTTGCGGAGGATCGGTGGATCATCAATTGGACCAAAACAAATGATGCCAATTTTCAGACGGCCATGACCCGGCCAATCGTCAGCGAAGCCGGACAGTATAATTTGGAGGTTTTTGATCCAGTAAATGGTTGTACCTCATACGATACCGTAGAAATAACGGTCTATGAGGATCGCCCGCAAGCCGTAGCCCTTACGGTATCTCCCGAGCGCTGTTTTGGGGATGCTGATGGTCAGATCATCATCGGTAACGTGACTGGCGGCGAGGGCCCCTACCTGTTTAGCTGGAACGAACAGACATTTACCAGTTCGAATACGCTTACGAATCTGCCCGCAGGACGCTTCCCTTTAAAAGTACAGGATATTAGAGGTTGTGAATACGATACCGTGGTATTTATCCAACAGGGAGTTGACCCGCTGATCGAACTGGGCCCGGACCGCTATATCAATCAGGGTGAATTCGTAAGGCTGACCGCTCTGGAAAATATTGACGATGCCACTATTCAGGACTTGCGTTGGCTGCAACCGGATACCCTGGCCTGTGCTACCTGCCCGGTACAACGCCTCACTCCGTTAAAAACCACAGAGTACATCGCTACGGTAGTTGATGACAACGGTTGTCGGAGCACCGATTCTGTGATCGTGTACGTGGATCGTACTAAGAGTGTTTATATTCCAAATGCCTTTTCGCCAAATGGCGACGGTTATAACGATCGCGTGACGGTATTTGCTTCCAAAAACGTAAAGGAGGTTTTGACGTTCCGGATTTTTGAGCGAAGGGGAAATATGATGTTCCAACGCGATAATTTCCCGGCGAATGATCTAAGCCTGGGCTGGGATGGTTTCCACCGCGGCCGCCTGATGAATAGTCAGGTCTTTGCCTACTTTGCAGAGGTGGAATTTCAGGACGGTGAGGTTATTATTTTTGAGGGGGACATCACCCTGGTGCGATAAATGTTTGGGGCGGAGGGAATCCTCCGCCTAACATCCGAACTATTCGTCACCACATGAGATCATTTTCAGTCAAAATTTGTTCCCTAAGGCATTAATCGGTATATTGCGATCAATATGGGAGTAACCAAAACAGAAGCATTCACCGTAGCTCAAAATGAGCTGGCTGCCATTTGCAAAGCGCTGGGCCATCCGGCTCGAGTAGCCATTATTCAGCATTTACTAAAAGTCAACTCTTGCATCTGTGGTGACATCGTAGATGAATTGCCCCTGGCTCAAGCCACCATTTCTCGTCACCTGAAAGAGCTGAAAACCATTGGTATCATTAAGGGCACTATTGAGGGTACGAGTATCAATTATTGTATTGACGCTCAGCGCTGGCGGGCGATCCAGGGATTACTAAATGGTTTGTTTGATACCTACGTAAGTGATCAGGATTGCACCTGTTAAAAAAAATGCCCTGTATTATCGTAATATTGCAATATATAAATAAATGCATATGCAACTTTATCCTGCTCTGCTTGATTACGTAAAAGCACGCCGGTCTGAATTCACACAGATTCCGGAGGCGCGTAAGGCTTTACTGAAGCAGTTAGCGCAGTACATCAGCGAACAATTAAATGAAGCCACTAGTGTTTCCCTCAATTTCATCTGTACCCATAATTCTCGTCGCAGTCATCTGAGCCAAATCTGGGCAGCAACCGCGTTGGCGTACCATGGGGTAGGAGGGGTACAGACCTATTCTGGCGGGACGGAAGCTACGACTTTCCATCCGAACGCCGTGGCGGCTTTGCAGCGGGCGGGTTTTCAAATCGAAAATCCAGGAGGAGATAATCCGCACTATCAGGTAACTTTTGCCAGGGCGGCTCCGGTATTAGAGTGCTTTTCCAAAGTCTACGATGATCCCTTCAATCCCCAGCAGGATTTTGTGGCCATTATGACCTGCTCGGATGCCGATGAAAATTGCCCGTATATTCTCGGCGCGGCTTTCCGCTTGCCTTTAACCTACGAAGATCCCAAAGTGGCCGACAGTACGCCACAGGAATCTGAAAAATACGATGCTACTCTGCGCCTGATTGGCCGGGAATTATTGTATGCCTGTTCATTGATCAAATCATAAAATAAGATGTCAACAAGCAAACGAAAACGACTTTCTTTCCTGGATCAATACCTAACCTTGTGGATTTTTCTGGCCATGGGGATTGGTGTGGGGCTAGGCTATTTTTGGCCGGGTACGGCTGATGTGGTAAATGCCGCAACGCGAGGAACAACAAATATTCCGATTGCCATTGGTTTAATCTTAATGATGTATCCGCCTCTGGCGAAGGTGAATTACAAAATGCTACCACAAGTCTTTCGGAATACTAAGATTCTAGCTCTATCGCTGGTCATGAACTGGGTGATTGGTCCGGTATTGATGTTCTTTTTGGCGATTATTTTCCTGAGGGATTATCCTGCTTATATGACCGGCTTGATCCTCATTGGTTTGGCGCGTTGTATCGCTATGGTGATCGTCTGGAATGATCTGGCGGAAGGTAGTCGGGAATACGGTGCGGGCCTGGTAGCGCTTAATAGTATTTTCCAGGTTTTTTTCTATAGTTTTTACGCCTGGCTTTTTATTACCGTATTACCTCCATTTTTTGGCTTCGAGGGGGCTTTGGTGGATATTTCTATTGGGACCGTGGCCGAGAGCGTGGCTATTTATCTGGGGATTCCTTTTCTGGCGGGCTTTTTGAGCCGTCTTATTTTGGTGAAAACCAAGGGAGAGGAATGGTATCAGACGAAATTCATTCCGTTTATTTCGCCCATCACGCTGATTGCGCTGCTGTTTACCATCATAGTGATGTTTAGTCTGAAGGGCGAACTAATCGTGAAGATACCGCTGGACGTGGTGCGGATTGCCATTCCGCTATTGATCTATTTCGGGCTGATTTTTGTGATTAGTTTCTTTATTGGTAAAGCCCTGGGGGCGGATTATCCACGAAATGCTGCACTGTCCTTTACGGCCACCGGTAATAACTTTGAACTAGCCATTGCCGTCGCGATTGCGGTATTTGGCTTGAATTCCGGACAGGCCTTTGCCGGGGTCATTGGGCCTCTGGTAGAAGTGCCGGCATTGATTGCGTTGGTGAATCTGGCCTTTTGGTTCCGAAAGAAGTATTACACCGTTTCTCCTGGTGAAGCTTAGGCGGAGGATTCCCTCCGCCCTTCTTTTTTCGCGAAAGCGAAAGCTTAAATCGTATAAGCTAATTTCAAACCAAAGCTTCTGCCCCGACGGAAACGCGTAATATCGTAATCCTGACCCTTAAAGGTCATGATGGTATTGGTGTCTGGATTGAGTAGGTTCTGAGCCGTTACCTTGATAGACCACCGGTCGGTTAGCGTTTTAGATACCGAGAAGTCCAATTGAGGACGGGGCTGCTCGTAGACGTCCGGATTACGGCCCTCGGAGATATTGGCTAGTCGAGCGCCGAAAACGTTGAAAGCTACGATGGCGTCCCAACCTTTTTCGAAGTTATTGTAGTTCAGGGCGGCGTTCAGCAGGAAGGGCGACTGTCCCTGGAAAGGACGGGTATTGCCTTTCTCCGGAATAAACTGATCGATAATTTCTTGCTCGATCTGTGGAATATCTACTCTTGATTCGATCAGCGAGAAGTTAGACGAAAGCTTGAAGTTTTGTAGGATCGGACTGATGAAGTCCAGTTTTTTACGAAACTCCAGCTCCAGTCCATAAACCGTCGCATTGTCTACGTTTCCGTACTGAATCAGTGGGTTAGCCGCTTCGGGTACAAAGGCCGTAATAATGGGGTTGTCAAAGTTCTTGTAGTAAGCCGATACAGCGAACAATTCACCGGGGCGAGGATACAATTCCCAACGCAGGTCGTAGTTCTGGATCAGCGTACGGTCCAGTTCCGGATTACCCTGAATACGGAAGTCTCCACCAAAGTCGAAAGATTCAAAGGGGGCTAGTTCGCGCATATTGGGTCGGGCGAGCGTTTGATTAAAGGAGGCCCGAATATTCATGTCTTCCGTTAGTGGATAGATTACATTAACCGAAGGTAGCAGGTCCGTTTCTTCGATACTGGCGGTTTCTTCGGCCAGGTTCTCCAGGAAGATATTGGTTTGCTCCACCCGCAGTCCTGCGATCACCTTGAAGAGGTTGAAGTCGTAATTCACCATACCGTAGTAAGCGGTGATGCGTTCAAAGCCATCGTAGGAGTTTTCGTCGGTGGCTTTTTTAAAGTTGATGGGGTAGAGGCCAATGGTGTAGGGGAAGCGAGATTCCGGATCAAAATTAGTGATACCAATATTATTATCACCAAAGAAAACATCAGGATCGCCCGCGTAATTTTCTGAATTCCCCAGCTGAATCTGGTTGACATTATCCCTAAAGCTTCTATCCTTGTCAGAGTGGAAGAAACCAAACTTAAATTGATTAAATCCGCTTTTGCCTTGAGCAAAAGGAATGGTCAGGTCGGCTTTGCTGGTATACTGAATATCTTGCAGGTTCCGGTAGAAGTGGAAGGGTAGATCGAACTCCGCCGGAGAAATGAAATACAGGGTGTCCACATTATTCCGGATCCGGAAAGTATTGGAGAACTGACGAAAGTCCGGGTCATCCTGCGTTGTTTGCACATAAGAACCTCCCCATTCGAATTTGATACCGCTTTCGCCAAAAACGTGCTCTCCACCCAGTTGGTAGTCCTGGAATTCGCGCTCTCTAAAGCGAAGGGTTCTGGTTTGGAAAGTACCGTTACCGGAAATAATGGCCGGGAAGGCTCCATCCAGCATACGGGAGTCTTTGTCTGCCGTGTGGTTATAAATAGCGATGAGGGATACTTTACTTTGGACTTTGTTGCCAAATTTAAGCGCAGCACTAGCAAAGCCGCCTAACTGCGGGGTTTCAGTACCTCGTCGATCGGTTAATTCCCGGTCGATATTCAGGTTGGGTGACTCGGAGTCGGTATTTTCCCAGTAACTGAAGACGCCATTGTTATAGAAGTCAAAGGTACGGCGGAAGTTACCACCAAAGATTAGCCCCAGACGAACACTTTCCCCTAATTTGTACTGATTCCCAAAGGAAAGTGAGTAGTTCTGATTCAGACCACTTTGCTTAAAGCTGGGTTCGTGTTGTTGGCTAAGGGAGCGGGCCGCATTATCCAGTAGGTTGGCCAAGTCTTCGTCGCGGCGGGCGCGGCTGGCCGAAGCGGCACTAATTTCGTTGAGGTATTGCTCGTCGGTTAAGATATCCGGAATGGCACGGGTACCATCGTCGTAACCCAGCCAATCGGTTCGCCCCCCATCGTGGGTCAGGAAATCATTTTGAAGGGAAGATTGAGTATTATAACTCATGGAGGCCGAAGCCGTCAGGGTGAATTGCTCTGGGAAAGACTTGGTTACCAGGTTGACATTCCCGCCGGTGAAGTTACCGGGCTGATCCGGAGAGAAGGTCTTGGAGGCAATTACATTGTCTAATAAATTGGCTGGTATCAAATCCAGTTGCATACTATTCCGGTAGGGGTCTGTACTGGGCAGTTGTTGTCCGTTCAATTGAGCAGAAGAGTAGCGGTCGCCCAGACCACGGACGAATACGTATTTCCCATCAACGACCGAGGCGCCGGTTACCCGCTTCATGGCATCAGCCGCATTACCGGCACTAAAGCGGCTGATTTCTTTGGCGGAGATTCCGTCCTGGATGGTGGTCGCTTTTCTTTGTAAGGTCAATACCGCATTTTCGGTATTGTTGATGGCTTCGGCGGTGACCACGATTTCCTCTTCTCCGATTAATTGTGATTCGGGGACCATCAAAATATCTAGCACGGTCACCTCACCCGCCTTTACTTGTACATCGGTAATGGTACTGGTGGCCAGACCTAGAAAAGAGGCCTGGAGGGTGTAGGTTCCTGCGGGTAATACCAATTCAAATTTCCCCTCTAAATCCGTCTCTGTACCCGTGGTGGGATCGTCTTTTAAAAAGACATTACCAAACATAACGGGCTCTCCCAGTTCTTTTTCAATCAGCGTTCCTCTGATTTTTCCCGTTTCCTGGGCTTTCGCCAAAAAGGAAAAACATAAGAGTACACAGGCTAACAGGAGATTTTTTGCATTCATCATTCGTTGTTTGTATTACCTAAATAAGCAAAGAGACTGCAAATATACTTGCAGTCTCTTTGTTGAATGTTAGTGCAATAATAAGTTTGTGTTAACTTTTTATTACCTCGTTTTCTAACGGTTTACTACCATTGGTTTAGTAATACGTACCTCTTCGCTAGTCAGTGTATAGAAGTAAACACCACTTTCGACATTGCGGGCGTCAAAAGTTACCTGGTGTGTACCTGCCTGAAGGCGGTCGTTATTGATCAGATTAGCAACCACTTTACCCTGTACATTATAAACCGTCAGGCTTACATTTACCGTGCGGGGTAGCTCAAATTGGATCTGAGTTTGGTTGCGTACCGGATTAGGCGCGTTTTGGATGAGTTTGTATCCATTTTCTGATTTTATCAAAGCGGCAGTACTGGTTGCTAAATCACATTCTGAGGTGCTCAGGAATGGAATGCCTGCATCCAGGATACCGTATTGAGCCAGCGCTGTCCACTCGGCTATCCAGGCACCCTGGGCACAGAAAGCACCACGGTACAGTACCGGTGTGAAGAAGTCATTATCGGTTGGATAAAGCTCTCTTGCATCCGTAATGTAAGCAGGTCCATTAGCCGCGGGACGTGGATCCAGGCCGCCGTCGTTGCTGCGAGAAATACCCCCTAATTGTGGATCTTCTACGGAGTTGTCATTGGCCAGTAAGTGATCGATTAGGAACTGTGCATCGAGATCTTCCGCATCAGCTGTAGCCTGAATGAAACCATCAGGGCCAGCATTCAATTCGTTACCTTCCCCAAAGCCAAACCAAATATTATTAGACAGCACCAATTCGCCGGCTTCCATGTAAGAGCGAGCATCTACTCCGGAAGCACGGTCTTCCACCTGAATGGCGAAGTTGCCAAAGTCGGTGAAGATGGAGTTGGAGTAGCGGCCTCTTGTACCGTCGCGGAATAACAGTGCGTGTTCATTTTTGGCCGTAGAGCCTACACCCGAACCCACGTAAGTAACGTTGTAAACTTGTGGGTTAGAGGAAGGCGTATTTGCATCGGGCTTGGCACCGTCCATTTCGGCGGCATTGTCCCCCGTATCCTCAGACTGTAGCACAAAACCAAATTGTGCATCACCTCTCCAACCGGTATCCCAGTCCAGGGCATCGTCGCCACAGAATGCAATGGAGAAGTTCTTGATGGAAGCGGTACCTCCGAAGAACTCAATACCATCGTCGGAGTTGGCAATGACCTCGATGAATTGTAAAGTAGTACCCGAACCGATACCACCCAGCGTCAGACCATTGATCTCATTACCGGGTGCCAGTTCGGCACCACCGTGGCGGATAGATACGTAGCATAGGCTACCAGAGCTGTCCATGTCATCGGTACCCCCGTAGAAGGAACGTGGATCATTGGCATCCAGCCCTTCCACTGCTTCTTCGTTAGCTTCATCGGTGATGCTGGCATTACCCAACAGGATCAGACCGCCCCACAGACCTCTTTCGTCGAAAGTCACATCTTCCGGGTCGTTCAGGTCGTCAAACTCTGAAGTAAAGATGATCGGTTCATCTTTGGTACCGCAAGCGTTGATCGTTGCACCACGGGTGACAATCAGGGTAGAAGCTAAATCATCGGTAGATGGGATAGCCAAGGCTTTGATAACCGTACTGGGCTCGATCGTCAAAGAGCCACCTGATTCCAGATAAACGAAACCGTCGAGTAGATAGATAGTATCGGCAGACCAGGTGTAGCTACCCGTACCCAGGTCCGCATCGGAAACTACGCGCTCGGGGGCATTGGGTAAGAATTCGTAGAAATCAAGTGCGGTCCAGTTTCTAATCCAGAGATTAGTGCCGAAAGCACCTTTATAATCAACGGAGGAATAGAAGTTATCATTAGGCACCGCTTCCACATTTTCGTAAGCGGGGCCATCCGTCGCGGGACGTGGGTCGTACGCTTTTGTTCCTTCGCTGCGAGAAATACCATTTAATAGGGGATCCGCAACTACATTTCCATTAGCCGCCAGGTGGTCAATTAAAAATTGAGCATTGGGATCTTCGGCATCTGGCGTTGCCTGGATGAAACCATCGGCACCAGCATTCAATTCATTGCCCTCTCCAAAACCAAACCATACGTTGTTCGAGAGGACTAGTTCGCCGGCTTCCACGTAGGAACGGGAATCTACCCCCGAAGCGCGATCTTCGACCTGAATGGCAAAGTTGGCAAAGTCGGTAAAGATAGAATTGGAGTAGCGTCCTCTTGATCCATCACGGAACAGGAGTGCGTGCTCATTTTTTGCCGTGCCGTTAATACCCGAACCGATATAAGTAGCATTATACACTTGTGGATTAGCCGAAGGCGTATTAGCATCGGGTTTGGCGCCGTCCATTTCCGCGGCATTGTCCCCGTTATCATCGGATTGTAATACCGAGATAAACTGTACCTTTCCGCTCCAGCCGGTATCCCAGTCAAGTGCATCGTCGCCACAGAAAGCGATGGAAGCGTATTTCAGATTAGCAGTACCGCCAAAGAATTCAATACCATCGTCAGAGTTAGCAAATACTTCGATGTACTCTAAGCTCGTACCCGAACCGATTCCGCCCAGGGTCAGACCATTGATCTCATTACCGGGCGCTAGTTCCGCACCGCCGTGGCGGATGGAGACGTATCTGAGTACCCCGGAGTTATCTGCATCATTGGTACCACCGTAGAAGGAACGAGGATCGTTGGCATCCAATCCTTCTACTGCCTCTTCGTCAGCTTCATCGGTAATGCTGGCATTACCCAGGATGATCAAGCCACCCCATAGGCCGCGATCTTCGGCAGCTAATACGGACGTATTCAGATCTTGCGTGTCATCTTCTGCCGTGAATACGATGGGTTGGCGAGAAGTACCTTCGGCGAAAATTTGGGCGCCTTTAGTGATGATTAAGGTAGAGGCCAGGTCATCTGTAGAAGGAGTAGCAATCCCTTTGATTACGGTTCCTTCCTGGATATTGAGAATACCTCCATCCTCCAGATAAACGAAACCGTCCAGCAGATAGGTGGTGTCATTAGTCCAGTTGTAAACTTGGCCACCTGTCAAATCAGCATCGGTGATCGTTCTGGTGGGTCCCTGTGCCATTGTTGCGACGGCAAAGGAGAAAAAAAATAGTGTCAGTAAGTAATACCTTTGATTCATATCAATATTTAGTTTGGTTTTGAACAATGATTGCCCTGTGCAATTTTGAAACAAAGGTCGAAAGAGGAAGTAAATTAGAGGTTAATGGAAGTTAATTCTACTTTAAGTTCGTGTTGACTTTGTTAAATGAGTATTAAGGGGCACTAATAAAAAAGCCCCTGGCGCAATCAGCACCAGGGGCTTTAAGGAATAAAAACTTATTTTTTATTCTATGTGGATCAACTTCTGCGTGGCGGTCTGATCCTGATGGGTCATATTCAGGAAGTAAATACCGGCAGCTGGGAAGTTAGATTGCTGGAGGCGAAGTTGGTTATCACCTTTATCCACTCTTTGGGTAGCAGAAAATACCACTTTACCATTTACGTCACTCAGGGTGAAGCTGACCAGACCATCTTCAGGAACCTGATAGTTGATCAGGGTTCCTTGTGCAAATGGATTAGGTTGGGCGGCGTAAAGATTAAAGCCATTGGCCTGAATAGCTTGGTTGCCTACTTTCAGGCTCACGGTACCACTCCCTTTCTTGTCATCTTGTACGGATTCGGCGGGGGTCATTCGGGAATTAATCCGCAGTACATCGCTCAATTTGACTTTTGCTTTTGCACGAATCGTCATTCCAAATAATTGCTCACTGGCAAAACCCTTATTCTCAAGGTCGAACCAGGCGGCAGTAATCAGCCCTTGTGCGGGAAATACAGCCGTTTGGTTTTCACTTAATAGGCCAGGCAGCAGATTTACCAATTCTACGTCGGCATTCAGGCTGGTCGTGAATTGAGCTCCGATATAACCACGGAGGTCAGCGTTCAGGTAAAAAGTATATTCCTCGCCGGCCTGTAATTCGTGTTCTTCGGTGTATACCGTCAGCGCATCGGTTACCGACCTGGGGGCTGCTTTCACGGCACCCGGCTGGGTGGCAGCGTCTTTATTGATATCTCCAATTTTGACGGCTACAAAATCAGTAGACAATTCGCTGCGGCGGAGATCATTGTAATTGATCACTTCCGGGAAGTTATTGGCCAGGCCATTACTGCCCGTAAAGCGGAAATTTTTATCAATGAAGCGCCAGCTGGTATTACCTTCAAACTGATTCGTCTTGTGCAGGATGAGTTTCTGAAGCTCAATCATATCACGGACCGTAATGTCTCCACTGCGGTTGATATCCGCCGCAATTTGACGATACGGTGAATCTAGTAATTCGGTCTGGATTAAGTGTCGCTTGATTTGAATCAAGTCGATTATACTTACGCCATTGCGGTGTTCAATGTCTTTTTCTGGCTCTATCGAGTAATCGTAATTGGTCTCTAAAGCACTAAATTTAAAGATTCCCCCGGCGTCCGTCATATAATTCATACTGACCGGTCCGGAGAGTTTGACTTCTACTTCTTCCATCATCGCTCCGGATTCGGTGCTGATCGCCCCGGCAATTTCAGCTGTAGCAGCCCCCGCTGGGCACAAGTTACCATTGTCCTGTACGTCGATAAAGGTCGTACAGAATGCGTGGTTGCCCACACTATCAATGGCGTGTACTTCTACCGGTACGAGTTGCCCCACGTCAGCACAGGTTACAAATAATCCGGTACTATCTGGCATGTAGGGCTCACCGACCCGATTGATAGAGAATTTAGTCACCTCCAATTGGAAGACCCCATTACCTACCTCGATCATTGCTGGCCCCTGACCAGAACAATCGCCAATCTTGGTATCCTGGGTAAAGTCTGTTGCCCAAATATCCGATACGGCGATTCGATCATCTTCTACTGCGTATAAATTAACGAGTAGTTTTTCGCTACAGGTTGGCGTTGGCGCCAGACAATCAACGATGGTAAATATAACTTCTTCTACGCCCGAAGCCGCACCACAAATATCCCTGGCCTGAAAAATTAAACGATGGGTACCAATGGGATAGCGAGAGCTGAATGTATTATTGATTAAACTGCTCGTGACATTAATTAAATTACTGCCGTCGTTATTTACATCCAGGAAGACAGAATAAGTAATATCTTCCACTGCTGTACAATTGTCGGTAGCACTAATGGTAAATAATACATCACCAGAACAGTCCAAATTACTATTGGAACAGAAAGTATCCTGCCCGACTACTGTGATTTCTGGCGGTGTTTGATCCAATACTTTAATGTGCTGGGTGTACTGCCAGAATCCATTTGAGCCGAAGTTGAAGTCATCGTCATCGTTGGCGCCAGTGTCATTGGGATCGTTGCCCCAAACGGTCTCTTCACCGGTCGTAATCGTACCGCTAAAATCATTATCGAAGGGCCCGTCGAAGTAATTAGAGTCACCAGGGTCATTACTACCGCTGATCACCCGCCACCAGTAGCCCTGGGTATTGGGGCTTACCGTGTCGTCGTTACCGGGGATGTTATTGTAAGGATTGTTATCCCGATCGTACCAGGTAGTATCCGGACGGCCATCCAAAAAGTCCCGGGCAACAATCACACAAATGCCTTCGTCGCCGGGTAGGTCATCACCATCTGGCTCTTTGGGGTTAGTGTTATTATCACCATCCCAATCTCTGGATACAATCACCGGAGGAGAAATTCCATCGTATTCACACCAGTTTAAGACTTTATAAGTTCTCAGGATTTTATAGCATCCGTTGCTGCCATCCGAATCATTAACGGGGAAGAACAATTCGTCCTCCGCGGGGAGTTCTGCCAAAAGATCGCAGCTTTCAGAAGTATAGGTTACGCTAGGAATATCAGCATCCGGGTCATTACAGTCGATGGTGACATCGGCCGGGAAACAGATACTGTAATGGTGTCTTACTACCACATTAATAGTCTGGGTAACGCTGGTAGTGGAAGTACCTTTACTATCCGTTGTCTTGGATACTTCAATAGTACGGGTAATGGAGCCTTCCGGACAATTCGGTGCAATATTGGTCGTAATGGTTTCTACGATGGTAGTCGCACCACAATCAGTCCCAGAAACCGTAGCTGCTCCAAAGCGATCTCTGATAGCTTGCAACTCATCGGGAGTAGTTTCCAGGGTATAGGTTCCATCCTGAAGCAAAGCCAGATCCGGATCATCACAGTTCAGCGTGAAATCCGGAAGTGAAGAAACAACCGGATCGATGTCGTCTTCCACCAGCACGTCTAACCAGCACATATTAGTATTGGGCATAGCCATCCCCGTAAGCGGGTCAATGGCATTATCCCAACCGCGCAATTCGATGGTTACAAAATTATCAACATCACAACAAAAGAACTCGGCAAATTCACGCCAGGGACTCATCCAGACGCCATCTACGAATTCCCACTTATATTCTGTACTCGGATCAAATATGCCATTATTATTTTCATCAAACCAGTCGTTTTCGTCAATCTGGTCATCATTATTTGCATCGTACCCCAAAGCGATAAAAGAGCCCTCGCACAGCGCCAGGTCAGGTACAGAACGACGGATTAGGAGGCGATCCAATCCGCAATTGTCAGAGCTGCCTTCGTCAACATCAACGGCGTCAACCCTTCCGTAGGCCCCCAGGTTTGGAATAAAAGGATCACCCGTTGTAACGGAAATGTTTAATTGATCATCACAGCGCATGATCGGTGGTGTCCGGTCCTTAACTTTGAAAAGTACCACACCAGTAGAAGCGTTTTTACAATCGTCATCCGTTTGAATAACTAAGGCATGTAGCCCTACTGGTATACCGGAGGCCAGGCCATTTCGCATCGGATAATTAGTTTCCCGCCACTCGTCGTCTCCGATGGGGAAGCCCAGGCGAGTATCCGGCCCATAGGTGTAAATGGTCACATTAATGTCTACATCTGCACAGTCTTCAATGCCAAAGCCAAATAGATTTTGGAGTCTGGTCTTATCAATAAAGAAAGAAGCCGAACAAGCTGCACTGGACGTGGTACCAATGGTGGTTAGTCTTCCTGCATTTTCGAAAGCCAGAAAGGTATCCCGGTCAAAGTTTTCTATCAACTCGCTGAGGGGAGAACCCTCAATTTCCTCGGCATTACCCGTAAAGACCGGCGCTTCAAAATCACCTACTTTTACAATGTACGTATCTATGCTCCGGGACATACCGGTACACCAATCCAATACCCGAACGTTGCGCTCCAGTTTATAGCTACCATCGTCACAGACGACAAAGGGAACCTCTGAGGTGGAAGTCGAATAGTTACAATCGACGTCATCGAGATAAAGTCGATCTCCGAATACATCCGTCCAGTAAGGATAGAATTCCGGAATTTCTACGATGGAATTTACATCACAAGTCTGAATAATGGTATCGGCCACCCCCGTCAAATTGTCCAGTGAGGGGCGTACGAAGTTGAAAGTTTGGGTTTCTACTGTTTGGTTGCCTTCACAGTCGGTGGCAGTCCAACGGCGGGTCATGATTGCCGTTATATTATCTTCTCTACAATCCTGAGGATAAGAGATTTCATCGTAGAACTTGGTCTCTATTTCGCAACCACACTGAGCACAATTATCCTCAAATAGAATGCGCCCCAGGTAGTATTTGCTGCCTGGATTAATGGTGGCCGGGTTGTTGAGCAGTTGATCGACGTAAGTACACTCAATGTTATCGACGACGACTTCTTCTTCAGCGACAACGGGGCCCCTATCGTCCGTAGCTAAAATAAATCCTGAGCATAATAAGTTATTGTTTTCGTCGATAATACCATATTCCCAGCGTCCGGCGCAATCGACAATGTTCTCGTTTTGGGGGTTGGGGTCTACAACGATGATGGTGGCATCAGCGGTACAATCACCCGCCTCGACATTGTCAAGCGTGACCGCAAAAGTACAGTTGTCATCCAATCTTACATTCACCTGATCCTGACAAGGGCAGGATTGTGCTTGAAGCTGTGCACTAAAGAGGAGACTTGATAAAATCAGCCCCATTTGAATGATCTGACTAGTTGTGCCAACTATCAGCCTTCGGTGTAAAAATTTGTCCATGAGCAAACAATTTATTTAATTAATGAAATTATACATTAGTAATTGACTAGTCTTAACGACTATAAAAAGCTTCCTGATGAAGTACTCCCTAAGAGCATCCAAAAGTCACTTGCCGCTTATTTAAAAAAGTAAAGAGATGGTGTCATCATACGAGACCCAAAAAATCTAAGTTAAAAAGGCTTAGAAAATACTTTAGTACGATGAAGGGTGGATCATTTACGACCCTTAAAGTAATGATTTTTTGGGAATAATCCTGAGATCAGGATTATTTTTTCGTTAAATTAGAGATTAAAGTATTTCATAAAAATGTCTGTTTCTTTATATAAAGAAAACAATAACTGTATCTTTGTATCCCGTAACGCTGCCACCTGGCACAAACTCAACAGCCTAATTTATGACTAAATACATTTTTGTTACGGGAGGAGTCACCTCTTCACTGGGTAAAGGGATTATCTCTGCTTCATTAGCCAAGCTTTTACAAGCCAGAGGCTTTAAAGTGACTATTCAAAAGTTTGATCCCTATATTAATGTCGATCCTGGAACGCTTAACCCCTACGAACACGGGGAATGTTACGTTACCGACGATGGTGCGGAGACGGATCTCGATCTGGGACATTATGAGCGCTTCCTGAATACCCCTACTTCACAAGCGAATAATGTTACCACCGGTAGGATTTACCAAACGGTCATCAGCAAAGAAAGAGCGGGAGATTATCTGGGCAAAACCGTCCAGGTCATACCGCATATAACCGACGAGATCAAGCGTCGGGTTCAACTGCTGGGACTGTCGGGTGATTACGATATTGTTATCACCGAATTGGGCGGTACGGTTGGGGACATTGAGTCCTTGCCTTACCTGGAGTCGCTGCGCCAACTGCGATGGGAGTTAGGTACGGACAATTGTCTGGTCATCCACCTTACGCTAATCCCTTTTCTAAGGGCTGCCAAAGAACTTAAAACTAAGCCTACCCAGCACTCGGTCAAAGAACTATTGAATACGGGGATTCAACCCGATATTCTGGTCTGTCGGACGGAGCATCCCATTACCATGGATATCCGCCGCAAATTAGCACTCTTTTGCAACGTCGATGTGGGTTCTGTGATCGAGGCACTGGATGCGGAGACCATCTACGATGTTCCCCTGCTGATGTTAAAGGAAAATTTGGACACCACGGTTATTACGAAGTTACGGCTCAAGGATCGCCGTGAGCCAAACCTTAAAGCCTGGAAGTCCTTTATCCAAAAGCTGAAAAACCCCAAACGAAAAGTAGTTATTGGCTTAGTCGGTAAATACAACGAACTACAGGATGCCTATAAATCGATATACGAATCTTTTATTCATGCCGGTGCGGTGAATGAATGCGAGGTGGAAGTAACCCCCGTACATTCGGAGGCCCTGGAAGGAGACAAGCTCACATTGGAAGAAAGTCTGAATCGATTTGATGGTATTTTAGTTGCCCCAGGTTTTGGTGAGCGGGGTATCGAAGGCAAGATTCGCGCCATTCAACACGTCCGGGAAAACAAAATACCCTTCTTTGGTATTTGTCTGGGGATGCAATGTGCCGTCGTTGAGTTCGCCCGTAATGTTATGGAGCTTGAGGGCGTCTCTTCTACGGAGGTAGATCCGAAGACCGTCCATCCGATTATCGATCTGATGCCAGAACAGAAAAATATTACTCAAAAAGGGGGGACTATGCGATTAGGTGCTTATGACTGTGAGCTCAAACGTCGTTCTAAGGCTTCCAAAGCCTACGGTAGTTTAAAGATTTCCGAGCGGCATCGGCACCGCTACGAATTCAATAATAAATACCTGGAAGATATGGAGAAAAAGGGACTGATCGCCAGCGGGATTAACCCCGAAACCGGCCTGGTGGAGATTGTCGAATTACGGGATCACCCCTGGTTTTTGGGGGCCCAATTCCATCCGGAGTTGAAGAGCACCGTAGAGCATCCCCATCCTTTGTTTGTAGCTTTTGTTGCCGCTTGTGCTGAAAAGCGATACCGTGAAGAAGAGTAATCAGATCCAATTCATTGGCATGACGGGGCTTTGGGCCCTGTTATTCTGGATGTCTATCACGGATCCCTTTTTTTGGGATGGCGTACAATTGGGGGCCAAACAGGCCTGGTTTTTTTACGATCACGACTTTACCAGGTTTTGGTTACCTCAGGAAATAGATAGTGGCCATCCCCCTTTCTTTGGTATGTATCTGGCTTTCTGGTGGACACTTTTGGGGACAAATCTGTGGCTTAGCCATTTGGCAATGTTGCCCTTTATTGGGTTGTTTTTTTACTGCTCCTGGCAGTTGGGGAATCACTATCTGGGACCAAACCTGGCCTTTGCCTTGCTTGCCTTATATACCTGCGATCCCACAGTGCTGAGTCAATTGTTCCTCCTCGGGCCCGATGCAGCGCTATTATCATTTTTTCTGCTGGCTTTTCTGGGGCATAGTAAGGGCAATGACTGGATACAAGCGCTGGGCGTATTGGGGCTGTCTTTGATCAGTATGCGCGGTATGATGTGCGCTTTTGCGCTATTTCTATTTGAATTTATCGGATACTTGCGTGTATACAAGGGCGGGTGGAAGTGGTGGTGGCAAAAAATCCGAATCTATGCCCCGGGTGTGCTGCTCAGCTTATTATTTCTTTGGTTTCACTTTCGTGAAAAGGGCTGGATAGGTTATCACGCTGATTCTCCCTGGGCTTGGGGTTTTCAGAAAAATACCGGAGAGGAAGTTGTCTGGTATCTCCTCCTACTGGGTTGGCGATTGCTGGACTTTGGACGCATTTTTCTATGGTTGGGTATTTTGTTATTGCTGCAAAGCATCCCCAATATCAAAAAATGGCCATCCCACACCCTATTAGCTCTCCTTTTATTTTTAGTGCTTTCCTGGCCTTTTCTTATCTACCAGGGGCTTAATCAGCATCGTTATTTATTGCCTTTTTACCTGGTACTGCATCTGGTGTTTTTACAGCAACTGCAAGGCTTGTCCTGGCGACCCTGGAAAAAGTACAGCTTGTATATTTTGGTGTCTTTGGGTCTGCTCAGTGGCCATTTTTGGTTATACCCTTCTTTTGTTTCTCAGGGGTGGGATAGTACTTGGGCCCACCGCCCTTATTTTCAATTGCGGGCCGATGCGGAAGACTATCTGGCCAGGCGGGCCATCCCTTTGTCCTCCGTGGGAGCGGCTTTTCCGGCGATTGGTCCCCTGCGGTATTACAATCCTGCAAAGACGGGCCCGGGATTTGCCGATAAAAATGAAAAAAATTACGATTATTACTTGGTCTCTAATATTATGAATGATTATTCAGGAAGGGAGCTGAATTTTATAGAAGCGAATTATCAGCTGCTTTTCCATCGTCAAAAACGCGGTATATACGTTAGTGTTTATGGAAAGAAAGAAAAGGAGTCTGACGGATCTGAATAGATTAAGTGTAGAAGCATTCAAAGATCGGGAGAAATCTCCAATCGTTATCGTTTTGGATAATATCCGCTCGGGCTTAAATACCGGGTCTGCCTTTCGCACGGCTGATGCTTTCGCATTGGAGCATATTTATTTATGTGGTATTACGGCAAAACCACCTCATCGGGAAATTCTTAAGACGGCCATTGGGGCTACCGAAGCGGTTAACTGGACCTACCAGGAAGATGCAGGCGCAACGGTTCGCCAACTTCAGAAAGCGGGTTACACCGTCTACGCTATTGAACAGGCCGATACCAGTATTCCTTTGCAGGATACGGAATGGCCACCCACAGATAAAATAGCCTTGGTCTTTGGTAACGAAGTACGAGGCGTACAACAATCTGTTGTAGACCTCGTAGATGCGGTTATTGAAGTACCCCAATTTGGCACCAAGCATTCCTTAAATGTATCGGTGTGCCTGGGTATTGTGGTGTGGGACTTGTTCAAAAAACATCACTACGGCGCTTAGTGCTCCGTATATTATTGATTAGTCTGAACGTTTTTCCCCAATATCAGGAATTGATCTGCGGCCAGAGCACCCAGTTTTTGATGGGCAATTTCGCCTTCGGCGTCCAGGAACAGTAAAGTAGGGTAACCCCGAATTCTGAATTTTCTGGCTAGCCCGGGGCCCTCGCCGCGTTCCATATCCATCTTCACATTGATAAAGTTTTCGTTAAAATAGTCAGCTACACTTTCATCGGTGAAGGTATTTCTAGCCATCCATTTGCAGGGGCCACACCAGGTGGTGTAAGCATCCATAAAAATAAGTTTGTCTTCTTTGGCTGCTTTGGTCAGTGCTTCTTCGTAGGTGCCTTCAAAAAACTGGATGCCGGTCTCTTGAGCATAGCTGGATAGACTAAGCAGCCCCAGGAGAGCCAGCGTAAAAATAAGTTTTTCCATTTGATTTGAGTTTTTAAACAACTTCAATGTTTGTGGTTTAGATGGTAGACGCTTAAACAATACCAAAAAGTTTATTGGGGCTTAAATTTAATGGAATTTTAACGGAGTTTAAAAAAAAAACGACGGATGCCAGGGCACCCGTCGTCGTTGGTATAAGGTTTATAGTTGAGGTCGGATCTACTGAGGATCTTGTGATTCCGGGCGTAAGCTACGAACCGTTTTCCCGGCTTTCCACATCTCGCTTTCTCTCAATTCCTTTAATTCGGCTTCCAGTTTTACCCGGTAATCCGGCTGTGAATTGGAATCAATGGATCTTTGTGCTTCTTCGCCAGAGGCCACACTGTCATACAGCTCTTCAAATACCGGAGAAACCGCATCGCGGAATTTTTTCCACCAGTCCAGGGCACCGCGTTGGGCAGTGGTGGAGCAGTTGGCGTACATCCAGTCCATACCGTTTTCCGCTACCAGCGGCATTAGGCTTTGGGTCAGCTCTTCTACGGTTTCATTAAAGGCTTCGGAAGGAGAGTGTCCACGCTTGCGCAAACAATCGTACTGGGCCGCAAAAATACCCTGAATGGCACCCATCAAGGTGCCGCGCTCTCCGGTAAGGTCGCTGTAAACTTCGCTCTTAAAGTTGGTTTCAAAAAGGTAACCAGAGCCAATGCCGATACCCAGCGCGATTACGCGTTCCTTAGCTCGACCCGTTGCGTCCTGAAAAATAGCATAACTGGAATTCAATCCCCGCCCTTCGACGAACATCCGACGCAGGCTGGTACCAGAGCCCTTAGGCGCTACCAGGATGACGTCAATATCATCGGGAGGAATAATTCCGGTACGATCTTTATAAGTAATTCCAAATCCGTGACTGAAATATAGAGCTTTGCCTTTGGTCAGGTAGGGTTTTAGCCTTTCCCAGACGGCAATTTGTGCAGCATCGGAAAGCAAGTACTGGATGACGCTTGCTTTGTCGGCAGCTTCTTCTATAGAGAATAGCGTCTTGCCGGGTACCCAGCCATCAGCCACTGCTTTGTCCCAGCTTTTGGAAGGACTACGTTGGCCAATAATTACATTGAATCCATTATCTCTAAGGTTCATTGCCTGACCCGGCCCTTGTACACCGTAGCCAATGATGGCGATGGTTTCATCTTTTAGGACCTCCTGGGCTTTTTCCAGGGGAAATTCTTCACGAGTCACTACATTTTCTTCTACACCGCCAAAGTTTAACTTTGCCATAAAATCTGTTTTTCTGTATTGTTATAAATGTTTGTTAGGTATTTTTTGCCTGCCCAAAGCAAGCTTTCACGAAAGTGGCGGTAAATATAGGGGCTGATAAAAGCATAGCCCGAAAGATCGACCGCCATTTTCACCTAAAATTGCCCCTTTTTACAATGGCTAAAAGGAGCCGATGGTCTTATTTTTTACCTATAAAAACCAGATAGTGCCAGATGCCACCGTAGGCGGCAGGTACTTCACTGATGATTGGTGTGAATTCTTTTTCCAGTAAGGGGAGAAGGTGGCCATCCATCCGCACGTGGTGGTTGGACATGTGTTTTTTAAACCACTGGTTTTTGGAATCGTGAAAGTCGGTCACCGCGATTAAGCCACCCGATTTTAAGTCTTCCCTGGCCTGGAGGATCAGTTCCGACCACTGCGGATTAATCATAGTCAGCGAATAGGAAAAAAGTACAGCGTCCACCTGCCCCTCAAATAATTGATGATTGTTTTCGTAAGGTGCCTGTATAATGCGTACCCTTTCGGAAAAAGCCCGGGTATTCTTTTCGGATAGCGCGGTCATATCGGAAGAGACATCCAGCCCGATTAATTCCGCATTGGGAAACTGCTTGGCCAGGCGGACGAGATTGTATCCCGTGCCGCAGCCCACTTCCAGAATCCTGCTGGTACGTTTTTGTGATAGTGGTAACTCCCGGATGATACGTTTGCGGCCAAAAAGAAAAGACCAGCGGGTGGCATCGTATATCTTTGATTGCAGCTTGTAGTACTGCTCCATATATTGGGTCTGCTCTTCGCTCGACTGTTGGTCAAATTTCTCTATGCTGGGTTTATGATCGCTAGACATATATTAGATTTGGTTTTTGTTGATTGAATTATGGCCTTTTCCCATTGTCACTTCAACCATTCATTAATTGACGATAGCCAAATAGACGCTGGCGTAAGTACCCACCCGGTCTTCCTGATGGGTTTTTGCCGTAAGGCGCTCTTCAAAAGTCACCTGATCCAAAACGAAATCCGGGAAGAAATCCACTTCTTTTGCTGCGGAACGCAACAGGATTTTAGTTCCAGATGTACTATTTTTCAGGATTTGGCGCCATTCGTCTTCCAGGGCCTTAACATCGTTGGCTGCCAGCCAATCCTGGTGGTCAAGCAGAATAAAATGAGAATAGGTGCCTGGGTTTTCCTTAAGGAAAGCACTAATGGTAGTGGTGTGATTTTTTATCTTATCGGTTTGGGCGGCAATACTATTGAAATTTTCGGGGCGCAGGTATTCCGGACAACAATCCCGGGTGTAGGCACCATAAAAATACAGATGATAAAAGTAATTTTCCTGAATAGGTAACTGGGTAAAGACTTTGCGCAAGCACTCCGAAATGAAACCTAAGGCACCGTTACGGTAATCATCCATAAACAGCTCCTGTTGACTGCGGGGCACCCCCAGTAGGCACATGGTCAGATGTCGGTTGACAAAAAACTCCAGTAGCTTATTGTTGAGCTTCGGTTCAATTTGATTGAAAATCCGGGTTTGCTCCGCCAGGTTTTGCGCTTCAAATAACTGCTGGATCAGACCATACAGCTTTTTCCGCGTTTTGAGATAGCGACTGGCCATCCAGGCAAAAGTACCGGCGGTACCGTAGTGATAAAAAGATTTCCTAACGCCTTTGGTACTAAAAAAATTGAGGTTCTTATCCCAGTATTCCCGGGCAAATTCCGGAAGTCTTGGTCTTAGTTTTTGTTGATAGGTCGTTCTGATCTCTGGATGCTTCCCCTCTCCGAATAATTGGTAGAGATCTTCAAAATTGCCCTCTTGATAAGCCGCTATCTTTAGCTGTAGTAAGGCATTTTGCCGAGGGTTGACATCCACACAGTGGATGGTATTTGGTTGGTCCAGCAGATAATCCAGCGCATTATCTCCGGCACTGGTAATCATTACAATTTGGCTATCCTGATCAAATTGAAGTAGTTCCCGATCACAGCGTGGATCTTCCCAGCATGTATTATAGACCAGGTTGGTAGAGTGTACTTTGTTAAAAACCCAATCACGAATCTGATTCATCTTTTATTCCTTTTGGTAAAGCGGGCGAAAGATACGCATAAATTGCGGTTTGCGCATTAAAGGGCTCGGCATGTTCCGCTTTTTCTACGTAAGGATTGTCCAGTTCGCTCGTGATGCGTCGCAACTTGGTGTTGTCCTTTAGCTGTAGGTCGATAATATGTCGTAGTTGGTCAAAAATAGGGCCTCGTTTGATGGGGAAAGTCACTTCAATACGTCGATCCAGATTGCGAGTCATCCAGTCGGCGGAGGCTAAGTACATGATTTCTTTTCCGCCATTGGCAAAAATATATACCCGGGCGTGTTCCAAAAATCGATCCACCAGACTAAATACCCGGATGCGTTCGCTTTGTCCTTTTAGACCGGGAATTAAACAACAAATCCCCCGGACAATTAGGGTGATGTCTACTCCGGCATTGTTTGCTTTATACAATCGGTTAATCATGGCCAGATCTTCAAGGCTATTCATTTTTAAGATCATATAGGCGGGTTTGCCCGACTTGGCGTTAGCGATTTCGCGGTCTATCAGGGCTTCGAATCCACTTCGAGTAGTAAATGGGGATAGCAGAAGTTTCTTAGTGGCGGGCATTAATATATTACGCTCTAATAGTCCAAATACCTGCTCTACTTCGCGATTGATCCGCTGGTCGGCCGTGAGCAGGGCGTGGTCACCATAGAGGCGTGCCGTATTCTCATTAAAATTTCCCGTCCCCAGGTAACTAATGTCCTGCTGAGTACTCTGGGGATGAAATTGTATGGTAAGGATTTTGGAATGCACTTTAATATTAGGGTAGCTGTATAGTACTTGAGCACCGGCCTCTTGGAGTTCTTTACCCCAATAGATATTGGAAGCTTCGTCAAAACGGGCTTTTGCTTCGATGAATGCGGTTACTTCCTTACCTTTCTCAATGGCTTCCAGCAAAGCTTCAACTACTGCCGAGCGTTTAGCAACGCGGTAAAGGGTGATTTTTATATCCTTAACCTCCGGATGCTGGGCTGCTTCCCGAATAAGTTGGGGAATATAGTCGTACCGCTGGTAAGGAAAATGTAAAATCTGCTCCTCTTGCTGTATACACCGAATGAGGCTTGTTGCCTTTTCTAGATGGGGATGCGGCAGTGGGGGAAGTTCTGTTTCGTGAAGATGAGGTTTTTGCTCCGGCTCCGGGAAACCGAAAAAATCGCTGAAATTATGGTACCGACCGCCAGGAAAAAGATCGTTTTTTTTGAGCTGTAGAATACTTTTCAAATTATTGATCAATTCCATACTCATATTGGAATCGTACAGCAATCGGGTAGGCAGTCCGGTATCCCGGCTTCCCAGGTTCGTTTTTATTTTTTCTAGCAAATCGCCCCCGAATTCGTCGTCAATGTACAATTCTGCATCCCGCGATATCTTAATGGCATGTGCGGCCAGTACATCCTCTTCAAATATTCGATCCAGGTTGATGCGCAAAATGTCATCCAGAAAAGCGATGGTGAAATTTCCTTCTGCGGCAGGTAAAGGAATAAATCGAGGTAAAGATTCGCTGGGAATATTAGCCAGACCTAATTTTTTTGTGCCGGCCAATTTGACCACCAGGTAGAGGGATCTGTTTTTTAGAAAAGGAATGGCTCCGCCTTCCTGCATGTATTGCCGATTGATCAGGGGTAATACCTTTTCCCGGAAGTATTTTTTTGCGAAAGCTTTTTGCTGCTTATCAAACTGGGTGGTCGTATTGAGCAAATAGATATGTTCACGTCTTAGGGCTGGAAGAATTTCGGAACGAAAAATCCGGCCAAATTCCGTTTGTTGTTGATGGACCAGACGCTTGATCTCCTTTAGTTCTTTTTGGGGTTTGATATCGGTCAGGGCTTTGCGGTCGGCCTTCTTCATCTCCTTAAATCTCCGGATGGTGGAAACCCGTACCCGGTAAAATTCATCGAGATTACTACTGTAGATCGCCAGAAATTTGAGGCGTTCGTATAGCGGTACCGCGGGATCAGCAGCTTCCTGCAAAACCCGATGATTGAAAGCTAACCAACTGGTATCCCGGCGGTGATAAAGAAACGATTTCATATCCATTACTTGGTACCTACACAAGAACTTACTTTTTATTGATATTTCCTAGGACTAGGATAAAGAGGTTTGCTCCTCGGGCTGAGAAAGCTCCTGACCAATAAAACGCAAGACTTTTCGCTTAAGCTGATCACGCGTTATGCGGTAGGCTTCCATCGCTTCGGCCTCCGTCGAGTAATGACGTTCGGAAGGGGCTGACACCGGAATATGATGCCAGTGTTGAAAATGCAGTTGCTCCAGGTATGTCGAATCTTCGGTCTGGCAAACGGTAATTACTTGATCAAAGGGAACATTTCTGAAAGCCTGAATGGACTTCACAGAATGTTCGGTCAGGTCAATATTATCTTCTGCCATTACTTTTACAGCGTAGGGGCTCATTTCTCCAGGTTTTAAGCCAGCACTGAAAAACAAACCCTTGCCCTTTGCATAGAAGGTGAAATAGGCTTCGGCAATTTGACTGCGAACGGAATTATCCGCGCAAATGATAAGAACATTTACCATGACTTTGTACTTAACATTAAATTAACACAAAGTTAAAGAATAATCCTGAAATGCAGTGCCTACCTCTTTAAATTTTGTCTGGAAATTAAAATCTGGGACAGACGACTCCTTTTTTACCCGGTTTGTATACCGTACGACCGGATTGGATACGATAAGCGAAATTTACGGTGGCCATATAATAAAAGTCGTTAAAAGTGCCCCCTCTGGTATAGCGCCGATCGGGGTTGGTGTCCAGGGGCAGATTGGGATTGCTAAGCCGTGCGGCCAGCTCCCCTTTATTTTCCAGAATGTCACCGTAACGCACACTAGTTCCGGATACATCGTCCAGATAATCGGTTTGTAGCTTTCTTCCGATCACATCTACCCCAAAAGAAAGTCGATCACTGACTACAATTTTTACGCCCAGGCCAAAGGGGAAATTCAGGGAGGTATTGCTGTAATAATCGTCGTAATTTGGCAAACCTTGCCCCTCCGTACCAATGGGGCGTAATTCTACCAATTCTCCATTGATCATAGTTTTGGGGTTGAATCCAAATAAGCCCACTCCAATGGCCAGATAAGGCACAAAAACTGCTTTGGAATCGTAATAACCGATATTGGTTGGCGAAATTTCCAGGATACCCGAAGCTTCATAAATATTAGTCTGGAAACTCAGGTCTCGAAAAAGATTGCCACTTCGCCGGTCGTCAGCATTTAGATAGGCGTAAGACAGGCTGGTTCGCAGGCCGATCCAGTCCTTAAATTGAAAGCGTAAAAATACACTGGTTGCGGGACCAATATCTTCGAACGAAAAGCCTACTTCTCTAGGAGAAAGGTCACCACTGTAAACGGCCAGACCGCCACTTAGACCAAAATCAATGTTCGTTTGGGCCCTGAGAGCACCTATACAAAATAAAAAGCAAAGGAGTGTAAGGTGTTGCTTCATTAATCATCTGGTTTTTGAGATCATTCTTTTTATTGCGTACATAGTAGACCATAGTATCAACGGGCTCAGTAGGGTTGATAAATGGTCTATTTAAATGAAAAGAAGAGGCGATACTGGTTTAAACGAAAAATCAAAATTAATAGTATTCCCTTAAAAGACAAGAAATGCATAAAATTAAAAGTGTGGTTCGGGGCGACAAGCCACCGGCTAAAAAATGACGTAATTGTTACGAGCGAATTCGGGCTGAGTGTGGTTTGCTGCCATAGGGTATTTATATTTCCAGTACTTTTGCATTTTACTAAATAAGTGTTCGTGATTATGTATAAGTTTAGTTCAGTGCAATTTGGGGGTTCAACAAGGCAAAAAACGCAGGCGACGCAGCGCGTCGGCGAGGCTTTTTAACGCAGTGGAAGCCCAAAAGGGTCTGGAATAAGGTATAGATAATATTGAACACTTACTTATATTGCACAAAATAGAATAAAATCAGGGAAGCGGTCTTATCCGCTTCGGTGCAGAATGTCAAAATTTGAATTTTAAGAATGGGAATGCGAAGAAAGTCCTCGGACAAACAAGCGGAAAAGAAACCACTGACTTTAGATCGACTTAAAAGTTCTTTTCGGCTTTTTTCATATATCCTGCCTTACAAGTGGGCCTTTATTTTGGGTATGGTTTTCCTCTCTGCAGGTAGCTTAATCTTCCTGGGAATAATGACGATTCCGGGAGAAATGCTGAATGTCATTGGTGGGGAATCGGAATACAACCTGGACCTGAATGGAATATTTATATTACTGGTGGCCTTACTGGCCTTCCAGAGTACCTTCTCCTATTTTCGGGTGCGGCTCTTTACCTACGTCAGTGAAAAGAGTATGGCCGCGTTGAGAGAAGATTTGTACAAAAGTCTGATTTCGCTGGGTATTCCCTTTATGGAAAAGCGCAGAGTAGGCGAGTTGACCAGTCGGATAACCAACGATGTCACCCAGGTACAAGGCGTGATTTCCGTTACCTTGGCCGAGTTTTTTAGGCAGATCATCACGCTGATCTTTGGCATACTTTTTATCATCTTTAAGATGCCCACGCTGGCTTTAACTATGCTGGCTACTTTCCCGATTGTTGTGATTCTGGCCATGTACTTTGGCCGTCACATACGGCAGCTGATGCGTACCCGTCAGGATCAGTTAGCTTCTACCAATGTAGTAGTAGAAGAGACTATGCAATCCGTGCAAACGGTTAAGGCTTACACTAACGAGTGGTTCGAATTAAGGCGCTACGTCGGTGAGCTGCAACAGGTGGTACGTACCGCTATCAAAGCGGCACACATGCGTGGACTCTTTATTTCCTTCATCATCTTTGTGATGTTTGGGGCGCTGTTTTTTATCATGTACCGTGCGGCCTTGTTGGTACAGGCAGGGGTTATGCCCCAGGGAGATTTAGTGAATTTTGTAGTCTTTACGGGACTGATCGGCGCCTCCATTGCCAGCTTGGGTAGTTTTTATACCGAACTGGTGTCAGCGGTAGGTGCCACCGAACGGATTCAGGATATCCTCGACGAAGAATCGGAGGTGGAGGTGAAAGAACCGACGCCTAAGCCCAAGCTCAAATTACAAGGTGCGATTGATTATCGGTCGGTAGATTTTTCCTATCCGACCCGAAGAGATATACAAGTGCTGAATGGTATTCAGTTTTCGGTGCCCCAGGGGCAAAAAATTGCCCTGGTGGGGAGTAGTGGAGCAGGAAAATCTACCATTTTACAATTATTATTACAATTTTATAAAGTGGACGGTGGCGAGATTCTGGTAGATCAACAGAATATTCAAAATTATGATCTGGTAGACTATCGTCGAAATATTGCAGTAGTGCCGCAGGAGGTTTTACTTTTTGGCGGTACGATCCGCGAGAATATTGCCTACGGAAATACCAGCGCCAGTGAGGCGGATATTGAAAAGGCAGCGCGCCAGGCAAACGCCTGGGATTTTATCTGTTCCTTTCCGGAAGGACTGGATACCGTTGTGGGGGAACGTGGGGTCAAACTATCCGGTGGTCAGCGTCAACGTATCGCTATTGCCAGAGCTATCCTCAAAGATCCGGCGATACTCTTGCTGGATGAGGCTACCTCCTCGCTGGATGCCGAATCCGAGAGGCTGGTCCAGGATGCACTGAATAAGCTGATGGAAAACCGAACCTCCATCATTATCGCGCATCGTCTGGCCACGATTCGTAACGTAGATTGTATCTATGTAATCGATCAGGGGAAGATCATTGAGTCGGGTACGCACGATGAGTTGTCTATGAAAGAGGATGGTGCCTACAGTACATTGGCAAAATTACAGTTCGACGGATTGGAAAGTGCAGATACCCTATGACCAAAACCGGATCTAAGCAGACACTAGCGGCCCATAATACCATGGGAATTGCAGCTTCCGCTCAGACTATTCTTTCCATAGATGGAGTAGAAGATTTGTGGGCCTATTTTGCTGAAAGGCAGGACAGTCAGCCCTTCTTTATACTGGGAGGAGGAAGTAATGTTTTGTTTATAGATGATTATCCGGGCACTATTTTAAAGATGAATATCACGCATCGCTCCGTCGAACGGAGCGATGACCAATACGCACGGGTAGAGGCCGGAGCGGGAGAATCCTGGCCTGATTTTGTAGCCTGGACCCTGGACCAGAATTTGGGGGGATTGGAAAATCTTTCACTAATACCAGGGCAGGTGGGCGCGGCACCGATCCAGAACATCGGTGCTTATGGCGTTGAACTGAAGGATCGACTGGTCTCCCTGGAAGCCTATGAAATTGCCACGGGTAGAATCGTTGAAATCGCCAATGAAGATTGCGGTTTTGATTACCGATACAGCCACTTCAAGGGCAAGTGGAAGGATCAGTATATTATCACTAAGGTGATATTTAAATTGAGCCACCGGCATCATCAGGTACATACGGAATACGGTGCGATTGAGCGGGAGTTAGCCGAGATAAATCAACCCACCATACAGGATGTGGCGGCGGCAGTGATCCGCATCCGACAATCTAAACTGCCGGACCCCCAGAAGCTGGGTAATGCCGGCAGCTTCTTTAAAAATCCAATAGTGGATATAGCATTATATTTCCGGATTCAGGAAGAATACGCCCAGACACCGGCCTATCCTGTATCTACTCGCCAGGTAAAGATTCCAGCTGCCTGGCTCATTGATCAATGCGGTTGGAAGGGCAAGCGCCAGGCTGCCGTGGGCTGTTACGAAAAACAGCCCCTGGTCATTGCGAATTACGGGGGTGCTAGCGGCGCAGAGGTATGGGCTTTCGCCCAAAAAGTTCGTCAGAGTGTGCACCAACGCTTCGGTATTTTATTGGAACCAGAAGTGAATATTATTCCTTGATCACGTGGGGGTAATCGGCTTCCCGGTTTTGAAAACTTAGAATTTTGGGGTTTTGTATGATCCCCTCTTTAATTTCTATGGCTCGCTTCAAGGTTTCACTTTCCATCCACCGTTTCGGGCCTTGCATAACCAAAGGCAGATAGGGGAGTAGGCTATTTGAGATCTCCCAGGAAGCACTGTTCCACAAGTAAGAAGGGGTATGATCAACGGCATAGTAATGGACATGCCCTTTTTTGAACATTGGTGCGTCAAAAGTAGTCGGTTTGGCAAAGGGAAAACCCATTCCTTCGTCGCAGCTGATATCAACAATCAGTGTTCCTTTTTTTAGCCGTTCTTCCTGACCCTCCTGCATAAACATAATCGGATGGTCGGTATCCTGAAGAATACCATTTACAATAACATCTGCTTCTTCCAGGGCCTCTACGAATGGTCTGACCTCCCCATCGGGATAGACGGCCATTAATCGCCCCAGGTCATCTTGCTCGTAGTGATAGTAGTTGGTACTGGTCATCTGATCCGTCACAAAAATGGAATAACGCTGCGTAAAAACCGTAATATCGTTAATTCCCAAAGCGCGAAGACCATGGATGGCACCCCGGCTAACGGAGCCAAAGCTAATCACTACTGCTTTGCGGTGGGGCCCGTAGTTTCCATCTAAACCAATCAGGCTAAGTGCATGGAGCACACCAGCGTATCCGGCAATCTCATTGTTCTTTTGGAAGATATGCATTTTCCAGTCCCCTTGCTCATTCCATCGGTGCATCGCTTCCCAGGCAATCAGGGTGAGTTTGCGGTCAATAGCAGCTTGTGTAAAAGCTTCCTGCTGTACACAATGGGGCCAGCCCCAGAGTATGGATTGCGGACGCATGGCATCAAAGTCCTCTTGTACCGGTTTGGGAAGTAGTAAAATTTCTCCCCTTTCGAAGAGTGTTTCTCGGGGCAAAACCCCTGCACTCAGTGCGGCAAGTTCTTCATCTGACATGTCAAAAGGAAGGCCATAGCCTTCTTCAAAAAATAGTTTTTTGCGAACCTTCTCGTCAATCCAACTTATTTGTTCTGGATGAATCGGTACTCTTTTTTCATGAGCTTTTGAAGAGGTGCCAAAGACGCTGACGCTTAGTAAGTCCATAGTCGAAGTTTAAAATTTTGATGAAGAGTTTATAATGAAGTTGTTTAAACAACTTCATTATTCAATTAACCCGGTAAAAACTAATGTTAATCCTTTCCTATTAATCCCAAAAACCAATTGACCATTTCTTTTTCATCAACGATACTCCAACTGTGGGGGTGTCGGCTTCCGTCGGGACGATAACCCTGGTGTTGGGTGGTGATTAGTGCTGCTTCGGAATTCCCCCTTAGTTGGAGGTCATTAATAAAAGCGGCCAGATCAAGGGCGTTCATACCGTAGTAGTCTTTACGACGCTCTTGCATCCACCAATGAATGTCCGGTTCGGTATAGGCCCGTACGGCAATATCCTGGAAGACAGACAGGTGGGGCCCACCTTCAGCGGTGTAACAATAGGGAGAATATTGGATATAGGTAGCTGGATTCTTCGTTGGTTTTCCACCCAGGTTTGCCTCTAAATAGGCCGATACCCAAGTACCTTCATTAACGGCAATATCGCTGAAGTTTACTTTTTTAGCTCTAATCATGGCTTGATGAAAGCGAAGCATATCCAGGGGCGCATCACAAATGACGATTGCTCTGGGTTTGAGTTTGTTTTTTGAAGCTTGGTCCTGACCAAAAATAGTAAGTTTCAGGGCGCGGGTTCCTTCCAGTGACATGCCACAGTAAAGCAAGTGATCGGATGGAATATGGTACCGCTGTATGACCTGGTGGACATAGTTTTCGATTTCCTGCATTTTTTCCTTTCGGAAAAAAAACTCAAGTCGGTTGTCCGTAGTCGCGTAAAGGACCGCCAGGCCCTTGGATTGTGCGTAATCGATTAAGGAATCACTGTTGAGAGTGTCTCTTCTGGGGTGGGTGAAAACAATCATACCGATTGGCGTCTCCCTGGGTAACCAAAGGGTGTAGCCGGCTAATATTTTAGGGATGGCAATATCGGGGGCAAGGCTGATTTCCCCCGCTGTCATTTCTTCTACATTGATCACTCTTTGGCCAGGCAGTGGCCGATAGCAATAAACGGACAGAGCTATGGTGAATAATACCCATTTTGCCATCTTAGCCCGCTTCATCATTCATTGTTCTCTTCTAGCTGTTCATCTTTGCGATCGTAGCGTTTAACGCGATTTCGACCTTTGAGCGGAACGTAGCGGTAGGGACGATCCTGAATGTCGTTCAACAGCGAATCCGCCTTTGCGCTGAGCGTACTCAATTCGTGATAGAGCGCCGGATCCTGGAGTAGTAGACCAAGGGTGCCCTCTCCGTTTTCCAGGCCACCTACCACGGAATTAATACCCGCAAAGGTTTGATCCGCTTTATTAATGGTAGATTTCAACGAAGCTATCGTCTGCGACAGTTCGTCGACCGTTTTCTTCAATTCAACTGCGCTGAGTTGCTGGGTGAAAGAATCGGTACTCACCAGGATACGTTCAATACGCTCGTTATTATCGGCGAGGCTGGCGGTAACCGTTTCGGCATTTTCCAGGGTACCGGTAATATTGTCTTTAGATTGGTAGAGTAGGCTATTCAGTTGCCCCGTAGCCCCTTTAAGATTGTTCATGGTCGATTCCATATCGCGGATGGTATTCGCCAATGGTCCTTCTGCATCACTGCCCAAAGTACGGTCCTGGATAGAGTCCAACAAGCTTAGGATGGTATTTTCAAATTCGTTGAGGTAGACCTCTAACTCCTGACGGTCGACAGTCGAGGCCAGTACGCTTAGGTTTTCTCCCTGCAAATAATCACCGGGTTGAGCACAATCGTTGCCCGAGCAAGGGGTGTCGTATTTCAATTCTACGGCCTGCTGTCCCATAAAGGTTTCATTCAGGATATAAGCGCGGGTGTCTTTAGGGATTCGTAATCCGGGCTCAAGATCCAATTCCACCAGTACGTTTTGTTCGTCCATCTGGTTTTTGACGGTAGCCACACGGCCTACCTGTACACCATTGACCCGAACGGGAGTGGAGGTCTTGAGGCCGCCTACATTTTTATATTCGACCTTGTAGAAGGCCGTTTGTTTCATTACATTATTTCCAAGAATGAAGTTGTATCCCCAATAAACCAGGGCTATAGCAACGATGGCTAATAAGGCCACGCGGATTTCTTTTGACATAAGAACGTTTGATTGTTGTTTACAAGAATCGCAAAAGTAGAACCATTTGAGCAATAAATTAAATTACTGGTTCCTAAATTCAATCTTAGCAACGGTTGAATAATTCCTAAAGTTGAGTATTGCGAGAAAATATTCCGATTATTATTGAGTTTCTTCCATGGCTTGTGCCAGGCTAATTCGCTGTTTTCCTTTGTAAGCGACTACAAAAGCGTCCGGAAACCCTTTTTTTCTCAGCTCTTCTTTAGCCTTTTGAGCGGCTGCCAGTCCGGTGAAGTTGCGCGCCCGGTATTTGTACAAATCATCTTCTTGTACCACTTCGATGACGTAGCCTAGCGCGCGCCAGCGGGGGGTGTCCGTAGCCTGCGGTTTGTTGGAGGCAGCCAGCTGGACAAAGAATAGAACCGGTAGTTTTGTTTCCTCCACTTTTGGCGCAGCGGGTGTTTTCTTTTCAACGGCGGGAGCAGGCTTGTCGGGTGTTGCCGACTCGTAAATATTAGTAAAAACGCGCTTTGGTGCCGGCTGAGCTACTGTTTTCTTTACAGTCTGGACGCCGGGCGGATAGCTGGGAGTGGCGGGCTGGCTCGGTTTGTCCTCGGGCAGGCGGGCCACTTCGCGGGCGGGCTGTGCGAAAGGCTGGTATTCGGGCGACTCTACTTCCTGTTTATATTCTTCAAAAGCCTGGAGCAGGGACCGGGCAATTTTCATCTGCCCTCCTTCCGTCTTCAGGAAATTCTCTTCTCCCGAGTTGCTGAGAAAACCGGTTTCCACCAAAACGCTGGGCATGGTCGTTTCGCGTAAGACCACAAAGCCAGCTTGTTTAACTCCCCGGCTACGTCGACTGGCTGTTTTTTTCATTTGGTTTTCTGCCTTTTCGGCAAAAAGGATACTTTGATCCAGGTAGGCACTCTGAAACATAGTGAGCATAATGTGTCCTTCCGGAGAATTGGGATCGTAATCGTAGTTTTTCTCGTAGTCTTCCTCCAGTAAAATCGCGGCATTTTCCCGCTTGGCAATTTTTAAGTTCTCTTCGGCCCGATGTAGTCCCAGCACAAAGGTTTCGGTACCGCGGGTGGCTTGAGAGCCGGGCATAAAGTTGCAGTGGATGGAAATAAATAGGTCCGCCTGATTGCGATTGGCTAGGGCGGCTCGTTTGTGCAGCGGGATAAAAACGTCTTCATCCCTGGTCATGATCACCTTCAGATCGGGGAATTTCTGTTTGAGTAAATATTCTAGTTTCAATCCGATGGCGAGGGCCAGATGCTTTTCGCGAGAAGAGCTACCACTACAACCCGGATCGTGCCCTCCGTGCCCCGGATCAATTACCACCGTTTTAATTTGATAGGGTTTGCTGGTATTTTCTATTTCTTTGATAACTTTGCCCGCAACTTTTGAGTGGGTTACTACTAAAGTTTTGTTAAAAGAAGCCTGAGCGAACGGCGATAGAAAGAATAGCAACGTTTGGGTAATAATTAATGCTCGTTTCATAGTATGGTTGTAGACCTGTTGGTGGAAAAATGGAATCGCGCTTATCGGGCCCTGGGATATCAAACAGTTGTTTGCTACTCCTTTGCCAACAGGATTGGTGATCAATCTCTACAAAATAAACGAATAAAATCGGGGCAAACAAGCCTTTTGCTGCTCTTTTTATGGCTACTGGGATTCGGCCCTGCCCTGATGGCCCAGCAGCCAGATTCGACCAGCCGCAACCGGGCCCGGTTTTTTAGCGAAAGCCAAAACCAATTGGACAGCCTGCCACAAGACACCATACCCCAGCGCCTGCCCTACGAAACGTCCAAAGATGCCATCGATGATAAGGTAGAAAGACAAGCGGCAGACTCGACCCTGGCACTGCTTAAAGATGGAAATCGACGCTATTTTCTGTACGGTAATGCTAAAGTGAATTATCAGGACATTAACCTGGAAGCGGGCATTATTGAGCTGGATTTTGAGAATGATATTATTATTGCCCGTCCGATTCCCGATAGCGTCGGAAGGTTGGTCAACTATCCCAAGTTTAATGATGGCACTCAGGAGTTTACCGCCGATAGCATTAAGTATAACTACAAGTCGGGTAAGGGCAAAGTCTA
The DNA here is from genome assembly GCA_035268885.1 of Saprospiraceae bacterium. GTDB lineage: Bacteria > Bacteroidota > Bacteroidia > Chitinophagales > Saprospiraceae > DATFKA01. The sequence goes on from DATFKA010000132.1 coordinate 40,502, forward strand.
CAATATGCGCACACAGCAGGACGATATTCAGATTCTCGGCCAGGAAACCAAGTTTATTCGCAATATGACTCAGGATACTTCGGTGGGGGATATTGTAAATACGGCAAAAGCTATTTTTACAACCTGTACGCATCCCGAGCCCCATTTTGGGATCAAGAGTAATAAGGTGAAAATTATACCCAATAAGTTGGCCATCGTGGGCCCCTCTAATCTGGAGATTATGGGCATACCCACACCAATTGCCTTCCCTTTCGGATTTATTCCCCTGAAAACGGGAAGGAAAACGGGGCTGATCTTCCCCAATGATTACGAGTATTCTCCCCAGTTAGGTTTTGGCCTGCGAAATATAGGCTGGTACTTTCCTCTGGGGGATCACGTTAATTTGTCCGTGACTGGAAATATTTACCTTAAGGGTAGTTATGGACTAAATGTCGCCTCCAACTATAATCTTCGGTATAAGTATTCCGGCAACCTGAACCTGGGTTTTGATTCCCGTAAAATCGAAAATACTTCGGATGGTAGTTTTAGCCGCTCTAATGCCTATAGTATTCGCTTTAGCCACCGGCAAGATTCACGCGCCCATCCTACCAATACCTTTGGGGGTTCCGTGAATATTCAAACGAATAACTTCCAGGGACGGGTCTTTAACGATGCCCAAAATGTATTGCAGTCACAATTGAGCTCCAACCTGAACTTCTCTAAAAATTGGGACGATAAGCCCATTAGTTTGTCAGTGGGCCTAAACCACACGCAAAATACCCAGACGCAGGAGATGACCATCAACTTTCCAAATGCCAAGTTTTTAACCCAGTCGATCTATCCGTTTCGCAAACCAGGCGGAAAGCAAACCTGGTACGAAAATACAGTGGTACGCTACGATGCAGAATTAAAAAATCGGATCAAGACGCCGGATTCTTTACTGTTTACCCAGCAGACCCTGGAGGATGCCCAGCTGGGAATGCGGCAAAGAGTGAACCTGAGTAACTCTTTTAAAGTCCTCAAGAACTTTAATTTTAACCCCTCTGCTAATTATGAAGAAGTCTGGTATATGAAGTCGATCAACCGGACCTTTGACGATACCAACTCCTTTCGGGTAGATACCATTTACAATGCCGATAGCACGGCTTTTAACCTGGATACGACCATCCTCAACTTCGGTACCGTTCTAACCGATACCCTGAATGGGTTTTCTTCTTACCGTACCTACTCGGTGGGGGCCAGCGTGAATACGCGGCTTTTCTTCACCTATGAAAACGCGAAGGGCTTCCTGCGAGGCGTACGTTGGGAGATGCGACCCAGTATTTCTTTTAACTACGCTCCGAATTATCTGGCTACCGATTATTACCGGGAAGTGCAGACGGATACCCGTTTTCCGGAGGACCTGGATATTTATTCCATTTTTGATGGTAATATTTTTGGAGCTCCGCCCCGACAAGAGGAGCAAATGGCCATTGGCTACAACCTGAATAACATTTTTCAGGCCAAGACCTGGTCCCGGCAGGATTCGATGATTAAAACGACTAAGCTGATCGATAACGTCGTTATCAATGGTCGGTATAATTTTGCGGCCGATTCTCTGCGCTGGAGCCCCATCAATATGCGGACGACGACCCGATTGTTTAAGGGCGTTACCACGGTTGGTTTTTCTGCAACTTTCGACCCCTACAAGAAAAATGCCAACGGTCGTCGTATTAACGAATGGACCGGCTTCAGAGGGATACTACCTTTTCGGTTCGACAATGCAAACCTGCGATTTAACTCCCGCCTGACGGTAAATAAGATACGAGCTTTATTTCAGGGGCAGGAAGAAGAAGTCGTGACCGATACCCGGCAGCGCAACAATCGCAACCGGAATACTTCTCTGGCCGATGGTGGTGATTTTCTGAGCCTTTTCGAAAATTTTAATATTTCCCATAACCTCGTCTTTCGTTGGACTACCAGAGGAGCCAGTAAGCCCGAAATGGAAGTGGCGACCAATGCAATTAATTGCCAGGGAAATGTTCAGCTGACGCAAAATTGGTCTGTTAACGTGGGTAACTTTGGTTACGATTTTGTACGAAAAGGACTGTCCTATCCTTCTCTGGGTTTATCCCGTGATCTTCACTGTTGGCAGATGCGTTTCGACTGGGCACCAACCCGGGGCACCTACAATTTCACCATTCAGGTGAAGCCAGGGACACTGGACTTTATCAAGATCCCTTACCAGCGGAACAATTATGACACTTTCAATCGCTTTTAGTGCTAATCTGAAAAATATTGGCTAGCTTTGTTCCCAGAACGCACTTAGGGCATCAGCTTCAGGCTGATGAAATAAAGGGGAATCGTGTGAAAATCACGAGCTGTTGCGCAACTGTAAGTCCGCCGTAGGTGGACAAGCCAGATTACCTTCCCAAAGGTGTTGATTTTGCTTTCGCATCAAAGGCAAAATGTCCGATTCTGTAGCTGCTTTTTGGGCCTGCCACATCCTGTTGTGTAGCCCTAAAATAAGCAGATGCCTGCTCGTACATATTGCTGTGATGCCCAAATGATCAGCAATATGATGAAATCGATCCGATCCACTTATTTTCCAGTGATTCATACGGGGCTAATTTTCGGGCTCTCCATGGTGGTTTTGTCTGCCCAAAGCACGCTGGATTCGGTGCAGTCTTTGCCAGTCCTGGAGGTCAAGGCCAGCTTTGACCGGGAGCAATCGATCGGGGCGTCTCAGCGTAGCTGGTCGGTAGAGCAGCTTGGACAATTATCGGTCAATAACCTGGCGGAAGCTTTGTCTTTGGAGACGAGCACCTATCTAAAGAGTTATGGTTTGGGGAGTCTGGCAACTTCGTCGATTCGAGGCGGTAGCGCCGGGCAAACACTAATCCTTTGGAATGGATTACCCCTGCGAAGCCCGATGCTGGGCCAACTTGATTTGGCCCTCTTGCCCACCCAGGCCGTGGAAGAAATGACGCTTACCAAAGGAGGTGGTTCTTCGCTCTGGGGAAGTGGGGCGATTGGCGGGGTACTCAATTTGAATAACCGGGCAGCATTTGGAAAAACCTTTTCACTGAATAGTGGGACGGACCTGGGTAGTTTTGGGCAATTTCAGCAACAGTTGGGATTAGACCTCGGCGGGCAAAAGTGGCGGGCAAGGACTAAATTATCCCATCGGCAGGCGCAAAATAATTTTTACTATCCGCTGGGTCGTGGGTTGCCGGAAAGGCAGCAGACCAATGCCGCCTTGTCTCAGCAATCCTTTTTACAGGATTTTTACTGGAGGCTGGATGAGCGAAAAACTCTCGCTGCGCATTTTTGGTGGCAAGCCTCCGACCGGCAGATTCCACCAACGAATGTCCAAACGCGCAGCGAGGCTTATCAGCAGGATCAATCGACGCGATTTATGCTGGATTTTACGGAAGTGACCCGTCGCGGAAAATGGGAAATGAAAGCGGGCTTTTTTGAGGAGCACCTGGGTTTCTATGATCCACAGATTAGACTGGCTTCCGAGAGCCGTTTCCGTACCTATCTCGGAGATATTTCGGCCAGCTGGCAGTTGGGAGAGCAGCAGCACTTATTGCTGGGCAGTACGCAGACCCTGACGGAGGCCCGGGCCGAGGGATACGGAGCGCAAATTCCGCAGCAATGGCGCATCGCTTTATTTGCTTCCTGGAAAGGAAGGTGGCGGGCCGGAGTTTTTCAGTTCAGTTTACGCCAGGAAATGGTGGATGGTCGTTTGGTACCCCTGATGCCGGCATTAGGTCTACAGTGGGAGCTGCCAGCCCAGCTTTCGCTAAAAGTAAAGGTAAGCCGTAATTACCGCTTACCTACCTTCAATGATTTGTATTGGAGACCCGGTGGAAATCCGAACCTGTTGGCAGAATCGGGCTGGAGCCAGGAATTAGGATTTGAAAAGGTCTGGCAGGCGGGTAAGCTTGGAATAAATACCTCCATTACTGCTTTCAATCGCTTGATTGACAACTGGATACTCTGGAGTATACAGGAAGAACAGTCCTTCTGGTCGGCCAATAATATCACTCGCGTATGGAGCCGGGGCCTGGAGCCAAGGCTTAATATCAACTACGCCTTCTCAGATGGGCAAATCGACTGGCAAAATGGCTACGATTATATCCGATCCACAAATCAGATCGCCCTGGAGCGCCCCCGCATGAAGGCTGGTACTCAATTGCTGTATACGCCTGTACATCAGCTTTTTACGAAAATAAGCCTAAAGTACAGGAATACCCAGCTTACTTACCATCATCGCTACACCGGAGCCACCCAGGGGCAGAACGAAGCTATTCCTGCATTTCAGGTAGGGCGACTTGGTTTGGGCTGGCAAGTCTTAATGAAACGATACCAGATACAAGTGCACGGCAGCATCAATAATCTTTGGGACAGCAACTACGTGATTATTGAGCGTTGGCCCATGCCCGGAAGACATTTTCAGATTAGCTTACAATTTTCTTATTCACAAAAATAGATTTTATGAAAAGTACTTTTACGGTGCTATTGCTCTTTTTTATCTCCTTATTAACCGCTCAAGAACTGATCGATTTTGAGGATTTTGTTATACCGGCCGATTCCTTCCTGAATGGAAGCGAGACCACTGGAGGTTTTTCCAACGATTTGCTCTTCTTACCCAACGATTACAATGTTGAATTTAATAGTTGGACGGGCTGGTCGCTTTCCAGCAAAATGGATACCCTTACGGCGGGTTTTACCAATTCCTTCAGTGCGATTACCGGAAGTGGGGTAGAGGGCTCCAATAACTATGCTGTTTCTTTTTCCTCCGGAGAAAACCGCTTGAGGCTGCAAGGAGCCGCGGCAGGTGCTCAGATGGACGGTGTTTATCTCACCAATAATACCTATGCCTATCTGAGTATGCGTGACGGAGATGCTTTTTCAAAAAAGTTTGGCGGCGTCACGGGGGATGATCCTGATTTCTTCTTGTTGACCATTAAGGCTTACGCGGAGGGCGAATTATCTGCCGACAGTGTAAATTTCTATCTAGCGGATTATCGTTTTTCAGATAATAGCCAGGACTATATTGTCAAGGATTGGACCTTTGTGGATTTGTCTGCCCTGGGATCAGTTGATAGTTTAGCCTTTACGCTGACCTCCAGCGACGTCGGACAATTCGGGATGAACACTCCCGCTTTTTTCTGTATGGATAATCTGGAAATCGGTCAGGTCGTGAGTAATACCAATGCGCAACCAGAGATACCAGAATTTAGCCTATTTCCTAATCCGACCAGTGATTATTTACAGCTGGATTATGATCTAAAGCAGGTAGTACAGTGTACGATTATGGATATGCAGGGTCGGCCACTCAGACAACAGCTGATGGACCAGCCCTCGGAACGAATAGCAGTGAATGATTTACCCGCGGGAACTTACCTGCTACGCCTTAAAGCAGGTAACATTAGTACGGCTCGAATTTTTATTAAGCGATAAGTTATAGAAAAAGTTAACAGGAAGAGAGCCTTGTGTCTGTGAATCAACGGGCGCGAGGCTTTCTTAATGGTGAGAAGGCTATAAAAATCCAGGAATAAAATGAACAAAGTTTGATTTCAACTGATTAAAAATGTAGTTTCGTATAGTCTAAAAATAAAAACAGGTATTGTAAAAATTACGATATGCGTCAGATTACATTGATTTTGATTCTATGGTTGTTTACGACCTTGGGTTTTACCCAGACGGCCACCTTATCAGGTACCGTGAACGCCAAAGGGGAGGGTAGTCCTTTATCTTTTGCAAACCTTATCCTGGTGGATACGGACCTCGGCACCACGGCCGATGAAGAAGGAATATTTTCTCTGGAGGAGATTCCGGCGGGAGATTACGCCTTATTGGTTTCTTATCTGGGGTACGAAACCAAACGTATTCCGGTATCTTTTACCGAAGGTGAGCAAAAGCAGCTGGATATTTCTCTGATCACCGCTTTTAAAAATGTGGACGAAGTGGTGATTACGGGTACCATGAAAGAAGTCAACCGTCTGGAGAGTCCAGTGCCCGTGGAGGTATATAATCCCGTCTTTTTCAGGAAAAACCCCACGCCGAATATTTACGAAGCGCTACAGAACGTCAACGGGGTGCGGCCCCAGATGAATTGCCAGGTCTGTAATACGGGGGATATCCACATCAACGGCCTGGAGGGGCCTTACACCATGGTTTTGATCGACGGAATGCCCATTGTAAGTAGTCTGGCAACGGTTTACGGTCTATTTGGTATCCCTAACGCTATGATCGAGCGTACGGAGATTGTTAAAGGTCCGGCCTCTTCTTTATACGGAAGTGAGGCGATCGGGGGCCTGATCAATATCATTACCAAAACACCGGAAAAGGCGCCGCTGGTCACAGCTGATGTAATGGGAACAAGTTGGGCCGAGTACAATGCCGATCTGGGATTTCGCTTTAACCTGGGCGGGAATGCCTCGGTACTGACGGGGTTGAACTATTTTAACTACGATCAGCCCATTGATAACAATGGTGATAATTTCACGGATATTACGCTGGTAGAGCGAGCTTCCGTTTTTCAGAAATGGAGTTTCAAAAGAAAAAATAATCGACTATTTACGCTGGCGGGGCGCTACTACTGGGAAGACCGCTGGGGCGGCGAAATGAATTGGACACCGGCATACCGTGGGGGAGATCAGATTTACGGGGAAGCGATCACGACCAATCGCTGGGAACTTTTAGGGCAATACGAATTACCTACGACGGAAAACCTCCTGTTCTCTTTTTCAGCCAACGGTCATGACCAGAATTCGGTCTATGGGGATATGCCCTACCTGGGCCAGCAGAACATCGCTTTTGGGCAGTTGACCTGGGACAAGAACCTGGGACGTCACGATCTACTACTAGGAACGGCCCTTCGCTACACATATTACGACGATAATACCCCTGCTACTGGGGGCGAAGCCAGCAGTCCGGAGAATGATCCCGACGAAATATGGCTGCCCGGTATTTTTATTCAGGATGAAATCCGACTGGACGAGCGCCACAAATTTCTTCTGGGCCTGCGTTATGATTATAATAATGACCACGGGAACATCTTCACCCCTCGGTTTGCCTACAAGTGGTCGATTACGCCAAACGATATCTTCCGCCTGAATGCCGGAACGGGTTTCCGCGTAGTCAATCTGTTTACGGAAGATCACGCCGCCCTAACCGGCGCGCGCGAAGTGGTGATCACCGAAGCCCTAAATCCGGAGCGCTCCTATAATATTAATGCCAATTATATCAAGAAAATGTATCTGGATAACGGTGGCATGGCCAGCTTAGATTTTTCCGCCTGGTATACCCATTTTACCAACGCTATTTTCCCCGATTACGAAACCAATAGCAACCAAATCATTTATGATAACCTGGACGGTTTTGCGGTAACGCAGGGTATGAGCCTGAATGCTGATCTGGAGCTACCGAGTGGCTTGTCCTTCTTGCTCGGCGCTACCCTGATGGATGTAACGACCGAAGAAGAGGGGGTAAGACAGCGTCAGATTCTGACCGAACGATTTACGGGTACCTGGTCGATCTCCTATCGCTTTGCGCAAAATAAGTGGTCCGTAGATTATACGGGAAATGTCTACGGTCCGATGCGCTTACCGCTGTTGGGCGAACTGGATCCCAGACCCGAGTATTCGCCCTGGTGGAGTATTCAGAATGTACAGTTCACTTATAAAGGCTTTGAGAAAGTAGAAATCTACGGCGGTGTGAAAAACCTGCTCAACTGGACACCCTGGAAAAATCAGGAAGCTCCCATCATCGCGCGTAGCTTTGATCCTTTCGATCGACAGGTGGAATTTGATCAACGGGGGAATGTCCTGGCAACCGCTAATAATCCCAATGCACTGACCTTCGATCCTTCTTATGTCTTTGCACCCAACCAGGGAATACGGGGGTTTCTGGGCGTACGGTATAATTTGGATTAGGGGAGATAAGCTTAAAGGGAGTAGAGGATGGTTACAGTGTTCTTAATCTTAGACTATGCATAATACGTTTTTTTGGGTAATAGGCCCATTGCTAATCCTGTCTGCTTGTGGCGCATCCAAAAGCAGCGCCATCCATATTGCTCAACTACAGACCTACCGTTTTGCCGAATTGGATAGCTTGATGGAGCAGGAGCCACGCCCCATTGCGGTTCTTTTTCGCACGGACTGGTGTCGGTATTGTAAAAGTATGGAACAAACTACCTTTCGAAATAGGGAGGTAGTAGAACAATTGAATCAGGAGTTCTATTTTATATCTTTCGATGCAG
>DATFKA010000133.1:0-40963 GCA_035268885.1 Saprospiraceae bacterium
ATTCAAGATACGCACCTTTCTACTGGTGCTTTGCGCGAAATAATTCTTTCTTTTCTGGGCTTAAGTAGGTTGTCCAATTAAATCAAGCAATAATCTGCGTCTTTTTGGGGCGATTTTTGCGCCTCGAACTAGCCCCAAAAAGCCAGCACCTTATTACAGACTCAATATGGGCAACCTACTTACTACAGCCAATAAGGTTTTTAATAAAAATGGCTATCAAACTGTAACTTTTTCTAGCTCCTGTATTATTAAGGTGTAATTTCCCGAAAGGGAGCGTGGAAGCATTCATTTAACTAACCTAAAATATTTAAACAAGATGTCTTTTTTAAAATCTAGTTTCTTTAAGTATCTGAAAAACCTGATCATTGGTGCTGGTGCTGCTGTCGTACTTTTGGGCGCACTTTTCAAAATCCTTTCCTGGCCATACGCCAACGAAATGCTGATGGCGGGTATGTTTACCGAGGCCGGTATCTTCTTACTGCTTGGATTGATCCCTCCCGAAAAGGATTACTACTGGGAAAAACTGTATCCAGGTCTGGATAAGTACAATGCAGAAGTTCAGCCATTGGCTGCGGGACCCATTGCTTCCACTCCTAACGCACCCGCACTGAATGGGGAAGTGGTAGAGCAGCAATTAGGAGGGATGCTGACCGAGCTGCAGACCATGTCTAAAAGTCTGTCTTCTCTGAAAGCTTTGCAGGAAGTAGATTTTTCTGGTACCAAGGATCAGCTGCAGGCCATGTCTAACTTCTATTCAAAAATGAACGAAGCGATGGCCGATCTTTCCGATTCGGTAGAAGCAACCAAGCAATACAAGGATCAGCTGAAAGAACTGAATGGCAATATTGGCCGCCTGAACAGCACTTATTCTAGCCTGAATAATGTGTACGGCACCGTGATTTCTGCCATGTCTAATGTAAATAAAGGATAAGCACTGCCGCTTTTGAGCAATTAATTATATCAACTGAAAATAAAGAACTATGTCAATTCCTAAGGAACCGCGGCAGTTGATGATCAACTTAATGTATCTGGTACTGACGGCCATGTTGGCCCTGAACGTATCGGCTAAGATTATCAATGCCTTTTTCGTCGTAAACGACGGTATCCAAGCCAATAACGATATTACTGATAAATCAACGAAATTCACCTTTGAGGCCATGCAGCGGAATGCCGAGCAAAAACCAGAAGAGTACGAACCGCTAGTGGATGCTGCCGCTCGGGTACAAGAGGTATCTGCTGAATTTACCGAGTACGTGGAAGGCATCAGAGATACCCTGGTACAAGCTTCCGGCGGTTATTATCCAGAAGATGATAAAAACCATCCTGGTCAGCCCAAAGGCTACAAAAACAAGGACGTCACCACTCGACTACTCGTCGATCAGGGAATGGCTACCGAACTGAAAAGTCGTATCCTGAACGCCAGACAACAAATTATCGACATCGTTTACGAACTGAACGGTGCGGAAGGCACGGCCATCGACGACGCTAACCTGGCTAACCTGGAATCACAAATCTCCCTGGAGATTTCTAAGGCTTACGAGCGGGAAAATAAACCCGGAAGAGATACGGTAAGCTGGGAAGAATTTACCTTTAAGCAAATGCCACTGGCAGCCGTCTTCCCCTTGCTTTCTCAGTACTCTAATAATATGAAGTCTTCGGAAGCAGTGATTTTAAATTTCCTGGTCGATCAGATGGGTAAGCAAGCATTTAAAGTAGACAACTTTATTCCGATTTCTTCTCCTAAGAAAAGCTACGTGATTGCGGGTGAGACTTTCGAAACCAATATCTCGGTGGCCGCCAACTCTAGTTCGATTAATGAGAACGTACGCATCCAGGTGAATGGTCAGAGTCTACCCGTTGAAAATGGTACGGCGAGCTATTCCGTGCGTACTTCGGGCACGGGGCTGAAAAGCTATAATGTAGCCGTCTCGCTGACGAACCCGACGACCGGAGAGACCGAAGAATATACCGAAACCTTCCAATACGAAGTAGGTCGCCGCTCGGTAGCGGTATCGGCCGATAAAATGAACGTATTCTACATTGGAGTGGATAATCCTATTTCGGTTTCTGCAGCTGGGGTATCTTCCAACGAGTTGCGCGTAAGCGGCAGCGGTGGTGGATTACAACTGAGCAGAACCGGCCAGGGTAAATACGTGGCTAAAGTATCTTCAGTAGGACAGGCCAAAGTAACGGTATCCGGTGGTGGTCTGACCCCCACTTCCTTCGACTTCCGTGTGAAAGCGATTCCCGATCCGATCGCTCGTCTGAATGGAGAGACCGGAGGAACAATTGGTAACGGTACTTTCCGTGCCCAGTCTGGTATCTTTGCCGAGTTGGACAACTTCGATTTCGAAGCGCGTTGTAATATTGCTGGTTTTACACTAGTCTATGCACCGCCAAGAGAAGATCTACAGGAATTTGTGAACGTTGGTCAGGCCTTTACGGGGGGCGCAAGAAACGCGGTCAGCCAGGCTAAACCAGGGGATACTTATTACTTTAACAACGTTAGAGCCAAGTGTCCGGGGGATAATACACCACGGAAAATTAATCCAATGGTCTTTAAGATCAGATAATTGGAAAAAAATCCCTTAACAGCGAAATAGTGCACCAATTTACTGCGTTAAATTGGTGCACTTTGCTGCTGGATGCTCCGGCTTTCCAAAAGCAGTTGCACAAGAAATGATTTCAATTAAAACTATCAAGGACATAACTATGAAGTTTGTAGGAAAATTCGGTCTTTTACTTTTTCTGTGCTGCCTGGTCGGCACCGCTTTTGGTCAGGGAGCTGGTAATATGATGTCAGAGTCCGGCGCGCCCTTGCCTACACAGCAGCCCAAGCCACTAAATGGTATTGTGGAGAATGAAATTCTGGAAAGTAAAAAGATTCTGGCTTACGATACTCCGCGTGAATCGGATATTATGTGGCAGAAACGCGTGTGGCGACTGATCGATACCCGTGAGAAGATGAACCTTCCTTTCCGCTATCCCAAGCGTTTCTTTTTTGAGATCCTGCTGGATGGTGTATATGGTAAAGGAGTGGATCGTCCCATTCAGGCTTACCGCGATGAGGCTTTTGAAGAACCCATCGATACCGCAGAATTGAGTAAAGAGCTTTTCCGCGAAGAAACGATTACCCGGGTAAATGCACAAACTTATCAGACGGATACCATCACGGTACGTAATCAAATCAATTATGATGATATCAAGCGCTACCGGATTACCGAGATGTGGTATTTCGATAAAGGTGCCGGAGAAATGCGCGTGCGCATTCTGGGGATGGCGCCACTGGTTCCGGTATATAGTGAAGCACAAGACAGTCGCATCATTGGCGAAAGACCACTTTTCTGGATTCACTATCCCAGCTCGCGGGCCGTTTTGGCTAAAGAGCCTTACTTTAACGAGATGAATGATGCTTCAAAAGTGTCCTGGGAAAATGTATTCGAAATGCGTTTTTTCTCCAGCTTTATTATCAAGGTCTCTAACGTTCAGGATCAATTCCTGCGTAACCTTTACGCCGACGAGCGTCAGCAACTGCTGGAAGCACAAAAGCTGAAACAAGAAATTTTCAACTTTGAGCACGATCTTTGGTCGTATTAAGCAAAAAGCTTGAATAAAAAAATGCGGAATCCATCTCGAATGGATTCCGCATTTTTTATTCTACCACGCTGGCAAAATCGCTGGCCAGGGCCAGCCATTCACTTAATTGCTGGGGTTTGTGGGAGGAATCTGTTGCTGCCTCACCGTGGCTGGCTGATTGAAAACTTTGAAAAATGGCTAAAGCAGTGAGTCCTAATTGGCCCCAATCATTAAACTGATTGATCTGGGTAATAACCTGTCGTCTGGATTGTCCGACTGCCCGCTGTGCTTCGTTCACTAAAATCTGTTTTAGTGCCTTTTCTTTTATCTGAAGCTTCTTGCGCTCTGCACGCAGTTCTTTTAGATTATTCATGATTATTGGGTGATGATTCGTAAATGTTTTGGGCCAGCCGCCTGAAGATGGGCGTGGTGATTAATGGGCGACGAAAGGCGTAAAATAAAACCGTCAGGAGTAAAATGAATCCCGCTACGACCAAAAATCCTAGCATGGAGGAATTCAATAACTGTCCTAAATAAATGGCCAGTGCAAAAAAGCCGAAGAATAGAAACCCACAGATGCCCAGCCCCGCAAATAGAAAAATGAACAGGGCGGAAACTGTTTTGGTTCCTTTCTCAACGACCTCCAGTTTAATTTGATCCACTTTGGTTTCAAGCAGCGCTTTGGCGTATTCCTTAGAAGCACCTAGGCGCTCGGACACCGGTTTTTCGTTTATAGGTGGTGTAGACATAAACTCCTAATTATTGCTCGAGTATTTTTTCAATCTCCCGTAATTTAGACTTTGCCTGGTCTGCCCCTTTCTTAAAGGCATCTTCTCCATCTTCCACGTGTGTGGTGGCCTGATTGGCTAATTGATTAACGCCGTCTTTGATTCTTTCACTGGCTTTGGCAACGGCTTCTTTACTTTGCCCGGCAATATCGGTGAGATTATCACTCAGATTAGATAACTGCTCTTTCGCAGAATCGCCTACTTGTTTACTCACGTCTACCGCTTTATCCGCTGTATCTTGTCTGAATTTGCGTCCACGGTCGGAATTAAGCCACCAGCCGGCAGCTGCACCGGTAATAACACCTAAAGCAATAGCTATTCTGTTTTTCTTCTTGCGATCCATAATTTTTTGATTGTTGGTTAGATAATACGAAGTTGTTTAAGAATTCCTGGTGAGATGATTGGTAACGGCTTTTAATGTGTTGCCAAGGGCTCAGTGAGGAGTTTTTAAACAACTTCTACATCTATAATACGTTTCAAAAAAATGGATGTTCGCTAGGGCCCTTGGATACACTAGTCATTAGAGAAGAGATGGATCAGCCGGTGCTTGTCTTTGTCCAATTCATCCCAGTCGATACCTTCCTTTTGTTCTACCTCATCACTCATCAAGGCCGCCAGGGGCTTAAAGGGAGGAAGATAACTAAGGAATATCCGCAGGATAGCCGCAAAGGGAAGGGATAGGATTAAGCCCGGAATACCCCAGATAGCGCCCCCAATCAGCAGGGACAAAATAGCAATCAAGGGATTTATTTTCACATTAGAACCGATGACGTAGGGGGTGATAAAGTTACCTTCAATTTGTTGGATGAGCTGATAATAAGCCACAATAGCGATGGGTTGCCAGTAGGTACCCGTGGTGGCAATCGCGTAGAGAAAAGGAAGTAATCCTCCCAGCGTTGTACCGATGTAAGGAATGATGGCCAGGAAGGCCGCCAGCGTACCCCAAAGTAAGGGGTAACCAATACCAATGATCCAGAGACCAAGGCTATTGAGTACGGCCAGAATACCGATAACCTGCAGCAAGCCAAAAGTATAACTTCTGACTACTTTGGTGATCCGTCCAATCATCTCTTTTCCTTCCTTTCGATCCGCTTTTTTAAACTGGATAACCAGGAACTGACGGAAATCTTTGCGGAACCACAACAGAAAAAAGGTGTACAGGAATACTAAAAAGGTATTTACGATAAAAGTACCAGAGATGGTGATTCCTTCCGATATGAGTTTGGTCGGCGTTTGCAAAACGGAGGAGACATTTTGTTTAAGCCAGTTGGTACCCTCCGCACGAGTTAAACCAAATTGCTGATTTGTCCAGACGAACAGTTCGTTAATACTTTGCTGTATTTTTGCCGAAATGTCGGGCATATCTGCCCCCAGATTGGCCAGTTGCCAACTGAAAAAAAGGAGTAGACCTAATATGGGGAGTAAAGCACTAAGGATGGCCAGCACTACCGACAAAATACGTCGCTTGAGGTAGCGCTCAAAAAAATTACAAAGTGGAAGAAGTAATAGAGAAAAGGTAATGGCAAATGCCCAGGGAACGAGAATACCTTTAGCGATAATTAAGGCGGTAATGGTCAGGGCCAGACCGAAAAGTGCGGTGCTGTAATTCCGAATGATACGCATAGATGGGTAATATTGGTTACTAAACAAACTCTTTCTACAAAGTACAAAATTACCTTTTGTTGACTTTGGGATTCCGTTTTATTCTGGTATTTTTCGGCAAAAGAATGCCATATGAAACCTGTCCAATTCTATTTTTTACTCCCTTTACTCTTACTTTTATCCTGCCAGCCGGAAAAAAATAAAATTCCGGTTTACGCCTGGACCGGTGGCCCCGGGGAGGCTACGGATGCAGAGCTGACCACTACTTTCGAAAATTATAAAGCAAAGGGAATCGATGGCCTGATGTACAACGGAGGACAGGATCCGGCGGTATACCAACGCATTGCTCCCCTTGCCAAAGCCGCCGGCCTGGAGTTTCATACCTGGATCCCCACTATGGTGCAGGGAAAGAAACCCGGGCTGGATTCTTCCTGGTATGCCCGCAATGGCAAAGGAGAATCGGCGCTGACGGATCCCGCTTACGTTCCTTATTATACCTTTTTGTGCCCAAGTGAAGACAGCGTTTATCAATTTCTATCGGATATGTACACCGCAGTGGCGCAGGTGCCGGAAGTAGACGGAATTCATCTGGACTATATTCGCTTTCCGGATGTCATTCTGGCCCGTGGCTTGTGGGATAAGTACGGACTGGTGATGGATCGGGAATATCCGGAGTACGACTATTGTTATTGTGATCGTTGTGTATCGGCTTTCGACAAGAAGACCGGGATAGATATTCGGGCGGTGGAAGATCCTTCGGCGGTAGAGGAGTGGAAGCAGTTTCGCTACGATCTGATTACTTCTATTGTCAATCGACTGGCCGCAGATGTACACGCAGAAGGGAAGGAGATCACCGCCGCTGTATTCCCCGGTCCCCATTCTATAGCTAGGCGTATCGTTCGTCAGGAATGGGATCAGTGGGAATTGGATGCCTTTTACCCCATGCACTACAATGATTTCTATCTGGAGGATCCCAAGTGGGTAGGAGAGGTAACGAAAGAAGGCGTGACGGCCATTGACGATCGGGTACCCCTGTACAGTGGCCTTTTCATCTGCCCGAAACCAGAAAAAAAGGGATCAGAAAAAGATCCGGAGAACCACGGACTCCTACCCGAAGAATTAGAAACTGCAATAAGTACCTCTATGGAAAACGGCGCTACCGGAATTTGTCTATTTACGCCCGAACGGATGACCGAGGCGCACTGGGCCGCTTTCGAAGACGCTATTTATCGATAGGGTATCCATTTTTCACGTACTTAATTACGCACCGGAATCCTTAAGTAATTGTGCCAGGCCCGCGTGTTGATATTCGGTAGCGTAGCTTAATGCAGTGGCGCCTTGCTGATTTTTCAGGTTAATTTCCGCGCCTTTGCTGAGCAATAGTTGCGCCATTTCCTGATCACCTTTGAAGGCGACTCCGATGAGGGGCGTGTTGCCCGCGGCATCCCGTCCGTTGACGTCGGCGCCCTGCTCTAAAAGATACTCAGCAATCTGAGGATTTCCCGTGTAGGTGGCCATAATAAGTGGGGTAAAACCCCGGGCATCTTGTCCCTTGATCAGATCAGGTTGCGCCTGAAGAATGGCTTTAATACTATCCAGATCTCCCTGGCGAATGGCTTGGAATAATTGCTCCATGTTTGATGATGTTTGAATACTTGGTAAAGATACTATAAGTAAAATTTATTTCGTTTATATTTGCATAGATTTTTGTTATTGAAGTTGTTTAAAAACTTTTCACTGAGCCCTTGGCAACACATTACCAACTCGGCAAACGCTCTTATGACACTACAACAGCTCTACTACGCGCTTACCCTAAAAAAAACGGGGAGTTTCATCCAGGCGGCTAAGCAAACCGGTATTTCTCAACCCGGGCTTAGTGCACAAATTAAAAAGCTGGAGGAAGAGGTTGATTTTTTGTTATTTGATCGATCCAGGAAGAAAGTGGAGCCTACCGATCGGGGAATCCTTTTTTTGGAGCGGGCGCAGGTACTTTTAAACGAGGCGCGGCAACTCCGATCGCTGGCTGAGCAATTGGCGCAAGAAGTATCAGGTACCCTGCGCGTCGGGGTGATTCCCACGCTGGCGCCGTATTTATTGCCTTTATTCATCAACCAACTTAACAGCCACTATGCGAATTTAAAAATCCGCATCAAAGAAGCCCTAACCGAAGATATTATACGCGATCTGCGGGCCGGCGAACTGGACGGTGGAATTATTTCGACCCCCATTCAATCCAAGACGGTCTTTGAGACCCTACCGCTTTTTTATGAGCCTTTCAAATTATTCGTTTCCAGCCATCATCCTCTGTTTGCGAAAACAGAAATTGAGGTAGAAGAAATCAATCCGAAAGACGTCTGGCTTTTGAAAGAAGGAAATTGCTTTCGGGATCAGGTTAATAATATCTGTGAGGTGAGTCGACACCGGGAGGAACAAGAACTCTTCTACTTCGAAAGCAACAGCATTGAATCGCTTTGCCACATTGTAGAATTTAAGGGGGGGCTTACTTTTCTGCCCGAACTAACTACGATTTACCTGGATCCCGAGAAAGAAGATATGGTCAAAGAACTGGCTGGCGAACGTCGGGTGCGGGAGATTAGTCTGCTGCATTTCCCTAATCATATTCGCGCCCCCCAACTAGCCGAATTGGCTAAGGTGATCAGGTCTAATATCCCTAAAAATTTACTTCACCAATCGGGTGCAGTAGCGGTGCCCACGCGGGTGAAGGTTTGATCGAATTCATGTGGTGACATGCCGCCGCCCGTCACACCTGGGCATATTTTTTGACGAAAGTCCCCATCTCGGATACCATGTCGGGAGAGCCCATAGCGACGGAAGAGCGCTGGTGAATTTCAGAAACTTCGAGTTCCAGGATGCGGTTGAGCATACAGTCGATGGCGGTTCCGCCGGCTTGTTCTACGATAAAGGCCATGGGGTTACATTCGTAGAGCAGGCGTAGTTTACCATTGGGATGTTTGCGGGTATTGGGATACAGGAAAATGCCCCCCTGGAAGAGAATACGGTGAATATCGGAAGCCATGGAGCCGATGTAGCGCAGGGCCAGGTTGTTCTCTGAGCAATGATCAATATAACGTCGCATCTCCACGTCAAATTTCAGGTAATAGCCCTGGTTAACGGAGTAATAATCCCCGTGTTTGGGAATCTTGATGTTCTGGTGAGAAAGCAAAAACTCTCCAATGCTGGGATCCAGCGTGAAACCATTGACGCCATTGCCGGTGGTATAGACGAGAATAGTGGAGGTACCGTAGAGTACATAACCCGCGGCGATCAGGTCAATACCTTTTTGCAGGCAATCATTTAATTCTACCGGCCCTTCTTTACTTTTACGACGATAGATGCCGAAGATAGTGCCCACCGAGACGTTCACGTCAATGTTTGAAGAGCCATCGATGGGGTCAAAGACCACGACGTACTTGGATTCCTTGCCATCCACGGGGGGGATAGGCACCATTTCTTCATTTTCTTCGGAGACGACTCCGCAGCATTCTCCGCTGCTTTGCAGGCAATCGATAAATTTTTTGTTCGCGTAAATATCAAGTTTTTGCACATCGTCTCCACTGGCATTTTCGGTATCCGCCTGGCCCAGGATATTGAGTAAGCCAGCCCGGTTGACCTCCCGGTTGACAATTTTAGCGGCCACGCCGATATCGCGTAATAGATTAGTCAGCTCTCCGGAAGCATAGGGGAAGTCTTTTTGTTTGCGGATAATAAATTCATCCAGCGTGACGGTATTATTCATGATTTCGTTTTTGTGGGCGTGAATCTGATCTATAGGAAATGTACCCATTTTTCTACTTCCGTAAAAAAATAAGCAAAATAAACGCCGCAATTTTTTATTATCTGCCGGCTTTACTCAACTTTGTGTGCTATTTTTCAGTTTTCCAACTGTTATCTAACCAGCACAATGGCATGAAGGATCTTGCAGTACTGAATCATTACTTCGTCAAGTATAAATGGCATTTCTTATTTGGGATTATCTTTGTTTCCCTCTCGAATTTCTTTCGGGTCTTACAGCCACAGATGATTCGGGAAGCCCTTGATTTACTGGTAAATAATATAGAATTGTACGATTCTTTTCAGGGTACGGAATTGCAGGGAGCGTATATGAAGATGCTCGGAGAGGTACTGCTTTTTTTTGGTGCCCTGGTGCTGCTACTCGCTCTGATTATGGGGCTTTTTATGTACTTCATGCGACAGACCATCATTGTCATGTCTCGCCTGATTGAATACGATATGCGCAAAAAGATTTTTACGCATTATCAAGAACTGGATCTGGGCTTCTATAAACGGAATAATACGGGCGACTTGATGGCGCGGATCACCGAAGATGTGAATAAGGTTCGTATGTACCTCGGGCCCGCGGTATTGTACGGTATTAACCTTACTTCTTTGACTATTCTGGTGGTTAGCAGCATGGTCAGTGTGAACTTAAAGCTAACCCTGTACTGCCTGGCCCCCCTACCCATTTTATCCTTGTCGATTTACTACGTTAGTAATCTGATCAACCAGAAGAGTTCCATTATACAGGCGCAACTTTCGAATCTGAACAGTATTTCCCAGGAGGTCTATTCCGGTATTCGCGTGGTGAAATCTTATGTGCAGGGAAAAGCCATGACGCGTTTCTTTTCGGAAGAAAGCGAAGATTATAAAATTAAAGCCCTGGACCTGGCAAAAGTTAACGCGCTGTTTTTTCCACTTATGCTATTGCTGATTGGTACCAGTACGGCCATCACGATCTATATCGGTGGTCGGCAGGTAGTCAGTGGTGCGATTACGCCGGGGAACATTGCGGAGTTTGTCATTTATGTAAATATGCTGACTTGGCCCGTTACGGCCATCGGTTGGATTGCCTCCATTGTACAGCAGGCTGCCGCCTCCCAGAAGCGGATCAATGAATTTCTGGACACAGAGACGACCATTCGTAATATTGAGGAAGATCATTCACGCATAAAGGGAAAAATCACTTTTGATAATGTAAGCTTTGTTTATCCCGATACGGGTACCCGTGCTTTAAAGGATATTAACCTGGAATTGGCTCCGGGACAGAAAATGGCGATTGTTGGCCGTACGGGATCTGGCAAAACCACAGTTGCGGATCTTTTGGTACGTATGTATGATGTCACTTCGGGTAGTATCCGGATTGATGGTAAAGATATTCGGGAACACGATCTATCCAATCTGCGTCAACGTATTGGTTATGTCCCCCAAGATGTTTTTCTCTTCTCGGATACCATTGCGCACAACATTGCTTTTGGTAAAAGGGATGCAGAGCGGGCGGAAGTAGAACAATTCGCGAAGTACGCTTCGGTTTATGATGATATTGCTGAGTTGAGTAAAGGCTTCGATACGTTTATTGGAGAGCGGGGCGTGACGCTTTCCGGTGGCCAAAAGCAGCGGGTCTCGATTGCCCGTGCACTGATCAAAAAGCCGGACATTGTTATTTTAGATGACTGCCTCTCGGCCGTGGATACGAATACCGAGCAGCAAATTCTGACTTATTTTGAAGAGCATCTGCAGAATAAAACCTGCATTATTATTACCCACCGGATTTATTCTCTATTGGAATTTGATAAGATCGTGGTATTAGAAGACGGCAAGGTGGCGGAAGAGGGAACCCACGAAGAGTTGATACAGAATGGCGGCTATTACGCCGATCTTTACGAAAAACAAAGTGTAGAAGATGCGGCATAAAAAAAGCGAGGTGATTTTCACCTCGCTTTTTTTATCTACCAGGACATATCGTCCTCGCTTTCGATGGTTTCTTCCTGATCTTCATCTGCGGATTCACCATTTTCCTGTTCTGCTTTCTTTTGAGCTTCGTATTCTTCATGTCTACGGGTGTATTCGTCGTAATCGTAGTCTGGCATCAGTTCGGTCTTCACATGATCCACTACGTCCTGCAGACTATCTACGAAACGGTTAAAATCTTCTTTGTATAAAAAGATTTTGTGACGCTCGTAACCCTCTCCGTTGAATCGACGTGTACTTTCCGTCAGCGTCAGATAATAATCATCTCCTTTGGTACGACGTACGTCAAAGAAATACGTTCTACGCTTTCCAGCCCGTACTTTTTTTGAGTACACGCTCTCCATTCTTCTTTGGTTATTCTCCTTATCCACTACAACAAATATTTAAATTAACAGACACGCGGCCGTAAGCGGCCACCAAATCTTAACCTATCAGTTACAAAAGTAATTATTTGCCTCTGATTTCAAAAATAACCGCAAGAAAAGTAAGGCTTAATAAGCACCAAAATAACGCCGCAGGAACCATTCTGTGGATAGTAAGACCAAAAGCACAAAGAAAAGCCAGCGCAAATTGATCAGCGGTTTATTTTTTGTGGTGGAATAAATCACCGGTGCAATCGCTTCTTCCTCCTGGATGGTGTTCACCAGTTCGGTGGCCTGCTCCAGGGAAACCATGCGGCCGCCGTAGCGCTCGCTGAGTAAATTGAGTACAGTATGGTTTGCGGTGGTAGCGTAAGATTCTAACTGAATGGGTTGAATGCTGAACTGCCCCTCCGTGGAGAGTTGCTCACCGGCTGTATTTACCCTGGCGGTATAGCGATAGCTACCAACGGGTAAAATTCCTGCGTTCAGGCTATAAGCATTGCCCAACTTATTAAAAATGTAATTGTACTCCTGACCATCCTCATCGACGATGATAACGGAAACATCCGGCTCGTTGATCAACTCATAGTTCTGGTTATAGAGCTCGGCGTCCATAACCACGGCCTCGTTTTCGTCGAGCATATTCTCGGGCATGGTTACCCGGAATTTGCGTTTATCCTCTTTGAGCGAAATGAACTGAACGATTTTACTGATGAATCCATCAAACAAGTCGTGGTTCTCATTTTGCAGATAATCAAACAGGCGCCATTTCCACAGGCCTTCGGCTGCCAGCACGCCGGTTCGTAAGCCGTTTTCTTCGCCCAGTACCAATAGGGGGAACTGTGTATCTATTTTACGAATCCGCTGGAACAGAAGTATTTGCGCACCAGCGCCCTCAGAAAACTCCCCAAATGGTGCAACCAGGGGTGGGAAATTGGGCAGTTCACTCTTTAAATCTTCGTCAATGGTAAAGTAACTAAAGCCCGGCGCAAAACGCCCCTGTACATCATTGGTATTACGGCCATCGGTAGCGACGGTTAACAAAGACTGAACATTGCTGAGTTGGTTGAAGTCGGTCTGCATGCCCGCAATATACCAGCGTGGAATCTCCGCCTCGTTCAGGGCATTGAGAATGAAGTTGGCCGGATTGTCCCGGGAAGGCAATTGATGTAAGATCGCAAAGTCATATTCTTCTACCTGGTTATCAAACTTGGCGAGTGTCTGTATGGTCACTTCGTAGTTCTTATTAGTTTCGATACTCTGCTTGAGTGCCGTCAAATCGGGGTGGGGAGCGGCGGCGAGAACCAAAATCTTTTGGCGGGCGTCGAGTACATCCACGAAAATATCTTTTCGATTATTTACCGTGCTGACTTCTCCATCAATGGAGCTGAGTACGAAGCGATAGCGCTGTAAACCGCTAACATTAGCTTCCAGGATAACTTCCTGGGTCGTAAAAAAGTCGTTGCGATCAATATTGATATCAAACTGCTGCAGCCGGGTCGTCTGGCCACCCGCTACCCGGTATACGCTAAGGGTACTTCCCTGACCAGAGGCATTCTGGGCCAAAATATCTACCTGTACACTAAAGCGGTCGCCCAGGTAGGCAATGCGATTGTGGAAAGCTCTTTTGATCAACAGATCCTTTTGCGGAGTGGTGTCTCCGAGCGCAATGGTATAAATAGGGACATTATACTGACCGTTAAAATAGGCGGGATTACTCCCTTCATTATAAATACCATCACTGGCCATAATAACGGCACCCAGGTTCTCACCACTGTAGAGGTCATTTACCGTCTGAAGCATTTCCGTGAGATTACTGACCTTATCGGTAAAGCCGGTATCGAGACCGGGCCGTACCTGTGTTCCAAAGGAATAGGTGCGGACATCAAAATCTTCTTCCAGGGCTCCGGCAATCTCCGACAGGGTGCCGGGCAATACGGCAGAATCTTCCAGCGCATTCGCCACGGATTGCGAGGCATCCTGCCCGATGACCACAATCGGTTTTTTGACTTGTCTTTCTACGGCCCGCAGTAGGGGAGAGAGCAGGAAAAAACTGGCGATGGCCACCGCTAAAAAACGCAGGCTGGCGAGCACCCAGTTCAGCCAGTTCGACTTTTCGCGAAAGCGGGTATCCTTGTAATAAAGGCCAGCGGCAAATAGCAATCCTAATACGATACAGAGCAATAAATACCAAGCTGGATATTGAAGCGTTAATTGATTCATATATGAAGTACAGTCGTTTCTCTATTCTTGTTTTGCACTCGACAGAAAATCTATTAATTTTTAGTCGTCCATAAACCTTAGTCCCTTACTTTTTTGTTAAAAAGCCGCGGGCTAAGTGTTTTTTCGTTACTTTCCGTGGTGTCTGTCCGCCACTTCGGATAGCGAATATAACGAAGTAAATGGGTTAAGACCTAAAAAATCGACAAATCAAGCTTTGAAGAATTCAATAAACGGAATGATGAATACCAAACAGAAACTACGCAGACAGTGGATCACCAGCCTTTGCTTACTTTTTATTGCCTTTCTGCCGATGAAGGCCAATATGATCCTCTTGCCGATGGATGCAGAAAAACAGGCCAATCATCTCAAAGCTTACGGGGTTACCTACTGGGTACTGAATGCCGAGATCGAGGCCTGGTGGTTGTTGAACTACCGGGGCGGGAGTTTTGCTTTTCCCTATTCCAAGACCTTTGAAAAAGAATGCCTGACCCGCGGGGTGACCTACGAGGTAATCTCGGATGCTACCTTCAACCAGATTCTACGCGAAATTGGCGACCAGGAAGCCAATATGGAAGCGATGAAGCTGGAAAAAGCACCTAAGATTGCCGTCTACACTCCCGAGTTTAATGCCAAGGGAGAAAAAGTACAGCCCTGGGACGATGCCGTGACGATGGTGCTGACCTACGCTGAAATTCCCTACGAGACTGTTTATGACAATCAGGTACTCGGAGACGAATTAACGAAATACGACTGGCTGCACTTGCACCACGAGGATTTTACCGGGCAATTTGGGCGTTTTTACCGAACGTATCAATCCTTCCCTTGGTACCGGGAGAATGTCCGAAAGATGGAGGATCTGGCCGAGCAGAATGGCTTCCGAAAGGTGTCTCAATTGAAACTGGCCGTCGTGGAAAAATTTAGAGAGTACGTCGTTGGCGGCGGGTTTATGTTTGCCATGTGTTCGGCGACGGATACCTACGATATTGCCCTGGCTGCCAAGGGACTCGATATTTGTGCGGAGATTTACGATGGCGACCCGGCGGATCCCAACGCCCAGTCTCAATTAAACTATGATCGCACCTTTGCTTTTAAGGATTTCACCCTGACGCGTAACCCGCTGGAGTATGAGTTTTCCAATATTGACCATACCCGGGGGCGTAACGTACCACCCAACCGTGATTATTTCACCTTATTTGATTTTTCTGCCAAGTGGGATCCGGTGCCTACGATGCTTACGCAAAATCATACGCGGACGGTGAAGGGCTTCATGGGACAGACGACCGCCTTCCGTAAACAACTCATTAAATCCAACGTCCTGATCCTGGGAGAGAACAAACCAGCCAATGAGGCACGTTATATACACGGAACGATTGGAAAAGGCTTCTGGACCTTTTACGGTGGTCACGATCCTGAAGATTATCGCCATTACGTCAATGACCCGGAGACTGATCTCAATCTGCATCCAAAATCACCGGGTTATCGACTAATCCTAAACAATATTCTGTTCCCGGCGGCAAAAAAGAAGAAGCGTAAAACCTAGCGTATAATTCTTTGTAGTAGCGGATTAGTTGACCATTATTTTTCAACCAAATCTATTATTACCGATGAAATCAAATTTTCTCCGACTGCTGTTAGGTATCCTTCTTATTGCGCTGGGCTTTGCACTGGGTACCTATTGGCACAACCAAGAAGAAAGTACCTCCACCGAAGTGAATGATAATGCCCAAAGACTGGTGAAGTTTGAAAATGAAGTCAAAACACCGGAAGAAGCAAAAGAAGATAAAGAAGCGGCTTCCCTGGCAGAACGCCCCAATCGTGATCTCCCCAGGTTAAATACTTCAGAACTGGCGACGATTAACCTCTTTGAAGAGGCAGCACCCAGTGTGTGCTTTATTACGACTACTAACCTTAGGCAGGACTATTTTAATCGGAACGTAACCGAAATCCCCCGGGGTACCGGTTCCGGTTTTATCTGGGATAAAGAGGGGCACATTGTTACGAATTACCACGTGATACAAGGTGCCGACCGGGCAAAAGTAACCCTGGCGGACCAGACCAGCTACGAAGCAGAATTGATTGGTACGGCACCCACTAAAGATCTCGCTGTCCTGAAAATTAATGCGCCCCGTGCAAAGCTGCGGGCCTTGCCGGTGGGCTTTTCACAAAACCTGCGCGTTGGCCAAGCCGTCTACGCCATTGGTAATCCCTTTGGCCTGGATCAAACGCTGACCACGGGAATTGTTTCTGCGCTGGGTCGTGAAATCCAGTCGGTGAGTGGTATTCCTATTCGGGAAGCCATTCAAACCGATGCCGCCATTAACCCCGGTAATTCCGGGGGCCCTTTACTGGATTCCTCTGGTAAATTAATTGGAGTGAATACCGCTATTTACAGTCCTTCCGGCGCTTCGGCCGGTATTGGATTTTCAATTCCGGTAAACGTCGTGCGCTGGGTGGTCCCCGAATTAATTGAAGACGGTCGCATTACCCGCCCCTCACTAGATGTCGAATTGACGCCAACCAGTTGGGTGAAACGCTATGGTCTGGACGGACCCCTGGTGATGCAAATACTTCCCGGTGGGGCTGCGGAGCAGGCAGGCCTACGGCCTACTCGCCGGGCAAAGGATGGCGATATCATTCTGGGCGATATCATCACGGGAATGAATGGCGAAAAAATTGAATCGTACGAAGATCTCGTCCTGGCGATCGAAAAATATAAACCAGGAGACACGGTGGATCTGAAGCTCGTTCGTGATGGAAAGCCACTGACTGTGCCCATTATCTTGAATGAGTCGAATTAAGGGACTACCCAGGTACTGGCCCAGGAGCCGTCGGCTTGCTTATTGAACTGTGCACGCTGATGTCCTTCCGAATGCAGGTGTAGCACATCAAGATGTTGCACCTGCATTTGTATTACCCCAAAATTATCGTAAGCAAAATCTGACTTTTTTAGCGCCATTTCTGAAGACCAGAAATCAGGTAAATGTCCCTGGTCACTACTGGCGGGTGTTCCCGGCGTAGCTTCGGTCGCATAACTACTGCGGCCCGCCAAGTTGAGCTGTGCCCAGTACTGTGCGGCTTTATCATTGTGGGAAAAAACAAAACCGGTACCGGTCATTTCGATCTGTACCTTTTTTCTGGGGTCCCAAAACAGGAGGTTCAGCGCAGAATTGTTTTTAAGTTGTTGAATCTTGGGTGCGCGTAAATCTGAAAAGAAGAAAAGCTGTTCAGCCTGGACATTTACTTCCCGCAGTACAAGGGTCCGCTGTTGGGGCTGCTGACTATCAGTAGTAGCCATCACGGGGGTACGCATGGCATCATTGCGACTGAGGGCGGCCCGGAATACTAAATTCCAGGCGCTTTTTTGGATATGTTCAAGATCTCTAAATCGTTCCATGAAAGGCTTAAATTTTTTTTCGAAAATAATAGTGACCTGCTCGTAAGAGTACGTCTTAAAAATGTATTTCGCAAGTCAAGAAAGCTTGGTGTATACATAAAATAAAATAGGGGCTGTGACTTTTTCAGGAAGAGCCGTCTTAAATACAAATTAAACCCCGAAAAATATAAAAGCATAGAATGCTTTATTTAGGTTTTGGTATTTGGAAGTGGGCGCTTGTCGCCCCACTCTTTATCCAGCCGGATTCATTCGAAGGAGCATATAGTAAAAAATTCATGATAGGTTTTCATCTCATTAAACTTGTCCCCAGTAAGAGACGAATAAGGGTTTTAGGTGTTCTTTGTCGGAGGGGAGTATTTCTCCCCTCCTTTTTTTGGGTTTTAGTAAACATAAATTTTTAAATGACGTTGATATTATTCAATGTAAGTACTATATTCGCGCTTATACCTAATAAAAGGGGGAGTTGAGAACTGTTAAAGTTGTTAAAATTAGCAGTCTTGAAAAACAAAGGTCATAATCCTTTGTTTAAAAAGTAAAATATCTTAAATTTGCGCCCCGAAAAGATAAAATGATTCTGTAAAGAGTCTGAATAAGATTAAGGTTTTCATGATATGAATATGGGTTTTAGGTGTTTTTTGAGGGAGTGCTATTTTTAGCCTCCCTCTTTTTTTTACCTGATTAGCAATACTTCCCCTTTCAACTGCTGCCGCTCACCATTTTCTAAGGTAATCTCCAACCAGTAAACATAAACAGCACTGGGTGACGATTCATTCCTGCGTTCTCCATCCCAGCCCGCCGCGGGATCATCGGGCGACACTCCCTGTACAGCGTGTACGGTATTTCCCCAGCGATCATAAATCAAGAATTGTTCTATCCGAATGACTTTTGGGCTAAGCCCGGGCAGGAATTTGTCATTGACACCGTCATTATTGGGTGAAAAAGCCGTTGGCAGATAGGCGACGGGTGCTTCTTCGACAAAAACCCAAACGATATCTTCGAAAATACAACCCTCGATACTTGAGCTGCGCACTAGATAAGCGGTGGATTGTGTGGGGGCAACCACCAGTTCGTTCGTATTGGTCGCCAGTATCTCATTACCGCTTATCCATTCCAGGTGCTCGTATTGTTCACTGCCCAGCTGGGCATTTAATCTTGTGCTATCGCCCTCTGTAATGCTTATATCTGGTCCTAGATCAACTATGGGCAGATCCTCTATGCTTAAATTGAGGAGGGTATCGAAACGACAACCGTTAATATCTTCTACGGCCAATGAATACGTACCGGCCTGAGCGATTTCAATGCTTCTGTTTACCTGCAGGCCGTTTCCACCCAAACCGTATAGATAAGGAGCGGTACCGCCATTTACTTCAGTAATGGCTAATTGGCCACCCCCATCGGGATCACAATCGTTGGGGCGTACCGAGAATATAAGCCCTTCAATTCGTCTTCCCAATCTGGAAACATTGCCACTTGCCTCGCCTTCACAACCACTGCTGGGATGTATAGCACTAAGTAGATAAGTACCCTGCTCGGCGGCAAAAATACTGGCTTGATTCGCATCACCCAGGATGACCCCATCGTAAGTACGCCAGTTGAAGACCAGGGCCTGGGGCGAATAATTCTCAATTTGCGCTTCTAGGCGGACCTGATTAATTTCACAGTCCAAACTGGTATCTACTTCAATACGAAGTCGGGGAATCGCCGGGTTTGACAAGACCCGGACTTCTTCTTCAAAGCGGCAGCCGCTGGCCGGGTTGATGCTTTGCAGGCGATAGATCCCCGTATCCTGAACGCTGATGCTGGATCCAGTGGTCTCACTAATGATATTATTACCCTTTGACCAAATCTGCTCAATCCCTTCGGGATTATTCATGAATTGTGCGGTGATCTGTACATCATTATTACCACAGCCTAGTGTGCCGTCCGTTTCCAGCGTAAACCGCGGTTGCTCCTGGTCTTGCTCCACGGTAAATTGGTAGCTGGCCGTACAGCCATTTTGAGGATCGGTAATTTGGAGCTGCACAGTTTGTGGCCTTTCTACCCTAAGGCTGGCTTCAGTACTGACACCTTCCAGACTATTCCATTCGTAGCCGGGGGGGCTTCCACTAGTAGTGTTCGCCTGACTGGCATCCAGTATTACGCTGGTTTGTACACAGCCTAGTGTTAAATTTCTGCTGGAATCTATGCTCAGGCTGGGTGCTATTTTATCTTCGCTCACCAGGACTGAGGACTGATTGGTACAACCCGTTATGGGATCCCTTATTTCCACTTCATAGGTTCCCGGCAGATATACCCGTACATTTAATTCATCGGCTGCGCTTAAAATACCGTTTTGGGGACCGGTCCACTGGGCGTCCATATTACTGTCGGCCATTGCTTCCAGCCTAATGGTATCGTTTCTACAATCCAGAATCGCCTCAGCCGGTACATCAAGGGCAGGTGGATTCACGTTTTCCAGTACGCTCACCGATTCTTCCTTCTGGCAACCGTTTTCCAGGTTACTAAGCCGAAGGGTGTATTGCCCCGGAGTACGCACGCCGAGGGGCAGTTGCCGGGCAGGGGATACGTCATTATTACTGCGCCAGCTAAAAGCAAAGCGCGTAGTGTCCACAGGGGTAAGGGTAGTCAGGAATATTTCTGGTTCCAGGCAGGTCAGGGTATCTGGACTGGAGATGGTAAAAGCGGGGGCAAGGGTGTCAATATCCACCTGAATAGTCTGCCTGGCCACACAGCTGGTTTGTCGATCCTGAACCATCAGGGTGTAACTACCGGTGGCTGTTGCCAAAAGTTTACTGCCAAAGCTAGTGTCGATCCCCAGTCCAGCATCCGTGAGGCCAGTCCAGCTGATACTGTAAATCACCGTATCGTTAACCGGAGCGGATAATTCTATTTCGGTGTTTGTGCAGGTGAGTAAGGTGTCTTGTAGACTACTCAAGTCCGGTAAGGGACGTGGGGGTAAAACGCGCAGGCTGTCGGTACCAATACAGCCGTTCGTGAGATCCAATACAACCAATTGATAAGTCCCGGTATCTTGTACGGTGGGATTCAGGCGATCTTCACCATCGGCGATACCATTGCTGCGTTCCGTTATCCAGAGGTATTCCAGGGAGCGTCCGGGGGCATCCACGCTTCCGCTCAGCATAATTTGGGGGCTGTTGCAGTTCAAAGTCGTATCCATCCCGGCCTCTACCTGTGGAATCGTTCTGTCTAATCGCACTTCAATACTATCCGTGGTACTGCACTGATTGGTGGTGTCTCTTACGGTCAGGCGGTAAAAGCCGGGCTCGTTCACTTCGATCGTCCGTTGGTTAGGTGCACTTAGGGGCTGTCCCGATTGCCCCGACCAGGAATAAGTCAGCAGGGCCTCGTCTGAAAAGACCAGCGGATCCAATAAGACGGCAGAGTCGGCGCAATTTAATACTTCCGGTACGCGGATTTCCAGGCTGGGTACTTCAGGTTCGTTGACCAGCAAGGTGTCTCTCCTTATACAGTTATTGATGGGGTTTTCTACTTCCAGTACGTAGGTGCCGCCAGCGCTGAACGCAAATTCAGCTTGATTACCTAAGGTAATGCCAAAAGAAGTATTCCAGCGGTAGTTGGCTCCCGCTGGATTGCCAGTGGTCAGAGCCTGTCGAATAAGGGTATCCTGTACGCAGGTCAGCACAATATCCGGCCCTGCATCAGCAATGGGCAGATTGAGGTCTTCTATCACCTCCACACGGACCGTATCGCTTTGGTCTACGACCCGATTACGAACGATCAGCTGATAAGTTCCAGGGCAGCTGACCTGGACTCGCGTAGAACTGCTGTCGGAAGAGACAAAACAACGGCTACCCCCGGGGCCCGTCCATCGATAATCCAGTGCTACTCCCGTACTGTTAGTGGCGTCCAGTATTACGGAAGTGTTCTGGCAATTTAGGGAGTCGGGCTCCAGAATCCGGGCCTCTGGTTGGCAATCCATGGTGACACGGATGGTCCTTTCGTCGGTACACTGTAGGGCCATATTATTTACCCGCAGCGTATATTGCCCGGGGTTGGTGACCAGTAAGCTATCTTCATTGGTGTTCAGGGAAGTCCCCTCGTAGAACCACTCCAGTTCTCCACCAAAGGAGGCCGAAGCATCCAGAAAGGCCAGACCAGTACTACAATCAACAGCTGCCGAGTCGACGACCACGGCCGTGGGAGTGGTGGTGTCTCTGCTCACTTCTACGGACCGGGTTTCCTGACAACCATTGCTGGTGTTCGCTACGGTAAGGGAATAAATACCCGGACAGTCTACGACCACTTGTATACTATCGCTTCGACTGCTAAGGCAGGGGCCTTGCCAGTTGTATTGCAGGTTGACATTTTGCGCGGAAGCGGCATCACCGAGCGTCACCTGAAGGGTATTGCAATCCAGCTGAGCGGGAACTCCCGTCCGTGCACTCGGTGCCAGGGTGTCGGTTGTCGTAGTCAGGGTCGCTACTTCCAGGCAGCGGGTGAAGGTGTCCTCAACCAGAAGTTGGTATCTACCCGGGCGACTAATGTTGACCGAAGCCCCCGGCTGACCCGAAAAGGTACCATGGTCGAGATCGGTCCAGGTATACTGGATATTAGCTCCCGTGGAGGAGCCTCCGTTATTGAGTACCGTACTGGTTTGATTGCAGGTCAGGACCTCTTCCTGAATGATATTGGCCGTCAGGCTGGTACTAGTATCCATTACGCTGACTTGTACCTGGTCTACACAATTATTATAGGTGTTGGTCAGGGTCAGAATATAGTCACCCGCCGCATTGATGGTGGGGCTTAGGCTGCTGTCGCCGGCAATGATATTCCCGCCATTCGTAGGAGTCCAGGAAATAGCTACCGTATCTAGCGACAGCGAAGAGCTGGCCATTAAATCCAATTCCCGAACCTGACAATCGAGTAAGCCCGGATCGCTGATACCAGCGATTGGTGTTAGTGTATCGACACGGCTAATCATTATCTGTTGGCTGGAGCAACCATTATCCAGGTCATTGATCCGGAGCAGGAAGGTGTCGGCACTGCGGATCGTAAGTGAAGGGGTATTCCCTCCTGGAATTGCTTGCCCCTGTGCATCCAGCCATTCGTAAGTATAGTTGCCGGACGGATTATCCGGAAGGATGCTGGGGTTGATTTCTGTCCGCATACAATTAAGCGTGTCGTTACCCAGGATTGAAAAGGTAGGGCTAATAGTATCTATACCCACCTGTACCATTGCGGTGTCGCGGCAGCCATTGCGGGTGTCCGTTAAAATGAATTGATAATCACCGGGGCGATCAGTACTGGGGTTCAGCCCCGTCGTATCGCTAAGAATCCGACCATTACTACTTTCCCATTGGTAGCGGTAGTCACCACTGCCCGAAATGGCCTGCCCACTGAGTTGGATAATAGGGTCAGTGCAGCTCAATGTGGGGGTATTGCTAATACCGGCTTCCGGAGCGGTAAAATCTTCGCCGATCGTGATGGAGGTTTGTATCGGTGCGCAGCCTTCGTCGTGGAGGAGTTGTAGGGTGTACCGTCCGGGTTGATCAATACGAACGGTCGAATCGGTAGAGATGATCTGTCCAAAGGGCGGTGCTTCCCAGCGATAGGAGAAGGAGCCGTAGCCCGTGCTAGAGCCGGTACCGTCTAAGGTAATGACGGAATCCTGACAAGAAAAGGCATTGGCACTGGCGCGAATGAGGGGCGATATGCTGTAATTTCGAAAATCAACCACCACTACACTATCGCAATTTCCGAGCCCGCTATACGTGAAGGTGTAAAATCCCGTACTGTCCAGGGTGTTTCCAGTGCTGGAAAGAAAGGGACCGGAATCGCAAGTCGTCTCGAAAATGGTATCGCGGCTGGGGCTGCGCAAATTTAAGGTGACCTGAATCAGGCTATCACAGCCGTTGGCTGCCAGGCCCCGGATCGTATAATTACCGGCAGTGTTCAGTACGCTGTCTCCGACGATCAGGGATTCTCCCTCGCAAATCGTCTGTGTACCGAGCTCAGTGGTATCGGGTTTGGGTAGAATCGTAATCGTTCGGTTATTATTGGTGATGCTTCCGCAAAATGGCGGCAGATCACTTCTTAGGGTATCTCTGAGCCGGGAAAGGGTATAACTGCCATCCGTCGGCGGGAAACTATCGCGTTGATCCCTTTGGTAAGAAAAGCCACTGATCTGGTAGCTGCCCGGAGTAAACTGACTGGGATCGGGCAGGGAGTCGTAGGCCAGAATGGTATCTGCCTGGGAGAGGAGGTAAGTATAGGCGTAGATACTGCTGTCGGCCGGACCACTTGGGAAGTTGAGGCTAAAGTCCAGGGTTTGCAGACTACTATCGCCCTGACATGCTGTGAGGGGACTGTCCTCATTTAGGTTACCGGCTTCCGCAAAACAGCAAAAATAGCCGCGGCGATCGCAGAAGTTGATGTGGATGTCGTTGATCTGAGAGCCGTCTACCAACAGAAAGTTAGGCGTGAGGTGTAAGAGGAGTTGCCAAGTACCATTGACGGGACCCGAATTAAAATCTTTTAAGCTACCCGTAAATGGAAAGTAGGAACCGTTATAATTACCACCCGGAAACTGATTAACCCGATGGTCAAATCTTTCGTCGTAGGGGAAGTCCGGTTCGGCACTGGCAGTAATACTGTCGTTCAGAAAAGTAATATCCCAATTGGAGCCGAGACTGCCAAACATACCCGTATTTACCACGGGACCAGCGAGCTGTACGGTATCGCCACCGGGGGAAACCAGCCACATCTCCAGCCCCGAAATTTCATTGCAATCAAAGTCGATATCGATACTACAGACGGCCTGACCGGGATTACCCAGGTCATTATTAACGACGTCAAAGACTTCGAGATCGTATTTAGCCGTATCAGAAAAAGGGATAAGCAGCGCGCTATCCAGCGGACAGTTTTGGCTAAAGCCCCAATGAAAAAAGCAGACACAGCAAGTGATCAGTAAAATGCGACTCATGTACAAATGTTCCTTTTGGGATTATAAAACGTTGGGCATTGAGTGGGGCAGAGGAATCTGTAATTTTTTCTTAAAATACAGTTAATATTGAACGCATAAAAGCGCAGAACGTATATTTGGTAGCTAAATTAATTAATAACATGAGAAAAATTCTTTTCCTGTCCCTTCTTTTAGTGATTTTAAGTCAGATTTCTCTGAGGGCACAAGCTGAGCGTCGAGACCTACCCCTGGAAGATCGATTGTGGTACGGTGCGGGGGTGACCGGTAATTTTCGCGGAAGCGCCTTTACCAGCACCGTCGTGCTGGGTGTAGCGCCCATGGTGGGCTACAAGGTAACCGACAATCTTAGTTTTGGACCCCGGATATCTGCTCTGGTCTCTTTTTATAAAAGTTCACTTTCGGGACAAACCGAAAGCGTACGGCCGATGGATTGGAGCGTTGGCCTGTTTGGGCGGTATCGTATTGCTCGGGAGTTTTTCGCCCATGTAGAGTATGCCTTTCAGAACGAGGCCTTTATTTTTACCGATGCCAGCGGTCTACGGATCGACCGGGAAGTAAATAACGCCTTTTACGTGGGGGGAGGCTATTCCGCACCCTTAGGACGGCAGTTGGGACTGGAAATGTCACTGAATTATTATCTCAACCAGCCCATTGATGATTTCCGAAACCCGCTCAACTATCGCTTTGGTATCAATTATCGCTTCTAATCGCTACAATACCCAAGAGGGGGCACCCTTAATTAGGTAAAAAATGATAGTAACCAAAATAGGGGCCAGTGCTCCCCCCAGGAGGTAGCTAAAGTACCAGCGCGGAACTTTGGAGGGTTCAATCCATTCGGCAATCCGGGACACGAGCCAGATGCTCAGGAATAAACTGGCAAAAGCGAAGCTGCCCAGGGTAGCGTAAAAATCATCGCCGAGCCACAGTAGAATGTACAGTACTACTTGTATGAGGAAAGCTTCCAATGGTGACAGACGTGGCATAAAGCCAGATTTAGTATCTTTCATTTTACAAATATAAACTACTTTTGCAGCTATGATAGGTAAAGATGTGCAAAAGGCAGCCGAATTACTGCGTGCCGGACAAGTGGTGGCCATACCTACCGAAACGGTTTATGGCCTGGCGGGCAATGCGCTGGATCTGGGCGCGGTGAGTGAGATCTTTGCCGTCAAGCAAAGACCAAGTTTTGATCCTTTAATCATTCACCTGGCCGACTATGCACAAATGCCTCGTTACGTCAGCGAAATTCCGGATATTTTACAAACGCTTGCTCAGAAGTTTATGCCGGGGCCACTGACTCTATTGCTGAAAAAGAAATCTATTATCCCCGATTTGGTGACCGCCGGCTCCGCGCTGGTAGCCGTCCGGCTGCCC
The DNA here is from genome assembly GCA_035268885.1 of Saprospiraceae bacterium. GTDB lineage: Bacteria > Bacteroidota > Bacteroidia > Chitinophagales > Saprospiraceae > DATFKA01. Next base: position 26,050 of record DATFKA010000133.1, read on the forward strand.
GTCCATCCCTTAAGCCAAAGTTTGCTAAAGATCCTGGATTTTCCCCTGGCAGCACCGAGTGCCAATCCATTTGGTTATATTAGTCCGACTACGGCCCAGCACGTTGCACAACAATTAGGGGCTAAAATCCCTTATATTCTGGATGGTGGTCCGGCGGAGGTAGGACTGGAAAGTACTATAGTGGGGATTGAGGGCGGAAAAGTAACCATTTTTCGCAAAGGAGGTTTATCGGTAGAGGAAATTGAGCGAGAAATTGGGCCAGTAGTGGTAAAATCAAGCTCTTCTTCTAATCCAAAGGCTCCGGGGATGTTGAAAAGTCATTACGCTCCTCGTACGCCGTTTCGCCTGGACTTATCACTGGAAGGGGGCTTAAAAAACTACGATCCGAAGGAGCTGGGCTTATTGGCCTTTCGGCAAAAATCGCCGCTTATACCCGACGGGCAGCAAATCATACTTTCGCCTTCCGGGGATTATAAAGAAGCGGCTCGCCGACTATTCGCTGCGATGCGACAACTGGATCAACTGAATCTCAAGCTGATCATTGCGGAATGGCTACCCGAACAAGACCTGGGCCGTGCTATCAATGATCGCTTGCGAAGGGCCGCCGTACAGGAGGCATCCCCAAATGGGGATGAGGATTAATTCGATATTTCAATTAATAGGAAACCAACAATTAGTAACAATCAGGATGAAAACAATGCGAAAACAACTTTTTATAGCCCTGAGCCTTTCCCTGGCCTTCCTGACCGCCTGTGGTCCGGACACGTCTATTGATCAGGAGACGCAGAATCAACTCATTGGAAAGTGGGAATTGCAAAAAGCCTACCGCAACGGGGAAGTGGCAGAATCACTGGATGAGCTTTTCTTTGAATTTACCGAAGTCGGAGAAATGAGAACCAATATTTTGGGCTCGACCACCCAGGCAGATTACCTCTTTGAAGGAGAAAAAATTGTACAAACCTCGGGCGATAACGGTATGGAGATAGCCTATGACGTGGCGGAAATAACGGACACTTCTTTGATCCTCACGACGACCCTGCGCCGGTATAATTTTAAATTTGATTTGCGCCGGGCGACCACAGAGACCGAATAATAAATTACCCATTTGATAATCTTACCTACCATGCGCCCAATCTTCTTCGCCGGGATCTTCTTACTGCTTTTTAGTGCCTGTCAAACCAAAACATCCGTTGACCTTTTGATCATCAATGCCCAAATTATTGATGGGACTGGTAGTCCTGTCTACCCGGGAGCGGTGGCTATAAATGCCGATACGCTCGTCTGGATAGGTAGCGATCCGGCCAGCTTCAAAGCCACCCAAACGATTGATGCGAAGGGGAAAATACTGAGTCCCGGCTTTATTGATCCGCATACCCACACCCTAAGTGATCTGCAGCATCCAGAACGAAAGGCCAATCTGAATTATCTGGTACAGGGTGTGACAACCGTAGTGAATGGTAATGATGGTTACGGCCAGGTGGAGGTACGCTCGGTCCTGCAGGACTTGGAATCGGAGGGCATTGGTACCAATGCGGCCCTCTACGTAGGGCATCGCCCGGTACGTCAGGCTGTAATGGGCATGGATAGGCGTGCTCCCACCGCGGAAGAATTGACCCAAATGAAAGCCCTGGTGAAAAAGGGGATGGAACAAGGGGCATTGGGTTTTTCCTCTGGCTTATTCTACGCACCCGCTAGTTTTTCCACGACCGGGGAAGTGGTGGCACTGGCAGAAGTAGCGGCCCAATACGGTGGGCTGTACGATGTACACATGCGCGACGAATCTTCTTACAATATAGGATTGCTGGCTTCGGTCGATGAAACCATAGAGATTGCCCGCCGGGCGAATATCCGGGCAAATATAGCCCATATCAAAGCCCTGGGCCTTGACGTTTGGGGAGAGAGTCAGGCCGTCATTGCCAAAGTCGAAGAGGCCCAGGCAGAGGGACTGTTGATTACCGCAGACCAGTATCCCTTTGAAGCTTCCAGTACCAGTATCAAGGCGGCCCTGGTACCCAAGTGGGTACTGGGCAATACCGAGAATTATCTGGAGCGATTTGAAGATCCGGATTTGTTGCCCAGGATAAAAGCAGAAATGCGGGAAAATCTGCGCAGAAGGGGAGGAGCGGAAGCTGTTTTATTGACCGATGCCCAGGACAGTACCCTGAATGGAAGCACCCTGCAGGCAATGGCGGATATTCGTCAGCTCCACCCCATTGATGCGGCCATCGAGGTGTTGCGTTCGGGGGGGAGCTCCATCGCTTCCTTTAATATGCAGGAATCGGATATCAAAAATTTTATGGAAAAAGACTGGGTGATGACCAGCTCAGATGGAGGGAGTCCACACCCGCGAAAGTATGCCTCCTTTGCAAAAAAAATCCGAAAGTACGTACTGGAGGATCAGGTACTCTCGCTGCCCAGAATGATCCATCAATCCAGCGGGATGACGGCCGAAGTTCTGGGAATACCTAAAAGAGGGTTTTTGAAGCCGGGCTACTACGCCGACCTGATTGTTTTTGATCCGGCGGAGGTGCAGGATTATGCCACCTTCAGAGATCCGGCGCAGCTGTCAACCGGCATGAGCTATGTACTGGTCAACGGGGAAATCGTTATTAAAGAGGGCCAATTTCAGCATGTTTTAGCGGGCCGCCCTATATATCGGCGGTAGACCTAGTGGGGCATTTGCCAGTTGATGGCTTCGGTGATGGTATGGCCCAGATCGCTATCGAATTGCTGGCGGAGTTATATTGCCAGCATAAATCGGCTTCTTCAACCTTTACAACTGTGTAGGAAATTTGATACCGGAGGGGTAAAGGGTAATTACTTGCAAGACAACTTTAATGGATGACACCTGTTATCATCTTGGCTAACAAGAGATTTACAAAGGGTAGAATGGGGTGAAAATCAAGGAAATAAAAAATGGATTTTGTAATAAAATCATTTTATGACAAAAAAATTGGAAAGAGAGGGCCTTGATTTTGATGATTCCTTTGTATTTTGCAAGCCTTAAGATGTATTAGGAGTCTTTTTTTTGCCTTGCCTGATGGTCTTAATCCCCACAAATCATCAACTAGTTACTGCACTGCCCTGTAGGCTAAAGTGCCTAGTAAAATTGTATAAACTACTTTATTTTAACGTCTTTTTATGAGTATGCAATCTATCAAATTTAATCGTAAGGATCGTCCGGAATTTGTCCGCGAATTACGAAAAAGAGTAAATCAGTATTTTAACGAAAATAATCTATCCAAATACGGCAACTGGCGTATGCGTGTAAAAACGGTATTCATGATACTGCTGTATTTTACGCCACTTGTTTTGTTGCTAGCAGGAGTAGTAACTAATCTTTGGATGATTATGCTGATGTGGGTGCTGATGGGGCTTGGTATGTCAGGGATTGGTTTATCCGTCATGCACGATGCCAACCACGGCGCTTATTCTCGTAACAAACACGTCAATAATGCGCTCGGTTTCTTGGTGAACTTTTTGGGGGCCTACCACGTGAACTGGCGAATCCAGCACAATGTATTGCACCATTCCTTCACGAATGTCCATGGGCATGATGAAGACATTGACAATGCCGTTATGCGCCTGTCGCCACATCAAGAGCACAAGCCTATCCACAAATTACAGATCATTTATGCCCCCTTCTTTTATGGTCTCATGACGATCTATTGGGTCCTCGGTAAGGATTTTGACGCCCTATTCCGCTACAAGAAAAAGGATCTGCTCAAAGGAGAAGGGCGGACCTTCAAAGGTGCTATGACGGAGGTAATCCTTCATAAGACCTGGTATCTTATATTAACTCTGGTAGTGCCAATGATTGTATTGCCGATTGCCTGGTGGCAAACGCTGCTCGGTTTTCTGCTCATGCACTTCATTTGTGGTCTATTTTTGGCTTTGATTTTCCAACCCGCACACGTCATTGAAGAGACGGAATTTTTGGATTCGGATGAAAAGGGGAGTATGGAAAATAGCTGGGCTATTCACCAACTGCGAACGACGGCTAATTTTGCAAATAATAGCCGGGCATTCTCCTGGTTCGTGGGCGGCCTGAACTACCAAATTGAGCATCATCTCTTCCCAAATATTTGTCACATACACTACCGGAAAATTTCAAAGATCGTTAAGCAGACCGCTCAGGAATTTGATCTGCCTTACCATCAGCATAAGACTTTCTACCACGCGGTGAAGAGTCACTTCCGCCTGTTGTACCAATTGGGAATGGGAAAATACGATGATAAGATCTTGAGAGTACAGTAAAAAGTCAAGGATATAAATATTCATTGCGAAGTAAAAAAGTCATTCCTTTAGTAGGGGTGACTTTTTTGTTTATTTTGCGCAAAGCAAAGTGAAAAAACATGGCGAAAATCATTCTCTATTCCGCGATCAGTCTGGATTACAATATTGCTCGTGCCGATGGCTCTATTGACTGGTTACACGATTCCGTCTTCGAAATAAAAGGTGAAGACTTTGGTTATCAGGACTTCTACCAATCCATTGGCTATACACTGATGGGGAATAATACCTACCGCCAAATTCTTGAAATGAATATTCCTTTTCCTTACCCGGATACGGAGAATTATGTCTTTTCCCGCTTTAAAGATACCCATGATACCGAGTACGTTAAATTCGCGAAGGGTAAAATATTGGACTTTGTGCCTCGCCTAAAAGAAAGAGCTGAAAAAGATATCTGGTTGATTGGCGGGGGACAAATTAATGGTTTGCTACTCAAGGCGGGACTCATTGATGAGCTCATCCTGACCTACATTCCAATTATTATTGGGGAAGGAATTCCCTTATTTTCCGGTAAAGATACTCAGAGCAAATGGGTTCTTAAGGATTCGAAGGCCTATTCGAATGGTTTCGTACAGTTGAGTTATGACTTTAAAGCCCTGGAATAACTTTTCTGGCTTAAATTCCTTCCTCATACGAATATCGGGCGACAAAACGTTATAGGAAAATAACCAAAATCTCTATCTATGCTAAGTCTTATCTGTTGCCTGCTGCTGATTAGCCCCAAAATACCCGTCTATACGCTATCCGAAGCGCTGGAGGTAAAAGTGCCATTATGATCAGAACACCCGTTTTGCTAAGCCTTTTATTATGTTTGAGTTTGAGTAGTTGTACAGTTGGTCGCTATGTGTTTTACAACTTTGCCAATATCGATGACTACAAGAAATTTCAGAATAAACCTATCGATCACGATCCGCAAGTGATCCATTATTTTGCGGAAGCTAAAGAAGATTCGGTAACCTTACCTTCCATCCAGCGGAAAGGGAAAAAATACAAATGGGAAGAAGGGCTAAAGAAAACCAAAACGGTAGCCTTTCTGATGATGCGTAATGATACGATTATTTACGAGCATTACGACAATGGCTATGAGCAATATACTCCGGTAAATTCCTTTTCTATGGCGAAATCTTACGTCTCTACCTTATTGGGAATAGCCCGGGATGAGGGTTTAATCAAAAGTCTGGATGAACCGGTGACTAGCTATTTGCCGGACTTGCCGGATGCTCTAAAGGAAGTTACCCTTCGGCATTTACTGAACATGCGCTCCGGTATTGATTTTAACGAAAGTTACGTTTCCCCTTTCAGTGATGCGGCCGTTTATTATTACGGTCGAAATATTGAAAAGCAGTTTGGTAAACTCGAATTGGCTTACGAACCCGATACGCGTTTTGCCTACCGCAGTGTCAATACGCAATTGCTGGCGGAGGTCGTCGAGGCGGTTTATGGTCGTCCGCTAGATGAATTAATGATAGAAAAGCTTTGGCAGCCACTGGGAGCCGAGCAACCTGCCTCCTGGTCGGTGGATAAGAAAAACGGCGGCACCTTCAAGGCTTTCTGCTGTCTGAATGCCGTGGCACGTGACTTTGCCCGCCTGGGCTTACTGTTCATGAACGACGGTAACTGGTACGGCGAGCAGCTGATCAGCAAAGATTGGGTAAAAGAGGTAACCACTTTTGAAGAACCGATGAATCGATTCGACTATAAATACCAGTGGTGGCATCACGCTACCGCCCGGACTTATACTGATAGTCTGGAGATTCCAGCTATGCACGAATTCTACGAATATACGCGCGAAGGCGAAACAAAACAAGCGGTACGCTGGCCCAATGGTACCTACTCGGCGGAGGGACACTTGGGGCAGTACATCTACGTGAATCCTAAAGAGCGAGTAGTGATCGTTCGCTTAGGCAAAAACTATGGTAAGACCAGCCCGGGATGGCGTTTATATTTTGATTGGTTGGCGGGAATGAATGGCGTGGATTAATTGAATAACGGAAGCCAATATTAAGTCTCGTATAGGAGCAGATTAATCCTGTAAAGAGTTGAGGTAGAACTAGTAAAGGCAAAATGGGTATTATTTCCTTTGAGAAAAAGTTATTCGCGTGGAGTAAGCCAAAAAATAAGATAGAACACCAGACCATCTGCTTTTTATAGTTTTCATAAAAAGCATTTAAAATACTTGTTGTTTTTCATTGAATGATGGAAGTTGTTTAAAAACTCCTCACTGAGCCCCTGGCAACACATTGAAAGCCAATACGGCAGCTCTTTCTTCTCTTCGTCCGCCTGAGGCGGATGGCTACGCATCTCAAATTGAGCTTTGCCAGAACCTACAAGCTTTTTAAGACCGCTTAAACCAAAAAGTTTAAACCGCTTCGACGTATTTCATCTAGCGTGAGGGCTTTGGCTTCAATTTTTTTTTGTTTTTATAGCGTTTGCTTTAGTGAAAAAATATTTGTTGTGCTTTTCAATACCCAGGCTATAAGCCCTTTCATCGGATGGGATGTGGTTAGCTTTTATTAATGATACATCAGGTTTTTAATAAAAAACCCTGACAGTTTATCCATTTTTCACCTGTGTTTTTCGCAAGTGAATATTTATAAATTGCTGATTTTGATTGTTTTAAGACTGTATTTGTTATTCAGGATTTACTTGAGTAGTTGCCTGGCTGGATAGGTAATACTTCCTGCAATATGATCTAAAGCCAGGTTTTACTCGTAAATAATTAAAAACCATGCTCATTCATCTCCTGCTTTCGATCCTGCTTTGGAATCCCAAACTACCCCAAAAAACCAACCCCCAACTCTTCGAACCTAACCTGATTTCCGAACTAGACGCCTGGTCCTTTACACCAGCTTTCTCCAAAGACGGCAATCGCCTGCTGTACGTCCGTTGGGATAATCCCAACTATAATCTGGGGGATCGATCGATCCAAAGGTTGTACACCAGTACTAAAGCGAATGGCCAATGGACCGAACCGGTGGCCATTGCCGAGACGGCCGGCCATCGCGTGGATTGGCCCCACTTTTCGCCCGACGGGAAACACTTTTTATTATCCTACAATAAGTATCACGCCGGGCAATACAATTATCCGAATGAGCAAAAATGGTCGGATTTTGATATCTGGAGGGCCGACTGTGACACGGCCGGAAATATTGATTGGTCCAGTTTTGAACCCATCAGGGAGGCCGATATTAACCGAGAAAAGACCCCTGCCAATGCGCGCATCCGTTACGTTTATAACGAGACTTCTCCGCGAATGGATCTCGAGGGTAACTTGTACTTCTGGTCAGAACGGCCGGATCAGGGTATTGGCCGAAGAGATATTTATGTCGCACCGGCTTCTGGATCGGGAGTAGAGGACTGGCAAGCCACCCAGCTGTTACCCAGGCCCATCAATTCCACTTTTCGCGAAAGCGGTGTGGCTATTGCACCCGATGGTCAGTGGATGATCTTCTCCTCGCGTCGCACGGGTGGACAGGGAAAGGAAGATCTTTATTTTTCCCGAAAGGAGGGCCAAAATTGGACAACTCCCATTAATCTCGGGCCACAAGTAAACTCTAACGAGCACGATTATTGTCCGCAGATCAGTCCGGACGGAAAGACCTTGTATTTTACCAGCAGCCGTAAGATCAAGGATGTGGCACCACTCGACCCGGGAGAGGGGGAATTGGTCTATAATGCTATATATTTTATCCCCGTTGATAGAATAGAAGCGATACAATAGCGGGCAAATCCTTATATTCGTAAAAAATAACCGTTTATGCTCAAGCGAAATCTCTTCCCGTATCTCTTATTCTCTACCATTATTATCGCTACCCTTTCCTGCGCCTACATCGACGTCAATAATCCACTGGTGGTAGCCGATGCCGCAGCCAATTACAAGCAATACTGTGCCGGTTGTCACGGCGAAAAACTGGAGTCCTTCGTCGATCGCGACTGGGTCTATGGGAATTCCTGGAACGAAGTCTACCGGGCCATCGAGAAGGGGTATCCCGACGATGGTATGTCCGCTTACGATACGACCTTCACGGAAAAAGAGCTATCGGCCCTGACCGACTATATTATGATTGCGCTGGAGCGTACGGTATCCGACAAGCTGGATGAAAAGGAAGATTTCTCCGGGGTGATTAGCTCCGAAGCCCTGAATTTCAGAGTGGAGAAGGTACAGGAGGGGTTGAGTGTGCCCTGGGGGATTGATTTCCTGCCTTCCGGCGAAATGCTGATTACAGAGCGTGGAGGTGCTTTTTTCGTTCGGAAAAAGAACGGTAGCCTAGAAGAGATCAGTGGGGTGCCGGTGGTAAAGTCGCGTGGACAGGGTGGCCTGCTGGACGTGACGGTGCATCCCGCTTTCGCGGAAAACCGCTGGGTCTACCTCACCTTTTCCAAGCCCAATCCCGACGGGGGTAATACCGGTACCACGGCCGTGGTACGTGGTCAGCTGCGGGGTACTCGCCTGACCAACGTGGAAGAAATTTTTGAAGCCCAACCTTATCTACCCACGAATCACCATTACGGCTCTCGCCTGGTATTTGACCAGGAAGGCTTTATTTATATCTCGGTAGGGGACCGGGGTCGCCGTGATCAGAACCCACAAAGTCTTTCTAACCACTGCGGTAAGATCCATCGTCTGCACGACGACGGTCGTATTCCGGAAGACAATCCCTTCGTCGACGAGAACGGTGCCGTGGCCAGCATCTATACCTACGGCCACCGGAACCCACAGGGCCTGGCGGTTCATCCCGTAACGGGCGAAGTCTGGGAGCATGAGCACGGTCCCCGCGGTGGTGACGAAGTGAATCGTTTGCAAGCCGGCAACAACTACGGTTGGCCGGTGATTTCTTACGGGATTAATTACAACGGGACTCAGTTTACCGACGAAACGGAGCGCGCCGGAATGGTACAGCCAGAGACTTATTACGTGCCTTCCATCGCACCCTGTGGGGCCGAATTCGTCAGCAGTGATCGCTATGTGGCCTGGGAGAACAATTTCTTGGTCGGCTCCCTGCGATTCGACTACATCGACCGAGTGGTGATCGAAGATGGCGAGGTCGTCCACCAGGAGCGCTTGCTGAAGAACATCGGCCGGATGCGCGATATTAAGCAAGGTCCGGATGGCTACCTGTACTTCGCTACCGAAGATCCGGGTGTGGTGTATCGGATCGTACCGGAGTAGGGAAACTAAAATATCTTGCAAGAACTTGTTTTCCTTAGTTCATCTTAGGCTGCGCCTACGATGCCGTGTCAATATAATTCTGTTTTGCGATGGATAGATTAGTCCGTTATGAAATATATCAAAATCGAATGGAAACGCGCCCATCTAAATGAGCCACATACCATCCTCATCGAAATAGACGATGATCGGATGGAAGTCAAAAGGATAGAGCAATACAAAAATGGGAAATCGGACTTTGCAAGTAAAACCTTAAATCAGGGTGAAGCGATATTAGGAGACTATCCTTTTCTAGACCTGGAAGAGTATAATGCGCGGAATGCCGAAATCGATGATTTATGGGAAGAGGATCTATTAGCCTCCGAGATTTCGAAAAGTGAATTTTACAGGAATTGGAAGGTTAAGACTGTCAAATAGTAAGCGTAGGAAATCCTACGCTTAGCTATGGATCAGGTTTTTTCTCCTTTCACTCTTAAGAAGAAACTCAGCGCAAAGATCACGGCCCCCAGGCCCAGGCCATAGCCCAGCAGATCTGACTCGCCATCCCAGGTAACGATTTTTCCAGTGAAGGAGACGCCCATCACTACGATCACGACTTTGATTAGCATACTCTTCAGCTCATCGATGTCTTTAATGACCAGCCAGGGCGGTAGATTGTCGATGGCCCCGACGAAGAGTTCAAACAGGCCGATACCCATAATGAAAAAGACGACACCTAGTAGCACTAAGTCTACGGACTTCAGGGCCTTGAGGATGATTTCTTCCTCACTGGCCGATTGGGTGATGATGACTTTCAATACCTTTACGACCTCGAATACCGAATAACCGAATACACCGATGGATAGCACCAGGATGCCCAGGGTGGCAATCAGTGCCAGGGCCTTGAGTAAAAATCCGAATAGATTAGCGGGTTTCATAGAAAATATTTGTTTTCTTTTTTGCCACCAAAGAGGAGGGCTAAAAGGCCTAAATTCACTTCAATACAACCTTAGACTTGACAATATCGTTTATAATCCTGTACTTTTAGACAAAATTTTTACTTGATCGCAAGGCTTGCACATATCACTTTGGCTTTCCTGCTCTTCTTCAGTTCGACCGGACTGTTGATGAATAAACACTATTGCCAGGATAAACTGAAGTCTGTCGCCCTTTTTGCGCAAGCGAAAACCTGCCAACATACCAAGACCGTGCCCTGTGCCGTGCACGGCACGATGACGGTACCCGATAACGAAGCTAAAGGCTGTTGCGATAACGAAAGCGAATACCTGAAAGCCGATACCGACTGGGTGGCTTCCGTATTGGCCGATTTGGATATCGCCGCGCCCCTAAGCTTTGCCGCTACACTCGTACCCATTAGCTTGGAAACTTTCGTCGCCCCAATTCCGGACAGCGATTTACCTTATAGACCCCCTCCGCTGCGAGAACGCCTCGCTCGTTTACAATCTTATCTCTGTTAGCATTTACGGTATACGAAAACCTCGCAAGTCTTCCAGACTTTGCAGGTTTGATTTATGTGTTCAAACCTAAACCTCGTAGGCTTATTCAGCCTTTAAGGTTTTAATCTCCATCGTATTACACAGTAGATGCCTTATGCTTAAATCATACATCCGTTTTTTTCTGAAGCAACCCCTGGTGGCCTGGATCTTACTCCTCGTATTTATCGGGTGGGGCCTAGTCACTGCTCCCTTCGATTTTGGTTGGGAGGATTTGCCCCGCGATCCGGTAGCGGTCGATGCCATTCCGGATATTGGGGAGAATCAACAGATTGTTTTTACCAAGTGGACCGGTCGGTCCCCTCAGGACGTGGAAGATCAGATTACCTATCCACTCACTTCGGCCCTGCTTGGGGTACCGGGTGTGAAGAATATCCGCAGTAACTCTATGTTTGGCTTCTCCAGTATATACGTCATCTTCGAAGAGGGGATTGATTTCTACTGGAGCCGCAGCCGTATTCTGGAAAAACTCAATTCGTTGCCGACAAATACCCTGCCGGAGGGGGTACAGCCCGCCCTGGGTCCCGACGCTACGGCGCTGGGGCAGATCTACTGGTACACGCTGGAAGGCCGCGATCCGCAGGGCAAACCTACCGGTGGTTGGGATCCACAAGAACTGCGTAGTATCCAGGATTTCTACGTGCGTTTTGGTCTGTCCTCTGCCCAGGGGGTAGCCGAAGTCGCCAGTATTGGTGGTTACGTCAAGGAATACCAGGTCGACGTTGATCCGGAAGCCATGAAGATCAACAACATCTCCTTACAACAGGTGATGCAGGCCCTGAAAAACAGCAACTTGGACGTAGGGGCCCAGACCCTGGAGATTAATCTGGCCGAATACTTTGTGCGTGGTTTGGGCTACGTCGAGCAAATCGAGGATATCGAGCAGAGCGTGATCAAGGTTGATAATAATGTGCCGCTGCGTATTGGTGACGTGGCCCGGGTCTCTCTGGGACCGGCCAGCCGGCGGGGCGTACTGGATAAATCGGGAGCCGAAGCCGTCGGTGGGGTAGTAGTGGCTCGTTACGGTGCCAATCCCATGGAGGTAATTGAAAATGTAAAACTAAAGATCGACGAGATTGCCCCGGGGCTACCGAGCAAGACCCTGGAAGATGGCCGAAAATCCCAGGTAACCATTGTTCCTTTTTACGACCGTAGTGGCCTGATTAACGAGACGCTGGGTACGCTCGAGGAAGCCCTGAGTCTGGAAATACTGATCACCATCCTGGTGGTTATCCTGATGCTGCTGAATATTCAATCCTCCGTGCTGGTAGCGGGTTCTCTGCCGGTGGCGGTGCTGATGTGCTTTATCGCGATGCGCTACTTTGGGGTAGACGCGAATATTGTGGCCCTGTCGGGGATTGCCATTGCGATTGGGACCATGGTTGATATGGGCATTGTCCTGACGGAGAGTATGGTCAATCGGCTGGAGGAGGCTCCCGAGGGCGAGTCTCTTTTTACTACTATTTACGAGGCGACGGTAGAGGTGGCTTCGGCCGTAATTACGGCGGTGGCGACGACCATCATCAGTTTCCTGCCCGTCTTTGCGATGGAGGCAGCCGAGGGGAAGTTGTTTCGACCGCTGGCCTACACCAAGACCTTTGCCTTATTGGCCGCGATTATTATCGCCATTACCATTGTTCCGGCGCTGGCCCATCGCTTGTTTGCCATGCGTCGGCAGCGACAATTTTGGGTGTATATCTGGAATGGAGTGGCCATTCTGTCGGGGTTTGCCCTGGCGATCTGGGTAGATCAATACCTGGGGGGCTTATTAGCCCTGGTCGGATTTTTCGGAATGGTACAGCTTGCGCTAAAAAGTCGCTGGACGGTCTCTACTGCCAAGCTATTTACCATTGCTACTAATCTGGTTTATGCTTTGGTGATTAGCTGGTTACTGTCTTCGGTCTGGATGCCGCTGGGGGTTAATCAAAGTACGCTGACCAACTTTATTTTTGTCAGTTTGACGGCGGGTATCCTGATTGGCTTCTTTTATTTGATCATTCATTTTTACGAAAACATCCTACGCTTTTTACTGCGCTTCAAATACCTGTTTCTGCTCCTGATTGGATTGATCGTTTACCAGGGCTTTCAGGTTTTGCAGCGCACCGGAGAGGAGTTTATGCCGGCCCTTGATGAAGGCGCTTTCTTACTCATGCCCACTACCATGCCTCATGCCGGTATGCAAGAGAATATTAAAAACCTGAGGTTACTAGATATGGCGGTGACGGCGATCCCCGAGGTAGAAATGGTGGTGGGCAAAGCCGGTCGGGTGAATAGTCCACTGGATCCGGCCCCCATGTCGATGTACGAGAATGTCATTCAGTACAAATCTGAATACAAAACCGATGCACAGGGGCACCGTATTCGCTACCGCTATGAGGACGGCGCATACGTCCGAAATGCTAGTGGTGAGTTGATACCGGATGCAAGGGGACGCTATTTCCGACAGTGGCGAGATGAGATCCAGCGGCCGGATGATATTTGGGACGAAATCGTGCGGGTTACCCGTATTCCGGGGGTGACTTCCGCGCCCAAATTACAACCCATTGAGACGCGGCTCGTTATGCTGCAGACGGGTATGCGCGCACCGATGGGTATCAAAGTCCGCGGGCCCGATCTGGAGACCATCGAAGCCTTTGGGCTGAAATTAGAACGTGCCCTCAAAGAAGTCGAGGGGGTGAAAGAATCTGCCGTATTTGCGGATCGCATCGTTGGCAAGCCCTACCTGCTGCTGGATATCAACCGGGAGAAAATCGCCCGCTATGGCTTGCAGGTAGCTACGGTGCAGCAATACATACAGGCGGCCATCGGCGGGATGCCTATGACCAGTACCGTGGAGGGGCGTGAGCGCTATGCCATTCGGGTGCGCTACCCACGGGAGCTCAGGGATGATCCCGAAGCCCTAAAGCGCATCTATATTCCCACGGCGACGGGCCAGCAGATTCCACTGGGCGATTTGGTAGAAATAGAATACGAGCAGGGGCCGCAGGGCATTAAAAGTGAAGATGGCTTTTTGATTGGCTATGTCCTATTTGATCGGGTAGACGGTTATTCGGAGGTAGAAGTCGTAGAGGCGGTACAGACCTATTTGGGGGGACAAATCGGGCAGGGATCATTGGAGGTGCCGGCCGGACTGAGTTATCAGTTTGCCGGTAATTATGAGCAGCAGGTCCGGGCCAATCAGCGACTGATGATCGTTATGCCGATTGCGCTGCTCCTCATCTTCCTGATCCTGTATTTTCAGTTTAGTTCGGTCGCCGTATCGCTAATGGTCTTCTCTGGAGTGGTGATTGCCTTTGCCGGTGGCTTCCTGATGATCGGCTGGTACGATACGTCCTGGTTTCTCGATTTTGAGGTCTTTGGTCGGAATATGCGGGACCTCTTTCAAATCCAGACCATCAACCTGAGTGTGGCCGTCTGGGTAGGTTTCCTGGCCCTGTTTGGCATTGCGACCGACGATGGGGTGCTGGTGGCTACTTTTTTACAGGATAGCTTCCGCAAAAATAAACCGAATTCCATTCCGGAGATCAGGGATGCCGTAGTGGAGGGGGGCTTACGTCGGGTTCGTCCCGCGATGATGACCACGGCCACCACTTTATTGGCTTTGCTACCCATATTGTCCTCTACGGGACGTGGTTCGGATATTATGGTGCCGATGGCAATTCCTTCCTTTGGCGGGATGAGCTTGCAGGTGATCACCATGTTTACGGTACCCATCTTGTACGCGATCTGGGAGGAAAATAAATTAAGGTGGCAGCGTATTAGTAGTTCTTCTGCTAAAGAATGAAGCCTTCTATAAAAAGTGCAGCTACGACTACTTAAATACTCTGTAATTTAAGTTAATGTGTATTTTGAAACCTCAGATTTTTGTTCAAGATAAGGCGCGGCGGAGCCTTGTTACTTCAGAAAGGGCCCCTTGAATTCCCTTTCTTCGTCTAGCTACAAAGGTGAGTACGCAACGCAA
>DATFKA010000134.1:0-16760 GCA_035268885.1 Saprospiraceae bacterium
ATGATTTATGACGGCATCTTTTTCACCTACTCTGCGTTAAAAACTGCTACTGGTGTTAACCACACGCAGTTTTTGCCTTGATTAGGCAAAAAATCTGCTCGGTCAAAATCTAAACTTCAATATTGTGAACTACTTATTTACAGTGAAGCGATTTAAACTTTTTCAGTTCGCTGAGTCTTGAAGTCTTATAGAACCTGGACGGCAGCTAATTTTCGATCCGTAACTTTGGCTACGCATCTCAAATTGAGCTTTGCCAGAACCTACAAGCTTTTAAGACCGTTTGAACCAAAAAGTTTAAACCGCTTCAGTTATTTAACGGCCCAGGGGACTAATTGTTAAGTGAAAAGGCGACAGATAATTTAATCTTGTCCGTCTAACCGACAAATGTCCGTCTTTGACATTTCTGTGAAGAAAATGGAAAGACATTGTACAATACGAGAGGACTGTCTTTAACTCTTTTTATGTTTTATTTGTTAGGAAAGCAAAAAATAGATTATGGCTAAGTCAATAAAAAGTATCCGTCCACTAAACTTTCCCTGGGCTACCCAGGATCCTTTTATATTTTGTGCCTACCACAAAGATCATTATCCGAAGGGAAATGGCAAGATGGGCCCTGACCGCAGCGTTTTAGCCGGAAGGCGAATCGGGCAAGACTTCGATCCCAATCAGGACTGGCGGATGTACCATGGGCAGGAAATACCTGGCTTTCCGCACCATCCACATGCCGGATTCGAAACGGTAACTATTGCAAAGGAAGGCTTCATCGATCACTCCGATTCTCTGGGAGCGGCTGGCCGCTTCGGAAATGGGGACGTGCAATGGATGACCGCCGGTAAGGGGGTGCAGCATTCCGAGATGTTTCCACTACTAAATGATGATCAGGAAAATCCGCTGGAGCTATTCCAAATCTGGCTGAACCTGCCCGCTAAAAGCAAACGGGTAGAACCGCATTTTGCTATGCTGTGGGCGGAAGAAGTACCGGTTTTCACCGAAAAAAATGAAGACGCTAATACCGCAAAGGTAGAAGTCGTTGCTGGCGAACTCCATGGCGTAAAGGCGCTGGATCCTGCTCCCGATTCCTGGGCGGCTGATCCGGAAAATGAAGTGGCGATCTGGACGATGAAGCTAGAGGCAGGTACAAAACTGACCATCCCTGCTGCCAGGGGTGATGTGAATCGCTCGCTGTATTTTTATCGAGGCCAAAATATTTCTGTCGATGGAGAGCAAATTTCCGTCAACCGGATTATTGATTTACAGCCCGGAGAAGTAGCTACTCTCGAAGCCAATGAGGAGGCTTATCTACTTTTTCTGCAGGGCAAACCCATCAATGAACCAACGGTACAACACGGACCATTCGTAGCGAATTCTCAGCAGGGCATTATGCAGATTATGCAGGAATACCGTTCGACCCAGTTTGGCGGCTGGCCCTGGTCCAGGCAAGAGCAGGTACACGATAAAGAAAAAGGACGTTTTGCTTTATTCCCGGATGGGAAGGAGGAGGTTCGCTAAGGGAAATGATTCAATTATCTGCCATTGAGTAATTGATTTATACTACTCCGATAAGTCTGACCAATGGGAACCTTAAAACCTTCCAGATAGATCTGGTTTCCTTGTATATAGTTAATTTTATCAATAGCGATCAGGAAAGATTTATGTACGCGGAGGAAATTATGCCGAGGCAGCATTTTTTCTAGAGTTGAAATTTTTTCGTGACTAATGATCATGCTTTCTGCGAGGAATACTTTGGTGTAATTCCCATAGGCTTCTACGTAGCGAATGTCATCGGTATGGATTTGATGATATTTTTTATCGCCTTTTAAGAAAAAATGGCCTTCCCCTTCCTTCCTATGCGAAGATGCTGATTGTTCTGGATTTTCACAGGTACTTGCTTTAGTGACAGCCTTTGACTTTATACGCCGGGAATTTGGCTAAAAAAAAGGAAATAACGAACCAAAGTGTCGTCCATCCCAGGATGTTAATCAACAGCGCATCAGGTGCAATAATAATAAAATTAATGCTCGTCATAATGATCACCACGAAGGCAGTGATCAAGACCCCCCAGGCTAAGGCTTTGTAACTTAAATGCATTCGACTCATATCCTAAAGATAAGGGACCTGGGGGCTTAAAGGAGTGTTTTTTTGATAAACCCGATCATTTTTGCGTTCAATCCTGCTGTTTTTGGCTTAAATCGTATTGATGATTCATTCGCTATAGAGTAACGGCCATTCCCACTCGTTCATCAATTAAACTATGAATGGGGATGACTATAGGCTATGTTTGATTTGACTTATTCAAATCAAAATGGATAGATATGAGAATGCTAAAGAATTGCTTAAAATGGATGAGCTTAACAGCTGGGGGCTTGTTAGGGCTCATTATCCTGATGGGACTGGTTTTTCGTTTTTTTGCGGCTAAGCCGCAGCCGCCGGGCGAAATGGTGGACATTGGAGGTCTTAAATTACACATTAATACGGCGGGGGTAAAAAACCATCGGCCTACCTTGGTCATTGAATCGGGAGCCGGAGCACCCGGAGAATATTACCATTGGCTCAGTGAAGGACTAAAAGATAGTATGCAGGTGGTCCGATACGATCGAGCAGGCATCGGATACAGTGAGCTTGCCAATTCTCCCCGCGAGCCTGAGGTAGTTGCCCGGGAATTACATAAACTGTTGGCCTTGGCCGGGGAATTACCCCCCTACATTATGGCCGGGCATTCTTATGGGGCCCACTACATTCGTATTTTCACTCAGCTTTATCCCGACGAAGTTGCCGCTTTGGTTTTTCTGGACCCTAGTCACCCTGAGACAAGCGAACGACTTAAATTGCCCAAGGACCCATGGTTTTTAGAGCCTATGTACCAGATAGGTGCGATATTAGGTGATTTAGGGGTTTTATATTTGTACGATAAAACTTTAGGGCCTATCCTCTGGGCACCCGGTCTTCCCCAGGAAGTAATTGATCAGATGACGGATTACACCTACGATGGCAAATTCCTTAAAGCTTATCTTAGAGGCGATAATAAATGGAGACAAACATTAAAAGAAATGGCAGCCGAAACAAAAGATTTTGAAACACTTCCCATCAAAACTTTTTCAGGCACCCACATCAATGAAAAAGCACTACTTCGAAGAGGAATCGACCCCGAAAATTTTCAAACGGAGCGCAAAAAGATGCATCAGGAATTAGCTAATCTTTCCTCAAACGGCGAATTGTTTTTAATGGACGGAGGGCATATCACTTCTTTTACCATCAAATCGAATGCGGATATTATTTGTAAAGAAATACTGGAGATGCTCCGTGAAATCGAGTAGAAGTTGTCTAAAGTCCGACTAAGCAGCAATTTTTAAACACTAAATATATAATTATATTTGGCTTTTTAATTTTTTTTTTGTAGTTTTAAAAAGCAGAAATTGTATTGGTTTTCCAGATGCCTTGATAAATAAAATTCATTTTATATTAATCTCCTTCGCCAGCCCTGAAGTAGTTCGCTCCATTAGGTTTGAGAGGCGTGTAGGCGATTTCAGATCTACACTAGTATCAATGCTGGTTTTTGCAAGAACATCCACCCAAAACATGTAGCATTATGCGAAAAATATTATTCACATTAGTATTAATGAGCATTTTTGCTTGCCAAAAAGATCAAGGTTTAACTTTTCACCCGGAAGGGATTAAAGTTTTCCATGAGGAAAAGGAGTTTAATATAAACTCTGAAAAAGGTTTAAATAACTATTTACTATCAACTTTAGAAGGAGAAAAAATAGAAATCTTAGAAGCTAATTTAAGCAAAATTGAGCAACCTCAAGAAACGTATTATCTTATTCAAGCTAAATATAAAAATCAAGATTCGATACACTATTTAGCTATAGGCTTGGAAAACATTTCTTATAAAAACTTACCTGGACAAATAAGGTTACAATCAAATTGTCAAATGAAATGTACACCTAATGCGTATTGCTCGGAATGCCATCATAGAATAATTAAAATGTGTATTAGCCAGGAGTGCAACTGTGCAGGAGGAACAGGTTCTGGTACTTGTACTCCTTCAATAAATTTCCCTGATCCTGAACAATAATTTTTTAATCTAAAAACCTATTAAAAATGAAGAATTCAAAATTTCTCCTTTTAGGCCTCTTATTAATTTTAGTTTTCTCCTGCCAACAGGATGACAACCTAGAATTAAACCCAAAATATCAAAAAGTCCTTGTAGCAAATAATTCAGAGATCATCGACATTAATACCAAAGTAGGTATCGACAAATTTGTGAAATCAGTTGTAGGAGATGATGAAATTAAGATCGTAGAAGCTGAATTAAAGGAACTTAGAGATGAACTTGGAATATTTTATGCCGTAAAAACAAGATATCAAAAAGAGAAAATTGAGCAACGTCCTGTAACTATTGTATTAGAAAATTATACTTCATCTCAAGATGGTGCATCTTTAGATGAAATGATATTTGCTGCAGGCTGTAAAATGACTTGTAAACCCGAATCAGGCTGTACTGGCTGTCAGCAAGAAATTATTGTTCGATGTCAATCTCAAACTTGTGAATGTAGTAATGGCTCAGCTGGCTGTACTAGTAATATAACTTTTCCTGATCCCGAGCAATAATTCAACAAGCATGATATATAAAAAAATTGGAATAATTTTACTCATAGTATACCTGGCTGCAGGCTGTGAAAAAGAAAATGTTGAATTAGGTGTGGAACAATTTTTCGTAGAGCACCAACAAAAGAAATACGCAATTACTTCTTCATCTCAACTCAATGACTTCGTTACTGAAATTCTTAATAAGCAAAACATATCGGTGTCAAAGGCTGCTTTTAAAAGAGCAACTGATGAATATGGAGAGTTTTATGGAATTCTTGCCGAATACGATGAGCAAGGAAAAAGAGTATCAGTATCACTTCAATTGAAAAAACTACAATCTTCCGAAAATTTTCTGTCTTTCACTCTTGGTTGCACTATGACATGTACCCCAATGAACGGATGTAATGGCTGTAAACAAGTAATAGTTCGTGAATGTGTTGCCCAATCCTGTTCATGTACGTCAGGAATTGGTGGTTGTGAATCAGAAATAACCGTTCCTGATCCTGAACAATAATAGCTTCGAAGTAAAAGCAATGTACTACGGACGACGTGTAAGCCAAAGGCCTCCACTTAGGTAGTCGAGCTTGCGTAAAATTAAGCTTCCACCTAAATATGCTGGATAAATTAACGTGACCTAGAGGTAAAAACAACTACCATCTAGGCCACGTTTTTTATTATTACTACTTCATCAAATTCTTCACTTTACCCTCCATTAAAGCATCCAGCTTTTTCAGATGGCTATCCAATTCGGCACTCAGCTCTTCGAATACCTGATAAGCAGCATCCGTTGGTTTGGCATCGCCGGTTTCCACACTGCGACGCAGGGAAGCCAGACGGTTGTTTAACTTAATCGGGAAGTTGAGTGGATCCTGTCCGCTGCGGTTCTTCACCTGATACAAATCGGATTCGATGGCGGCTAACTCATCCAGAGCAGTCTGGATAGCGGCGTCATCAGCCGTTTCTTCCATCGCCTCTTTTTCCAGTTTGGCCTTGGTTTCACGAATAGCTATGACGGCTTCGTTGGCCATGGAAGTTTTGTCCCGAATCTTCATCGCCAGCTCGAATTGCTCCTGTAAATCCGCTGCCGTGATATCCTTTAGGTTCGGATCCATTTTAATCTCAAAGGGATAGGTTTTACTGTGATCTCCGGCGGTTAACCGCACTTGATAATCACCCAGTGGTGCTTTGGGGCCCCGGGTCGGTCGGCCACTCCAAATAATCATGCCTTCAAAATCAGTAGCCCCTGGGTAACGCAGATCCCAGGTAAATTCATTCAGACCAGCTGCAGTGGTCGGAGTCGAAGAACCACCCCGTCTCCACCGGGGAATATTCGGATCCGTTTTATAGCCCGTTTCCCTACCGACAAAAGACTTAATTACCTTACCTGCTCCGTCCAGAATCTCCACTTGTACGGAATCTACTTTCTTCTTTAGGAAATACTGGATTTTTGCGTTATAAACACCCCGAATCGCATCCGCCGGTTCGAATAGAATCACGTCTTGTTTAGCCAGTTCCGGCGTCATTTGCCGCAAAGGCCGAATATCATCCAGTATCCAGAAGCCACGACCGTGCGAGCCCAGTACTACATCGTCATCCTTGATGACCAGATCCCGGATAGGAGTGTCTGGTAAGTTTAGCTGTAAAGATTCCCAGGAGTCTCCCGCGTTGAAGGAAACGTAAACGCCGTGTTCAGTCGCCAGGAAGAGTAGGCCCGGGCGTACCGGGTCTTCGCGAACGGCGCGTGCAAAATGGCCCGATGCGATACCATCAATGATCTTCGTCCAGGTCTTCCCATAATCGGTCGTCTTGAACACGTAAGGCTCGCGATCATCGACCTGGTAGCGATTGGCTGCCAGGTATAATGTCCCAGGATTATGTTTCGACTCATCGATAATGCTGATCCGCGAGTATTTAGGTAAATCTTTGGGTGTAATATCCTTCCAGTTCTTACCGCCATCGCGGGTGATATGCACTTTACCATCATCGGAGCCCGTCCAGATGGTGTTGATATCGTGATAAGAAGGTGCCAGGGCAAAAATGGTCGCATAAATTTCCGGCCCGTTCATATCCATGGTAATGATACCACCGGTTTTACCCAGGGTTTCGGGGTCGGCATAGGTTAGGTCCGGACTGATTTTCTCCCAGGTTTGACCATCATTGGTCGTTTTCCAAAGGTGCTGCGAGCAGGTGTACATTACACTGGGATCCTGTGGCGCAAACATAATCGGGAAGGTCCACTGCCAGCGTTCTGGCAGGGCACTGGCGGGTTCTCCGGAAAAGAAGCGTGGATACACCTGAATGTCTCTAACCTGACCATTGCTACGATCGTAGCGGGTCAAGAGCGCGCCCTGACTACCGGCGTAAAAAATATCTGGCTTCGTAGGGTGTTGCGTGATCCAGCCACTTTCTCCACCCCCTACCGGATAGTACCAGCCGTGGTTGGGACCTCTGGCCTGGCGGTGATCCCAGCCATCGCTGGGGACGGCCACGGTGCTGTTATCTTGCTGCGCTCCGGCTACGTGGTAAGGTACATCACTGGTGGTCATCACGTGGTAGAGTTGCGTGGTGCAGTAGTCCTGCTCGGTCCAGGTTTTACCACCGTTAATGGAGACATTACCACCCCCATCATTGGAGTTGATCATTCGTTTGGGATCATTCGGATCGATCCAAAGGTCGTGGTTATCGCCGTGGGGCGTCGATACGATTTCATCAAAAGTTTCGCCTCCATCGTACGATTTATACATACGGGTATTCAGACAGTAGACAATGTCTTCGTCCCAGGGATCCGCGTAGATGCGAGAGTAATAAAAGGCCCGCTGACGAAGCTTACGTTCACTGTTGGTGCGTTCCCAGGTCCAGCCGCCGTCGTCGGAGCGAAAAACGCCGCCTTCGTTAGCCTCAACCACTGCCCAGACCCGGTCTGGATTAGTAGGAGATACGGTTACGCCAATTTTACCGATTGGTCTTTCCGGCAGACCTGGATTACTCGTGAGATCAATCCAGGTGTCACCACCATCCAGTGATTTCCATAGTTTACAGTCGGGACCACCGCCCCACATCTTCCAGGCCTTGCGGTAGACCTGCCAGGTAGAGGCATAAAGGATATCCGGATTGGTGCGGTCGATAATCAAATCTACCGCTCCGGCTTTATCGCTTGCGTAAAGGACCTTTTCCCAGGTATTTCCGCCGTCGGTAGAACGAAAAACACCGCGCTCCTCATTATCTCCATACGGGTGGCCCAAAGCCGCCACGTAGACGATATCGGGGTTGGTCGGGTGAATGCGGATGCGGGAAACGGCTTGCGTTTCTTCCAGACCCAAATGGCGCCAGGTTTTACCGCCATCGGTTGTTTTGTAGACGCCATCTCCCTGGGTAATACTACCCCGCAGCTGGACTTCACCCATCCCGATGTAGACGATATCGGGGTTGGTTTCGGCCACGGCTACCGCGCCTACGGAAGAACTGGTCACTTGTCCATCCGTCACCGGGAACCACTCGTTACCCCCATCGATGGTTTTCCAGAGTCCGCCACCGGTGGCACCAAAATAATATTCATTGGGTCGGCCCGGGCTACCGGCACAGCCGAGGGAGCGGCCACCGCGGTTGGGGCCAATATTACGCCACTCCATTTGTTCGTATAATTCCGCGCCGTATACCGACTCGGTTTTTTTGCTGGTCTGTGCCTGGGCTTCGTAAGGCGGAACCAAGAGCAGTAAGACCAGGGTAAGTAGAGGGAAGAATGATTTCAATTGCATAAATAAAATTTTGTATGACTAATCCGATTTAGAGTATGTTTAGAATTTGGCTTTTGAGATAGCCTATTCAAGATACAAAAAACGAACTATTCGTAAAGGGGATGATGACAGATGTCATGTCTGCGTCGGCGGAAAATGGTTATCTTACTTTCCAAATCGAAATTTTATGGAAATCAGACCGCGCTGGTCTAAAGATTTACCGGTGGAAAAGGCTATAATAATGGCTGAATTTTCTCAGCAGTTGGATACTGCCGAGGGAGTGATGGCCAGTGTTTGGGAGCACCATATCATTTTGAAGATTCCAACTCAAGAGCAGCACTTCTGGTCCCCTCAGATGACCGTCTCTTTTGAAGACCTGGAAAATGGTCTAACCCGCGTGCGAGGACTATGTGGCCCCAGGTCCAGTGTGTGGATGATGTTTATCTTTTTTTATTTTCTACTGGGGTTCACCGCTATGGTGGTTATGATTATGGGCTTTTCTCAAATGAGCCTGGGCTTATCACATGGTATTCTCTGGCTGATCCCGGTCATCGCCTTCCTGATATTAATGGTATTTCTCACCGCAAAAATGGGGCAAAGCCTGGCCCGGGATGAAATGGAAAGACTCTTTAGTTTCTGTCGAAATATTATTGTACCGATTGAAGAGGGGGCTTCTCGGGGGTGATTGCTTAAACCTTTCCATTCGAATACGGTTGCCACATTTATTCTCTTTTTAAAGTCATTACCCAGGGCATTCCGGCTATTGGTCTACTTGTGCCCGTTTTCACTAAAAAAGTATTTAATTTTGCCAGCATTATGGAAAAAGTATGCTTGCTACTCACGTGTTGCTTATTCGTTAGTTCTTTAAGCTGGGGCCAGGCTGCTGCTGATCCAGAGTCTTCTGCTGATGAAGTTCAGTCCGGCATTTTTGTTAAGAAGATAGATGCGAAAATACAATTAGATGGTAGATTGGACGAATCGGTATGGTTCGAGAGTCAAGCGGCCCAGAATTTTTGGGAATACTTTCCCTCCGACAGTACCCGCTCGAAAGTGGGCACGGAAATTTATATGCTTTTTGACGAAGATAATCTCTACATCGGCGCCATCTGTGAATCGGTGGGAGATGATTACGTAATCTCTTCGCTACGGCGGGATTTTCGGGCCGGTGGTAATGATAATCTTACCTTTCTGATCGATCCCTTTCAGGATCGAACGAATGCTTTTGTCTTTGGTATGAACCCCATGGGGGTACGGCGGGAAGCCCTAATCGCCAACGGTGGTCGTAGCACCGCCGATTGGAATGGCGGCTGGGATAACAAATGGCAGGGCGAGTCTTACATTGGTGATGGCTTTTGGTCTTGTGAACTGATCATCCCCTTGAGTACGATTCGCTACAAAGAAGGAATTAAAGACTGGTACTTTAACTCTTACCGATTCGACACCCAATCCAACTCGCGATCTACCTGGACCCACATACCGCAGAACCAGATCATTATGTCACTGGCCTACATGGGGGAAATGGAGTGGGAAGAAGCGCCCGCCAGTCCCGGACCTAATATTTCGGTCATCCCTTACGTCAGTGCTCGTTTCGCGAAGGATTACGAGGAGGGTACGCCTAGTGACTACGGAGCAAATATCGGAGGAGATGCCAAAATTGCCGTTACTCCCAGTATGAATTTGGATCTGACGGTCAACCCTGACTTTTCTCAGGTGGAGGTCGATCGCCAGGTGATTAATACAGACCGCTTTGAGATCCTTTTTCCCGAAAGGCGTCAATTCTTCCTGGAAAATGCGGACCTGTTTAGCACCTTTGGCGACGAAAATATCAATCCTTTTTTCTCGCGCCGTATTGGTATCGGGCAGGATACGACCGGCAATAATATCCAGGTACCTATCACCTATGGTGCCCGCCTGAGTGGGAAACTGGATAAAAACTGGCGGCTGGGGCTGTTAAATATGCAGACCCTCAAAGACCGGGAGACCCAAATGCCCAATGTCAACTATACCGTAGCCGCTTTGCAGCGAAAAGTATTCAGCCGCTCCAACGTAGGTTTCATATTCGTCAATAAAGAATCTTTTACCAAAGACCCCGAGATCAATGTAGGTTCCGCCTATAATCGGGTGATGGGGCTGGATTACAACCTGGCTTCTTCGGATAACCGTTGGTTGGGGAAAGCCTTCTACCATCAGGCTATTACCGATGACGATGAGCACAAGGCTTACGAGAAATACGCGCAGGGAGCCCGTCTGGCTTTCATAGATCGAAATTACGGCTTTGGAATTGACCAGCAGTGGGTGCGCGGAGGTTATAACCCGGAGGTAGGCTTTTTGCGCAGAAGCGATTACTTTCGTATCAATCCCACGGCGCAGCTGTTTTTCTATCCCAAATCAGATAAGATCACGCGGCATAACCTACAGGCGGATGTCACGTATTTCTGGAAACCCCTTTACGGAAAAACCGACCACGAATGGCAGTTGAACTGGGAAACTAATTTTGCGAACACTTCCGAAATTCGCCTTAGCCTGAGTAATCGCTATACCTATTTATTCGATTCCTTTGACCCGACTCGTACCGGAGCTCGGGAATTGCCCGTGGATACGGATTACTCCTACACGGATATTAGTCTGAACTATCAGTCAGATCAGCGTAAGAAATTCTTTTACAATATCAATGCACAAGGGGGTGAATTTTTTAACGGAAGTCGCTATAGCTTTCGCAGTGGAGTGACTTACCGTTACCAGCCATATGGATCGATTGAGATGAATGTGAATTATACTTACGTTGATTTGCCAGAACCCTATGCATCGGCGGGTTTGTTTCTAATCGGTCCACGTATCGACTTTACCTTTTCGAAAAATCTATTCTGGACTACTTTCATCCAGTACAATAGTCAGGTGGAGAACCTGAATGTCAATACTCGTCTGCAGTGGCGCTTCGCACCGGTGTCAGACTTCTTCCTGGTATATACGGATAATTACGACACCTACGATTTTGGAGTGAAGAACCGGGCGCTGGTAGCAAAGGTGACTTACTGGCTGAATTTATAAAAAAAGAGGCGAGATTTTCCCGCCCATTTTTTGAAGGGTATGACTTAAAGGAAATCTATTTTTCCGGTCGTAATGTCATACACTGCGCCGACGATATCAATATCACCATCTTCTGCCATTTCAGCCAGGACCGGGCTTTGCCGGTAGATGTTTTTTATCGTCAGTTCTACATTTTTATATACCACCTGATTAACAAAATCTTTATTACCAGAGCTGCGATCCGTACCTTCTGGAGTTTCCACCGCTGCTACGGATGGTTTTAGTTTTTCGATGAGCGAGGTGACGTTACCCAGCTTTACGTCGTCGCAAGCTCCTTTTACAGCACCACAGGAGGTATGTCCTAATACGACAACCAATTTGGAACCCGCTACTTTGCAACCGTATTCGATACTACCCAGGATATCGGCGTTAACAAAGTTACCGGCTACTCTGGCGGTAAAAACATCCCCAATACCCTGGTCAAAAATCGTTTCAATGGGTACACGGGAGTCGATACAGCCCAGCACGACGGCGTAGGGGAATTGTCCGGTAGTAGTACCCTGTACCTGTGCGTGTAGATCGCGGTTTTCCGGTTCTTTATCCAGGAATCGCTGATTACCATCTTTGAGCATTTGTAAGGCAGTAGCCGGTGAAATGGCGGCCTGTGTTTCTTTGGTTTGTGTGATCGTTGCCATGTAATAGTAATATTTAGTTAATTATTGTTGCTAATGATGGGGCATTTATAGTACACCTTTCGTGCTCGGGAGTTCAGTGCCAGTACGCAGGACGGCCATTTTGATCGCTCGTGCAAAAGCCTTAAAGACGGCTTCTATTTGGTGGTGGTCATTATCGCCGCTCACCCGTACGTTCAAATTGCACTGCGCCTGATCGCTGAAAGATTTAAAGAAATGCTGTGCCATCTCCATGGGGAATTGACCGACCATCTCTCGCTTAAATTCATCCTGCCAGACGAGCCAGGGGCGCCCGCTGAAGTCTATAGCGACCTGTGCCAGGGCTTCGTCCATGGGTAATAGACAGGAACCGTAGCGCTCAATACCCCGCTTATCCCCCAGGGCTTTGCGAAAGGCCTGCCCCAGTGCCAGTGCGGCATCTTCTATGGTATGGTGTTGGTCGATGTGTAGATCCCCCTCCACCTTAACGATCAGATCACAGCCGGAATGCTTGGCCAGTTGATCCAACATATGATCGAAGAAGCCAATACCGGTTTCGTTTTGGTATTGACCTCGGCCATCAATATTCAGATGTACCGTAACATTGGTCTCTTTGGTCGTACGCTGTACATTGGCCATCCGCCCCTGTGATTTCAGATAGTGGTAAAGTTCCGCCCAGGAGGTTGTGGTAAGGGCAATGGTATCGGCCAGCTGTTCTTGCTCTTCGTTGATCTCATCTGCCCCCAGGTCAGGATCATTGGCCAGCCAGATGCCTTTCGCCCCCATATTGGCGGCCAACTGCATATCCGTGATACGGTCACCCACCACGTAGGAGTTAGTGATGTCGTATTGCTCATCGTTCATATAGTGTAGGACCATACCCGTATTGGGCTTGCGCGTCAGTGCGTTTTCATCTTTAAAAGTCCGGTCGATCAGTACATCTTCGAAAGTAATTCCTTCGTTCTCCAACGCACGGAGGATCATATTGTGGGCCCGCCAGAAAGTATCTTCCGGATAGCTATCGGTGCCCAGACCATCCTGATTGGTGACCATAACGAGCTGGTAGTCCAGTTCTCTGACGATTTTGGACAAGTAAAAAAACATCTGTGGATAAAACTCCACTTTATCCAGACTGTCTACCTGGTAATCTTCTGGCTCGAGTACCAGGGTACCGTCGCGATCCAGAAAAAGAACTTTCTTCATTAGTTTGAATATTTATTTAAGGCTGCAATAAGTTTTTCATTTTCTGCTGCGGTTCCTATCGTAATACGAATGCCCCCTGCGCACAAATGCACATTGGATCGATTCCGTACAATAATGCCCTGCTTCACCAGGTAATCGTATAACCCATTGGGGGCGGCTACACGCACCAGTATGAAATTGGCATTCGAAGGCAGAACCTCCTGTATAAAATCGAGATTTTCCAGCACTTTTGCCATCCGATTCCGTTCCTGCAGTATTATGGCTACCATTTTTTCCTGTTCCGCCTGCTTTTGCAGGGCATCCAGTGCCGCTTTTTGCGTAAGCTGATTTATATTATAAGGTGGTTTTACCTTATTCAATAAACCAATAATCTCCTCGCTGGCAAAAGCCATACCCAGGCGGATGCCGGCCAGGCCCCAGGCTTTAGAAAAAGTCTGCATGACCACCAGGTTCGGGTACTTGTCGAGTTGCTGTGAAAAGCTTTCCTGATCTGAAAAGTCAATATAGGCTTCGTCGACGATCACGATTCCGGGAAATTGCCGGCATAATTCGTGTACTTTCTCCGCTTCCATGTCATTGCCCGTCGGATTATTGGGGCTACACACAAATAGCAATTTAGTGTTTTTATCGGCTTCCGCCAAAATAGCCGGAATATTCGGCTGGAAATCACCGGTCAGGGAGACTTCCCGCTGCGCTACATCGGCGATGTCGGCCGATACCTTGTACATACCGTAGGTCGGAGGAAGCAGAATAATTCCGTCTTCGCGCGGTTCGCAGAAGATACGAATCAATAAGTCAATCACTTCATCACTGCCATTACCCAGGAATATATTTTCAGAGGGGACAGATTTTAAGCGACTGATTTGCTCTTTCACCGCCCACTGTAGGGGATCCGGATAGCGATTCATACCCGTATCAAAGGGGTTTTCGTTTGCATCCAGAAAGATATCGGCCTGGCCTTTGAATTCACTGCGGGCAGAAGAATAGGCGGATAAGTTTTTTATATTAGAACGCACTAAATGCTTGATACTCATGCTTGGTCGTTTAGAGCCTCAAAAATAGGCTTTCTCCGGCAATTCCCAGGTCATAGACGGGTTTTATTTCAGGCGTTCAGCAGGGATGTAAAAGGCAGACAAGATTTAATTTCGTATCAATTTAGCGAAAATTCGCAAAAAATTGTCAAAAAGCCTTTTACCCGATTTTTTTATTCTGTATATTTGTAGCGAAAATTCGCTAATTATTAATTTCAAATATATAGACAATGGATACCGTAGCCAATAAAATCGTACTAGGTGGAGGGGAATTCCTGATCAAGGATACTCGTCCCGAGGATGTATTCATTCCCGAGGAATGTAATGAGGAGCAGATGATGATCCAGAATATGATCAAGGATTTCATCGATAGTGAGATCGCTCCCAATATTGATAAAATTGAAAAGCAGGAAGATGGTATTGTACCCAAGTTGTTAGAGAAAATTGGGGAGCTGGGATTACTCGGGGCACACATGCCCGAGCAATATGGTGGTATGGAACTTGACAATAATACCAACACCCTGATTAGTACGGCCCTCGGACCAGCCGGTTCTTTTACGGTATCCTTTGCTGCTCATATTGGGATTGGTATGCTGCCCATCCTGTACTTTGGTACCGAAGCGCAGAAAGATAAATATCTGCCCCGTTTAATCTCTGGTGAACTGAAAGCTTCTTACTGCCTGACCGAGCCCGGTTCTGGATCGGATGCCTTAGCGGCAAAAACCCGTGCAGACTTGTCGGAAGATGGTAAGCACTACATCCTGAATGGCCAGAAGATGTGGATCACTAATGCCGGCTTCTCGGATATCTTTATCGTATTTGCCCAGGTAGACGGTGACAAATTCACCGGATTCATTGTGGAAAAAGGAATGGAAGGCTTCACTCTGGGTGCTGAGGAAGATAAATTAGGTATCAAGGGGTCTTCCACCCGTCAGGTCTTCTTCGAAAATGTAAAAGTACCCAAAGAAAACCTGCTCGGTGAAATTGGCAAAGGCCACCTGATCGCCTTCAACGTACTAAACGTAGGTCGTTTCAAACTGGGAGCCCTGTCTCTGGGAGGTGCTAAAGGTAGTGCCGATACGGCCGTGAAATATGCTAACGAGCGAGTACAATTTAAAGTGCCTATTTCCACTTTTGGTGCCATTAAGCACAAGCTGGCGGAAGAGGCCATTCAAATCTTCGCTGGAGAATCAACCTTGTTCCGGGTATCGGATCTGATGCAACAGAAGAAAAAAGAACTGTCTGAAAAAGGAAAATCTTTTGCGGAAGCGAAACTTATGGCCGCTGAAGAATACGCTATCGAGTGCTCCATTCTCAAGCTGGTTGGCTCCGAAGTACTGGATTACGTAGTAGACGAGACACTACAGGTACACGGAGGTATGGGCTTCTCTGAAGAAGGAACTGCTGCCCGTGCCTATCGCGATGCGCGCATCAATCGCATCTACGAGGGTACGAACGAGATCAACCGTCTGCTGATGGTCGATATGCTCTTCAAGCGCAGTATGAAAGGTAAACTCGATATCGTAGGTCCGGCCTGGGAAGTACAAAAAGAACTGGCTTCTATGCCTGGCTTTGGTAAGGATGACGATACTCCTTACGTCGAGGAGACCAAAGCCATCAAAGACTTCAAAAAAGCTATCCTGATGACCGCCGGCGCCGCCGCTAAAATGCAGATGGACGGCCAGCTCAACCTGAAAGAAGAGCAGGAGATCATCATGAACGTTTCGGATATGATGACGCAGATGTACATGGCCGAATCACTGCTGCTGCGCGTACAGAAACTCAATGACTTCAGATCGGAGGAAGAAATGAAGATTTATAATGCTATGCTGAAGGTCTTCGTACACGATACTACTTCCCATGTCATGAAGTTTGGTAGAGATGCTCTGGCTTCTTTCGCCGAGGGTGACCTACTGCGCACCATGCTGATGGGCCTAAAGCGCTTCACCAAGTATCCGCCACAAAATGTGAAAAAATTACGCCGTATCGTAGCCGATAAAATGATTGCAGAGAATAGCTACTGCTTCTAAGAATGTAATGTTTGATCTAATAGATTAAGTAGGGGCGCAATTGCGCCCCTTTTCTTTTGGTGCGCCAGACATGGCGCACGTCTAGCGGGTGCGAGTCCCGTGTTCGCCCGATAAGGGGAAGAACTTGCCGAGCGGCAAGGTTGCTATTGTGAAGTAGTTGCTGAAGGGAGCCGAAGGCAAAGCATAAGTGTGAAAGACGTGTGTCTTACCCTGGGAGGCCTCAGGAATTTTTTTTTGAGGAGTCAGCCGAGGTCATAGTACCGAGCCAAACCACTGTCAATGACGAACCGTGTTGTTTGCAGCGACATTTGAGAGGGTAAACGGGAAGGACCGAACCTAAAATTAGGAAGGATGAATTTAATAATAGAGTCAGGATCGGAAAAGATAGGAGTAATGGTTGTGAAGCCATTAGCTCACGAGGGAGGTATGATTCGGAAAATCGGAAGTAGCTCATGAGTATCCAAGATTCGACTA
>DATFKA010000135.1:0-27065 GCA_035268885.1 Saprospiraceae bacterium
CAGGAAGCAGCCTAAAGCTGGCAAACTCGTGCGAAATAGGGAATGCTAAACTTAATGGTAGAGTAAACTTGGCATAGTCGGTAAAGCTTGAGTTTTGGTTTTACTCAAACAAGGCCAGCTTTTTAACGGCTTCTTCCTGACAACTTCGCTAAAATGGCTGAGACGCGGGAATATTCAGGTGGTCGGGTAGCTATGTGGCCAAATGGCCATGTGACTACATAGCCAAATGGATAAGGTAAGCACGGCACAAAATTGTGAAATTTCAGTTTTTTTTGAATTCGCATAACTAACTATAAAACAAGACTTTACTAAAATTATATACAGATGAAAAACTTCTATCTACCCTTACTTTTCCTCCTGTTGGGCAGCCCTTTGCTATTAATCGCGCAGCAAGATTCCAACATCAACTTTGATTTAATGCAGGCCGATAGCATGCAGAATAGCGACTTCAGCTTTTGGCTGGGCCATTGGGAAGTACGTGTGACCGGTAAAGACCAGATTGCGGGCTACAGTCGCATCGAAGGCATGCTAAATGGGCAGGCTTTTCGCGAAAGCTATACCACAGCCGCCGGCTACCAGGGAACGAGCTATAATACCTACAACGCAGCACAGAATCGCTGGGAGCAGTACTACGTAGATAATCAGGGTACTGTACTACATTTGAAGGGCAATCTACAGGATGGCTCCATGATACTCAGCGACTGTGCTACTGGAGGTAGCCCCTGTAACCGCATCAGCTGGACGCCGCAGCCCGATGGTACGGTAAGGCAGGTCTGGGAACAGACGAAGGATGGTGGGGGAAACTGGACCGTGCTGTTTGATGGGACTTATTTTCGTCCCGAAAAGTAGGTTTGGGGCGAAGGAAGACCTTCGCCCGAACGGATCCTGCGCCTGGCTGAGACTCATTCCCTCCTTAGATAAGCCTTCCACGTGATAGTAGCCAGATGGCCAGGCCGACCTCACTTAAAGTCATGGGTAAAGTAAGCAGCATTTCGATGGTAGCCAGTTGCTCCGCAGGTACCCAGTCCGTCAAATGACCGATACTAGTGAAGGTGTAAGCAGGGCCGGCTATTAACAACAACAAACTCCATATCCTGGGCATCTTTTGATGTTTATGACTCAATAAGCCCAAGCCAAATAAATGCCCGCCAAAGATAACCAATCCCAGAGACCAGGCAGATTCGAAAGCGGATAAATGATCCATCAATTGGGATGCCTTAGGCTCGATAGCGACCTGTATAAGATTATAAATGGCAAGCCCCAATATCAGGGTATAAATCAGGCGTAAGACAGCGGTAAATGCGGACAAAGATCGATCAATCGGTTTAAAGAAGTGATAGAAGGCCCAGGTAACCAGCAGGTCACTGACAAAAATCAAAATCCAGGCCAGGATACTTACTTTAAACAAAGGGAGTGCTCCCTGAATATTTTCCGCCGTAAGCGATGCATCATTAAGATCCACCAGCGAATCGTAAATATACCCATAGGCAAAACCAGCCAATAGGGCCATTATAAGTAGAGACCACCCAGCCGTTAATGCATATATTTTGGTAGTATTCATGTGTATTTTATCAAAAGTGACTTAATGCGTCGAAGCAGGAGCTTCGACTGAACGGGACTAAACTTCCAAATAAATTAAGGCGTAGGGAATCCTACGCTTAGTGAGTAATTAAGCACGTACGGCAATGACCACGTTACCTTTTTTATGTCCTTTAGCAATGTAAGCGTGCGCATCCGCCGTACGTTCTAGCGGGTATTGGCGGTCAATAATGGTTTTAAGTTTGCCTTCCTGATAGATACTTAACAATTCCGATAATAATTTTCGTAGTGCTGCCTCTTTAACTAAACCCGTGGCCGCAAATTTGGCCTTTTGCTTACTAAAGCGAGCGGTCCACATCATTTGCATCAGTAAAGAGAAACTAAGGACCGGCGACATATATAAACCCTCCGGTTTCAACACCCGTTTAGCAGCCTGGTAAGTTTGCTTACCAACGGTATCAAAAATAACATCGTATTTTTTCTTCCCCTGGATGAAATCCTGCTGGGTATAATCAACAAAATGATGGGCACCAAGACTCTCTACCAGTCCGGCGTTGCGGCCACTACTGACCCCGGTTACTTCCGCTCCGAAATAATGGGCGAGCTGTACGGCGGCTGTTCCCAAACTACCCGAGGCACCATTGATGAGTACGCTTTGCCCCGACTTTATTTGTGCTATATTCTTCAGGAAATTCATGGAGGTGAGATGACCGTCACTAAAAGTTACCGCTTCGGTGTAGGGCATACCCTCTGGCATAGACAAAATAACGCCTTCCTCCGGGACCGTCACATATTCCGCGTTGGTACTAAAGCCGAGCGTCGTTTCACCAAAGACCCGGTCACCAAGCTTAAACCTACTGACCTGATCACCTACTGCTTTCACGACTCCGGCAAAGCCCGTACCCGGTATCGGATCTTTAGGTTTACGTAGTCCTGTGAATAGGCGACCTATGTAGGGCGTGCCGGTTCGCATCATCCCCTCAGCCCGGGTGGCAGAAGCAGCGTGTACTTCTATCAGTAGTTCATTTGCTTTAGGTATGGGTAAGGGTTGTTCGCTTAATTGAAGTACTTCGGGACCGCCGTATCCGGTAGCTATTATGGCTTTCATCCTTGTGTCTTGCATCCTTAATGGTTTTGATTACTTAATGAGTACGATACAAAAGTAGTGCAGCAAGCGGTGGCCCGCGTTCTGAATCCCAAGGAGAAGGTTCGAACTTATAAATCAGAACTTATTTACTGGTTCGCCTTGACGAAAGCTTTAGGCGTAAGCCCTACCGCTTTTTTGAAGAAGGTATTAAAAGCCGTCTTGGAATTGAAACCACTCTCGAAAGCAAGCCCCATCAAGGAAATATGGGCATTGGTCGGATCAACCGCCAATTGTTTGAAGTATTCTACCCGGTAATGATTAATAAAGGTGTTAAAATTCTTACCGATGGTGGTATTGATCAGCCAGGACAACTGGTTGGGATGCATTTTGATACGCTGGGCCAATGCGCGTAGAGAAAGCGTGGGATCCAGGAAAGGCTGCTCCGCATCGATATATTCGAGTAGTTCCCGGTGTAGGCGTTTGGCGGTGGCCTCATCGAGCAGGGTAGTCTTTTGATTCTCTTGACGATCGGGGGCTATCCCATCTCCAAAAAATTGTGTCTTAAAGTAATCATACCGCTCGTGATCCATCATTTTTTCCGCCAACGGATCCATATAATTCAACAACAGAATGGGGGACTTCAGATTTACCGTCTTTTCCAGCCAGGCAAAAGCCTGATCAAAAGCCTCTAAATTAACGTAAGCTAAAAACAAATACACGTGGGCCTGAAAAGCCATCGGGGCCTGGGCCTGTTCCTCAATCTGAGCCAGATACACCTTGGCTTGTTCTAAATCCCCCTTCAAAATATAAGCCAGGCAGGTGATGCCTAAGCGATCGCCAGGTACGATTAGTTCTTCTGGTATCTGGGCTAAATAATTCAGTGCTTCATCCAGTAAGCCTAACTTTAGATAGCAATAGCCCTTGATGACGTAGGCCGGTATGTTATTAGGATTGTCAATAAAACAAGCTTCAAGCAGGCGTAAGGCTTCCCGATAATCTCTGGTGCGGTAATGAAAAAGGGCCTTAAAAAACAGGGTTTCTTTAGAAAGTGGGTCGATGCTGAGTGCCTTTTGCAAATGGGGCTTCGCCTCTTCCCAGCGGCCGGCAATCGTATACCATAGCGCCATAAACTGCTGGGCCTCCGGATAGTTAGGCTTCAAGTCGATGGCCCTGCCCGTATGTTCTACTGCTTTTTGGTAATCACTTTCCAGAAAAAAGGCCAATTGGGCCTTTTGGTAGTGAACCCCGGCGTGCTTAGGGTTTAGATCGTAGGCCCGCTGGGTATATTCCCTGGATTTCTGCCAGGCCTCCGCCGGTGGCATAAACTCAGTGGTGGCCATAAAGCTGTAGGCATCCGCCAATCCCACCAATGATTCGGTGTGCTCAGGATCCAGAGCCAGTGCTTTTGTGTACAGTTGTATAGCTTCGCCTACGTCCGCAAAGTTCCATTTATTGAAATGAAACTTCGCCTTAAGTGAATACTGGTAAGCATCCAGCTGCTGGGTTTGTACCGGGACCAGGTTTTCCCCTATTTCAAAATGGCCCAGCTGTTCTCTGAGTTTATCTGCAATGAGAAGACTAATTTCGTCTTGTATCTGAAAAATATCGTCCAACTGCCGGTCCCAGGTTTCCGACCAGGATTGAAAATCCTCCTCCGCTTCTATTAACTGAGCGGTGATCCTCACTTTGTTCCCCGCTAAACGAATGCTACCTTCCAGAATATAAGCGACGTCCAACTGGGTAGCGATTTCCTTAACGGGCACTTCTTTCCCTTTAAAAAAGAAAGAAGAAGTACGCGAAGTCACTTTTAGGGCTTCAATGGCGGCCAGCCCGTTGATAATCTCTTCCGTCACTCCATCACAAAAATACGCGTTCTCCGGGTCGGAGCTCCGGTTGATAAAAGGTAGGACAGCGATGGTGTTTGACTTCATGTTTGATTATTGCTTAATTTTTCGGTCGAAGCTTTTGCTTTGACCAAAGGTGCTGGGGCGAAGGAAGGCCTTCGCCCGAACAGGAAGGCCTTCGCCCGAACAGGATGCTGGGACAAAGCTCCTGCTTCGTCCAAATAAATCGGTCATGGACCTACCTATCCTGCGCTAAAATCCACTCCCGGGCATTCACAAAAGCCTCCAACCAGGGACTGACTTCATCCTTTCTCCCCTTCGGATAATAGGCCCAGTTCCACTGGAAGATCGAGCGCTCCAGGTGCGGCATACTCACCAGGTGACGACCGTCGGCACTACAAAGCATCGCCGTATTATAATCGCTACCATTCGGGTTTGCGGGATAGCCTTCGTAGCCGTATTTGCCTACAATATGGTAAGCCGACTCTTCCATTGGCAAGTGAAATTTCCCCTCTCCGTGTGAGATCCAGACGCCCAGGGTCGTACCCGCCAGGCTAGATAGTATCACCGAATTGTTCTCCTGTATTTTTACGGAAGTAAAAGCGCTTTCGTGCTTATGGGTATCGTTGTGGTGCATTTTTGGCTTGAGCTTGTGATCAGGAGTGATCATTTCCAGCTCCAGGAATAACTGACAGCCATTACAAATACCAATCGAAAGGGTATCCGGACGGGCGAAGAAATCATCCAGTGCTTTCTTTGCCTTTTCATTGTAGAGGAAGGCACCCGCCCAGCCTTTAGCCGAGCCCAGTACATCCGAATTCGCAAAACCACCTACGGCCCCCATAAACTGGATATCCTCCAGCGTCTCACGACCGCTGATCAGATCCGTCATGTGTACATCCTTGACCTCGAAACCGGCCAGATGTAAGGCATTAGCCATTTCACGTTCGGAATTACTGCCCTGTTCACGGATGACCGCAGCTTTCGGCCTTGCTCCTTTATAAATAGGCAATTGCCCCGAGAAGCTCGCCGGGAAGTTGTACCGCAAAGCTTGCGTTTTATAATTCTGATAACGCTCGGTCGCTTTTTCAACACCCGACTGCTTTTGATCCAGCAGGTAGGAGGTTTCGTACCAATCGTCGCGGAGCTTAGCGATGTCAAAGCTTTCGCTAAAAGCACCGTTTTGCACTTCCAAAAGAGCCTCGGAAGTGACGCTACCGATTTCGTAGCAAGTTATCCCGGCCGCGTTAAATCGAGCCGCCAGGCTTGCGTCCCTCGCCTGGAAGACGATGCCACTATTCTCCGCAAATAACACTTTCAGGGTATCCGCTTCTTCCAGGGGGCTAAGATCAATCTTTGCGCCCAACTGATTATCAGCAAAACACATCTCTAATAAACAGGTCAATAAACCACCGGCCGACACGTCGTGGCCAGCTACGATCCCGCCTTCTTTAATTAAATCCTGAATCAAATTAAAGGCCTTTTTAAAGTAGGCGGCATCCGTCACGTCGGGGGTCTTTGCCCCAATTTTATTCCTTACCTGGGCAAAAGAAGAACCACCCAGGGCAAAATCGGTTTGGCTCAAATCCACATAATAAATGGGACCATCCGTTCGCTGAAATACGGGCTCTACCGCTTTGGACTTGGCAGAACAATGGCCGCCAGCCGAAATGATTACCGTACCCGGGGCCAACACCTCATCTCCGGAATATTTTTGTTTCATCGACAGCGAGTCTTTACCCGTGGGAATATTAATGCCCAGAGCAATAGCGAAGTCAGAAGCCGCCTGTACCGCATCGTAAAGGCGGGCATCCTCGCCCTCATTTCGGCAGGGCCACATCCAATTGGCCGAAAGGGAGATTGAATCCAGCCCCTGCTCCAGGGGTGCCCAAATGATATTGGTCAAGGCCTCGGCAATCGAGTTGCGCACCCCAGCTGCGGCATCGATCAGTCCACTGACCGGGGCGTGCCCGATGGAAGTGGCAATGGCGTTTTCATTTTTATAATCCAGCGACATCAGGCCATAGTCGTTAAGAGGTAGCTGCAGGGGGCCGGCACATTGCTGTTTGGCGACCAGACCACCGACGCAGCGGTCTACTTTATTGGTTAGCCAATCCTTGCAAGCGACGGCCTCTAGCTTTAAGACCGAGCTAATGTATCGCTGTATATCTTTTTCTTTGTAATCCACTTCCGTAAAAACCCGGTCAATAGCCTGGTCTTCCATGATGGTCTTCGGTGAACTCCCGAAGAAATCTGTCAATTCCAGATCGATGGGGTTTTGGGCCTCTTCATCGGCGAATACAAAACGGAAATCGTTGGTCACTTCTCCCACGACATAAAGTGGAGCCCGCTCACGTTCGGCAATGGTTTGTAGCGTGGGCAAATCTTCGGGACTGATGATCAGGCCCATGCGCTCCTGTGATTCGTTACCGATGATCTCTTTGGCGGAAAGCGTGGGATCACCAACCGGTAAAGCTCGTAGTTCGATTACACCACCCGTCTCTTCCAGTAATTCTGAAAGGCAGTTCAGGTGACCACCCGCCCCGTGATCATGGATGGATACAATACGATTCGTTTTGCTTTCGATCATACCCCGGATAGCATTGGCCACCCGCTTTTGCATTTCCGGGTTGGATCGCTGTACGGCATTCAGTTCGATACCTGTACTGAAAGCGCCCGTATCGGCTGAGGATACGGCAGCACCGCCCATTCCGATCCGGTAATTATCGCCACCGAGTACCACCACTTTATCTCCTTTTTGCGGGACATTCTTCTGGGCCTGATCCAATTTGCCAAAGCCCACGCCACCGGCCATCATGATCACTTTATCAAAACCCAGCTTGCGGCCGTGCTCTTCGTGCTCGAAAGTCAACAGGGAACCGGCAATCAGTGGCTGACCAAATTTATTCCCAAAATCGGAAGCCCCATTGGAAGCCTTGATGAGTATATCGATGGGGGTCTGGTACAGCCAGGGGCGCTCCGGCATGGCTTGCTCCCAGTCTCTGTTTTCGGCCTGCAAGCGAGAATAGGCGGTCATATAGACAGCCGTGCCCGCCAGTGGCAAAGCCCCAATTCCACCCGCCAGTCGATCGCGAATTTCTCCTCCGGAACCCGTCGCTGCTCCGTTGAAAGGCTCTACTGTAGTTGGGAAGTTGTGGGTTTCTGCCTTTAAAGAAAGGACAGAATCAAAAGACTGATGCTGGTAATAATCGGGATAATCGGGCCGCTGCGGCGCAAAATGATCGACCTGAGGTCCTTCTACAAAGGCGACGTTATCTTTATAGGCAGAAACAATGGTATTGGGGTTTTCTTTGGAAGTCTTTTTGATCATCTGGAAAAGCGAATGCGGTTGTTCCTCACCGTCAATGACAAATACCCCATTAAATATCTTATGGCGGCAGTGCTCACTATTGACCTGAGAGAAACCAAATACTTCAGAATCGGTCAACCGCCGACCAATGCGCTCGGCCACTTGCTCTAAATAAGCCACCTCTTCGGTGCTGAGTGCCAATCCTTCCGCCTGATTATAGGCACTAATATCAGTGATCGCCTGCACGGATGCCGGTTTAATCTGTATGGTAAAAAGGTCCTGATCAAGTCCGTCGTATTTCTGCATCAGCATGGGATCGAAATCGACTCCGGGCTGACTGGCAGGCCAGTATTGCTCGATCCGCTTGATCTGCGTTATGCCCATATTCCGGGTGATTTCCACGGCATTCGTACTCCAGGGGGTAATCATTACCGCCCGGGGACCCACAAATCCACCGGGAACTCCTCCCGCTCCTACTTGCCTGGCACCGGCAAAAAGCCAGCTCAACTTTTGCAGATCATTGGACTGAAGTGCTTGTTCGGTCTGTACAGCGTAGATATTGCCTGCTTCTGCGGCGAAGAAAGTAATCATGGAAGGA
Organism: Saprospiraceae bacterium; assembly: GCA_035268885.1. Classification (GTDB taxonomy): domain Bacteria; phylum Bacteroidota; class Bacteroidia; order Chitinophagales; family Saprospiraceae; genus DATFKA01. Next base: position 8,379 of record DATFKA010000135.1, read on the forward strand.
ATTTTTGGCTAATTTGAAAATGCAAAGTTCTGCTTTTTCGCTAAAAAAGAAAAGCCCCGACCATATTAAAGAGTCGGAGCTTTCTATAGATTCGTGTGTGTGTTGATTTTTATCCTTTCAGCGCCTTCAGCATCGTCTCACCAATCGTTGCTGGTGAATTGACCACGTGAATACCGCATTCTTCCATAATTTTCATTTTGGCGGCAGCCGTATCTTCCGCACCACCAATAATAGCACCGGCGTGTCCCATGGTCCGGCCTTTAGGCGCCGTTTGACCCGCGATGAAACCAACGACCGGTTTTGTACCGTGTTCCTTGATGTAATGCGCTGCTTCGGCTTCCATCCCCCCACCGATCTCACCGATCATGATGATACCGTCGGTATCCGGATCGTTCATCAGCAGTTCTACTGCCTCTTTGGTAGTGGTTCCTACAATCGGGTCTCCGCCAATACCAATACAAGTGGATTGTCCCAGTCCCGCTTTAGTGACCTGATCAACGGCCTCGTAAGTCAGGGTACCCGAACGAGAAACGATACCGATACGGCCAGGATTATGAATAAAGCCCGGCATAATACCACATTTCGCCTCACCCGGCGTCATTACCCCCGGACAGTTAGGACCGATTAAGCGGGCCTCGCGACCATTCAGGTAAGCTTTTACTTTTACCATATCCTGAACGGGAATCCCTTCGGTAATACAAATGATCACTTTAATGCCGGCGTCGGCGGCTTCCATAATCGCATCTCCGGCAAATGCCGGGGGGACAAAAATAACGGATACATCGGCCTTTGCTTCTTTGACGGCATCGGCTACGGTATTGAATACCGGACGGTCCAGATGGGTTTGTCCACCCTTTCCAGGTGTGACACCACCTACTACATTGGTGCCGTACTCGATCATTTGACCGGCGTGGAAGGAACCTTCGGTCCCGGTAATCCCCTGTACAATAATATTTGAGTCTTTATTCACTAAAACTGCCATAATAGTAATTTATGTGTTTGGTTAGTCTTTTTCTTCCTCGTCGACGATGATAAATACATCTTCGCCGGGGCGTTTCATATAATATTTTTCGCGGGCAATTTTTTCCTTATTGATCTCCAGCTCCAGCCGTTCCTCTTCGGCCTGTTCGATTTGGTCCGTATAGAAGGTCTTCTCCTCCTTTAATTGATCGACGGTATTTTTTAGCCGCCACTGGGTCAGTACATCGTGCTTATCAAAAAAGATCATCCAGGCAAAGAACAAAACCAGTATGAGAAAATACCGGTTTCGAATGGGCTTGGGGATCGACTCGAGTAGCTGATCAATTGGATTTTTTGCCATAGCTTTATTATTTCCCGTAAAATAAGGCTTTCTGGGAAAGAATATAGACAAAAAGCTACTCTTTTTGGGAGTAGCCTTTTGTTTTACCTTATTTCAGAATAGTACGGCCCGGATAAATAGCCGTTTCTCCCAGTTCTTCTTCAATACGTAACAGCTGATTGTACTTTGCGATCCGATCCGAGCGCGACATGGAGCCCGTTTTGATCTGGCCGGTAGTCAGCGCAACGGCTAGGTCGGAAATAGTAGTGTCTTCGGTCTCTCCCGAGCGGTGACTCATCACCGAAGTCATGGAGTTACGCGTAGCCAAATTTACCGCATCGATGGTTTCGGTCAGAGAGCCGATCTGATTCACTTTGATCAGAATAGAATTGGCCGCTTTGGTATCGATACCTTTCTGCAGTCGCTCGGTATTTGTAACGAACAGGTCATCCCCGACCAGCTGTGCACGATCACCGATCGCCGTGTGCAGTTTGGTCCAGTTGTCCCAATCGTCTTCATCCAGACCATCCTCGATAGAGAAAATGGGGTATTTTTTAGTCCATTCGGTCCAGTAATCTACCATCTCGCCCGGAGACAATTTCTTACCACTCGACTGGTGGAAGTGATAAACACCTTCGTCGGCCAGGTAGAACTCAGAAGCTGCCGCGTCCATTGCAATCATGACTTCGTCGCCCGGCTTGTAACCAGCAGCTTCAATGGCTTTCAAGACCGTTTCGATGGCCTCTTCATTGGACTTGATATTGGGTGCAAAGCCTCCTTCGTCCCCTACGTTAGTAGAGTATCCGGCACTCTGCAGTACTTTTTTCAGATTGTGGAAAATCTCTGCTCCCATGCGAATGGCTTCCGAGAAAGTATCCGCACCGACCGGCATTACCATAAATTCTTGAAAATCAATAGAATTATCCGCATGTGAGCCCCCATTAATGATATTCATCATGGGTACCGGTAAGGTAGTCGCGCGTACCCCCCCCAGATAGCGGTACAGGGGTTGTCCACTTGCGGAAGCGGCGGCTTTTGCCACGGCCAGAGAAACGCCCAGAATGGCGTTAGCCCCCAGTTTAGATTTATTTTTTGTGCCGTCCAGCTCATTCATGACTTGGTCGATGTATACCTGTTCGAAAACACTTACGCCCACCAATTCGTCGGCAATCTGGTCATTTACATTACTGACGGCTTTGGTTACTCCTTTGCCGAGGTAGCGGTTTTTATCTCCATCTCTTAATTCTACAGCCTCGTACTTTCCGGTTGAAGCACCAGAAGGCACTGCGGCCCGACCAAAGTGGCCATCTTCAGTAGTGACTTCAACTTCTACGGTTGGGTTTCCTCGGGAATCCAGAATTTGTCTGGAATGGACATCAATAATTGTACTCATAAGGCTTATATTTTTTAGGGACCCTTCGGTTTGATTGTTCATCGTTATACAAAAAAGGGCCTTTTATGAAATCATGTGCAAAAAATACACTTTATAGCTTCACTAGCTCTCCATCAATTTGATGAAGTCATCAAAAAGGTAGCGCGCATCGTGCGGACCGGGTGCTGCCTCCGGGTGATATTGCACCGAGAAAGCTTTTTTGCCGCGGATCCGAATACCTTCGATCGTATCATCGTTGAGATTGACGTGGGTAATTTCGACTTTATCTTTATTTTCTCTAATGGCCTCCGGGCTTACGCCAAAACCGTGATTCTGGCTGGTGATTTCCGATTTACCCGAAATCAGATTCTTTACGGGGTGGTTGATACCCCGGTGACCGTGGTGCATTTTATAAGTAGGAATGTCTACTGCCCGTGCTAACAACTGATGCCCCAGACAGATACCGAATAAAGGCCGATCGTCTGCCAAAATTTCTTTGGTCACTCCAACGGCGTAATCCATAGCGCCGGGATCACCGGGGCCGTTCGACAAGAAATAGCCGTGTGGATCAAATTCCTGCAGTGTCTTATAGTCGGTTTTGGCCGGGAACACTTTGACGTAGATACCGCGATCGGCCATACATTGCAAGATATTCTGCTTAATCCCAAAGTCCAGGGCCGCTACGCGCAGGCTGGCTTCGGAGTTCCCAAAGGTGTACGGATCCTGGGTAGAGACCTTCGTCGCCAACTCCAGTCCATTCATGGAAGGGGTTTTCGCCAATTGTTGCTCCAGCACTTTCAGATCATCCGTCTCCGAGGAGATAATGGCGTTCATGGCACCTTTATTCCGAATGTGGCGGACAATGGCCCTGGTATCCACGGCCGAAATACCGACCAGGTTTTCTTCCTCGAAATATTCCTGGATAGATTGATCAGCCAGGGTCCGGGAATAAGGCACCGTAAAGTTCTTACAAATCAAACCGGCAATTTTGATGCTACCAGATTGCTCATCGACATCCTTCGTACCGTAGTTACCGATGTGGGCATTGGTGGTGACCATTAGTTGTCCGAAATAAGAGGGATCCGTGAAGATTTCCTGATATCCGGTCATACCCGTGTTAAAACAGATTTCGCCGGTAGTGGTTCCAATTTTCCCGGCTGCCTGGCCCCGAAAAACGGTACCATCTTCAAGTAGGAGAATAGCAGGTGTGTTGTCCATATGTAGTTTATGCAGTTACCTTATTCGCAAATTCATGCAAATATAGCAGAGTTTTGTTGGAGCACAAAAGTTCGTTTAACTTTTGTACTAAGGAGGCAGCATAAAAATGGAAGGAGGGCTTAAAAAAGAAAAAGCTGATCAATATTGATCAGCTTTTTAGACCTGGCGGTGACGGCGGGATTCGAACCCGCGATACCCCGTTAAGAGTATGCCGGTTTAGCAAACCGGTGGTTTCAGCCACTCACCCACGTCACCAGGTGTGCCGAATAAAAATAAATAAAGGCAAAAAAGAGATTGTCTTTTTGCCTATAGTCGGGGCAGCAGGATTCGAACCTGCGGCCCCCTGCTCCCAAAGCAGGTGCGCTAACCGGACTGCGCCATGCCCCGATAATTCGTTACGTTTTCCCTACACATAGTAGGATTTCGTATCGAATCTTAAATTAATTTTTCAAACTAAATTACTGAACTTTTCAGTAATTTTTATGCTCCTTTTTCCGAAGCGATTGCAAAGATAGGAAACCTCTTCAAACTTGGCAAGCCTTTTTTGCTTTTTTGTATATTTTATTTTAGAACGTGGGCTCACTACCGAAAGTTCCTGGTCTGGGGTCTCATTTTTCATTCAGGCTCAGGCGAATTTTCTTTTCCAGGTCTTCAACGGTCTCTTTAAAGACGGCATCCGTTTCCATCAGGTCCTGTACGGTTCGGCAGGAATAGATGACCGTACTGTGGTCGCGGCCCCCAAAGTTATCGCCGATGGCCTTTAGCGACTTATCGGTTAACTCTTTAGCCAGGTACATGGATAATTGGCGGGCGATCACAATTTTGCGCTTACGCGTCTTACCCTGCAGATTTTCGACATCTACCTTAAAGTGCTCTGCCACTAGTTTTTGGATAAATTCTACCGTGATCTCCTTATTAATTTCCGTGACAAAGTTCTTAACTACCTCTTTAGTCAGATCCAAATCGATTTCGCGGCGGTTTAGAGAGGATTGCGCGACCAAAGAGACCAGTACTCCTTCCAGTTCGCGAATGTTGTTCTTAATATTATAGGAAATAAACTCCGTGACGTTATGCGGCAGAATGAGTCCTTCTTTATTCATCTTATAATCCAGGATCGCCATACGGGTCTCGAAATCAGGTGACTGCAGGTCGGCCGAAAGGCCCCACTTGAATCGGGAGATCAGGCGCTCTTCCATACCAGATAAATCTTTAGGTGGCCGATCAGAGGTCAGGATGATCTGACGACCATTTTGATGCAACTGATTAAAGATGTGGAAGAAAATTTCCTGGGTCTTCATTTTGCGCTCCAGAAACTGAATATCGTCCACGATCAGGACATCGATTAATTGGTAGAAGTTCACAAAATCTTCTACTGCATTATTCTTAATGGACTGGATAATCTGGTTGGTAAAATTTTCTGCCGATACGTAGAGGACGTTTTTGTTTGTATAATTATTGAGTACTTCGTTGCCAATGGCCTGCGCCAGGTGGGTTTTACCCAGGCCCGTGTCTCCAAAGATGACCAGGGGATTAAAAGAAGTAGAGCCCGGCTTTTTGGCGATCGCTAGTCCGGCCGAACGGGCCAGCCGGTTGCAATCTCCTTCGATATAGTTATCAAAGGTTAAATCTTTATTTAACTGAGGGTCGACCTTAATTTTTTTAATCCCTGGAATAACGAAGGGGTTTTTGATGGTCTGCGCGTCGAGCATGCCGGGGCCATAGCCTTCTTTGGGTTTACTCTTTACCGCGGCCGGTTTGTTCACCGACTTATTAAAAGATTGGGTTGCGTTGCGATTCTCATTACCTGGCATGAGAATCTGGTATTCCAAACGCCCGTGATCCCCCAGTTCCTTTTTGATGGTCGTCTTGAGTAGGGAGACGTAGTGTTCTTCCAGCCATTCGTAGAAGAAGCGATTGGGTACCTGAATCGTCAGCGCGTTATTGTCCAGTCGTACGGAACGAATAGGCGCGAACCAGGTGCGAAAGCTTTGGGTGTTTACATTCCTGCGTATCGTTTGCAGACAGCGGTCCCATACTGTAGTATGATCATTTGCCATGCTCCAGAGTAGATTAACCGGCCCGAGGGCCATTCATTAGAAATTTGATTTAGACGCAGTATCAGTAAGCCAGAGGAGGGGGCTATTTTGTACATCCCAGGTGGTCTGTCGAGAACTTTAGAAATGATTATCTTGTAAAATGCTTACCATTATTTTGGAAGGCATTTTACACCCCTTTTAAATAAGTGCGATTACAAATGTGCAGATTTTTTTTGGATAAAAAAAACGATTGCCGCCATTTTTTGAAGAGTTTCAAACCAGGCATACGCAAAGCGCACATTTACAATAAATTAACCTGAAAATAATTTTCAGGAAATTTTCGACGCTAGATTCTGGCCGCGCCTACGGCGATATTTTGGCAGCCGATGCATTTATTCTTTTGGTTGCGCTCAAACAAGACATCCAGTCGCCCGAGCAGGATCCCCCCCCAGCCCGCCTGGTTGATCAATACGGGCTCACCCTGGCGATTACGGACCACAAGTGGCTCATCCATAAAGGTATGCGTATGGCCACCAATGATCATATCAACATGGCGAGAATACTCTCCCAGTTTCACATCTGATACCGTTTGGTCACGGTAGCGGTAGCCCAAATGCGACAGACAAATCACGTAATCGCATTTTTCTTCCTCTTTCAGGATAGTGGCTACTTCATTGGCTTTAGTGATTGGGTTCTGGTAGCGGGTGTTCTTATACAAGACCTTGGGCACCAGTCCTTGCAGTTCAATACCAAGGCCGAAGACACCTATTTTCAGCGGTCCTTTTTCGAAGATTTGGTAAGGTTTGGTTTTGCCCGCCATAAGGGTATCCGAGAAATCGTAATTACAAACCAGGAAAGGAAAATTCGCGTGCGGTAATTGCTTGACCAGGCCTTCGATCCCCGCATCAAAATCGTGATTACCAATGGTAGCGGCATCGTATTGCATCTCCGACATCAGTTTGAATTCCAGCTCCCCGGCGAAGAAATTAAAATAAGGCGTGCCCTGAAAGATATCTCCTGCATCCAGTAGCAGGACATGCTCTTCTTCCTGACGAATCTGTTGGATCATCGCTGCTCGTCGGGCCGCTCCTCCCCGACCGGCATTGCGGCCCTGGTCGAAAGGTTCAATCCGGGAGTGGATATCGTTGGTATGCAGGATAGTCAGCTTAACCGTCTCGGCTTTGGAGCTACCCCAGAGATTCACGGGTAAACCAGTGCTCATCAGGGCGGTTCCCACGCCTATTTGTTGTACAAACTTTCTTCGCTTCATATGATGTCTTTTATTATGGGTGTTGAGACAAGGCATGCCTTGTCTTTACTTTAATTTAACACCTCCACCCGGCCTTCGACTCGGGCAGTGATCGGCTGTTTTTGTTCCTGTATATATTCAATTACCGCATCGCGCATAAAACGACCGGTAGTTTCCTGTGGTAATCTGATCAGAAAATCGGAATTGCTACCTCCATTGGCCACGTAATCTGGCATCGCCACACGATAGGCCACACTGTCTTGCAATGGCTGTCCACCAATCAAAATATTTTCCGCTTCGGTCTGTACGATATCAAAGCTCAAGCCCTTGCTCACCGGCCAGCCTCCCGAGGCCGCCATGTGGTCCACCAGGGTCTTCATCAGGGTACTATCCAACTCTAAGATAACTAAAATATTATCGAAGGGTAATAATTCAAAGATATCCGATTTAGTAATATCGCCTTTCGGCAAAGCAGGAATCCGCAATCCGCCGCTATTCGACAGGGCAAAACTGACACTTGTACCGGTATAGGCTTCCGCTTTTGCCGCTAAGGCATCGGCCACCAAATTACCCAGTGTCCCCTCCGGACGTCCCCGCTCCAAATCTAAAGCAGCCGTACCGATTACCCGATCCATTTCTTCGTCCAGTTGGCTTTTGTAAGGTTCAATCATGGCCAGGATGCTACTATCTCTGCCCACCGCCGAGGCTTCCTCGACCGTGTAGGTATTGGGCTCTACCCGCAGGAAATGGTTGACCTTACAGGATCCCAGCCACAGAATTAAGCATAAACATAATAAGAATTTTGGCATCATAGTCAATTAACGAATGGTTGGATGGTTGAATTGTTGGTTTAGTGGTTTAGTGGTTTAGTGGTTTAGGCTGGTAATTTACGAGCTTGCGGCTTTTGTTTTGGCTTTGGATGCCGAAATTTATGTTAAAAAAATCGTCCTACTCCCGTCCAATGGTGCAAAATGGTGCAAAATGGTGCAAAATGGTGCAAAATGGTGCAAAATTTAAACTTAATTCCTTATAACTTTACCACATAGGATTTGGCCAAAATCTTAGGCTATTCCCGAAAAGCCTGCAATTTTCGGAAATAACATCTCAATTAAAATAATGAAACGAATACTTATTATACTTAGCATCATTTGTATCGCCATGGTAACTGCTCTTGGAGTTGACCCTCTGCCACAAGCTAATGTATCTGCTGAATCAGATTATATCTACAGGAAGGCAACCCATGAAATTTATGATCCCGTAGGAGACATTGATATGGAGGCCTCTACACATTGCCTTTTTCCTGGCTCAGGTTGTCGCTTTACGGCGGAGCCACAAGAATAATACGATTCATTCTGCCTATTCATTTATCGAATCAGTTTACTTAAAAATTAAATCTATTAATCATGAAAAAAAGCATTTTCCTGATTATGGGGATGTGTGTATTCCTCTCATTGGTGCTATCAGGTCAGGATCACCCTTGTAATGAATCCATTCCTGACAGATGTACTCGTAAAAGAGAAGTGGTAGTCGTTGGTGAGACGGCAATGATTGACTGCTCAAAACGGGGTACTAATTGTGAAGTCCCAAGGGTTGGAATTCATTAAATTTAGTTCTGAACTTGATAAGGGAGTTGAAATTTCACTCCCTTATCAAAATATTCTTTTTCTCCATTTCCTTTTAACACAGATTTATGCCTTACTACAAAATAAGGAACACCTGTATCGCTATTTTCTTTTTTATTTTATTATTGGCTAGTTGCAAAAATACTTCAAGAACAACTTCTCAACAAATCCAATTAACAGTCCTGGATTCTTTCCAACTAAATATTAATGATGATACCTATCGTGTTTTTATGGTGAAAGACTCGAAGTACCTGGCATTAAATAGTGATAGAAGTAAGTTAGCAGTTTTTGATGCAGAAGGTAAAGCAGAAAAAACCATTGATAAGAAAGGGCCTGGTCCAGACGCCTATTCTTCCGTTGTTAAACTTGGATTCGGAAAAGATAACCAGGAAATCATAGTAGTCGATAAGCAAAAAGCCATTATTTATTCCGCTGAGGGATATAAAAATATTAATCTATCCAATGAGGATATTTTCCCACTCCCTTCGGATGCGCGAATATTTCTGAACCAAAATCAAGATTATTTATTTTCCACATCTAGCCTAAAGTATTCTCCAGAAAAAATGAATTATTTCGATTCCGTCCAAACCTTTACCAAGATTAATCCCGATCATAGCGTGGATAATCTCGGCGGATTTCATAAAGAAAGTATCTATCGAGAAAAAATCTTTAGCACCATGTATGACCCCAGGGGTTTTCTAACGGAGGATAGTCCTATTGTCTATACCCTATTTCCCTTTGAGCCTGTACTATATCCTTTCGATTTAGAGGCAAATAAATACTTAGCTCCTATATCTATCGATTTAAAGGAATTCAGTGAAATCGCTCATCGAAATGACCAGAGCATGGAAGGAATGCTTTATTTGCTTCAGCAAAATGCCAGTTTTAAGGATTTTATCGTGGGACAGGAATATGCCCTTTTATTTTATCGTTGTGGTTTAAAAAAAGAAGAACAGGCTAGCTCGCTTACCGGGTATAATCAGATTAGCATGAAGAAAAGAAGGTACGAATTGGCTCTGGTAGACAAAGAAACCGGGGCTTTGATAGCTCAACCTTTTTTTGACGAGCGGATTACCCATTTGATCGGTTTTGATACAGATGACCATCTGCTCTTTCAACACATCAATGATCAGGAAGAAATGATCATTTATAAAGCCAAAATTGACTTTAAGTAATCAGAATGAAGCATCTGTCCCTATCCATCACTTTATACGGCCTATTATTTCTGTTAATATCATGTGAAAAAAGTGCCCCTGATAAACGTCTAATCCAGGCGTTAGCACCTTACACGTCTACTTCCACTACGCAGCAAACAGAAATATTTTACATCGTCTCGTCTTATGACTGTGAATTATGTCTAGGTCATATAGTAGACTGGGCAGAAGACTATGCTAGGTCTACCGTTATTCAAACTGGAATATTCTTTAAATCAATGGACGCTGATGTGGAAATAGATAGCACCACCCTGGTAGCGCCAAACCTTATCAACTGGACCATTACTCATGATCCTTCCCTTTTTGAGCTTTTAGGAGCATCTCATCCCGATATCGAATCACCTTATGCTATTGAAGTGTTCGACGGAGAATTAAATTCTATCCGATCTATTAAATAGATTTTCCTTTTGGCATTGGCTCTTTTTTGACCAACACCACCGGTACAAAAAACAAAATCAACAGCAGCGAAAAGAGCAGCCCACCCATGGTCCCTACCGCCAGTGAGAACCAAAAGACCTCCTGCTGGCCGTGCATGACAAAGGGGATCATACCCAATACGGTGGAGATGACCGTCAGTACGATCGGCGTAATTTTTTGCCGAAAGGCCTTCAAATATAAATCTAATGCCGACCGTCCGGCTTGTTTTTTGCGAAAGCGATTGTAATCATTCAACAGGAGAATCAGGCTATTCACAACAATACCACTCAGCAAGATGAAGGAGGTATAGCCGCCCTGATCAAAGGGAAAATCGAACACATAAAAGGTCAGGAAAATACCGATGAAGGAGACCGGAATCAGTAAGACAATCGTAAAAGCCTGCCGGAAGGACTCAAACATCACGGCACAGACGGCAAAGATCAGTACAATCACCAGCAATAGTAACTGGTACTGCTTACGCTGCTCACTCCCAAACTGGTAGCTCTGCCGCTCCAGGGTATAACCCATAGGTACCTCCCGACGTATCTGCTTTAACACCTCATCCAGGTAGCGGCTGCCAAACTGCCCGGAGCCCATGTACTCAAAACTCACCATACGCAGGTATTGCTGGTCTTCTTTGTGGATAGAGGAAGCGACCTTGCGCTTCTCCAGACTGGCCAGGCGGGCGAAAGACAGCTGGGTGCTATCCACCGGGCGCAGTTGGTGCTCCAGTGTCCAGAGGTTTTGTTCGCGCTGCCGGGCGTTGACTACCCTCAGGGCCGTACCGTCGGGCAGGTAGCGATCGGGACGCGCGTATTGATTAAAGGCCTGAAGGTCGCGGGCCAGATCAATGGGCCGCAGGCCGGCCTGAGCAATGGCGGCCTTGTCTAGTTGTAGGGCGTATTCGTAGCGGTCGCGGGCGTACCATTCGATATTGGCCTCAGTGTTGACCTCCGGGATACGCGGATGCTCCAGCAATAGCTCGGCAAAGCGCTCGGCCTGCTGCTCCAGTTCGGCCTTGTTATAACCTTTCATTTTGATGCGATAGCTCGGAGGCGAAGCGCCGCCGGCATTGCTAAAAGAGCGTCCAACGCCGTAGATATTCCAGTCGATACCGCCCAGATTGGTACCAAAGGCCTGTAGGCGGGCCTTGAGCAAGTGCGGAAAGCTAAGATCATGCCCTTCGTTGAAGTAAACCTCCAGGCGACCGTATTCACCACTATTCACCTGGGTAACGTAGCGACTCACTTCAACCTCGTACTGCCCCACATAATCTTCCAACTGCTGGAATACCGCATCCATTTGCTCCAGCGTTGCGCCCGGTGGCATCTGAGCGGCCGCGTAGAGGATCGTCTCACCCGCATCGCGGTAACTCGCCCCCTCGTAGACGTACCACATAAAGAGTCGTAAGGTCCCTCCCAGCACCCGATTGACGTAAGGTTTTATATTTTCTACATATTCATCATTACCCAGCGTTTTATTATACCATTCTTGTCCTTTCCACTGATTGGGTAGCATAAACACCGGCAGACCAAAAAGCAACACCACGGCGGTAATCCCCCAGGCTCTGCGTCTTAATAACAAAGTGAGCACGTGACGATACCGTTTCTGCCACCGCCAGGCCCGCCTTTTTTGGCGAAAGCCCCTGCCCGACTCCGTCTTCACCAAACGAATCTGCTGCATCAGGGCCGGAATCAGCCACCAGGCCACCATCAGCGAAGCAGACAGATTGATGGCCAGCACCTTGGCAAAATCGACCAGATTGATCTGCCACTTGCGGGGCAAAAACCAGATAATGACCAGGGCACAGATCGTCGTCAGCGTGGAAGCCAGGAGCGCCGGAAAGACGCGTCGGTTGCCCTGTTTGCGCAGGTGGTGCATCATCACGATGCTATTATCAATCACAATACCAAAACTAACGGTAATTCCCGCCAGCGCGTACAGGTGGAGGGTCACGCCCAAAAGTTCGTAAAAGATGAAGGCGATACCCAAATTGGCCAGCAAACTCAGCGTAACAATCGCCAGGTAAGCCCCGGAGCGATAGATCAGCAAAACAAACAGCAGCAGAATGGCCAGACTCAAGCCGGTACGCTGAGTAATCTTACGCAGCTCGTCCGATAAATAGGTAGTCGCATCGTCGTCGAGCCGCAGTTGGTAGCCCGCAGGCAGGGTATTTTCCAGAGCGGTAATTTCGCGGCGCAGGTCAGCGGCCAGGCGGATCGTATTGGTGCCCCTTTCGGCAAAAAACAGGAGGCGCAAACTATTCTCGGCATTGATCCGGTAGTGACTGCGCACGACCTGCTCCGCCAGACTAACCTGGGCCAAATCGCGCAAGTAAATGAGCTGTGGCCCGACTCTGGCGACCGGAATGGCCAGTAATTGCTGGCGGGTATCGGTCTGTCGTTCCGCTTGCAGGCGCAGGGCGATGCGGGAGGTATTATTTTGTACTGCCCCCAGACTGCTGCGGGCGAAAGTCTCGTCGATGGCCCTCAGTAGATCCTCGGGCTTCAGGCCCAGGGCTTCAATGCGAGCCGGATCGTAGCTAATGCGCCATTCCCGCTCGTTGGCTCCCGACACCTCAATAGACTGTACGCCCGCGCGCATGGCTAGTTGGGGACTCAAAGTTTCGCGCGCGTAGGTGTACAATTGCGAGGGATCATCGCGCCCACTCAGCGTATAGATCAGGATGGGCCGCTCTTCGATCTCAGCGTCGGGCTGAAAGAGGCTAATCTCCGGGAAATTCAATTCGGCGGGAAGTTGTGGGTACAACTGCCGAATCTTACTACTCAGCTCAAAACGCAGGAAGTCAATATCCGCTCCTTCCATCGGCGTGATGTCAATGCTCCCGCTACCATTGCGCGCTATCGCGTAGGTACTTTTAATCCCACTCACCAACTGGAAGGCCGCCTCCAAAGGGGTAATGACGGTATTTTCAATGGTAGCTGGTGCCGCATTAGGCATGGTGAAGCGCACCGTCAGCGAAGGCTGTTGCTCTGCCACCTGCAGCTGTACCGAGAGGCGATTCAGCAAGCTGAAGCCGATGACCGTCAGCAGGAGGAAGAAGATGATGGTGCGGAATGGGGAAGGCATGGGGCGATTTGGTGATTTGGTGATTTGGTGATTTGGTGATTTGGTGATTTGGTGATTTGGTGATTTGGTGATTTGGTGATTTGGTGATTTGGTGATTTGGTGATTAAAATAACATTTCCTTGCACAGAAAAAAAAAAAAACCGCTATATTAATGCTACTAAACTCAAACCCACTCCCTTTATGCAGCAAAATACTAAGCTCCTCCTCCTCTTTATCTGTTTCTTATGGGCCTGTGAATCGTCCTCTGAAAGTGCCCCGGAAGAAAATCTCGCCGAAGCCAGCGTAGCGCGTCAGCAAGCAGTTGAGATACAGACCGTGCCGGTACGTCGTGCCGCTTTCCCACTCCAGGTAAAAACCAATGGCCGCATTCGGGCGAGACGGCAGGTCGAACTCAAGATGCCCGTCGGTGGCCAGATCGAGACCTTCCAACTGGAAACGGGTCGTCGCGTAGCGAAAGGAGACCTATTAATCGCGCTGGACGATACCGATAAGCAGCTCGAATTGGAACAATACCAGTTTTCGCTGGACGACGCTGAGGTAGCCAAGGCCGATATGCTCATCTCTAACGGTGGAGAAGCCAACGTCGACAGTTCCGTTAGCGCGCAACGTCTGGAATTTATCAATAAGCTCAGTGGCTATAATAAAGCGCGCCACGCCCTGCAAATCGCCCGGCGCGAACTGGAAAAAACCAAACTACAGGCTCCCTTCGGCGGTATCATCGCCAATGTGCAGGTTCGCTCCGAAGATCTGCTCAGCGCCGGACAGCCGCTTTGTACCCTGATTGATCCGCAGAGCTTTGAGGTCGAATTTAGTCTGATTGAACAGGAAGCCGTTCGTGTCCGATCCGGTCAGACGGTGCAGTTTTATGCCCTGGCGGCACCGGAACGCCACTATACCGCACGTATCAGTGCGATCAACCCGATGGTCAACGAGCAGGGACTGGTGCAGCTTTACGCAAAAGTCGCCAATCCCGGGACACCACTTTTTGAAGGTATGCAGGTAGCCGTAAGTATAGAGCAGCGGGTCCCCGATCAGCTCATTGTACCCCGCGAGGCGCTGGTACTACGCTCGGGCCGTACGGTGGTCTTTACGCATGATACCGAAGCCAATCTGGCTAAATGGAACTACGTGACGGTAGCCTACGAGAACGATGCCGAAGTAGCCATCAGCGAAGGGCTGGAAGCCGGGCAGCAAGTGATCATCAGTGGCAACCTGAATCTGGACCACGATGCCCGCGTGCAGTTGATCCCACAGTAGAGGCAAGGCATGCCTTGCCTCTACTGTAGGCCTGGGTATGCCTGAATAAATATTTTCTCTTTGACCATCAACACACAGACCTATGAAAAAGACAAACCTCACCAAAACCCGCAGCCAAATTGCTGCTGAGTATGGTATCCATCGGAATACCTTGTGCCGTCTACTCAAGAAAAAAGGCATTACCCTGCCACAGGGCTTACTTTATCCCCAGGATGTAAAGCGGATTTACGAGGCGCTGGGACATCCTAAAAAAGTACAGCCGCCAGAGGATGAGGAGTAATTCGATACCTTCTAGACTGATCCCCATGGTGCAAAATGGTGCAAAATGGTGCAAAATGGTGCAAAATTTAAGTTTAATTACTTATAACTTTACAACATAGAATTTGGCTAAAATATTGGCTGATTTATCGCCAATTATACCTAAAGTACAAGAGATGCACATGCCTATAATACCCATTAAGTATCAGAATTTCATAAAAAAGAAAAGCAGCTACCTGCTAATTATGTTGTTAATCCTTGGCATAGTAAGTTGCCAAGGGGAATACGCAAACGATCAATTACCAGTAATAGATCCCATAACATCCAATAATAAGTTTGATCTACTTGACTATATTGAAAGCCTCGAATACATACCCCTAAAAGAAAATGACGCTTCTTTATTAAGTCAGATCGTAAAGATGGTTAGAACGACCGATCAATATATAGTAAAATGTCATCAAAGATCTTCCTTATTCTTTTATGATCTCAATGGCAATTTCATTAAAAAACTGGTTGCGACGGGTGAGGGCCCTTACCAGTTTTCCAACCTTATGGACATTGCCTACGATAAGCATACAAATAGGATTTTTTTATTAGACTTTGAAGAGAAAAAGATATTGACCTACGATATTAATCAAAATACTATCTCTCAGGATAATCGGATTCTAGATTTACATGGGCAATCATTATTCCATTATAAATCAAGGCTGTACTCAATTGTGCCCAAAAATGAGGCGGGCCGGGTAAAAATTTTTGACGACCAGTCGGTTAATAAAATTAATGAAGGTGTCTTCGATAATTCTAGTTTTAATTTTATTGCTACACAGAATAGTATGAATACCTACCAGGATACTTTATTTATCTGTGCCAGCTTTACAGACACTATTTATTATTCCATTAATCATGAAATCAAACCATATGCATTACTGGGCAAGGATAACCGATCATTAGCTTCTATCACCAATAGAAAAGAGTATACCCAAAAGTACCTTTTTGAGGAGAAGAAAATGGAAGAAAGCGAAAAGAAGGTATTGGTCCCCCGAGGTTTTTTTTCTACTTATCGGCAGCTCTGGTTTATCGAGTTAGTATGGCCAAATAAAATGGTGATATGGGATAAAGAAAATAACATACAGTGCCTAATTGATTTTAGAAACGTGAAAAACGGGGCATTACTTTTTGGTTATCAGTTATTCAAGATAATGTACGTTGATGATAACAACTTCGCCTACAGTTCCATTACGCTAAATAAGCCCTTCTATACGGCAGCGGCAGAAGTGATCGGTCATCCTGATAGATATCCTCCAAATATCGTCAATGAAGTGAAAAAAATATGTACGCAATACCCAGAGGGCACCTATTATGAAAACCCCATAATTGTCAAATTTAAACTCAACACCGATTTCACCCTGAATCATCTTAAATCCTCATAAAGTATTTTTTCACTTTTAAAATTTTGTCGAATGAAAAAGCTATTATTCCTAACTTTCTTTTGCCTAATCTGTATACTTGCAATCGATGTTAATGTCTACGCTCAGAGTAAGTTTAATTGTAATGTACTGGTACTACCTTGCGTATCTGGATCAGGTAATGAAATTTACTGTGTAAATGTTGGAGGAGATCCCGATTTAGATTGTGCTTGTGGAAGTTACGTCTCAAATTGTTCAGAACAATAAACAAAACTTCTCATCTTCAAAAGGCCAAAAAATATTGTTTTTTTTGGCCTTTTCTATCTCCTTTGCTGAATCAAGGGCACCGGCACAAAATAAAATTAACAGCAGCGAAAAGAGCAGCTCCCAATAGTCCTCAAGGCCAGCAAAAACCAAAAGACCTCCTGCTGACCGTCCACTTAAATAAAGAATTAACCACCACCAAAACCGAAAGAGGTCTACCCCTTATGATAAAAAATGGTAGAGCCCCACAGCGCAACTACCAGCGCAAAGCGCCCCCAATGGTGCAAAATGGTGCAAAATGGTGCAAAATTTAATATTTATTCCTAATATCTTTACCCTGCTATTTTTGGCCAAAAAAGGAGGCGGCGGATTTCCGAAAAGCCGGTAAGAGAGTAGGAGTGAAATTAAAAATACTATTGTTATGAAAAAAGCTAAATTATGGATGGCGTCTTTCTTATTGATGGGATTCTTATTTGCCTGTTCAAATATTGCTAGTGCAGCTCATTGTACACAACAGACTATGCCATGTTGGAACAACGATCCTGGCTTAGCCTTATATTGTACTGGTCCCACCTCTTCAACACCTTGTTACTCTGGAGGATGTGGTAGCCCTGTAGATGGTCCTGTTGAATGCTCTGATGATCCTATTGAATAATCCAAACTTTAGTTTATCGCCCCGAAAAGAGAATGACATTCATCTTTTCGGGGACTATTGATTTCATAAAAAGTAAAAATAATGCCGAGACCAGAAACGCTTCATTTACAGATTGCCATTACCCTACTCATCCTGTCCTATTGCTGCTTTTCTTGCCGTGAAGCCTCTTCTTTGCCACATATTGTTGTTCAGAATACGAAAGTAGAGGATAAACAAGATTTATCAGATTACTTTTCACGAAAAACCATCAGGGTAACTGGGGATGATGCGTACCTTATCCCAGGTAAAGTTCGTCACTTTGAATATTTTGATAGTACGCTATATTTATTTTATCCACAGCCAAGAAATGGAATCACAGCTATCGACAAAAAAGGAAATATAAAATGGCAAGTATTCGCAAATTCTGATCCAATATCGTCTTTTACTGCTTTAACTACATTTCATTTTGATCGTGTAAATAAAAAAATACTGGTATTTGACGATCAGAAACATCGCCTATACACTTATAGTTTAGATGGAAAATTTCTCAATACTGAAGAAGCTCCTAGTCTTTACATCAATGATTTTTACGTTTTTAATTCCGGTGATCACGTCTATAGTGTAACTTCCCAAAAAAATCCATTTGAAGCCCCTTCAGAAAAAGCAGCACTGGTTTCATTTTCCAAAGGTAATCACAGCTCTATTCCTGATAAGACTTTGCTCAATCTTCCATTTTATAATCCAAATCGTATTCCATTTAACGATACGCATGATTTTTATACCAATGACAATGATGAAATATTTTATCACCGAGAATTCGATGACACTCTTTTTCAGATAAAAAATTTAAGCCCAGGTCCAATACTAACTTTCTCATTTGAAAAAAATGACCGGCGAAAACAAATATTAGCCGATCCAAATAGCAGTCCCATCATATATCAGCATTTTTTGGATGAAAGTGTGCCGGTATCCAGCTTTTTATGTTTACGCTCACCTCATTTATTAATGGGCTATGTATATGATTTAAAAGAACATTTTACTATGATCAACATCAATAACAATAAAACCATCTTCAACACCCAGAACTACACCTGCGATGGAAAGAATTTCTCCGGCCGCCTGGACTACAGCAACGGTATCCTGCTCAACCAAATGTACGCCGGTAATTACCAGGAACTGAACCAAGCGGAAGACCTGGAAGTAGACACTAAATACCTGGATAATAGCTTTGTGTATACGATTTTAACCCCTAAGTGGTAATTATTACTCTGTAATCTAAATTTCTAAGCATTTTGAAAGTCATCTTTTTGTCCATTATTGCGTTGCGTACTCACCTTTGTAGCTAGATGA
>DATFKA010000136.1:0-113496 GCA_035268885.1 Saprospiraceae bacterium
TTTATGATTTATGACGGCATCTTTTTCACCTACTCTGCGTTAAAAACTGCTACTGGTGTTAACCACACGCAGTTTTTGCCTTGATTAGGCAAAAAATCTGCTCGGTCAAAATCTAAACTTCAATATTGTGAACTACTTAAGGTACATTCTATTATTGTCAATATTAAGCTCGACAAAGTGCAGCAGGGGATCAAGAACAATACTTTTTGAACGGGGTGCTCGAAGTAAGGTGGTTTTATGCTCTCCGGAGGCGAAGGCCCCAAGACTATCCACCCGCAGCAGATTTCCTTCGTTGTCGTACTGACCAAAATTGATCATTACTCCACCCGCAGCTAATTCATTGACCAAACTGGCATCTAATTTCTTCACTTCGAAAGTTATTTCTACCCCTTGATCCGTCAACTCTTTTACCTCCTTAATACTATTATCGTAAAAGATAATGGACTCCATCATATCGGAGATGATATAATGATATTCGGAAGCCAGCGCTTCCTTTAAATGCGAAATTAAATCTAAGCTGGTAGGATATCGGTCGGTTCTGAATTTATATTTCTGTAAAAAGCTATTCAAAATGCTGTTTAATTTCTCCTCTCCCAGGTGATACCGGAGGGTATTGAATGCCATTGCTCCTTTTCCGTAGGCGATGTACGCCTGTTCTGGTTCGACGAGATAAAGGGGGCTTTCCGCACCGGTTTCTTTAGCTCGACCCCGCAGGTATCGCTGCCGCTGGAAAGATAGAAACTGAAGGGCCTTTTCCTGACCAAAGTACTTTTCATAAATCCTTAAACTGAGGTATTCTGTAATACTTTCGGTAAGCATTTTTGCCCCCAATGCATCGGCAGGAACCAATTGGTTACCCCACCATTGATGAGTCAGTTCGTGTGCCTGAACGTAAAACGATAAGTTGACTTGATCATCGACGTCTTTATTGTTAAGAACAAAGCGAACTTCGGAAGTAGGAATCGCATTGCCCATTACCGAAGCGTAAGTCCCCTGGGTATGTGGAAACGCTACTATTCTTACTTCCTGATGCTGATAGGGACCAAAGAAGTGAGTGTTATAATCCAGGGCAGCTTTAAGCCCTTCGACCATATCTCTAAGGTTGTAGGGATGCTTTTCATGATGGTAAATTTCTAGATCTGTATCCTTGTATTTGTTTTTATCTACGGCATAAATACCGGAATGGAAGGCAAAGGCAAATTTAATTTTCTCAGTGGTTTTGTAGTGGAAAAAATTTCGCTCGTTTTCCTGCCAATGTTTTAGCAGCTTTCCCGGAGCCAGCGCTGTTTGTGAAGGATGGGTGCTAATTCGCGTTTCTATATCCACTAAATCCGCATCCGGAGAATAAAAATTAGCCCCCCCAGCCAGACTATCGGTAGGTGTGCTAGATGAGACGTCCCAAAAATAAGCTAGCCGGGGGAGGATATCCGTTCGCAGGAAAGTTCCATTTCGCAGTACTGTCGAGTTCTGATAAAAAAGGGTATTGGCTCGGTTCTGAATGGTAAAACGCATTCGCATACTGTCTCCGGAAGGAAGCGGTTTTTCTAATACATGTACGGCGAATTGCATGCCCGAATCTTCTTGGATAAGACGGGCAGGAGTATCAAAAGTATACGACGTAATTTCATCATATCCTCTTTTTACCAGTATGGTATCTAAATCTCGGGAGGTTTTGTTCACCAGTAAATAACTTCCAGTGGCTAAAAAGGAATTACGCGCTGGGTACAGATGAATATCCAGGTTCACTGAAGTGATCTTAGGGGATTCTACCGACCTATACTTTCCAAAGTCGGCCCTGAATTTCTTGAGTTTTTCTTTATTATTTCCAGGGGTTTTGAGAGGGCTATTTTCCTCCTGATAGATTTCCATCCCCAGGAAGCAGAAGAGAAAGCATAAGGAAAGTAGGGAAAACAGGACAATTCCGTTCAGGCTGCTAATCGCTTTTTTAAAGCGTTCTTTTACCGTATAGGCAAATCCGCGCTCCCAAAACAGATAGCTCAGTATCAAAATCATTCCCGCAAACAGCAGCCAATAAGTATTGATCATCGCATTTGCCCGCAAGCCATGACCAAAACCGTTTAGGTCGCTATAAACCAACTGCGGAGCTGAGTTAAACCTGAGCAGAAAACTTTCTATTCCCAACTGGGGTAGCTGGTCTTTCCCCAACCAAAGAAGTAGTAATAAAAACAAGCCAAGATAGACATTGGGCATTACGGTGTGGGTAAACACCGAAATGGCTGCCCAAATTACTAAGGTTGGAAAAATGATCAGGAAGAGATGAAAGAGGTATAAACCGATTTCAAAATGATAAAAACCATTGTACACCTGAAGTCCAATACCACAGAGCAGTAGTAGCAGCAATAGTAGTACCTGTACCTGCATCAAGGCCAGTACTTTGGAGCCCAGCAGAACCCAATTACTCGTAGGCGTAACGTCGATTAATTGATCGCTTCCCGCCATGCGGGAGCGGTGCACCAACATTCCGGAATAGATAAAGGTCAGCAGCACAATAATTGCTGAAAAAAAATACATGGGCACTGAAAGCATGATGCGGGTAAGCGGTAGATAGGTCAAATCGCCTGAATTAGTCACCCGGTCCAAAGCAAATACCAGTGCCAATATCCCCAAAAACACCAACACGTAGAATAGCCAGTTCTTAATAATGAACCGGAGATCAATGGTAGATAGTTTTAGCATCGCTTTCAGTTCCTGGCGGATGGAAAAATCCATCCGACTAAGCTTAAGGCCCGCCGGGACAGGTTCCGGTTGCTGGCTGGCCTGAATAGGGCCATTTTTCGTTTGTATTCTCTTTCTAATACCGGGAAACAAACGGAAAGTCTCCTGCTCTAACTGAAATTGCTTAAAGAACAGATAAAACACCCCTAGACTTAGGCTAATCCATAACCCTCTATTCCATAGTATCATTCCCCATACCGGGATTGCCTGGGTATTCTGTTCGGCCAGGGTCCAAAACTGGGTTTCATAAGTTATTGCATTTTGCCCGAAAGGGTCAAAAAGGGCATATAAAATGGGATAAGCTGCAAAAAGATTATCCATCAGAACCTGAAGGATAAACAGGAAGATAACCGCGATGAAGCCCGCATAAATATTACGAAAAGTAGCTACAATGGAAAATATGATCAAACCGTAACTGAACACATTGGGTAAAACAAAGAAACCATAAGCACTGAGGTATCCCCCATAATTAGTCGGACCAATCATCGGGTTCTCTTGTCCCAGTATGAATTCCCCTAATAAAAAAGCGATTCCGATTGAAAAAGTGATAAACACGACGACGGTCAGGGCACTGAGGAATTTTCCCAGTAGGTAGTCTAACTTCCGGATCGGATAGGTATACAGAATGGGATGTACGCGGTGTTTGAAATCTTTGTAGATCACCATGCCGATGAGGGCAGGTAGCAAGAAAAGAAAAAACTTATTAAAATACTGAAAAACAAACCCGATCTCATGGGCAGAATTTAACCATCGTACGACTTCGTCCGTTTCTGCCACACCGTCAAAATAGCCGCCAGTACCCAGCATGGAAAGAAGCGCAATGGCAAAGAAAACGATCGCGTAAATGTAGGGAGCTGGTTGCTTTAACAGGCTACTCAATTCGTAAAGATATATGGCTTTAAACATGTTCTTCCGCCGTTTTATGTAGTGTATTAAAATACACATCCTCCAGGCTGACCACTGGAGCGCTTTCGAATGTTTCACCGGGGGAGGAATCCGAGAAAACCCGAATGGTTAATGAGTGGTCTTCATTGAAGGCAGAGGATAAATATCGATAGGTATCCTTATAGGATTCAAGCTCATTGGCCTCAATGCGTTTGGTCCAAATTTTTCCTCTTAGTTCTTTAATAGCTTGTGCGGGAGTACTTCTTTTCTGGATTTGTCCCTGGTTCATAATTGCCATGTCCGTGCACAATTCTTTGACATCTTCTACCAGATGCGTTGAAAACAGCACAATATTTTTGGCACCAATACCCCTCAACACATTCAAGAAGCGGTTTCGCTCGGCGGGGTCCAATCCAGCGGTGGGTTCATCGACGATGATCAATTGTGGATCGTTGAGTAAGAGTTGGGCGATTCCAAACCGTTGGCGCATTCCCCCTGAATAAGAACTGACCTGTTTTTTCCGTACTTCGTACAAATTAGTAAGCTGCAAGACTTCAGCCACTTTGGATTTGCGCTCTTTTCGGGAAGCAAGACCCTTTAAAATAGCGAAGTAATCCAGTAAGCTTTCGGCCGTTTCTTTGGGGTAGACCCCAAATTCCTGAGGTAAATAACCCAATGTTTTTCGTAGACTCCTGGGATCTTTCTCAATATCAATAGTATTGAATATCACTTTCCCGCTATCGGGGCTTTGTAAGGTCGCAATGGTCCGCATTAGAGAAGACTTCCCGGCCCCATTGGGTCCCAGAAGGCCAAACATGCCCGTCCCAATTTCAAGATTGATCGCCTTCAGGGCGGTGACGCCATTCGGGTACGTTTTGGTAAGATTTTGGATAGATAACATTTACCAATATTCGTACTTTCTGAGGAAAATAGCCTGAGATGGCCATCCACACTAGTCCCAAAGAATGCAATGGGACTACTTTTGCAAAAGCGTAAAATGTCGACATTACGGATATACTCCCAAATGGCGTACTATTGAAGTTGTTTAAGAATTCCTGGTGAAATGATTGGTATTGGCTTTCAATGTGTTGCCAAGGGCTCAGTGAGGAGTTTTTAAACAACTTCATTAAATAAATGCGGAAGGAGACATCCCCGTCTCTTTTTTAAAAGCCCGGTAAAAGCTACTTTTTGATTTAAATCCGCACTGATAGGCCAAGCCAACGATAGAAAGTTGTTCTAATTTTCCCTCCCGCACGGCTTTTTTGAAAGCAGCGATTCGATAGGAATTGATAAAGTCATAAAAATTGGTATGCATGTTTTGATTGAGCAGCGTTGATAATTTTTTGTTGGTGGTGCCTCCCAGCCTAGCTAGTTCGGCTAGCGAAAGCTTGGGGTTTAAATAGGCTTGTGACTTAAGCAGGGCATCCTCCAGTTTTTGCTGGAGCTCCTCGGCTTCCTCCTGCTCCAGGGCCTGAACGTCCTTTTTTTTACGCCGGGATCGTTCCGACAGTTGTTTATCCAATTTTTCGATCTGCCGCTGCCTGACAAACCAATCCTTAGAAAAACGATAGGCAAAGGAGAAGCTTAATGCCAGCCAAAAGACATTCGGCTCTCCGAATATTAGACTGTCTTTGCTGGTCAATTCTGCCCCAAAGGCAACTTCCTCCCTAAAAGAAACCAGTAAAGCCGAACGGATGAATTCAGGGACCATAAAAATAAGCAGAAAGCTCAAAAGATAAAGGTGCCATTTTTCCCGATTCAGAAATTTGGGAATAGCCCAAAGGGCGTGCGCATAAAAAATGACCGGAAAAATAAGGGCTGAAAGGGGAGCCGGAGTATTGGGCCGAATCGTTTTATCAAACCAGTCCGTTGTCCAATTCACGTTTACGGCACTAAAGATAAAGAGCCAAAAAAGCAAGTGAATAACAGCTTCGATATTTAATTTTTCTACGCGAATCATTATTAGGTTTTACCTCAAGCATGATTTATTTCGTGGGCGATTACTACTCGACGTTTTCGGCATCTTTACAGCATTCATGATAAGTATGCCGATTGGTCTAAGATAAATCCAGATAACCCCTCTAAAATAGGGAGATATGTGGACAAAAACCTAAAAAAGCCTGCCCCGAAAATTGGAGCGGGCTTAGCCTGTCGGCAAAATCAAACCCTTCCAACCCCACCAGAGCAGCAAACCATCGCAATTACCAGTGCCTCAGAAACTAGTCGGAACATTCAGAATACATAGCAGGTTTTATATATTATAGTGCAACAAAAACCTAGTGTGTATATATTAACAACCGCTAAAATCACAATCGATGGAAATCATCAACAAAATAAAGTGGGCTTTAACTTTATTGCTGGTCTTTTTCTCAATCCTCGCAACGAATCTGATCGACAAGAATAATTTTAGAAAGATAAAGACCAGCGTGGTTACGATCTATGAGGATCGAATCGTCGCCAATGATCTGATCTTTGAATATTTATTATTGACCCACGAAAAGGAATTAGCGCTGGCTGCTTCTGACCAGACCTTCTTTTCCCAACGAAATCCCGAGGTTAATCAGGAACTTAATCGGGTGACTGAGCAATACGAGGCAACCAAACTAACCAAAGACGAAGCGATCTCTTTTGGTGCCTTAAGAGAAGACCTGGACCAACTAATGGTGATGGAAGAATCCATCAATATCAGTACGCCTAAAGAAGCCTATCGCCTTTTGTTGAGTGATATCAAGAAGAATCTGGATAAGCTTGCGCAAATCCAGTTGGAAGAAGGTAGAAAACAGATGACCATGAGTAGAAACACTTTTAAAGAAGTGGAATCCTTCACCCGTATCGAAAATTATTGTTTGATCGCCCTGGCTATCCTGATACCGATCATCATATTCGGTTCTACGCGTCCTCTGAAGAAATATTTTCAGTAAACCTCTAGAGACTTAAATTAATAGAAATAAGTCTGGATATAGGTCCAGATGGACACCCAGTTTTTAAAGACCAATATAGCGATGGCAATCAGGATGAATAGCACCGTGACGCGGATATTGCGCCAGTGCTGCCGGATTCGGTCTCCTTTGTTTTTACCGTAATTTTTCTTTCTACTTTTATATGCCATTGGTGTATTGCGTTGTTCTTTGACGATTACATCCCTTTGTCGCGTTCCCAGTAATTCTGATTCTCTGCATCTTCGAGTAAGTTGATATAATTGAAATAGCGGTGTTCACTGACCGTACCTTCTTCTAATGCGGCTTTCACGGCGCAACCCGGTTCCGAACGGTGCAGACAGTCCCCCCCAAATTTACACTGCGAAGATAAGGCAAAAAACTCTCTGAAGTTATGGGCAATATCGATGGGCTCCAGGTGGTTGAAACTTAAGGTTTTAATACCCGGCGTATCAATAATTTGCCCGCCAAAGCCCAGCGGGTGCATTTCTGCAAAAGTGGTCGTATGCTGGCCCTTGCCCGAATAATTTGAGATATCACCAACCCGCAAATCCAATTGGGGCTGAATAGCATTGATCAGGCTTGATTTACCTACTCCGGATTGACCACTGATCAGACTGGTTTTATCTTTAAGCAGGTTTTTAAAAGCCGCCAGATTAAAGCCCTCCAAAGCAGAGACGATAAGCGTATCGTAACCAATTGGATGGTAAATTTCTGTCAGCGCGTGGTAGGTCAATAAATCGTCATCGGAATAAACGTCTGATTTATTAAAAATAATCGTGGTAGGGATATTATAGGGTTCGGTCATGAGCAGGAAGCGATCGATAAACCCCTGCTTGAGCATAGGTTGTACGATCGTAACAATGACTATCGCCTGATCGATATTACTCGCCAGCAAATGCAGGTCGTGTTTCTTGCGGGGGGATTGTCGGACGACGTAGTTATCCCGGGGTAAGATTTGTTTGATGTTCCCCTTGCCCTCTTCCTGTCCGGCATCTTCTTCTACCATCACGTAGTCGCCAACGGCCACGGG
This sequence comes from Saprospiraceae bacterium, assembly GCA_035268885.1. GTDB lineage: Bacteria > Bacteroidota > Bacteroidia > Chitinophagales > Saprospiraceae > DATFKA01. The sequence goes on from DATFKA010000136.1 coordinate 7,591, forward strand.
GTTCGTCAGTCGTTTGCCATCCAGACGAAAGCGTCCGATGATACGACACTCCAGGATTTCTTCGTTTTCCAGCCTCACGTGGTACCAGCTTCCGGTTGATTTTATTACAGTTCCTTTCTTCATTGTGTTATTTAGTCCCTCCAGGGCTATTTTGGTCTGCCGGGGGCAGACTTGCCTATTGTATAATTATATACCGTGTACGGCCTGAGATAGTTCCATCAGGCTGTCGGGGTTTTCTTCAATTCGGGTACCGACGACAATCATGTCTGCTCCAGCTTTCAGCTGCTCTACAGCTTTGTAGGGATCGCGAATCCCGCCTCCTACAATCAGCGGCACCTTAGTGTTTTCAGACACGGCTCTGATCATCTCTTTGGGCACCGGCCAATCCGCTCCACTTCCCGCATCCATATAGATCGTCTGCAGGCCCAACATTTCGCCAGCCATGGCGGTACATACGGCAATCTCAGCTTTATTGCGAGGGATGGGCATCGCATTACTGATGTAAGAAGCCGTAGTAGGCCGGCCGCCGTCGATCAGCATATAGCCCGTAGGGATGACTTCCAGGCCAGCGGCTTTGACGTAAGGGGCTGCCACGACGTGTTGGCCAATCAAAAACTCCGGATTTCTTCCGGAAATTAAAGATAAAAAAAGAATGGCATCCGCTTTTGGAGAGACCTGTACCACACTCCCGGGAAACAGCACCAGCGGTTGGTCTAATTCTCTTTTTAAGCGCTGCAGGCAATCATCCATCTGGTCTTTTAAGAGTAGACTTCCGCCAACAAGCACTACATCAACTTCACTTTTTCGCAGCAGCGGAATGATCTTGACTAAGTGGGCCTCCTGCAGATCATCGGGATCAATCAGCACGGCCAGTTTTTTCCCTGGTCTTCCGGTTTTAAGGCTTTGGAGAATAGTATTGGCCATGGATTAGAATTATCGGTTGGCCCAAAGATAGGGATTATCTTTTGCCATTTACCGGACAGATAGAGACGATTTTCCGAATTGAAAGAAACAAAGCGTACTTGATTTGTTAATATTTTCGTTAAAGTGGGGATTACATCTATCTTTTTCGGCACGTGTAGAGTCATTAATGAACAAATACGAAGGTCTAATTGGTGAGAAAACAGCAATTCATGGATATAAAGATTTTTACACTTCTTTTCTTGGTCGGTTTTTCTTTCTATGCGCAGGCACAGGGAAATGACGAATGTATAAATGCCATCCGTATTCAGGATGTCGGGAATTATTGCTCCGAAATTGGCGCATTCTCTAATACCGGGGCCAGTCAATCTACGGAGGAGGATCCCAGTTGCTTTCCCCCCGAAGAGCACTTTGATGTATGGTTTGTCTTTACTGCCCAGGCCACGGATGTGAGTATTTCCATTAAGGGGAATGAGACCGTCAATCCCGGCGGCACCATTCGGACGCCGCAGTTTGGCCTGTACCAGGGGCCCTGTGATAATCTGACCGAGCTGCGCTGTACCGCCCCCTTAGGCGTAGCCGCTACTGCCCAGTCTTTTACCACTGACCTGGTCATTGGCCAGGATTACTATATCCGAGTCAGTGCTGCGGTGCAGCGACGGGGTACGTTCCAGTTGTGTATTAACAACTTTAATGCTATTCCCGCCTTATCCAGTGATTGTAGTACTGGATTGGTTTTGTGCGACAAAAGTCCTTTCACTATTCCTTCTGTACAGACAGCGGGCGACGACCCCAACGAAATAACCGGCATTGAATGCGGACCCGGACAGCCAGTTGAAGAAGTACAATCGACCTGGTTCAAATGGATATGTGAAGACCCGGGTACTCTGGCCTTCAATCTCGACCCGATTGACACCGATGATGACCTGGACTTTGTCGTTTATGAGCTCCCAAATGGCCTGGACGACTGCGGAAGTAAAGAGCCCCTGCGGATCATGTTATCCGGAAGAAACACGGGGGACCCCGCCGGCTTGACCTGGGCCGATTGTATTGGCGAGACGGGCCTGCGTACCGGAGAATCGGATGAGCGGGAAAACTGTGGTTGTGAACCCGATGACAACAATTTTATTCGTCCCATTGACATGGTAGCGGGCCGTGCTTATGCCCTGGTCGTCCTCAACTTCACGACTTCCGGTAATGGTTTCACCCTCGAATTTAGTGGTACCGGAACCTTCCGCGGTCCGGAAGTAGACTTTACGACGAATCTGCAGGTCGGACAAACGACCGTCTGCGTCGGCGAAGAAGTCACCCTGACCGATGCCTCCTCCTTCGAAGGTGGCCTGACCGACTGGGCCTGGAACTTCGGCCCAAATGCTAACCAGACCGAAGCCAATACGCAAGGACCCCATACCATCAGCTTTGACCGTCCCGGCACGCAACAAGTCCTACTGAGTGTGACCAGCGTCGACGGTTGTATTGTTTCCGAAGTCGTCGAGCTGGAGGTGGTCTGCTGCGACACCCAATTCGACGTATCCGCAGATGTCACGGACGCCACCTGCCCCACAACCAGTGACGGCGCCATTGATTTAAATGCCCGATCTGATTTTGGAGTGACCGATATACAATGGAGTATCGGTGCACAAACCGAAGATATCGCCGATCTAATTCGGGGCACCTACGAGGTGGAAATCACCGACGGGGCCACCTGTACCTTCACCCAAAGTTTTGAAGTGAGTGCCGATTCCGTACAGGTATCCGCCAGTGTCACCATGCCCACCTGTGATGGGGGGACAGATGGGGCCATTAGCTTACAAACCGCTGGTGGGGTGGGACCTTATCAGTTTACCTGGGCCGATTTCCCACAGGAATCCGATGGTGACTTAAGTAATCTCCTGGTGGGCGATTACGCCGTTACGGTAGCCGATGTAAACAATTGTGCCACCGAACAGCTAATTGAGGTGCGAGAGCTGGAATTAGCTTTAAATACAAGTTTGAGTACCGTAAGTCCACCTTCCTGCGCCGGCTTTGAAGATGGCTTTATCGAGGTAACGATTGGAAACGGTGCGGGCCCTTATGAATTCGACTGGACCGGGAATGGCCAGTTTCAGGATGGTGAATCTTTACAAGAACTGGAAGCCGGCAGCTATCAGGTACAGGTACGTGATGTCAACCGCTGCCTGGGTAGCTTCGAATTCCAAATCGAAGATCCTGCTGCCGTTGACGTAGAATTCGAGATTGATCCGGTCTCCTGTTTTGGCGAACAAGATGCCAGCGTAACGGCAGTAGGTATTGGCGGTACAACCCCTTTTAGCTACAGCTGGGATAATGGTGTAAATGGACCTTCCTTAAGTAATATTGGAGCGGGTAACTACCGACTTTCTATTATCGATGCCAACAACTGTCCCCTGGATACCCTGCTGGAACTGGATCAGCCCGATACTATCTTTTTTAATAATATTCAGGTAGATGATGTCCTTTGTTTTGGCGAATCTTCCGGCCGAATCAGCATACTCGGCGGGGGTGGAACACCCCCCTATGACTTTAGAATTAGCAATCAGGGCTTTATGACGGATAATACTTTTCTGAACTTACCCGCCGGCACTTACCAGGTAGAGCTGAGGGATGCCGAAGGTTGTTCCGTTACCAGTACCGTAGGTATTACCGAACCACCCTTGCTAAGAGTAGATGCCGGAGGAGATACCCTGGTAAACCTGGGCGATCAAACTACCTTAATCGCCACGCCAAGCGAGCGCCCCGTTGCCTACGCCTGGTCACCCTCCGACGATCTGACCTGTAGCGATTGTCCTAACCCCTTAGTACTACCCTTAAATTCAACCACCTATGAGGTAGCCGTTACCAATGGAAATGGTTGTGTAGCCCGTGACCGGGTCAGTATTACCGTAGCAAAACTTCGAAAAGTATACGCCCCATCGGCCTTTTCGCCCAATAATGATAGTGTCAATGACTTCTTTACGCTTTATCCAGACGACTCCGCTACCCGGATTATTAGTCTCAAGATTTTTGATCGCTGGGGGGAGATAGTCTTTGAGGCGAAAGACATCCCCGGTGGGGAAGAAGCGCTTGGCTGGGACGGCACCTTCAAAGGGGAACCCATGAACGGTGGAGTATATATTTTCATGGCCGAAGTCGAATATTTGGACGGAAAGGTGGAGATTGAACAGGGGGATTTACTATTGCTTCGCTAAATTCGAGCTAAACTATACTACCTTTGTATTAACCGAACCCGTAAACCACCAAATTACTAAACGACTATGCGCCTGACGCTTTTACTACTATACCTGGTTTTTTCTTCTGTTCTGCTTGCGCAAAACACCAATCTGGCTATCGGTCAGTGGCGAACGCATCTGCCTTTACGGGAGGGGTCCTACGTCACCCAGAGCCCGGAAAAAATCTATTATTCGACGGGGGAAGCCGTTTTAATTCTCGATAAGGCCGAGGGATTTACGGATCGGCTGGATAAAGTAGATGGTCTCAGTAATACGGGCATTGATATCGTTGAATATCATTCGCCCACCGGGATACTGATCATCGTCTACGAAAATAGTGCTTTTGATTTGGTCTACCCGGATGGACAGGTTGGTACTTTCCGTCAAATTCCCAATTTTTCCAACTTTGTCGGTGAAAAAACGATTGCGCAGGTTTACCCAGAGACCGACTCTACCATCCTGATTGCTGCTAATTTCGGATTATCTAAATTCAATTTACAGCGGGAAGAGTTTGTATGGACAACCTTTACGGGAGTACCCGTGCGCAGTGTAGCCACCTGGCAAGAAAACGTTTACATTGCCACCGAAGAGGGTATCTACCAAACGGGGCAGGCTAGTGCTACCCCAGAAGACTTCAGCTCCTGGAATTTGCTGGATCAGGAAGAAGGCTTCCCCTTATTCTATAGTAGCTCTGCCTTAGGCGTCTTTCAGAATCAATTATACTTTAACCTGGACAGTGATCTACATCGCTACGACGGGGATACACTAACCTTTATACAAGCCGCACCGTCTGGTACAGACCTGGCTTATTTACGTGTATTAGATCCAGAATTTTTAATTGCGTATGCCTGTCGGACGGGCTGCCCCGGGCAGGTATTCTACCTGGATGGCAACGGAGAATTGAATACCATTGCGGGAAATTGTCCCGGCATCCCGACTTCAGCGGTTAAAGACCAACGAGGACGTGTTTGGTTTGGCGACCGCTACCGGTTTTTACGAGTACTCCCTTCCATTGATAGTGACAATTGCGATTACCGGGAATATAACTCTCCTCTTTCTACCGAAAACAGGGAAATAGTGATCCGCAACGGCGATCTGTGGCTGGCTACGGGCGGCGTTACACAGATTTTTAATTACCGTTTTCTGGATCAGGGTATTGCTTCTTTGATCGATGGTCAGTGGACGATATACAATCGTAATAATACGACTGCTTTTCGGGGTGCTGATCCGAATGATGGGGATGATGATCTATTCGATTTTATTACCATAGCTATTCACCCGGCAAATGGAACGGTTTACGCCGGTTCCTTTTTTGAGGGTCTGCTGGAATACGACGGTGCGCAATTCAACCTGTACAACGAAACCAATTCCAGTCTAGGCAATGCTATTGGCGACTCTAAAAGAACGCGTATTGGTGGCCTGGTCTTCGATGAAGAGAACCGACTCTGGGTTACGAATCACGGGGCAGAGTTCCCTTTATCGGTGCTAAGTCCTGATGGTAGCTGGCAAAATTTTGGCCCATCCTGTAATGTTCGCGACCTGCACCAAATCACCGTGGATGGTTCGGGCAATAAATGGATGGCCAGCAATAACAGCGCCGTCGGTGTTATTGTCTTTGACGAAGGCATCCTGGACGATCCTAACGATGATCGTTGCCGCACCTTTACCAGTTCCAATAGTGAATTGCCGACCAATCGCGTGAACTGCTTGGTCACCGATCTGGATGGAGACGTCTGGGTGGGCACCTCCGAAGGGATCATCATTTTTGAATGTGGGAATGCCGCTTTTGAACCCAATTGCGTGGGTAGCGCCCGGGTATTTAGCGAAGGCGGCTTTAACGAAGCCCTCCTGAATACCGAGGATATTAAGACCATAGCCGTAGACGGTGCAAATCGCAAATGGGTCGGCACGACCAACGGCGTCTTTGTTTTATCGCCGGATGGCGAAGAAGAAGTGGCACATTTTACCAGTAATGATTCCCCACTACTAAATGACAATATTGTCGACATTGCTATCGATTCGGAGACTGGAGAAGTTTTTATGGGTACCAATGACGGTATTATTTCTTACCGCTCCGACGCGACGCAGGGTAGTCGTTTTCACGGGGAGGCTTCTGCAAAAGTATATCCCAATCCGGTACGACCCGATTACCAGGGGCCAATTGCCATTCAGGGCTTGTCGCGCGATGCCAATGTAAAGATCACGGATATAAGTGGTCGCCTGGTATTTGAGACCACTGCTAACGGAGGGCAAGCGATATGGAACGGAACGGATTATACCGGCCGCCGTGTATCCACCGGCGTCTATTTGGTCTTTAGCACGGATAATACCCGCTCGGTAGGTTTTGGACAGCCCAGCTCGGCGGTGGCTCGCATTGTGTTCGTAAAGTAAGGTTAGAGCGTGGTTAATGTCTTTCTACATTCACCAGTTGCTTTAGCGTAATTACCTCCCAGGATCTTACCAGCTCTTTTACGGTACGGGCTCTTTTGCCAGACAGGGCTATTAAGACCCCAGCTTCGGAAGGCTGGCTGGTGAATGTAGTATTACCGGCGTAGAACTCGGCGGGCCGTTCAATTTGTGAAAGCTGACGACCGTAAGCCGCATTAGACCAGACTTCAAAGCCCATGCCCTGTTTTGCGGCCAGTTGAGCAAAGAGATTCAGGTCTTTTTCTCCACAGTCGTAAATGATCCCCGAGAAAGTTAGATAATGAGAGCGCTTGAGTAGATCCAGCTCTTGAAAGATAGGTCGGCGCTGGCCATCGGCAACGTGATAGCCCAATATTTCGTGATCAAAGAGAATCTTATCCTTAAAGGAGCGATCAGCCTGCGGATGCGGCACACTGATGATCACGCCTGCAACGGGATTAATCGGCTTCACCCAGACCAGCTCAAAAACACCTGAGTGTTGTATTTGCACAGAGAGTACTTCGGGCAGTTGCTCGGGCGTCCAACCGAACTTATTCCAGATGCGCTGTGCCTGTCGGCGTTTACCAGTAGCGTAGGTACCAATACCCAAATCCCACCACTGCTGTCGGGCACTGGGGTCCAGCACGACAGCCTTTTTATTATAGTGTACAACGGCTTTCCACTCCTGTCTTTTTTTATAAATACGGGCCAGTCGCTGGAAGGGCAACAACCATTCTGGCGCCTGTTTAATCAGCAAGCGGTAAAGTTTTACGGCCTGATATACGTCAGGCAATAGCTCGTATTGCTCCGCTTTACTGAAGAGGCCCCGTTGTTCTGCCGTCGGCTCGTACATGCCAAATTTACATTTGATGAAGAGGAAAAATAAATGAAAATAAGCATAATGTAAAGGGCTAGACCTGGTGTCAGGCAGCGTTAACTATATTCTTTGCCTCTATGGATAGGATGAACGACGAATTGTTTACTTTTGCGCAATAATCAAGTATATGGAGCAATCAGCTAACCTCTTACCGGTCCTTAAGACCATCCTAAAGTACAAATGGACCATCTTTATCCTCTGTGCGGTGACTTTTGTAGGTACTGCGGGTATCTCCCTCTTATTACCCAATTATTACAAAGCCACCACCATTTTTTTCGCGGCCAGCGAAGATTTGGCCAAACCCGAAAGCCTTTTTTCCGAAAGGGGCTCCAATATCCAAACCGAATACTACGGCAACGAAGATGACCGGGATCGGTTGCTCACCGTGGCGCAGTCAAATGAGCTCAAAGACTTTCTGATTGACTCTTTTCAGCTCTATGCACATTATAAAATGAACCCGGAAGCACCCAAAGCCAAATACCGCATGCGCAAAAAGGTGAATAAGTATTACGATATTATCCAGACTGACCGAGATGCCATCAAGCTGAGCTACGAGGATAAAGACCCGGAATTTGCCGCCCGAATTGCCAACGCCGCCCGGGAAAAAATACAGAATATTACGCTACGCCTGGTACGCAGTAATCAGATAAAAAGTCTGCGGGCTAACGAATCGAACCTGGGGACAAAAACCCAAAACCTGGAAGTCATTAGCGACAGCCTGGCCAGTCTGCAAGGCAAATACGGCATCTACAATGGTGCAGAGCAGGTGCAGGGCCTGGCCGAAAGAATCAGCACAATGGAAGGACGGCTGACCAATCGCCAAACGCAATTGGGAATATTAAAACAGAGTAGTAGTGTACCCCGTGATACAATTACCTTCCTGAATGCACAAGTAAAGGGATTGAGCACCACCCTCGATACCTTAAAAACCAGGCTAGATCTCTGGCGACAAGGACTGGGCAAAATCACCGCGCTGGAGCAGCAACACGAAGACCTGGCGCGACGGCTGGCCCAGGACCGAGAGCGGACCAGGGTCTTACAGGCCACCTACCTGGCTGATGTACCAGTCGTTTTAGTCGTCGAGACCGCAGAAGTGCCGCTATATAAATCACGTCCTAGTCGCAGCATTTTAGTCTTGGCAGCCACCTTTATTATGTTTTGCTTTTCTGTTCTGGGGGTCTTATTTTTTGAGTATTACAAAGAGGTAGACTGGAAATCCGTTCTCGATGCTTAAGCAATGGATAAGGCGAATGCAGCAAGTGGAGCCCACCCGCCTATTGGTTTGGGGCTTTGGCCTACTGTGCCTGTTGAGTATCTGCTCAGCGGTAGCCAGTGGCTATTACTTTCTCGTAGGTATCCCGCTGATCGTCCTAACCCTCTACGTAGCGATCGTTGATTTCCGCAGCCTCTTTTATCTCTTACTTTTTTGCCTGCCCCTCTCTACGGAGATTGTTCTACCCGGGGGCTTGGGCACTGACCTGCCCACCGAGCCTCTGATGATAGGCCTGATGCTAATTACGCTCCTATTTTTTATTTCGGGAAATCGGCTGGCTGAACTACGTCAATTTTGGCATCCGATCACGCTATTTTTACTGCTGCATCTCTCCTGGATCTATCTGAGTAGTATCACTTCCAATCTGCTTTTGGTTTCGCTAAAGTTCTCGCTGGCTAAGACCTGGTACGTGGCAGTCTTTTACTTTCTGGCCGCCTATCTGCTAAGAGACCCCAGGGATCAACGCAAATTTTTCTGGATTATATTTCTGCCCCTGCTCTTTACCGTTCTGGTGACTATGATTAGGCACGCTAATTATGGGTTTTCTTTCGTGGCGGTTCATAAGGTGCTCCATCCTTTTCAACGCAATCACGTGAATTATGCAGCGATGCTCACCTTGTTTATGCCCTTTTTGTGGTTTGCCTGGCGACGACAGCCCCGCCCCTCTTTTCGTTGGTGGTTCCTGCTGTTTAGCATCGGCATCATGCTGCTGGCTATTTATTTGTCTTACACGCGGGCCGCGTATATTGCCCTACTTGCCGGAGTAGGGGCCTATTTTGCCTTCCGGCTAAAAACGATTCGTTATTTGATGGCGACGGGTATCATCGTCGCAGTGATCGGACTGGCTTATATGGCGCAAAAAAATCGGTACCTGAAGTACGCTCCAGACTACGACCGCACGGTTACGCATTACAAATTCGACAATCTGGTGGAGGCCACTTATAAGATGGAAGACATTTCTACTATGGAGCGCTTGTACCGCTGGGTGGCCGGGCTCAAAATGTCACCCGAAGAGCCCTGGGTAGGTTTTGGTCCGGGTAACTTTGTCAATTTTTACCGCTCCTACACGGTTACCCGGTTCGAGACTTACGTTAGTGACAATCCGGAACAGTCGGGCATACACAGCTATTTTTTAATGACGCTGGTAGAGCAGGGTATCGTCGGCTTACTCCTTTTTTTACTCTTTAATTTTTATCTCTTGATTAAAGGTGAGCAGATCTATCACGAGACAAAAGACCCCGTACGCAAAGGGATAGCCATGAGTGCTATTTTGTGTCTGGTCATTATTAATGTCTTCTTGCTCATCAACGATTTGATTGAGACCGATAAGGTCGGACCATTCTTTTTTATGAGTGCTGCCCTGCTTTTGAATATTGATCAGCGCAATCGCAAAGAATCTACCGTATTATCCTCCTAAAGGATAGCCGCCCAGCCGCAGACCAAGATAAATACCAAGCAGGCCCAGTATAAAGCTCCCCAGCATATTTGCGAAAGCCATAGCGGTCTGTCCGTTTTGGAAAAGCAAAAAGCTTTCGTAAGCAAAAGTGGAGAAAGTAGAAAACCCACCACAAAAACCCGTCATGAGCAAATAGGGCAGATGGCTCTTTAGTAAGCCTTTTGCGTTAAGCGCTACCAAAAAGCCCAGAATCGCACAGGCCAGCAAATTGGCCGCAAAAGTAGCCCAGGGAAAGCTAAAGTGCTGAGGCCCCAACCCACGTGCAATGCCGTAACGACAAATACTACCCAAACCACCTCCCATAAAGACCCAAAAAAATGCCATAATTTAGCTCCTGGTTTGATTTTTTAACACCACTGATCGGTGAAGAAAATAAGTTGAACTGGTCGCTAGTAAGATAACCAGCAGCAATAAGATGTGAATATCCAACAGGCTGTCCAGAGAAAAAACAATCATCATAAACAACATATTCGTCAACATCAATATGCCCGTCGCCTGCGTATGGCCGAAGCCGTAATCAATCAGTAGGTGGTGGATATGCCTACGATCGGCTTTGAAGGGAGAATGCCCACGAATAGCACGGGTAACAAAAACCCGAAAAGTATCGAATAATGGAATAATCATAATACCAATGGCGACTACCGGTACGCTGCTGAACAGATAAGTCGAGGTATCAGAAGCACTGTCATTAAACTCAATGAAGCGAATAATCAGAATAGCACAGATCATCCCCAGGATAAGGGAGCCGGTATCGCCCATAAATATTTTTGCCGGGGAGAAATTATAACGCAGAAAAGATAGTACGGCACCGGCAGTAGAAAAAGCCAACACCGTATAGGCCATCTCACCAATCAGCCAAAACCAACAGCCCAGGGTACCCGTAATCAAGGCAACTAGACTACCCGCCAAACCGTTGATGCCATCGATCAGGTTAAAGGCATTCATAATGACAATAATGGTGAAAATACTGATCGTTATACTGATCCACTCGGGCAATAACCCGTGAGAGCCAAACAGGCCATGCAAACTGGTTAGGTGAATATCCGATTTAAAAACTAGGATAACGGCGGCGATAAACTGAGCGCCCATCTTTTTGGTGGCGGATACCGGCGAGATATCATCCTTGGCACCAATGAGAAAGATGAGAATAAACGAACAAAAGATGTACTGTAAATCACCAAAAGCAATCTGGGGCGTCCATAAGACCAGAGAAAACAGAATACCCCCAAACATGGCAATCCCCCCAAGTGAAGGGGTGGGCACTTTGTGTACGCGCCGTTCATCTGGTTGGTCGCAGAGGTTTTTCTCCAGTGCAATTTGAATGATGGGAGGAATGGCAAAATAGGTCAGACTAAATGCCGTTATGAAAGAAAGTATGATCTCTTGCATACAAATAAGTTCGGGAGGATGATAATCGCCATAAATACCCTACGAAACTACAGATTCCCAACCTCGTTTACAAATATTGCCGGGGACAAAATATTGATGCTCAAGTACAAAAGTCAGATTGCTCCCCAAAATTGGCTTTTTATTTGTACTTTTGTGCTCGATTTTAATTCAGTACTTGATTTTGATGATGGAATGGTTAGAGCAAATAGATAAAAAGAAGCTACCCAAACACGTCGCAGTGATTATGGACGGTAACGGCCGTTGGGCAAAAAGCCGTAAAAAACCTCGTGTTTTTGGACACAAAAATGGGGTGAAATCAGTGCGGGAAGTAACCGAGGCAGCTGCGGAATTGGGGATTGAGTACCTCACACTTTACGCCTTTTCCACGGAGAATTGGAAGCGTCCTAAATTGGAGGTAGATGCCTTAATGCGCCTGCTGGTAGAGACCCTGTCCAAAGAGGTGGCCACCCTTAATAAAAACAATATCCAATTGCAAGCCATTGGGGATTTAGATCGCCTGCCAGGCTCCACCCACAAAGCCTTACTAAAAGGTATAAAAGATACCGCTTCTAATAATCGAATGATATTAAATCTGGCCCTGAACTACAGTGCCAAGTGGGAATTAACGCAAGCGATGCGCCAAATTGCAGAACAGGTGAAAGCAGGAACGCTGGCCGTCGAAGAGATCAATGATAAACAGGTTAGCCGCCATTTAAGCACCGCTAAAATACCCGATCCGGAATTACTCATTCGCACAAGTGGAGAAACGCGGCTCAGTAATTTTATGCTTTGGCAGCTGGCCTACGCCGAATTGTACTTCACACCGGTACTGTGGCCCGATTTTCGCAAAGACGATTTTCACGAGGCCATCGTCAATTTCCAGAATAGGGAACGGCGTTTTGGTATGATTAGCGAACAAATTCATTAATTTTTTCTATCAAAGGCATATCTATACAACCGTTATGGAGACGTACCCGTCTTTGTGCTGTAATATAAGCCGTAAAGATAAACCATTAAATTTCGCAAGCTCCTGGGAAGTGCTTACTTTCGCGACGTAAATAAGGGAGCCTGTACAAATAGCGCCGCAAGTTACTGACGGCTTAAATTGGTCATTTAACATGATAAAGAGTTTTATGATGACTCATTGGATAAAATATAGCCTCCTCACGGGGGCACTGCTCATTTTATTAGGACTGCCCGCCACCTTGTCGGCACAGATCTATGATACCACCCGGATTGTAGACTACTCAGACCAAAAAGAATTCGAAATTGGTGGCGTAACCGTTACCGGTGCGAATTTTAGCGATGATAATGCCATCATTAGCATTACTGGCCTTCAGGTAGGCAATAAAATTACTATTCCTGGCAATGCCATTCCAAAAGCGATCAAAGCGCTTTGGAAACTACGGCTGTTTACCGACGTGCGTATTGTTAAGCAACGTAGCCTCGGCGATGTGGTCTTCCTGGAAGTCATCGTGCAGGAACGTCCCCGACTGACTGGCTACTCCTATAACGGAGCAAAAAAGAGCCAGCATTCTAAATTGAATGATATCGTCGATGTACACTTACTCAAAGGAGGAATCGTTACTGATAATATCAAAGTAAATGCCAGCGAAGGGATAGAAGAATACTATCAGGGCAAAGGCTTTCTGGATGCCCAGGCCAGCGTTCGGGAAATTCCAGACTCCAGCCGGGTGAATTCCGTTCGACTAGTCTTCGATGTCGATCGCGGTGATAAGGTTAAAATCCAATCCATCGATTTCGTTGGTAACGAAAGTGTAGCGGACCGTCGCTTGCGCAAAACACTCGATAACACCAAAGAAAAGCGCCGGCTATTTGCCGCTTCCAAACTAGTAGCCGAAGATTACGAAGCCGACAAACAACTCATTGTTGACTACTACAATACCTTAGGTTATCGCGATGCACGTATTGTATCCGACAGTATCTGGCGGAACGAAGATGGTCGGATTATGATTCAGATTAAGCTGGACGAAGGCAATCAATATTATTTCAGAAATATTTACTGGAAGGGTAATTCGGTATATACCGACGAGGTCCTTTCCCAACGCCTGGGTGTCGAAAAAGGAGATATCTATAACCAGGAGCAATTACAGGCCAAGCTAAGCTTCAGCCAGGACAATAGCGATATTAATGCCCTCTACCAGGACTTTGGTTACCTCTTCTTCCGGATTGACCCCGTGGAGATTGCCGTGGATGGCGATTCTATCGATCTGGAGATGCGAATCTTCGAAGGGCCACAGGCCACCATCGACAAAGTAGGTATCGCTGGTAATGACCGCACCCACGAGGACGTAGTCAGAAGGGAGCTTCGTACTATTCCCGCTGAAAAATTCAGCCGCTCAGATATTATTCGCTCCCAGCGTGAGATCATTAACCTGGGATATTTCAACCCAGAAAATCTGGACATCCAAACACCTGTTAACCCACAAAGGGGTACCGTAGATATTAATTATGTACTCGAGGAGCGACCATCGGATCAACTCGAGCTCTCCGCAGGTTGGGGTGGATTCCAAAGAGTAATTGGTACACTGGGGGTTACCTTCAACAACTTCTCCCTGCGTAATTTATTTAATCGAGAGGCCTGGTCCCCACTTCCCATGGGAGACGGTCAGCGCTTTTCACTGCGGGCACAGACCAATGGTGATTTTTACCAGTCTTATAATATCTCCCTGACGGAACCCTGGTTAGGTGGCCGCAAGCCAAACTCCCTTACAATAGGTGGTTTCTTTAACCGTTTCGGCTTTGGACAGCGGAATACAGCTTCCTACCAAACCTTTAAGATTACACAGTTCTCCGCCAGCTTAGGTACCCGGCTGAGATGGCCAGATGACAACTTCGTATCCAGTACAGCCCTCAACCTGCAAACCCTGGATTTGAATAACTGGACTTCTGGTTTATTCTCTGATGCCCAGGGTAATCGAGTGACGGAGGGTACCTATTATAACTTTAGTATCAAGCAAACCATTGCGCGTACTACGGTAAGTGATCCCATTTATCCACGCCGTGGATCACAAATATCACTTTCGGTTCAGTTGACGCCGCCTTACTCCCTTTTCCGGGAAGACCAAAATTATGCCGACCAACCACCCCAAGACCGTTTCCGGTATTTAGAATACCACAAGTGGCGCTTTGATGCCGATTGGTATACGCCCATCTCCCGCGACGAAAAGCTGGTCTTGAAATTACAGGCCAAGATCGGTGCCGTCGGCTTTTATAATCGCGATATTGGCACCTCCCCATTTGAGCGCTTCCAGCTGGGTGGTGATGGTATTAATAACCAGCAGTTTGGTTTTGCCGGCTTTGATATCATCTCGCTGCGGGGTTACGAGATCAACGAACTGGAAAATAACCGGGACGCCAGAGGGAATAATACTGCTACGGCACTTTTTGATAAATTTACCGTAGAATTGCGTTACCCACTGACGCTAAACCCTAGCTCTACCATCTACCTACTGGCCTTTGCCCAGGGAGGTAATGCCTGGCAGAGCTTCCGGGACTTTAACCCATTCGACCTGAAACGTTCGGCAGGTATCGGTGTACGTGTCTTCCTGCCTATGTTTGGTACCCTTGGCTTTGATTATGGTATTGGCTTTGATAAGCCGGGTGTACGAAGCCTGGAGAACCTGGGTGACTTCAACATCATCCTCGGTTTCGAGCCTGAATAAAAAGTTGCTGGCTTTTGCTAAAAACAGAAGAGGTCCTGAGCGCAGTATTGCGCTCAGGACCTCTCTCTATTTATAGATTTCTCTTGCGATCTAGTAGGCTCTAATATCCGCCGCGCCACTGGATTTGCTCAGTAGTACTTGGGGCTTTCCCCGGTAGTTAATATCACTGGCTCCCGAGGCACGCATAGACAACTCCCCGGTAACGTGAATATTCGCATCCGCTCCGCCACTGGTCACAACATCACCAATCTCCACCACAAAGTCCCGGGCGTTCAGATCAGATCCTCCACTTAATTTGACCGTCATTTCCTGGGCCTTCCCGGCCAGGTCTACATCCGAACCGCCACTACTCGCGATGCTTATCTGACCCACATTCAGAGAAAGCTCAACGTCTGCCCCGCCACTACTCTTAATCGAAAGCTCCCTGAGGTCCAGGTCCTCGGCTTCTACATCCGCACCACCCGAGGCAGCTATGGACCGCAAGTCGGGCATGGTCACGTATACTTCTATCCGCTGATTCTTCCACCATTTCTGGTAGCTTCCTTTTTTCATGGTAATCTTTAATTCCTGCTCCGTTACGGTAGTCGACACCTGATCAATAATATCCGCATCGGCTTTGACGACAACTTCTGTATCGTTCCCCTGTCGCACAAACAAATCGATACCGTGACTAACCGATAGGGCAGAGAATCCTTTCAAGTCTCTGGTCTCACGCTCCTGCGCTTCGAGCAATAAAGGCGTAAATAATAAAAATCCGAAAAGTAAAATGGAAAGCTGTGGCTTCTTCATAACTATTAAATTAATAATACAAGCTTGTTTGAATTATTTCTTCCGCTCAAAATTTAAGGTTCAAAGTGAATTCAGTTTGAACCTAATTTAAACAAATGCTGAAATGTCCTAAAAGACAAGAAAACAAAGCAAGAGTTGCTTCCCGGCGATTTATCGTTCGAATGTTTCCTCTAAAAGGGTGCTTAAAGTGTATTTCTAAGCAATTTTAAGATGAAAATTACGCGAATTGTAGTATATTCGCTCCATAACATTTTTGTCAAGGGGAAATTTAGCAGTCCATAAACTCAAGTTGGTTTATGGACTTTTTATTTTACTACCAGTTCGTTTTCAGTTGTTGGCGTCTCTGGTAGCGCTCCAGTGCGTAATCGATCAGCTGATCAATCAGTTCTGGGAAAGACATGCCGGCCTGCTCCCACAACTGAGGATACATACTAATGCTGGTGAAACCGGGCAGCGTATTTAGTTCATTAACGAAGATCTCGCCTTTTTCCGTAAGGAACATATCTACCCGCGTAAGTACTTCGCACCCTACTGCCTGATAAGCCCGAATAGCCACTTTCCTTAATTCCTCTATCACCTCTGCTTCCAGATCGGCTGGAATGATGATCTGCGCATCGGTCTGACTGATATACTTAGCTTCAAAAGAATACTCTTCGGGCGTGACCACTTCTCCAATCGTCGAAGCTTCGGGAAAAGCATTCCCCATTACCGCGCATTCCACTTCCCGGCCGTGGATCATCGATTCGATCAACACCTTATTATCGTATAAAAAGGCATCGTCTATTGCTTTCGCAAAAGCAGTGGCGTCTTTTACCTTGTGTACGCCAACCGAAGAGCCCATATTGGCGGGTTTTATAAACAATGGAGAGCCGTAATTTGCTACGATCTCTTCGTAATTGAGTTGATCTTTCTCCGTGGTATATACGACCATACCCGGCGCTACGCCAACCCCTGCATCCCTCAACAGGCTCTTGGTAATTGCCTTATCCATTGCGGCGGAAGAACCCAACACATCGGGACCTATAAAGGGCAAATCAAGCAAGCGGACCAAACCCTGCACCGTGCCGTCTTCCCCGTTAGGCCCGTGCAGAATAAGATAAAGCAGATCAATGTCCACCAGAGGCATATGCGTATCCATCCGGATAATAGGATCGCTATTCCCCGGCATAAATGCCAGCTCTACCCCCGTATCCGGTACGTATTTCCCAATCTCTTCAATGTTTACCAGACGCCACTGCCCCCGGCGGTCAATCCCTATAAAAGTAAGCTCATACCTGATTTTGTCGATCGCATCAATGACATTTTTAGCGGAGCGAACGGATATCTCATGCTCAGGCGATTTTCCGCCAAATACGATAGCAATATTTTTCATCCTGATTTTCGATTTTTTACGGCCGAATAAGACCGACAAGTTAGGAAATTTCTCTTGCTTCGTACCAGCCCAGCTTACGCAAAAACCAACGCAACGGCATCAAAGTAGTACTCCAGGGAATTTCGGAGAGGACCATTAGGATCAATATACTCGGCGGAAAACTGGTTGCGGCCAAAACTACCGCGAGCCCATTATTCATATAAGAACGCTCGACGATGATGGCAATGCGATCTTCCTTGGGGCGACCCAGCGCCAGCAAAAAACTAAAGGCGTGAACCAGTAGGGATAAAAAATACATCCACAGGATGTTCTCCAGTAGCCCTACCGGATTATTCAGCAGCATCGTGCGCTGGGAACCAAAAGAACTGGTTACAATCAGGAATAACAGGATGATATTGATCGCCGTAAAGGAAGGGGATACCCGCTTGATAAAACGGGGCACGGTACGCTTGAGCACAACCGAGGCCAGCATCGGTACAAATATCATACTCGCCAAATCCCAGAATAACTGCACGTGGTTCACCGCTATGTCCTGCTCTACTAAAAAATGAAACAACAGGGGGATCGTGAAGGGCGCCAGTAGGGAAGTGACTATGGTCAGACTCATCGCCAGAGCAGCGTTGCCACGCAAAATATCGGTCAGCACCGGTGCCGAAGTTCCCGCAGGGACAGACATCAATAGCAGGACCCCAATCGCCAATTCGGCATCCCAAAGAGAAAACAAACCAAAAAATACCAGCGGAGATAAAATAAGAAAACTAAAAGCCAGATAAGCCATCAGCCGGTAATCCCGAATACGATCCAAAACCGAAATGACATCTATTTTCAGAAATACCAGCAGTAGCGTCAACATCAACTCGGGCTTCAACAAAGGAAGTAGATAATCGGTAGGTAAAGGGACAATCACCCCAAAAAGCATGGCAAACAGCAGAAAAGCCCAAAAATTCCCTTCTATCCAACGGATAATAGCCATACAGTCAAATCTTTTTGGAATGAGTCGCAAATATAGGAAAGTAAAAATAAAATCCATCACTTAGTTTGATTTTTAAACTAAGTTAATGTATTATTGTAAAGCAGTGCTTAGTTTAAAAACAAAACTAAGTTTTTTACGAACCAAATCTTCACCAAAAAATAAGTTATGGGATACGCAAAATGGTCTACTTCAACCTACAATCAGTACCGCGCTCAGTACGCCGGCCGGAGCCGCGATGACATTTTTCAGAACAATCGCAACGGACAGATATCCGAAGCATTAAATCCTTATGGACTCACTTTTCGCGAAAGCCGCGACTCCGTCGCTCATCCGAATGCGCTGGCCATCGGTATTTTTCTGGATGTAACGGGATCTATGGGCCGCATTCCGGAATTGCTCATTCGGCACAAACTAGGTACCATGATGGACACACTACTCCAACACGGGGTGACAGACCCACAGGTGATGTTTTCGGCTATCGGTGATCAATATACCGATCGGGCACCCCTTCAGGTCGGTCAATTTGAGTCTGGAGCCACGGAAATGAATCTCAATCTTTCTCAACTCTACCTCGAAGGCGGCGGAGGAGGACAGGCCAAAGAATCCTACCAACTGGCCTGGTTGATCGCAGGCTATCATACCGCTATCGACTGCTACGAAAAGCGGGGCCAAAAGGGATTTCTATTTACCGTGGGGGACGAGATGAGTTGGGATCTTTTAGACGCTAATTACCTCCGGCAGCTGATGGGCTACAGCGAAGGAAGAAGTTATACCACGCAAGCATTATTACGCAAAGCACAGGAGCAATACCAGGTCTACCACATTCATATCAATGAGACGGGCTACCGAAATAGCCCGGCCGTTCTTCAATACTGGCGCGATCTCTTGGGTGAAAACTTTCTGGTATTGGATGACCACCGTGTACTGGCTGAATTAATCGCTTCGGTAATTGCCAGTCAGCAAGGGGCAAATATGGATCAGCTTACCCAAAGCTTTGATGTGAATACCGCACAGCAGCTGCAACAATCGCTGAAAGACTTACCCGGAGCCAGTAAGAAAACACCACAAATAAAATTCGACGGCTGGTTCTCGAGATAAGGCATTCCTTTTATCAAAAAATACGATCATGAAATCAAACATTGTACTAGGATTAGGTTACGGCGACGAAGGCAAGGGAAAAACGACCGCCTGGCTGGCGGAGCAAAGCAAAACGCCCCTGGTCATTCGATTCTCCGCTGGGCACCAGGCCGGACACACCGTAGTCGATCCCCGGGGGCGCCGCCACGTCTTCTCTAATTTTGGGGCGGGTACCTTATCCGATGCCGCTACCTACTGGTCGGCTTATTGCACCTTCAATCCGATTGCCTATCAAAACGAGTGCCGGGCACTAAAAGATTTATCCATTACGCCAAGGGCCTACATCGATGCCAGGGCTATGGTGACCACTCCTTATGATATCTATTTTAACCGCCAGCGCGAATCAATCAAAAGACACGGCAGCTGCGGACTGGGCGTCGGTGCCACTATGACCCGCAACCAGGGCCCCTACAAATTATTTGTACAGGATCTGCGCTACCCGGTGGTCGTAGAGCAAAAGCTACAAGCCATTAGACATTACTATCAGCAGCAATCAGCCCGGGGGGAAGATTGGTTACCGATCGCAGATCAGGCGGTCATTGATTTCCTGCAAGCCATTACCCATATCAGAGAAGATTTACAAATCGTCCAGGAGCCTCTTTTCTTTAGTGATCTGAGTGCTTATGACCAGCTGATCTTTGAGGGCACCCAGGGCATTTTATTAGATATGGATCATGGATTTTTCCCCTATGTAACCTACGCCTACACCACTTCGCGCAATGCCATGGAGTTGATCCATCAATACCAGCTACCCAGCCCTACCATTTATTATATCACCCGTGCTTATCAAACGCGACACGGCAATGGGTTTCTTTCCAATGAACACCTCGCGGTGGATTACCACCCAAATCCCACGGAGACCAATCAATATAACCCCTGGCAGGGTGAACAACGGGTAGCTCCACTAGACCTGGACCTATTGAACTATGCTCTACAGTGTGACCAGAACTACAGTGCAAATGCGAGAGCACGCAAGTTGGTGGTAACTTGTCTCGATCAGCTGACAGGAGACCTTAAAGCTACACAGGGGGGACAGTTGGATACCTATTCTTCGGTCGTGGCTGTCGCCAAAAAATTGGAGACCCGCTTTTTAACCATCGGAGAAAGTCGCACGGAAGGTCTGGAAATAGACTGGATACCCTTTGAAGCTGCGCCGACCCGTTTAGCTGCGGTAGGCGGCGGCACTGTTCACTTTTAGCGAAAGCGGATGATCCGAGGAAGCACGGTGCTTATCCAGTCCCCTAATTTTAGCTATTCCACCTTTCTCCTCGTACCGTCGGGCAAAATCTCTTATCCGCTCCTGTACCGTCAGATCAACCAGCCTGGTAGCGGATAAATCAATGATGACAGTGGCTCCGGAAGGTATTTGTTGCAAGGCCCGGTTGATGACCAGCACGGATAAAAAGTTAGCTACGCCGCTAATAGAAAGCCGGTAATACTGGTCTGACATTTTTTCCAGTTTTGGCTTAGACCAAAAAGTAAAGTAGAAAAACCCCTTAATCGATAACCTAGCCCGAAGAAGATGGATAATCAAGGTCGAAACCAGACCCGCAATAATCCCCCAGAGCAGATCGGTACCCAAGGTAACCAGCACGGTGGTTAACAGCACCAACAGTTGCTCTACCCCCTGCTGATAGGTGAGACGGAAGACCCGGGGGGATGCTAATTGATACCCAGTAAATACCAGTATAGCCGCCAGGGCTGCCAGGGGAACCTTCTGAATTAGCGAGCCGAACAGCACTACAAATAGCAAGAGAAATAAGCCGTAGTAAAAATTAGACCATTTCGTCTTAGCATTGTTCTGAATATTTACGGAACTACGAGCAATCAGAGGAATAATCGGCAAACCACCTATACAGCCGCAAATCAAAGTGGCCAGGCCGTTGCCAATGAGATCTTTACTGGTATTGGTCACCCGGCGATAGGGATCGAGCTTGTCAACGGCTCTGGCAATTGCCAGGGTCTCTAAAGTGCCAATTAAAGTGATGGACAGCACGGCCATCCAAAATTCGGGTGTCCCGATTTGAGAAAAATTCGGAAAGAGAATGGCTGCTAAAGGATTAGCCGGTATTTGAACTAACAGCTCGGGGCCTAATGCATAACTCGCGCCCATAAAACGTGCAATATGCGGTTGCTGAAAATTAAAGAAGTAGACCAGGGAAATCGCAAAAGCCAGCACCCAAATGGGGGCGGGCAAAGTACGAAAGAACCGGAATGGTAGCCGGGAATGAAAAATCATTATTAAGATACTTACCAGCGAGATAATCGCTATAAAAGGATTTAGCTGAGGCAGCTGGCGAAATACATCCACTAGGGTAGCCAGAGTACTACTGGCCTCCGAGGCTGTCCCCAGCGCAACGTGAACTTGTTTAGACAGAATGATCACGCCAATGGCGGCCAGCATACCCGTGATTACCGAACTGGGGAAGGCATTAGCTAATTTCCCCAGACGAAAAACGCCCATTAAAATTTGAATGCCACCGGATACGACCACCGCCGCCAACATATAATTGATGGCCTGACCACTCCCGTCGTCCATACTGACGATAGCCCCCAGAACAACCGCAATCAGTCCGGCGGCCGGACCGTTGATCGCTACGTGTCCCCCTCGAAAAAACGTAGTCACCAAGCCCCCAATAATGCTCGCTATCAATCCGGACATAGGTTCTACTCCAGAAGCCAGGGCAATCCCCAGCGAAAGGGGCAGCGCCACCAGGGCTACACTAAAGGCCGCGGCGAGATCATTGCGCCAGTACAAAGTTATTCCTTTCCAGCCCGTAGCCGGAACCTGATGCTTTGTTCTACCCATTTAAAATCGATTGATCGGAAAAAAGCCGAAAATTGTTAAGATTTCCAAATACTGACCGAATATTTGCCCCCCTTGGTCGAAAGAAGCCGCACAAGGTTCCCGGCCCGCTTAAATTTGCTCTGCGTATTCGAAAAATATTACTGCTAAGTACATCCTTTTTACCTTCTTAGCGGTCTTTTATAAAAAACCACCAGCATGAAAATCCGTCCCTTACTCTTATTTTCGCTCCTCCTTTTTACAATCCACCTCTCGGCCGGAGGTATTCGGGGTACCATCCGTGATGCCCAGGGCCTGCCCCTGGCCTTTGCTTCCGTTTTTGTTACGGAAAACGGCGCTGGCGCCGTAACCAATTCCGAGGGCTATTACGAACTACGGCTGGAACCCGGAGCCTACACCCTGGTCTACCAGTTCCTGGGCTATAAAAGTGTAGTTAAGGAGGTACAAATCGGCACTGGATTCAGCGAACTGGACGTCACCCTGCAAGCGCAAGCCTACACCATTGATCAAATCGAAGTGTCCAGCAATGGGGAAGACCCGGCTTATACCGTGATGCGTAAAGCCATTGCCAAGGCAGAATATCACATCCAGCAGGTAGAGAATTATCAGGCAAAAGCCTATATCAAAGGCACGGGAAAATTGAATAACATCCCCTGGATTGTACGTCGCCAAATGGAAAAAGAAGGTGTCGACACCTCTACGGCTTTCACCTCTGAATCCATTAGCCGCCTGGAATATCAGCGACCTAATACTTTTAAGGAAACCGTCATTTCGGTTTATACTCAGGGAGATGACCGGGGCGCCAGCCCGATGAGTTACATCAACGGTAGTTTTTACCAGCCCGAAATTGCCGAGGCCGTTTCGCCTCTCTCCCCCCGCGCGTTCAACTTTTATAAATTTGAACTCGAAGGTTACTTCGCTGACCGGGATTATTTGGTTAACAAAATCAAGGTGACCCCTCGTAGCCGTGGCGAAAACGTTTTTGAAGGGTACATCTATATCGTTGATGATTACTGGACGATTCACAGCCTCAACCTGACCACTTATCTACTGGGTATTCGCTTTGATATTGAGCAGGTCTACACGCCCATTCAGGAAGTGGCCTGGATGCCCATAACGGCTACTTTTGACATCTCCGGAAAGATATTTGGCTTTGGCTTTGAATACCGATACCTGGCCTCTATTTCCGATTATGAACTCACCCTAAATCCCGACCTGCCCAAAGACTTCCAGGTCATTGACGAGAACCTAAATAAGGATTTAGCCAAAGAATTAAAAGATCTGGCTAAGGAAGACCCCCAGACCGCTTCCGCAAAAGAACGCTTATACACCGGCGAAGAAGTCACCCGCAAAGAACTCCGCAAAATCATGCGGGAAATGGAAAAGGAAGAACGCCAGGAAACCAAAGAAGAAAGTGAAGCGCCTCCCGTCGTCTCTAACTATAGCTATCAGGTAGACTCTAATGCCTACAAACAAGACTCCGCCTTCTGGGCAACGGTAAGACCAGTACCCTTAACTGAGGTGGAAGCCGAAAGCTATGCCAAACGGGATAGCATAGCCAAAGCCGAAAAAGTAGCCGCAGAAAATCGTCCCGACTCTACGGACCAGGACTATGTCAACTCAAACGGCCGATTTGGACCGGGCGACCTGCTCTGGGGGGAGCGCTGGAAACTGGCCGATAAACAATTTCTGGAATTCAACAGCCCAATATTCGATATGCAGTTCAACCCTCTGGAAGGCTATAATGGCACCGGCTCACTCGTCTACAAAAATCGCGTGGAAGGCAATCGGTTAGACGTCGGACTGGTTGGCCGCTACGGCTTTGCCTGGAAACGTTTCCATTTCAAGGCTTACGCCGATATGCTACTTGGGGCCGAGTCAAACAGGAGTAAGCTCCGATTGGAAGGGGGGCGCTTCGTTGAACAGTTGAACGGGAGCGGCATCATTTCTGAGACTTTTAACACCCTCTATTCCCTGTTGGGAAGGCGAAATTTTGTCCATATGTATCAGAAAGAATACGCCCAACTAAGCTACGAAAAGCGCTGGCAGCAAACGGCCAGCCTAAACCTGAGTGCCGAATGGGCCAATCGCAGACAATTCCGCAATTTCAACTCCGACTTTACGCTTTTCAATCGAGAAGAAGGCATCTACGGGAGTAACCTACCCTTCATCCGGGAAAACACCTACTATCCGGATCGTCAAAAGGCAGCTATCCTCGAGGCCGCGCTGGAAGTACGCCCCTGGCAAAAGTATCGACTACGCAACGGAGAACGCCAGGCCGTTGCCAATAGCTCACCTACGCTAACACTAGCCTACCGCAAAGGCATCGCCGGCATCGCCGAAAGTGAAAGCAATTTCGATCATCTGGATTTCACCTACCGACAGACGATCGACGTGGTCGGTCGTGGTAAACTGGACTTCAAAGCCAATGCGGGTGCCTTCCTCAATAATGAAAACGTCATGCTAGCCGATATGAAGCACTTCCCAGGTACAGAAATGGTCTTCACCACCCTCGACCCGGTAGGCAGCTATCGCTTATTACCTTATTACGAATTTAGCACTCAACGAAACTACCTGGGTGCCTCCGCACATTATCAGTTCCGCAAGCTGGCCCTGACCCGTATCTGGAAGATCAGTCTACTGGGCCTCAAAGAGAATGTATTTGTGAATTATCTGCTCACTCCCGAAGTCAACGATTACGTGGAGGTGGGGTACTCTCTGGATAATATCTTACGGGTATTACGGGTAGAGGCCGTTGCTAATTATTACGATGGTCAGTATCAGGGCTTTGGCGTACGGATCGGCATCGCCTCAAATATCGGTGGCCGCTTCGTAACGGTAAATATGGATTAAGTTCGCCGGGCTTCCGTGCGGCAAAAACATACCCATCCATTATAAATCAGGCTTTTCGGCCGGAAGGCTGAAAAACTTTTCAACATTATTCGTAGCTTAGTCGCACTTTTTTCGCAAAAGCGCAACACTATGGCAAAGAGTAGACTACTTACCCACGATGATTACTGGGCAATATGGCTGGGCGGATTCTTTTTGGTCGTCGGGCTACTGGTTTTCTTCACCCAAAAGCCCAAAGCGCTGCAAGAGGCGCCCGACTGGTCTGCGGAAATGAAAACGGAATCGGAGCGGGTTCCCTTTAAATCGGTAGAATGGTATCAGGCCTCCGATGCTCAGATGTCTATCAAAGGAAGCAGTACCTCTGCCGGAAAATGGTTAAAAAAACTGACCGGCAAACCGGGCGGCTGGTCCACTAATCCGCTCACCGCCCTTGTCACTACCGAAACGCAAGCGGATCAGGCCGCCACTAATTATGAGGAAGAGGCAAGAGCGGCTAAACGAGAGGCCGCCAACTTACTGGAAGCTGCAAAAGCCACCCAGGCAGCAGCTGCAGAAACTCAATTTGAAAATGAAGAAAGGAATCAAAGCGCCGTAAGTGCAATCGAGGCCTGGCGAAAAGCAAAATCAAAGGCCAGTGATCTCCAGAAGAAAGCCGACCTGAGCCCTGGTAATAAAGTTCCATACCTCCTATTATTGTTTGTCGTTTTTCTGGTTCTGTTTGGCATCGCCAAACAAGTCGCAGGTACTCCTTTTCGGGAATACGCACCCGGCTTTGTATTTGTCTTTTTACTAGCCGTCCTGGCTTATTGGATCGCCGGTCAGGCAGAACTAAAGGCCATAGGATTGGGCTACGCTATCTGGGCTATTCTCTTCGGGCTCATCATCAGCAATACGATTGGCACACCCAAATGGGCCGAGTCGGCCCTGGGTACCGAATTCTATATTAAAATTGGTCTGGTACTGCTGGGAGCGGAGATTTTATTGGGCAAAGTGCTCGCCATCGGTCTGCCGGGGATATTTGTTGCCTGGGTCGTCACGCCCATCGTCCTGGTCAGTACTTATTGGTTTGGCCAGAAAGTACTGGGTATCAAGTCAAAAACCCTGAACATGACGATCTCGGCGGATATGTCCGTCTGTGGTGTCTCCGCTGCGGTGGCTACGGCCGCCGCTTGCAAAGCCTCGAAAGAAGAACTGACGCTGGCCGTTGGACTATCCATGGTCTTTACCTCCATCATGATGGTCGCCATGCCCGCTTTTATCAATTGGGTCGGTATACCCGAGATTCTGGGCGGCGCTTGGATGGGGGGCACGATTGATGCCACCGGGGCAGTGGTTGCGGCCGGTGCTTTCCTGGGTGATAAGGCCCTGAGCGTAGCGGCGACGATCAAAATGATTCAGAACGTATTGATTGGCGTGATTGCCTTTAGTGTAGCCGTTTACTTCACTACCCGTGTCGATGCTGAGAAGGGAGAAAAGGCTAAAGTCGGAATTAGTGAAATCTGGAAGCGTTTCCCCAAGTTTATCATTGGCTTCCTGGGGGCTTCGATCCTCTTTTCGTTCTTATACGAAAGTATTGGCGATCAGCAGGCATACAGCCTAATTGAACAGGGCGTGATTGGTAGTTTCACCAAGAACTTGCGCGGCTGGATGTTCTGTCTAGCCTTTGTCTCTATCGGACTCTCGACTAATTTTAAGGCTTTACGCAGCCAATTGCAGGGTGGGCGCCCCTTGCTCTTATACGTACTCGGACAATCTTTTAACCTCATGTTGACACTGGCGATGGCCTACCTGATGTTCTACGTGGTATTTGATGGCGTACTGGCAAAAATTTAAGCAGATGAAGAAGTGGTTACAATTATTCGGGGCCTGTCTGGTGGTATTTTTATTTATCCTTTCGGTAAAAAAACTGAAAACGGTGTTACCTCCCATGCAGAAAATCTCCGAAGAAATCGAGGCCCAGGGGCTGGAGTCGGATGCGCTGTTCTATTCTGAAAGCCCCAAAGCGGTGGATGCAGCCTTTCGGTTGCAGCGGCAGATGGAGTGATTGCTCAATCCGCAATTATGGAGTAGCCAGCAGACGACGATGATAGTTAATCTGCCCAAGATGATAATTTAGATGCCCCAGGAGATGGATGAGAAAGAATTCCGTGGTCATCTTTTTATTGAAGACCTCAATGGGATAGTCTTCGTCTAATTGATCCGGGCTAATACGACTAAGCACCTGGTCAACCATTTCCTGGGTAGATTCGATTTGTTCCAGTAACTCCCCCTTCGGCACTCCTTTTCCATGAAACTCAAAATCACGGTCTCTTTGGTAGTCGGTATTACCCAGTTGGGCACCAACAAAGTGGTTTAGGTTACCCACCACGTGTAGGGCCAGATTACCCGCCGAATTACTGATTTTCTGATCAACGATCCAAAGCTCTTCTTCTTTTGCGTAAGCGTCCACTTCACGATAAAGCTTGTGGATATCTCTTCGAAAAAGTGGACGCAGGGAAGAAAGTGCCATGGTTTAAGATTTTAATGCCGTTTCAATTTGTTTGATGTGGTCCTGACAATGCCAGAGTACCTTGTCGAACTCTTCTTTTAGCGTCCGTTCGCCTACTTCACTGTGCCGGTAGGTGTTTCCGCCCTTTTCGAGGTAAAAGCGCTCGGCCAGGTAGATAATAGTATCGCGATTGGCCTCAAAAAGCGCCGACGACAGATGCAAAGGAAAGTGTGTATACTCCAACTCCACTGCCCATTTATCCTGGTCAAAAGCGGCGATAGTTTGCCCCGGATTAGCAATCGTACGCTTGATGCGCTGTAGCAGCACGGTCTCCGCATCGGTCAGGTGCACCAGAATCTGCCGGATATTCCACTTGCCCGCTGCGTAGGTTTTACCAAGATCTTCCAGCGGCAGCTCGTAATACTGCAGGACCTGGTTTTTAGTTGCTTTTAACTTACTATTTAATTCCATAAGACTAAAATTAAAAAATGGCCCGGATATAATCCAATCCAGACCATTTTTTAGCGGTTAAACCTAAATTATTCTATAATCCCCCGCTCCCGGTACTTTTCAATATACTGCTCATCCAGTTCTTTAGAATCTTTATATTTTACGCGTAAATCCTGCAGCCTTTTTTTCAAGTCTACCACTACCTCGGCGTAGGCCGGGTCGGCGTATACATTATTCATTTCCATGGGGTCTTTTTTGCGATCGTAGAGCTCCCACTCGTCGACGTCGTAGTAAAAATGCGCTAACTTATAGTCCTTGGTCACGATACCGTAGTGGCGTTTGACCATATGTACGGCCGGATACTCATAGTAGTGATAATAGACCTCTTCACGCTCCCAGTCTTCCATTTGATTCTTTAGGATAGGCATTAGACTCTCCCCCTGCATATCGGTGGGAACATCTATCCCAGCTGCTTCCAGAAAAGTAGGCGCAAAGTCCAGGTTCTGGACCATCTCATCGTTTTGCCGTCCGGCTTCGATCACACCCGGCCAGCGAACAATGAGTGGCGTTTTAAAAGATTCATCGTAAATGAAACGCTTATCAAACCAGCCGTGCTCTCCCAGATAAAAGCCCTGATCACTGGTGTATATGACAATCGTATTTTCGGCCAGACCAGATTCCTCGAGATAGTCCAGTACGCGCCCTACGTTATCATCTACCGATGATATACAGGCCAGATAATCCTGCATATACCGCTGGTACTTCCAGCGCATCTTTTCTTCATCGCTCATCTGGGGCCAGTTAGCCTGAAAGTCCCGATTGATGGAATCCAGGATGGGTTTATATTGTGCTTTCTGGGCTTCGTTTGCCCGATTGTAAGGATTGTAGAAGCTGTTGCGAAATTCCGGCACCTGGGGTTGTAATTGATCGCCCATGGCATCGCGTACTTCTGGGTAAATCTTGCTGTCGTGGCTGTACATCATGTGCTCTAACAAATTCATCTCGGCCGTTTTGGCAGCTGTCCCACGATTGCTGTAATCATCGAATAGATTAGCGGGCTCAGGAAAAGTCTTTTTTGTGAATTCCTTGAACTTATCCGGGCGCGGCCACCAGGGCCGATGGGGCGCTTTGTGCAAATAAGCCAGCATAAAGGGCTCATCCGGATCGCGTTCTTCCTGCAGCCAGTCCAGGGTCAGATCCGTGATGATATCGGTTACGTAACCTGTAATCGTGGTGTCTCCCTCTGGCGTGATAAAGCGTGGGTTGATATAATTACCCTGTCCGGGTAAAATCATAAAGTCGTCCACCCCTTTAGGGTTATTCCCAAAGTGCAGTTTACCGTACATAGCCGTCTGGTAACCCGCTTGCTGAAACAGCTGCGGAAAAGTAATATTCGTCGTGTCGAAGGGAAAGCGATTATCAATCTTACCGTTGATGTGGCTGTGCTTTCCCGTCAGGATAACCGCCCGCGAAGGGGCACAGATGGAGTTAGTAACACTGGCGTTGGAGAATAGCAAGCCCTCCTTCGCCAGACGATCAATATTCGGCGTTTCGAGCAGACGATCCTCGTAAGCACTGATGGCCTGATAGGCGTGGTCATCCGACATGATGAATAGAATATTCGGTCGGGTCGGCACTTCGGCCACTTCTTCTTTTGGCTGGCAAGCCATTAGCAAAAAACAAACAAGGAATAAGGATAAGTATTTCATCTATTCTATAAATATTTAATACTGAAGTTGTGTAATCTAAATTTCTACGCATTTTGTAAGTCACTTACGATCGTACCTGACCACGTGACCAAATGACCACCTAATCACTGGGCCGTATTAATAATTGGCACCTCCGGGTCGGGCGCCCGACGTACGCTGGACAAATCCTCGGTCATAATTTTGACATCGCGCCAGCGCACCTGAGCACCTTCCTTATAGGCTTCGCCAATACTGTGTACCTGCAGCGCAATAAATCCTTCGGCGGTCATATTATCGACCAGATTAGTGGTCATAATGTCATTTACCCAGACGCGTAAGGTATCCCCTACGGCTTCGATATGGTAGGCGTTCCACTCACCATTTTTAAAGGCTTTTTGACCCTTTTTATTATACTCCAGTGGATACAGCCAACCCCGACGTGCTTCGTCGTATAAGCCACCCGACCAGGCGCGTTCGGAAGGATCAATTTCTACCTGATAGCCATGTACCCGACCGTCTTTGTAATCGGGAGTACTGAGGCTACGAATCTGAATACCAGAATTTAAGGCCGTATCGACTTTAACGTCGACCTCCATCACAAAATCACCGTAGGTATTGTCGGTAGCCAGGAAGGTATTGGGCGTGTTCAGTTTGGCGGTACCGGTGATGGTACTACCTTCGATACTATAGTCCGCCGTACCATTGAGTTTGGTCCAGCCATCCAGGTTTTCGCCATTAAACATAGGTTGCCAATCCGCGGAAGAAGCGGATTCGGTATTTTGGCTACAGCCGAAAAAGGAAATCAGAAGTAAGGAAAAAAGGAAATATCTCATATGCATCTTGCTTTTAAGTGAAGGTAAGGAGATTCTCGAAAAAAATGGAACTACGGACCGTATCGCAGGCATTTACCATAACGACTCGAGTCGATCTGACCATCCCGGATGACAATTTGACCATTGACCAATACCTGCTCAAAACCCTGAGCGTATTGATGCGGCTCAGCGTAAGTTGCCTGGGCTTTGATGGCTAAAGGATCAAAGATTAATAGATCTGCTTTTTGACCGGGCGCCAGGGTACCCCGATCCTTTAGCCCGAGAATATCCGCCGTCTGCCCACTCATTTTATGAACAGCTGTTTCCAGGCTAAACAAACTGTCCTGCAATACGTAGGTCTCAATCATCTTGGCAAAGCTGCCGTAGCCCCGGGGATGCCGCATCGTCGGACTACCATCAGAACTGAGCACGACCTGCGGGTGCTGAAGGAGTCGCTCTTGCAAAGAAGCATCCATAATGAAATAGGCACCCGAGGCAGCACCCGGACCAATATCCAGCAGTATTTCCTCATAGGGCCGATCTTGTTCTTCTTCTAAATCAGCCAGGCTTTGCCCCGCATAAGGAGCAGTTCCCAGTAGGGTCGCTTCCGGACCGTTCCGCTGTTGAATTTTATTGCGCAGATAATTGAGTAGCTCCATCCGCCTTTCTTTTTTGACTTGCTCATAGTTGGCCGGTGGCTTGGCCCAGGCCGGAAAGACGATGCCTATCCCCGTGTAGGATGCCATATAGGGATACAGATCAGCCGTAACCCGATGGGCTCGGGCTTCCGCAAAAAGCAAATCCAAAATTTCTTCCGCCCGCTCCGCTCCCTTGCCATAAACCACCTTTAGGTGAGAAGCGTGGACAGCACAGTAGTCTGCCAGAGCGAGTAACTCTTCCAGCGATGCCCAGACTACATCGTTGTCTTCGTTGCGGATATGACTCATCATAATACGCTCCCGGCTCCCCAGCACCTTAGCCAGGGTGTTCAGCTCTTTTTCACTGGCGTAGGTGCCCGGAGTGTATTCCAAACCGGTACTCAGTCCAAAGCAACCAGCTTCCAGTGCTTTTTCCAAAAGGGCCGCCATCATCGAAATGGAGGCCTCCTCCGGATCTTCCTGATAACCAATCCCGCTCTCCCGGCGAATCGTACCGTGCCCAATGAAAGGAATAATATTAACCCCGGGACGGATACTATCCACTCGTGACAACCAATTCGGTAAGTCGACTACTTGCACACTCGATCCGTCTTGTCCCAGGCAAATGCTGGTCACCCCCATACGCAAGAAATTTTCGAAGGCGGGTGTCCG
Source organism: Saprospiraceae bacterium (assembly GCA_035268885.1). Taxonomy (GTDB): domain Bacteria; phylum Bacteroidota; class Bacteroidia; order Chitinophagales; family Saprospiraceae; genus DATFKA01. The sequence goes on from DATFKA010000136.1 coordinate 39,501, forward strand.
CAGCGGATCGCCGTGGGCATGGGCGTCAATAAATCCAGGTGTGACGGTTTTCTGACTGGCATCGATGACTTCGCTGGCTTCAATATCATTAGCAGCCACCCAGCCCAGGTAGAGAATTTCTCCGTCGCGAATCAGCAGATCAGCCGAGTAGGCCGGAGCCCCCGTACCATCCACCACGCGGGCATTGCGGATCCAGACGTCAAAGGTAGTACCAGACTCCTCCAGGAAAGCCTCAAAGGCTTTCACCTCGGGTGGTGCCTGGCAGGAAAAAACAGATCCGGTCAGCAAGAGGACAAAAATGAAATAACGCATAGTGAGTCTTTTCCTTTAATTTAGTAAAATCTCACTATCTATGCCCTACTTTTTGGGCGTTCCCATATTTTCTCGGTCCCCCTGGATCCCAAATCCGACTACCTCTCCCGCATCATTCAGGAAAAACTCCCATTCCAGGTTTTGATCACGGAAGTAAAAAGTCGTATCCGAAGCGGGGAGAAGTTCTTCCTTTCCGGGAATCGCATCGGGACGTAAAAATAACTTGCCATTTTCCGTACTGATGTGTATCGTACCAAATTTAGATTCGTAACTACCAATGTATTTTTGGTACAAGGCAGGATCTACTTTGTAGTAAACGCGGGCCTCGGGAAGCTCATAAGCTTTGCCCTCCCATATATTCCGGACAACTTTGTACACCTCTTCGTGGTAGGCATTGGAATTGGGATGCAGATAGATCAGGGTCTTGCGCGCATCCACGAAACGCTGAATACTGGCCCGCATGGACCGCCCATCACCAACGTGGTAATAAACCGTACCCTGAGCGCTCTCCTCTACGCGCCATCCACAGGCATAATTGGATTCGTTCCCTTTCGGCAAATCGGGCAGGCCAAAGAGAATGGCCTTACTCCACTCAGACAATAACCGCTCTGTGTACAGGGCCTGATCGTACTGATACAGATCATAAGCCGTCGTAAACACAGTTCCAGCACCACTACCCTGGAAAAAATTATCGGCATTGACTCCCTTTTTGCGTAAGCTCGAAAAGATAGCAGGCACCGACTCATAAGAATTATACATACCAGCCGGATCGAAGATATGTTCTTTTAGGTAAGTAGCAAAAGCCTGACCACTTACCCGCTCTACGATACTGGCCAGTAAGATATAATTGGTATTATTATACCGGAAGGATTGTCCCGGAGTTGCTGCCTCGGGTCGAAACGCCTCCATCAAATCGAGAATATCTTTATTTGTCAGTATTTGAGTGGTATCCCTTTCGTTCAGCGCCAGCGCTAATAAGCGAGGTAGCCCGCTGGTCATGTGCAAAAGATGATCGATCGTCACCTCCTCATAGGGCAGATCAGGGAAATATTTAGTTAGCGGATCGCTCAGCGAAAGCTTTCCCCGTTCCAGCAACTGCAGGATAGCTACGGCGGTAAAAGACTTCCCCACCGAATAAACTTTTAAAGGGGTTTTGCCTTTGATTTCTTCGTCCTGCTTAGTGGTGCCGAAAGATTTGGCGTACCTAATTTCACCCTCTTCGGCGATCAGTACTTGTCCATCAAAAAAGCCATCACGATCCAGTCGACGAAGAGCACTATCTAATTCGATGGTCCAGTTTTGGCCATGACTCAAGGGTAAAAAAAGGAATAAACCAATCAAACATAAGAAGATACGGAGCATAGGGAATTATTTTTGTCTATAAAAACAGCCCCGAAGAACGATACCGTTTTTCGGGGCTGTTTACTAGATGTTAGACCACTCTGTTTTGGTGTATAAACGCCTTAAAAGCTATTTTGCTTCTACCGGTTGTGGTTCTGCCACTACCATCTTATTGGCCAGGGCCTCAGATGACTCGAAGGGGGCACCCTCACCGTAATATTTATCTTTATCCACCGTCATACTGGGACTACCGAATAGAATACGCCACCAGGCTTTGGGGCTACGATACTTGCCCATGTCCTTGAGAATGTCTACACATTCGTGGAAGACCAGATAAACCGGATTATAGGAATTGACCGGTGTGAGAATACCGTAATCTGGTGTCTCCTCTTCTGGTTGGAAAGTACCAAACATACGATCCCAAATAATGAAGGTCGATCCATAATTTTTATCTAGATAGGCCCCATTTTTAGCATGGTGCACCCGGTGGTGAGAAGGAGTCGTAAATATATATTCGATCGGACGCGGTAATTTGTGAATTAACTCGGTATGTATCCAGAATTGATAGAGTACTTCGATCTGATTACAAATAAAAAACACAAAGGGGTCAAAGCCCATCAAAGCTACCGGAATAAAGAAAATGATTTTAATATGTTGCACCCAGCTCAAGCGGAAAGAGACCGAAAAGTTATACTGTTCTGAGGAGTGGTGCGTCACGTGGGTCGACCACCAGAAGCGCTGCTCGTGAGCAATACGGTGAGACCAGTAACGGAAAAAATCAATGGAAACCAGACACAGTGGATAAGCCCACCAGGTATGCGGAATATACCAGGGTACCATATTGTAAAAGAACAAAATGATCGCGAACAGGACAAGCTTAATGATCGCACTGATGACAACATTTCCTATGCCAATTGCCGAAGCGGCCAGCATATCCTTACCATCGTATTTTTTCTGTAATTTGCGTACACGGATATACCATTCGGCAAATACAAGGGCAAACATAACCGGCGCAGCCCATATGATAATGGGCGGTAAATCCATCTCCGCAATTTGCTGGATGGTGTAAATTGGCTTTTCCATTGGTGGTTTTTGTGTATTCTTATTTTAAAAAAGCGTAAAATAAAATAGTTATTCTGAATTATTTGGATTCTTGAAGTAATTCCACCGTAAAAATTTTAGCAGAAATACGAAATCATTATGCATCATTTCAAATCTCTACTACTTGTTCTTCTTTCTTTCTTACTGACTAAATCGATGGAAGCTCAATCCATCTCTGCTGCCCAAAAGCAAAAAATCCAGACTTTATTTAAAGAATGGGATAGCACGCACTCTCCGGGGGGTACCATTGGTATTTTTAAGGAAGGAGAACTCATCTTCACCAAAGCTTATGGAATGGCTAGTCTGGAGTATGATGTCCCCAATACCGTGCATACCGTCTATAATATTGCATCCGTATCCAAACAGGTAACGGCTTTTTCATTGGTTTTGTTGGAGCAACAGGGAAAACTTTCGCTGGATGATGCCGTACAAAAGCACCTACCCGAGGTGCCCGACTTTGGGCAGGAAATCACTTTGCGCCATTTGCTGCACCACACGAGCGGGCTGCGTAACTTTCAGAACATCCTGACCATGGCCGGCTGGCGCGATGGTGACCCCATGACCAACGATGACCTACTGCGGTATATCAGTGACCAAAAAGAACTGAATTTTTCACCCGGTGCGGAGTACCTCTATTGCAATACTGGCTTTAATCTGGCCACGGCCATCGTGGAACGCATCAGTGGAAAAAGCTTCCAGAAGTGGACTCGCGAAAACATCTTTTTACCACTGGGTATGGAAGACACGGGCTACCGGGAGGACATGGAAGCCGTGCACAAAAACACAGCGACTTCGTACAATGGCAGCCGTGCAGAAGGCTTCCGCCAGCCCCATAAATATTGGACCTATCTGGGCAATGGCAATATCTACACTACCGCAGATGACCTGGCCAGGTGGTTGGAGAATTTCCGAAACCCAAAGATAGGTGGGCAAGCGGCCATCCGTACCCTGGTCACGCCGGGGGTCCTAAACAATGGCGATACGCTAGATTATGCCCTGGGTATTGGCGTGGGAGAATACCGCGGCCTCCTCCGTTATTCACATGGTGGTTCAATCGGTGGCTACCGGGCTAATTTGTCCTACTTCCCAGAACAGGAATTGGGCATCATCGTCCTCAGTAATTTTTCCAGTGCCGGGCCGGGCGGGAAGGCACAAGAGATCGCCAATATCTTGTTAGCTGATCTACTCCTACCCAAAAAAGAAGCCGAAGAGGAACAGCCAGATGAAGCAAAACCTACATATAGTCCAAACCCCAAAGAATTATCCACGCTGACGGGTGTATATTACAGTCCGGAGTTGGATACCCGGTATACACTCACCGCTGAGGATGATAAAATGCGGGTGCAACACCAACGCCATAAAGATTTCTCACTGGAATCCATCGCTGAGAACGAGTTACGAGGTACCACTTATTTCTTCAGACAAGTAAAAGTCATTCGCAATAAAAAAGGAGCCGTTGAGGGCCTACGAGTTTCTAACGGTCGAGTTCGCAACCTCTGGTTTGAAAAATTAAAGTAACTTAGTGACCTATAAAACACACACGAATTCGCCATCCCTCTGCGTACCCTGCGCTTCGCTTCTGGCGAAAACGTCGAATGGGGGATTAATTTCCGGCGAAATATTCGCAAGACGAATGAAATTGCTTATTGGGCTTCGCTACCTTACCAATTCAATCCAAACCGGCTTTCCTTAGCGGGAAAACTACAAGGCTTAAACCTCCAAAGCCCTGATAATCTAAAGATTATTCCTTATGTACTGGGACGTGGGTACAAAGATTTCGAAGAAGACATGGCCGAGACGGTAGTCGAAGCAGAAGCCGGGGTGGATGTAAAATACAGTATCACGCCTAGCCTAACGCTCGATCTATGCTTCCCCCCAATATTCACCCAGAGCCTGATCCAGTACAATAGTCTGGCGGATCTATGGTCGGCTAATATTCGCTTGGGCTGGTTGCAGCAGGCCAATACGGGTCTGTTTTTGGTTTATAATGAAGTACACCGCGACGGTCTGATTAATAACCGCAGCTTTACGATTAAGTATACGCGGATGTTTGATATCTTGCGGTAGAGACACGCTGAACTATCCTTTATGGAAAAAGCAAAACTAGATATAATCCACGAATCCAAACACTGGCTGGCCGTCAATAAGCCCAGCGGGATGATCGTCGAGCGTAACCCCTTCGAAAAACCCACCGTGGAAGACTTGGTCTGGGAATATCTGGAAGCCAGCCAAAAACGACCTTACCTGGGCATCGTCCACCGGCTGGATCGAGTAACGAGTGGGGTATTGTTGCTGGCGAAACGGAAATCCGCCCTGCGACACCTTAACCAGCAATTTGCCGAGCGTACCGTTACCAAGACTTACCTGGCCATTTTAGCGAAAGCGCCCAGCCCAAAAGAAGGTGTCCTTAAGCACTGGCTAGAAAAAGACCAGCAAAATAAAATAGCTCGCATTTTTGAGCAAGCGGGTGCCAAGCGCCAGAAAGCTACCCTGCACTACGAAGTCTTAAGAGAAGTTGACGGACTTTTTTTGACGCAAGTCCGCCCCGAAACGGGCCGTTTCCACCAAATCCGGGCCCAACTCGCCACCATCGGCTGCCCCATCGTCGGCGATGAAAAGTACGGATCTACCTTTGATCCCGCACATCGTTACATCGCCTTGCACGCCAGCAAGCTGGCCTTCACCAACCCGGAAACCGATCAGCCGATGGAGATAGTGGCGCCAATGCCAGCAGACAAGTGGTGGCTGAACTTCACCTAAATAAAAATGGGAGCGCCCAAACGAGCGCCCCCAACTATTACATTCGGATCAGGTATGGTTTTAGTTTTTGACCCGGCTGCTTTCGTCTTCCAGCCCCGTCTGACGACGACGAGCCGATTTAACTTCGTTGCTTCCAAGACGGTAGCTGATATTCAGTCTGACCCGACGGCTATCCCAATCCCCATTGATACGCATAAACAGTGGCCCAAATTGACTTTCCCCTGAGAAAGGGGTAGTACGGAAGATATCCGAAATCGATAGTTTCACGTTGGCCCGACCGTCTAACAAACTCTTGGAAATACCCGCATCGATGCTGTATTGGGAATCCATCCGGAAAGTACCTTCCCAGATCGATGGGCTGTTGTACCAGCTAGAGAGCTCCGCCTTCCAGGCATTACCCAGTGTGAAGGTATGCTGGGTATACAAATTCATCGCCGTGGCACTTAAATTAATAACTCTGTCCCCTCCGTAATCACCCCGGTTTCTGACGTGATATCCGGTGATATTTGTGTAGGTACTCCACCACTTGGTAATACTAATCGGCGCACTGAAAGACAGACTAAAGTTTTCCATCTCGGCCAAGTTTCGCCAGGTAATAAAGCTGGCGTTAGCATCCTGCGTATCGACAATACGAGTGATTTGATCCGTCGTCTTAGAATAACTCAGCGACGTATTGAAACGATACTTAAAAGTATGCGTCAGTTTATAATTCATCGCGTATTCCGGATTCAGAAAAGGGTTCCCTTTTTCAAAAGTCAACTCGTCGAGCTTCATCTCGAATGGATTCAGGTCCTGGTAGGAAGGCCGATTGATTCGGCGGCTGAAGTTCAGCTGTAGACTATGGTCTTGATTCGGCGTATACGTGATTCCTCCAGAGGGGAAGAAGTCGACGTAAGAGCGCTCAACGGTATTGTCATTTTCGGGAATCAAGCTGGTCAACTCACCGGTGGAGTTGGTTTGCTCCATCCGCAGGCCCAGACTGAAATTGATCTTTTCAAACTGGCGACTGAAGTTGGCGTAAGCCGCATTTACGTTCTCCGTATATTCGAATTGATTACTCCGGTTGGGGTCCAGGACCGAACTACCGTTAATAACATTATAGAAATTGAAGGTATTGTCGGTACGTACCATGGCAGATTTTGCCCCCAGTCCCAATTTTCCTTTTAGAAAGTTCGTCTCATAGTCCAGTTTAGCCGTGTAGATATCGATATTGGTCGGCATTTCATTTTCAAAAATTCGTTCCTGCAGTGTGATCTCTCCGGTTGGATCGCGATAGTAGTTGGGCTGAAAAGCAAATCCATCGTTGCGGAACATACCGTAGTCCAAATCGAAGTTTACGGTGCTGTTCTCTCCATTAAATACGTAATTGATGTTATAGTTATAGTTCTCGCGGTCGTTATTATTATAACTTTCGGATACTAAAACACTATCAATGGTATTAGAGCCTACCGTACTAATGGGGGTTCTACCTATATTGGAGAATTCTCCCTCATAAAGATTCGCTCTGACGATCACTCCCAGGGTATGTTTATCATTTAGGAAGTAGTCGGCTCCTACTTTTACGTTGTGACTAAGCCATTCTGCATTTTGCTTGCTCCGCTGATCGAAGGTCAGACCAAACTGCTCCCGATAAAGATTAAAATTTTGTGGGTTGGCTCCATCGTTAAAGCTATAATTTCCAAATACATTGATCTTTTTATCACGGAAATTACCGTTTACGGACGTGTTATACACATTAGCGCGCCCGCTGGCGGCTCCCAGGTTGACACTACCATTGGCCCCTAGTGACTTGTCTTTCTTCAATTTGATATTGATAATCCCCGCATTACCCGCCGCATCGTACTTCGCAGAAGGGTTAGAGATCAATTCAATCGCATCAATCTCGGTACTGTTCATCGACTTAAGGAAACTAGCCAAATCGGCACCGCTGAGCTGGGAAGGCTTGCCATCGATATAGATCTGCACCCCGGCACGCCCCAGCATGGTGACGTTCTCATTATTATCAATTACCACGCCAGGTGCTTTACGCAACAATTCAAAAGCCGTATTACCCGCTGCGTTGACACTTCCTTCGACGTTAAACACCGTTTTATCGGGCTTTACTTCGACTAATGGACGCGTGGCAGTGACCGTGACGCCTTCCAGCTCTTCTGCACTGGCTTCCAGTACCATCGGTGGTATTTCGTACACCTGGCCGGCACTTAGCGTAAAAGCCTCGGTGTTTTTTTCGGGTAAGCCTACGAAGCTAATGGTCAGCCAGTAGCTGCCCTCGGGTAAATTGACAATCTCAAACAGACCGGCATCATCCGTATAGCCTACTTTGGCGATACTGGAATCCTGGCCTAATTTGAGAATGACGTTGGCAAAGGCGAGTGGCGCGCCGTCGGCATCATTTACCGCTCCTTTAATGCGCGCTTTTTCGGATTGAGCAAAGGTGTTAATGGATAGACCTAGCAGGCCTACCAACAGTAGGGTGATTCTTGTTTTCATTTTAACAGTCGGTTGATTTTCAATAATTAATGCCTGACAAAAGTAGACATTACCATACCTGATTAAATATCTTTTCGACGAAAGCCCCTAATTGTTTGAATTACTCTAGTAATAATCTGTAAAAGCGACTTTTTGTCGTCCAAATACAACCCTATGACGAGATGAATCCGGAGTGAGTTACAGAAAAATGACATTTTTTGTACTTTCACAAAAAACATATTCCCTTGCGTAGACTTATCAATGCCATTTCCTGCTGCTTACTTATTGGATGCCTATTTGCTTGTAATACCCCTACGGAAAAAAAGCCTCCCAACATTATTTTTATCCTGGCCGACGATCTCGGCTACGGTGAGTTAGGCGTCTACGGTCAGGAGCAAATCGAAACACCCAACCTCGATGCCCTCGCGGCCAGTGGTATGCGCTTCACCCAACATTATACCGGCGCACCCGTCTGCGCACCGGCGCGGGCTATTTTTATGACGGGCCAGCACGGCGGCCACTGCCACGTGCGCGGCAATGACGAATGGAGTGATCGGGGCGATGTCTGGAATTTTGCCGCGATGGAAGAAGATCCATTTCTGGAAGGACAAAGACCTTTACCCGCCGATACGATTACCATTGCCGAAGTTTTGCAGCAGCAGGGCTATCAGACCGCCTGTGTGGGTAAATGGGGACTGGGTGCCCCCACGACCGAAGGCGAACCCAATAAACAGGGCTTTGACTTCTTCTACGGCTACAATTGCCAACGGCAAGCCCATACCTACTATCCGGTACACCTCTGGAAGAATCAAGAACGGGTGATGCTCGATAACCAATTGGTACCGCCACACAACAGCCCTCTACCAGTAGATGCCGATAGCCTGGATCCGGCCGCTTACGCAAAATACAATCAAAACGACTATGCAGCGGAATTGATGCTGGACGAGACCCTGCAGTGGCTGGATGCTCAGACTGATAATCCTTTTTTCCTGTACTACGCTTCGCCCTTACCGCACGTAGCCCTGCAAGCGCCGCAGCGCTGGGTCGATTATTACGTGGAGAAATTTGGGGATGAGGAACCTTACACCGGCAAGAGCTATTTCCCCTGCCGCTACCCACGTGCTACCTACGCGGCCATGATCTCTTATCTGGATGAGCAGGTGGGGGTCCTGGTCAAAAAACTCAAAGAAAAAGGCGTTTACGAAAATACCCTGATCGTTTTCACCAGTGATAATGGTCCGACCTACGCCGGAGGAGTAGAAGCTGGCTATTTTGATAATGCAAAACCCTTTAAAAGTGAGCACGGCTGGGGTAAGGGCTTCGTACGCGAAGGCGGCATACGCGTGCCCACGATTGCCAGTTGGCCCAGAACAATTGAGGCCGGCAGCACGAATGATCACATCTCCGCTTTCTGGGACTACTTCCCGACTTTTGCGGAACTAGCCGGCGCCGATTTACCTACGACTCAGCATACGGATGGCATCAGTATGGTGGCTACCCTTACGGGAAAAGGCGAACAAATAAAGCACGACTACCTCTATTGGGAGTTTCCGGAGACCGGAGGCCAACAGGCCCTGCGCATGGGCAAGTGGAAAGCCGTCATCCTTAATCAGAATCGCGATAACGTGGATAAGACCATGCAGCTCTACGATCTCTCCACCGACCTGCGTGAGCAGAACGACCTGGCACCGCAGTATCCTGAGTTGGTTGACAATATCCGACAGATCATGGCCAGCGAGCATACGCCGGCGGTAATTGAGCGTTGGCGCATTAAGGGGTTGGATTAATAGTTATTTATTTCTGAGGTGGCTGTTTTTTGGCTAAATGTCTATTTTACAAGTAATACTAAGATGTCCTATTTGGGTTAGTTTGGTCGCACAAGGTCAGAAATAACTGTGTAGAGGGATAGTAAAATTGTATATTTACTGAAAAGATGTAAAAATGAAAATACAGAGTATTGTTATAGAAAACTTCCGGGGGATCAAGAAGGTAGAAGTTGGAAACTTTAAGAGACTAAATTTTCTTTTAGGTAAAAATAACGCTTGCAAAACTAGTATTTTAGAGGCGATTTTTTTGAATATAGGAATAAGCAACCCTCTTTTGTCAATTAACATTAATACATTTAGGAATCTAAAGCATTCTGAAGAAGATGATTTCCGTTTCATTTTTCATAATCTAGACTATGCAAATAAACCCTACTTTCATACAAAGTTCGATGAGAATGAGCATGAAAGAACCTTAAAAATTATACCTAAGAAGAAACAGTCTATCAATACTCAGCTCAAGAATAAGAACCTTGATCAAGAGATACATGAATCTATTTATGATACCCAAATAGACAAAAATGAGGTTAACGGATTGACGTTTGATGTCTCTATTAAAGAAAGACATCAAAAAAAAGAGAAGTATAAATCTGAGATAACTTTTGAGTTAGCATCATTATCAACCACAGTACCAGAAGACTATAAAGAGAAAGTCAATGGTGTTTTTATGTTTCCTACCTCTCAGGCTCCAAACCTTGATAAAAGACTTGAAAAATTAATAGTCAATAAATCACATGGGCCAATTATTGAAACTTTAAGCTTGATTGATAGCTCAATACAAGATTTAACTTTAGGAACAAACGGAGTAATATACTTTGATATAGGATTAAATAGATTAATTCCCATAAATTTAAGTGGCGATGGAATCAGGAGGGTTTTATCAATCCTTGTAACGATTGCTGATGTGAAAAATGGTATTATTGTTATTGATGAAATTGATAATGGCTTACATTTTTCATCGCAGGCTACACTGATAAAGGCTATACTTAGAGCTGCAGAAAAATATGATGTGCAAGTTTTTGCTACAACTCATAATTATGAAACTTTACGCAAAGTGAAAGAAGTATTAGGTTTAGCGGAATATAAGAATTATAGTGAAGATGTTACGGCGTTTACAATTAGAAAAAATCCAGATAATACACTGACTGCCTATCCTTATTCTTACGAAGAACTTAATTATATAATTGAACAAGAAATTGAAATTAGATAGTTATGACGAGAATCTTCGTTGAAGGTAAAGAGGATAAACATTTTATCGAAAAATATTTAGAGTTTCTATCTGAGAAAATTGAGTTAACCGCATTTGAAATCATTCCAATCGGAGGGTGGACTAAACTACATTTAGTCAAGAATAAATTTAAAGAGAATTCTGATTCAGGCGGCAAAAATTTACTCATTTTTGATGCTGATACTGATAATAATGGAGGCGGTTTAAAAAAAAGGCTATCTGAGTTAAATACTGAAAAATCTAAATTAGACATAGAATTTGAAGCTTTCCTTTTACCCAATAATGCTATTGATGGAGATTTCGAACTACTCCTAGAAAAAATAATCAATAGCGATCACGCTATTTTATTGGAATGCTACACTAAATATGAGGACTGTCTTTCTTCAAGTCTTATTAATAGTGAAGGAACGCTTAGGTATAATCTTCCGATTAGAAAAGCGAAAATTTATTCTTACGTTGATGCGTTCCCAAAGAGTAGAAAGGAGCAGGAAGCATTTAAAAAAGGAAACTTCTTTTATGAAAACCCAGATATTTGGAACTTAGAATGTGAATTCTTAGAGCCCTTAAAGAAATTCTTGCTTATGCATGTAGGGCCTAAGATATAACATACACTTACAAGGTTTATATTAACAGGAACTTTTGAGCTAATCCCACTTTCGGTAGATAGCCTAAGTTTCTATCCAAACAAACCAATAAAATGAAAAAAACAATCCTCTCCTTACTCTGCGTAATGATCTTAAGTCAAATCGGTATGGCACAAAAAGACAGCGATGTCTTTGGTCGCTGGGACCTAACCGTCCAGGTGGCAGACCAGGAACTGCCTTCCTGGTTAGAAGTCAGCAAATCCGGTACCAATACTTTAGTGGGCCAATTCGTCGCCGCCTCTGGTAGTGCGCGTCCCATCGCAGAAATTACCAAAGAAGGGAAAACCTACGCCTTTTCCATCCCCAAACAATGGGAGCCCGCGGGCCAGGACATGTCTTTTACTTTTCAGGTAAACAAGGATCAGATCAGCGGCGAGATGACCTCTACCAACGGCAAAACCTACGCTTTCTCCGGGGTGCGAGCACCTAAATTTGAGTATACCTACAATCCAACCTGGGGAAGCCCCATTAATCTGTTTAATGGAAATGACCTCAGCGGTTGGCATCATTCCGGTGAGACCAAACAGTGGCAAGCCAAAGATGGTATTCTGGTCAACCCGGAGTCCGGATCAAACCTGATCACCGATGAAAAATTTAAGGATTTTAAACTCCACATCGAGTTTAGATATCCCGAGGGCAGTAATAGCGGTCTATATCTGCGAGGGCGGCACGAAGTCCAAATCGCCGACAACCGTGGAATGGAACCTTCCAACATTCTTTTCGGCGGAATCTACGGCTTCCTCACACCCACGGAAATGATGGCCAAAAAGCCGGGAGAATGGCAATATTTTGACATCACCCTGATCGGGAATCGGGTGACCATCGAAGCGAACGGAAAACCCATTATCATTGACCAGGCTATACCGGGTATTACCGGTGGTGCACTGGACAGCCAGGAGGGAGAACCGGGTCCTTTCTTACTACAAGGTGATCATGGTCCGGTAGAATTCCGTAACATTGTCCTGATCCCAAGAATAGACTAACCCCATTAAACTACTAGCATGAGCAAAAAATTTCAAAACCTGTTTTCGCTTAAAGATAAAGTCGCCATTGTCACTGGCTCCAGTAAAGGGATCGGTAAAAGTATGGCCCGCGGCCTAGCTGAGTTCGGCGCCAAAGTAATTGTGAGTAGCCGCAAACAGGAAGCCGTAGATGAGGTTGCTGCCGAATTTAAAGCCGATGGCCTGGAGGCCATCGGCATCGCCTGCCACGTGGGCGATGAGGAACAGCTCAAAAGCCTGGTCGAGAAGACCGTAGCGACTTACGGAGGAATCGATATCCTAATCAATAATGCCGCCACCAATCCCGTTTTTGGTCCCGTCAATGAGATGGGGGCGGAAGTTTTCGATAAAATTATGGGCGTCAATGTAAAATCGCCCTTTCTCTTGAGTAATCTCTGCTACCCGATTATGCAGGAGCGTGGTGGTGGCTCGATCATACACATCAGTTCGGTAGAGGGTCATAAGCCCGGCTTTGGTTTAGGTATTTATAGCGTTAGCAAAGCAGCCGTCATTATGCTAGCCAAAAACCAGGCTAAGGAATGGGGTGGCGTCAACATCCGAGTGAACGCCATCTGTCCGGGGCTGATCAAAACCAAGTTTAGTTCTGCGCTTTGGCAAAACGAAACCCTGCTGAAACAACTGGAACAACACCTGCCGGTGGGTCGCATGGGCCAGCCCAAAGAGATGGTCGGGCTAGCCATCTTTCTAGCCTCCGATGCCTCCAGCTATTGTACCGGCGCTACCTTTGAAGCGGACGGAGGCTATCTGATCGCCGGTTAGTGTTTAATTGTTGGGGGCACCGGCGACAATCCAGTCCAGGATTAATTGTTGTTCGACAGCACTGAGTTCGACGTCGGCATTAGCCGGTGGCATGGGCCGCCTCGGATGCGTGATCCTTTTCTCTATGCGACTGGCCTTTTTTTCAATCGATTCGTAATCTGTAAAATAGGGCCGTTGCGAAACACCGTGACAGGTGGGTATCGCGCATTTTTGCTGAATCAATGGAAAGACCTCCGTTTGAAAAGAGGGAACCGGCGATTCGGGAATGAAAGACATTCCGGTAAATATGGCTACCATTAGTAATACAGAACTAAAATAAAGTCGCTGCTGCATGCTGAATATTTGTTTGAATAACAAAGGTAAGCCGAAAAGTAATAGGCTACCAGTGTGAAAAAGCTGGTAAGCCCTTGATAATAATCATATCTTTAACTTATGTCAAAAACAATCGACCCTACCAATCCCTGGCACAAAGTTCCGGCCGGTCCGGAAGCGCCCCAATTCGTTAATGCCATCATTGAAATCCCTAAGAATACCCGGGCAAAATATGAGCTGGATAAAGATACCGGCCTCTTAAAGATGGACCGCGTGATTTATTCCGCTATGCACTACCCCGCTAATTATGGCTTCATCCCCCAGACTTACTGCGACGATAAAGACCCCCTGGATATTGTCGTCTTATCTCAAATCGAAGTAGTCCCGCTTTGCCTGATTGAGGCCAAGATTATTGGCGTTATGCGCATGCTCGACGGCGGTGAGCTCGATGATAAGATCATTGCTGTAGCCCGCAACGATGTCAGCGTGAGCCACCTGGATGACATCAGCGAGTTGCCTCAGCACTTTTTTCTGGAGCTGCGTAATTTCTTTGAAGACTATAAGAAACTGGAAAACAAGACTGTCGAAGTAGAGAACTTTCAGGACCGGAAAGTGGCTATGGAAATAATCCAACAGAGTATCATCGATTATAAAAAGCTTATTTCCACTTGATATAAACCCTTTTCGTATTTTAGCGGCCCAAAATAATACCATTCATGGAAAATACGATCCTACAAGCATTAGCCGAAGGTGGCCTGCCAGGCCACGTTTTATTGCAGATTTTACTGACCTTTTTCGTCGCCATTCTTTTTTTACAGTCCGGCCTGGATAAAATCGCAAATTACAAAGGCGAACAAGCCTTTTATCAGGAACATTTCAAGAAAACCTTCCTGGGCAATATGGTCCCTCTAATCCTGCCCATGATTACCCTCTTTGAAGTAGCCGCCGGCATCCTTTGTGGGGTGGGTACCGTTACACTACTTCTCAGTGGCAACCCCAATTGGGGCTTTATGGGCATGCTGATCGCTGCTTTGAGTATCATCCAGCTGTTTTTTGGTCAGCGGATGGCGAAAGACTACGCCGGTGCGGCTACCCTGGTACCCTACTTTTTATTGACTATTGTGGGACTGTGGTCCTATATGTAAGTCGTAAACCATGCCGTCTTCCAGATATTCCATCCCCAGTATCTCCAATTCGGTAAAATCTTCATTAGGAAAGAAAATTTCGGTCAGCACCGTTTTACCATCATCGGCAAAGAGTTCTACAGAGGCGCGATCAATATAGGCGTGCAGGTATAATTGTCCTTCATCGCTACGGCGGGGGGCGGTATGCCTTCCGGCAAAAGCCTCGGAAAAACCTGTTTTCCCCGCTTCCCTACGGTCGACAAAAAACGCATTTGCCTCTGGATCAAAGCCAATCCGCAGCTTTTCGTTTAGGCCATTGCCCAGCGTGAAGCCTACTATTTCATCTTGATTTTCCTTCAGATCAAAGCTTAATACCAGTTCACCCGTGGCATTTTTTAGTGTTTGCCTGTCAGCAATCGACGCACTATCTGACCTCAACGCGTCTAATTCCTCGACGGGTTTAGAGCTCAACCGAGCCCCTCCTTTCGTGGAAATCAGCTTTAGCTCACGTGGAATGGTCATCGCACTCCGCCATTTTTCGGTAGGTACCACATTGGCGTATTGCCAATTACTCATCCAGCCGATAAAAAGGCGCCGGCCATCTTCTTTGGGAATGTCAGACCAGGTAACACCGGCGTAATTATCCTTACCCCAATCGACCCAATAGGCGGAATCCTGCTTTAGTCCTTCCTGGAATTGCGGATTTAAGGTAAAAGTATTCCCATCAAAGTCTCCTACGAAATACTGCGTTCCCGAGCCACCGTTAGGCGCACCTTTGCCAATACTAACCAGCATAACCCACTGGGTAATATCACTGCCTTCAAGGGTCAGCGGAAAGAGGTCTGGACATTCCCAGGGACGCCCCTCATTGCCCCAGCCCCGGAATTCACTGGCAAAGGTCCAGTATATCAGGTTGGGAGAGTGGTACAATCGAATGTGATCGCCGGCGGCAAAAATCATGATCCATTTCTGCGTAGGCTGGTGCCAAAAAACCTTAGGGTCGCGGAAATCAGGCATTCCCGGATTATCGAGTACGGGATTATCAGCGTATTTAGTCCAGCTTCGGCCCTTGTCCAGGCTGTAGGCAATACCTTGCGTTTGAAAATCGTTAGCTCCGGCTTGCTCCCCCTCCATATCGTGGTAGGTGAAGATCGCCACCATAGCTGGCTGCTTTTCACTTCCCAGGCCACTGGTGTTTTGCCAATCGATCACGGCGCTGCCAGAAAATATCATACCCTGCTCATCGGGATACAAGGCAATGGGCAATTGCTCCCAATGCACTAGATCCTCACTGACCGCATGGCCCCAGTGCATGGGTCCCCATACGGTACTATCCGGATGGTGCTGAAAAAATAGATGGTATTCTCCCTCGTAATAAACCATGCCGTTGGGATCATTCATCCACATACTATCGGGCGTAAAGTGGTATATCGGACGATGGGCCTCTTTCTGTTCTCCCACTACTTGCGGGGCAAGTCTTCCACAAGCAATAAGTGTCATCAGCGCAAAAGGCAGGCAAATAATGAATGGCTTCATGATAATGAGATTTTCCTATTTTCAAATCATGAAAACCAAGCTAAGAAATTTTAACCTATCCGGTTAATGCTTCACCAATAGTTTTCTACTTAGCACCCCATTTTTTGCCGTAAGGCTGATAATATACTGCCCAGCGGGAAGATCAGAAGTAGGAATAATCAATGTATGTCGCCCGGCAGCTTGCTTAGCCTGCACTAATTTTTTAACCGGACGGCCATTGATGTCAAATAGAAACACCTGGATATTTTCGGCGGAAGGTAAATCGTACCAAATCTGAGCGGACTCCTTGACTGGATTAGGAGAAATATTAGATAAATGAAAGCCCTCGTCCAGCAATTTTTGGGCAGCGGAGGATAAATCTGGCGAAGTCCAGCTAAGGGTACCCTGAATCATCCCCTGATCGGAGGGACTGGCAGCGTCGGCAGCTATCGTTAAGACATCACCATCCTCCGTCATAAATACAAAGCTGACCGACTCCACTACAATCGGAAACCCGGGAACTGGCTCCGAAGTAGACCTTCTTGTTTCTTTAATCCGCAAAGCTTCGCTCGTGCCACCATCGGGTAGGGTAATATTTCCGTAGGCATCCACTTCCCCATCGAATTCCAGGATATTCTCCTGAGTGAAATTTCCTCCGTCAAAATTGGTACTAATGGCCTGAAGCCCCTCGTAAGACCAGATCGCTTCGTAAGACAAAGGTATCGGCAATTCGAGCCTGGGGGGAGTATTAGTAATCAGTTGTTCGAAGTCCTGATTTTGTTGGTCGGAGGCACTATAAGAACCTAAGAAATTCAGTCCGGAATCATCCAGGGAAAGGTAGTTGTACAGAGAGCCCGTTACGCCCTGTTCTTCAAAGTCAAGCACTATGGAAATATTGGCATCCTGAAAATTACTGGCTGCTGGGGTACTGGCGGGATCTACCACCAATTGCGAAGCGGTCCCCAGATTCTCGGCACTAAAATCCCAGTTGTTGCCGGCACCCGGCATTCCAATATCATAGGTTTGACTCGTGGTGTCAAATCGTTCGGTAATGACATTACCTTCAGCAAAAAAGTCGGAAAAGTTTGTGCCGCCAATAATGATTTGTGCCGTTATTTTTGATGGGCAAACAGCAAATAAACTAAAGATAAGTAGGTGGATAAGGTATTTTTTCATTGTCTCGGTTTTTGGGAATCCCTTAAAATATAAGAAGAATCGTCCCCAAAACCAAGTTTACCTCTATTCTCAAACCATTCAGGATCATCTTTTTGCGATCGACCCCACCACGTAATCCGGAATAATTCCCCTGGTGTGAATCAGCTCCTCCGCCTGTCGGGCGTTCGTATTTCCCGAAAGGGTAAGCATGGTATGCAAACCAAATTTGTTACCACCAACAATGTCCGTACCTAAGGTATCCCCCACCATTAAAATTTCGCCCTTAGAGATATAGCGATCGCCCCGGTTGAGTTTGTCAAAAGCGTAGAGAAACATCTGCCCGTCGGGTTTACCGAAGTGAATAAACTGCTTGCCCGTGACCTTCTCGATGATCTCGGCCAGCCCACCCGTAGCCAGCGCCACTTCGACACTGGAGATAGGATAGGTCTTATCTGAATTAGCAATCACCACGGAGACGTTCTGCCGCCGCAAGACGTTGATGGTCTTATTAATGCTGAGCTGCCAGTCAAAACCCTCATCGTCCAGGAAAGCCACTGCGGCAATACTCTGGTAGTCAATTTCTTCTACCTCGTGGATGGGTACTGTGACCAGCCCAACTTCTTCGATGTAATTAGCGGCATTTTCGGTACCCAGATAGGCGATTTTACCGTCGGGTACTTTGTATTGCAGATATTCCCGGGTCATCATCCCCGAAGTCACCATTTGGTCGAGATGAATGCCCGTCAGGCCCTGCTCAGCGTAGCGCTGAATAATCTGCTCGGGACTACGAGAAGCATCGTTGGTCAGCACGTAGAAAGGGATCCGCTCCTGATTCAAAAAGTCGATCGTCTCCTGCACCCCCTCAATAACGCCGGAAGAGTTCTTCAGCACGCCGTAAGAATCCAGAAAAACGGCCTTATAGTTATGAATGACCGACCAAAAATTTTGTAATTCCATGCCCTAAATATCCAGCGCTTTCAATAATTTTTCTGCATCAAAGTCTTTATCAATCCTGGGAAAGTACGATTCATAAGCCTCTTTCTGTAGTTTAATGGCATAAATCTCATGGAAGAAATAACGCCCGTCCTTGATCACATAATTCAAAATAAAGAAGCGATAGGCCTCCTTCAAAAAGCGGATTTCATTTTCCGAAAGGGGATAGACGGCATGGTATTCCTTCAGAAAAAGGATAAAACGATCTTCCATCATGGTATCTGCATTATAAGAAAATACGGTACGGTCTCCGATGTCAGAGACGATCCGACTCAGGAAATAAAAATCCAGTATCCGGGAACTGATCCGGAACCAATCGTAGTCCCAGCGGGTATAGAGCTTGCCCGCATTCGTCACCGAGAAATTGCCAATATTCCAATCTACAAAAACGGGAATCTTTGGAAAATCCAGAGCTCCCATCGCTTCTTGATTTTCTAAAAACGTATCAATTTGCGACCGAATCACTTCTTCGTTTCGACCGTGCATAAAACGTCCCATTTCGGTATCCAGTATTTCCTGTAGATGGTGCAGATCCGAGCGAAGGGTCTTGGTCGACTTGGGTAAGGGGTTCTTGATATTGTCGCAAGTCTTATGGAAGCGGGCAAATTCCTGGCCTAGCTTGACAATATGTTTTTCTTCCAGGCGACGCGGCAGCCGTTTTTTGATCTTTACCGCATTGTAGAATACGATCCAGGTATCAATCAGGTCATTGGTGAAGCGGTGGACAAAGAGCTGATTGCCTCGCATGAGCGAGCGTGCTAGAAAGTTTTCAAAGGGACTGGGCAGATTATTCGCCATTACATTAATAATGGTATGGTCCTCAACGAAATGCTCGTACTTTCCAAAATAAGAGAGTTTGGCAATCACAAAACTCTTATCCTCGAAAACGATTTTGTAGACGTGGTTGGTAGATACCTGTGCGCTGATATCCGAGATAGTCTTAATACTCCGACTGGGGTCATAAGCCAGCCAGGCGTACCGCACAATCGTGATAAAGTCGATTTGATGCATGGTCTAATTTTGATTAAGGGGCCTAAAGAACGATAATTTATTTGTAAAAGCCAGGTCTAAATAATCTCAAAATACCTTTTCAACTCCCAATCCGTTACGGCTTCGAGATATTGTTCCCACTCCCACTCGCGCGTCCGTACAAAATGGTCAACGAAATCAGCACCAAAGAGCTCCTTCGCCAGAGGCGATTCTTTCATGGCCCTCGTAGCACTGTGCAAATCGGAGGGCAGCGACGAATTAGCCTCATTTTCGTATTCGTTGCCTTTTGTTGCCGGGGTCTTCAAAGCCAATTGATGTCGAATACCGTAAAGACCGGAAGCCAGGGCCGCAGCCATGGACAGGTAGGGATTCGCATCGGCACCGGGTACGCGAGTTTCCAATCGGGTACTTTGGGGACCACCAGGTACCACCCGCAAAGCAGCCGTACGGTTCTCCACTCCCCAACTGGCAGAAACGGCGGCCCAGGAGCCGGCAACCAGCCGCTTGTAACTATTGACCGTCGGGGCGTACATCGGTAGAATATGCGGCAGGCAATACAATTGGCCGGCGATGTATTGCTCCAGCAGCGGACTCATCCCTCCGGCCTGGCTACTTTCGTAAAACAGGTTTTGCGCGCCATCACGATCCCAAAGACTCTGATGAATATGCCCACTACAGCCCGGTAAGGCCTTGTTCCACTTCGCCATAAAAGAAGCCATCTGACCGTACTGGTAAGCAATCTCCTTGACGGCAGTCTTGCACAGGGCCATGCGATCCGCCGCCTCCAAAACGGGACCGTAGACAATAGCCGCTTCGTAGACGCCATCACCCGTCTCCGTATGCAGCCCCTCCACGGGGATACCAAAGGCATGAAGTTGATCAAAAAGCGCGTGAAAAAAATCGCTTTGTTGAGCGGTACGCAACACCGAATACCCGAACATCCCCGGCGTAAGGGGTTGGGGGTCCCGGTATTTTTTATCCGCCCAACTTTGCGGCGTCTCCCGGAAGTTGAACCATTCCAGCTCTCCGGCAAAAACGGGACGAAAACCCATGGCTTCCGTCTCTCTGATGACTTTACCCAGAAGCGTGCGCGGGCAGACACCCCCCACCCCGGTCTCGTCCTCCGAAAAATCGCCCAACAGGAAAGGCAAATCCTTTTCCCAGGGTACAAAGCGCAGCGTATGGGGATCAAGCCTGGCCTGGGCATCCGGATACCCTGTATGCCAACCCGACACCTGAGTATTTTCGTAGGGTACATCGGAGCTATCCCAACCAAAGACAACGTTACAAAAACCAAAGCCCTCCGCGATTGCCTTTTTTACTTTGCTAATGTGCAAAAGTTTTCCGCGCAGAATACCGTCGATATCAAACACCCCCACGCGAATCTTTTGGATATTTTTTTCACTGAACAGCTGTAGTACATCTTGAACTTGCATCTTACTAATTTAAAATAATTCAACTCTATTTCTTATGACTTTTGTTATTGAAATGATTTAATCAGGGTAGCTTGGAGCTGAATTTGCTTTGAACCTGAATATCTATCAATTTTTTCACTAAGAAGTTGTTTAAGAATTCCTGATGAGAATATGAGGCGGTTTAAACTTTTTGGTTCAAGCGGTCTTAAAAAGCTTGTAGGTTATGGCAAAGCTCAATTTGAGATGCGTAGCCAAAGTTACGGATCGAAAATTAGCTGCCGTCCAGGTCCTATAAGACTTTAAGACTCAGCGAACTGAAAAAGTTTAAAGCGCTTCTATTGATAACGGCTTGGAAGCCAAGGGCTCAGTGAGGAGTTTTTAAACAACTTCTAAAACAATACACAAATGAAACCCATCTACTTCACTCTTTTATTTTTCGGCCTACTCATCTCTGCCTGTACAGATATTCCACAGCAGGAAAACGAAACAGATCATTCATTAGTATACCTGAACTATACGGAAAGCGGCCTTGATTCTGCCTACAGTCAAAGCTTCTGGGCCCCTAATAGCCGCTTGGTTTTTAATCAAATATATGGCCTGCGCGCATTAGCAAACGAAGCCCTCGGTAAGCCCGAAAGGATAACTTACGGTGAAACGGAAGCGGAAAAACTAGACCTCTATCGGCCCAAACGGCAAAATTCGCCTATCCATATTTACGTTCACGGGGGAGCCTGGCGCAGTGGAAATGGATCCGGAGAAAGTGCATACAACGCCAGAAAATTCGTCGAACGGGGCATCATGTACCTGGCTCCCGATTACGAGCTGGTGACGGATGCAGAAGGAAGCCTTTATCCTATGGTAGAACAACTCAGAAGGGCCATTATTTGGACATACCAAAATGCTCGCACATATGGAGGGGATCCTAACCAAATTTACCTGTCGGGGCACTCCGCCGGCGGCCATCTGGGCGGCGTACTGATCACTACCGACTGGCAACAGTATGGCCTACCCGCCGATGTTATTAAAGGTGCATATCTCAGTAGCGGGATGTACGACCTGTACCCGGTAAGCTTATCCTCCCGAAACGAATATGTCACCTTTACCGAAAAAATGATACAGGACCTCAGCCCTGCACAGCACGCTCAGTATCTGAGCACGCCGGTCATCTTGGCGCACGGTACAGCCGAAAGTCCGGAGTTTAAAAGACAGACGGAAGCGTTTGCCCAATTATTGCAAGAGCAGGGTAAGGAGGTAAATTTGCAGGTTTTGGAAGGATATAATCATTTTGAGATCATGATCGCCCTTGGCAATCCTTACGATCTTCCCGGGCAAGTCATGCTTCAGCAAATGGGGCTGGACTAAAAGACCTGCGCTTACTTAAACAGCTGTCGCAACCAAAACCGAAAGCCCAATTGGGGATAATCGTTCCAGCGGATAGCGGGCTGCGCGATACCCGGCAAAAGATGCTTCCCCTACTTCGACGAGTTATATGCTGGGTTAGTTTTAGGAAGTTGCGCTCCCGTCTCCGCTTGCCAGGCCTGAAGCTCTCGTAGTAAGGTTTTTGCTTTTCCCGGAAGGGAGTCGACCAGATTCTTCGTTTCACTCAGATCATTACTCAGGTCGTACAGCTCTACACTATCCTGCTCATAAAATTGGATTAGCTTGTAATCTCCCATACGGATGGCTGCGGAAGGTAGACTACCCGAGCCGTGGTAATGCGGAAAGTGCCAGTATAAACGGCGATTTGACGCTTTGTCTCTTCCTGTAAGCTGGGGGCTCAGACTCTTACCATCCAGGTCTTGTTCCGGCATTTGGTCCAGCCCTAGTAAATCTAAAAGTGTGGGATATAAATCTATGCTGGTCGTTAAGTCTGCGCTGATCCGCGCTTCAATTTTTCCGGGCCAACTGATCATCAGGGGTACCCGAATACCTCCTTCGTAAAGCCAGCCTTTACCGGCCCGAAGGGGACGTACCGCCGTAGGTGCCCGCTTATTTCGAAGCGTGGTTAGGCCCCCGTTGTCTGAGGTGAAAACGATAATGGTTTCTTCTGCCAGCCCGAGCATTTCGAGTTCTGCTCGTATGCGTGCTACGCTCTGATCTACACTCTCCACCATCGCCGCGTAGACGGGGTTGTTCTGATCCTGGCGCGTCCAATGATCCCGTTCCAAATGATAAGCCGAATCTTTCGCACTCGCCTGTACGGTAGCTTTCCGCCTGTACTTTTGAACCAGGGAATCTTTCGCCTCGATCGGCGTATGTACCGCGTAGTGGGATAAATACAAAAGAAAAGGTTGATCAGTATTTTCATGGATGAATTGCAGGGACTCCGTCGTCAGGCGATCCGTAAGGTACTCTCCGGCTTCC
This sequence comes from Saprospiraceae bacterium, assembly GCA_035268885.1. Lineage (GTDB taxonomy): Bacteria > Bacteroidota > Bacteroidia > Chitinophagales > Saprospiraceae > DATFKA01. The sequence continues at coordinate 62,828 of DATFKA010000136.1, forward strand.
CCTCCCGGCAGGCCTGGCACATCAAATTTATTCCCCTTTTGATAAGGATGAAAATAAGTCGCTGGCTGCCCCGCGTCGTGTCCGCCTATGTTGGTATCAAAGCCCTGGTCTTCTGGCAGGTAACCCACGCCACCCAGGTGCCATTTACCAAAGAAGCCCGTTCGATAGCCCTCCTCTTTTAGCCTTTCGGCAAAAGTTATCTCACTTAGGGGCAGGGCATGCTGATCCTCGGCGCCCAGCAGAGGACGGTTTTTAGGGTTCGATCCCGGTATCCAATCGGTCATATTCAGTCGGGCCGGACTTTTTCCCGTCAGGATGCTGGCCCGCGTCGGACTACAAATCGAAGCCGCGGCGTAAGCATCGGTAAATCGCACTCCCGAGCGGGCAAGCTGATCGATAGCCGGGGTTTCATAAAAAGTACTCCCGTAACAAGTCAGATCATTCCAGCCCAGGTCATCAATCAGAATAAATACAATATTGGGCAACTTTCCTTCCTTTTTGGGCTGACAAGCCGATAAAATAAGGGTAAGTAATAGGATCAGGTATCTCAAAGACATAAATTGGATTTAAAGCATTTACTTCCTGAATCGGTAGGGTTTCTAAATAAAGTCGAAGGAAGAGATATAGGGTGGGTACCGCAGTAACTGCTCCAGCTGTTCTTCACTAAGATTTGTTGTATTGTAAGCAATAAAAGTACCCGCATCTTTAACAAAGCGATGGATTAGCCCCAGTTTTCCCCGTTCCAAGATCATCTTGGCTAGCGGAGCGTCTTCGGCCAACCAAAAAACCGCAGATTTTAGTTTTTCTTGTGCCAGTAAACCTTCTATCAATTCATAGAGGGCAGCTTCCTCGCCGGATTTATAGTAAATCCCCTCGAAGGTGATAAACTCAAAATGCCTGGGGTTAAACATCTTATTGACAAGGGGGAGTCGGGGGAGTACGTTTAACATAATTTTGCCACTCAATCCGGGCATGGACTCTACCTTCCAAACGGTTTTGTGTACTTGCAGTCCCGCCAGGATTTCTCCCTTTTCCCGAATGACGTAGTAGCGGTCTTTCTGGAAGACATTCTGAAAATGACGAATGGCGTAGTCGGCGTAGAAGTCTTCCAGTAAATTGAGGACTTCTTCCCGCTCTGCCTCGGTGGTGATCCTTTCTATTCTTTTGCTCCCTTTCGGAAAAAAACGACTAAAACCAATGGTCCGGACCGGCTTCCGGTCTTCAAAACCAACCTTCTCAACAATTTTTATGGAGCGGGAGTTGCCGCCTTCCAGTACGCCGTAAAGCAAAGTCCCCTGGGGTAGCGTTTTAACGAAAGCATCAATAAAAAGGAGACTCATCTCCTTGGTAATCCCTTTACCCCGGTAATCCGGATGGGCACTAAAATAGCGGATATAGTAACTATCCAGGGGCTGATCGCCCTGCCAGGTCTCTATCCGACTCATCACCATACAGGCTACGAATTTTTCGCCTTCGGTAGCATAAGCGGTATAAGGCTGCTCAATGTGGGCGATGCGATCTTCGGTATCGTAATGCCGGTAAACCGCTCCGTCGGTACCCAGGCGGACCGTCTTTAAAAAGTTCACAATAAAGGGAGAAATCCCTTCTTCTACCCAAATCTGATAAGGCCCCTGCTCCGTAATGAGTGTCCGTGATTCTGTTTGCATAATTTTAGTGATAACACCGTATTTTTTGCTGTGCTGATAACAGCACTTCTACGATTCTCTTTGAATAGGCTAAGGTAAATATTTTCAGAAAAATGTAAGGGAGGCCGTTTTACTGCCTTTCTTACGACGTAGCACCCCATTTTGGGGTGAAAAAAGAAAGGCCAAGGCAAAGCCAACACCCGCCACACTAACGATCGCACCAGCAATGGACCCATCAATCGCCACCGCCAGATAATAGCCTAAGACACTGATCCCGATGGAGATTAAAACGGAAATCCCCATCATCGTCTTAAGCTCATCCGTCAACAGGTAAGCGGTAGCGGGCGGCACCACAAACAAGGCAACCACCAAAATAGCACCCACCGAATCAAAGGCCGCAACGGTGGTCATGGATACGGCTCCCATCAACAAATAATTCCACAAGGCGATTGAAATACCAATGGAAGCGGCATAGGCCGGATCAAAGGTTGTCAGGTGTAAAAAACGATAGGCTATACTTAAAAACAGAATATTAACCAGCAGAATGAGCCCAGAGACATAAAGCGCTCTCGGCCCCATAATCTGCCCCCCATCCCGAATCCAAAGATCGATGGGTACGTAAGCAATTTCGCCGTATAGCACACATTCCTGGTCAAGATCTACCTGACCGGCGTAGACCGATATCAGGATCACGCCCAGGGCAAACAACCAGGTGAAAGTAACCCCGATGGCAGCATCCGTCTGGAGGCGGGCCCTTTTATGAAAGAATTCGATCAAAAAAGTAGTAAATACCCCTAACAGGGCCGCTCCTAAGATCATTTGCATAGAATCTCGGGAACCAGAAATTAGAAAGGCAATTACAATGCCGGGCAGTACAGCGTGGGAAATCGCATCGCCCACCATGGCCATCCGCCGCAAAATGAGGAAGCAGCCCAGTAGACTACAAGAAATGGCAAATAAACTAGCCGTGGTTATGATATAAACTGCATCCATCTCAATAAGGAATTTTAGATTGGTGCGGATCCCGCTCCGGAAAATCCAACATGTGTTCTAATTCAGCTTCTAGCTCGGGCGTGATGATGTGCTCAATCGTTTCGGCGTCTTCGTGCACGTGATCCGGCGCAATCTTTAGGTAAGTCGACAAGTAGGCTTCCCACAGTCGGTGCAGCTTTACAACCCGCCTTCCTTTCTGTTGGCCTGCTTCCGTAAATTTCCAGTGCCCGTTTTGTCGTTCTACCCAGCCCTTTTGCCGTAGCCGCAGAAGCGCCGTGCGCAGCTGCTTCTCTGGAAAATAGCGCTCCTTAATTAGATCATCTATCGTGCGTCCCTTATGGGCACCCTTGTCTTTCTCGCCGAGATGATACAGCTCCTTTAGCACGTTTTCCTCCATGATTTGTCGCTGTAATTTTCGCTGCTGATATTGTCGGTACAGGATTCCGCGCTGGGGCGCAAAAAAGAAAGAAAACAGCGCGATGATCGAAATAATCATAACAATCCAGGGGCCCGTTGGCATGGATGGCGCAGCGTAACTGACGAAGGCCCCCGCTAAACCGGCAAAAGCCCCCATAAAGGCAGCAATAAAAGTCATCCGCAGGACGCTATCCGTCCAAAACCGGGCAGCTGCCGCGGGAGTAATCAACATAGCCGCCATCAGCACGACCCCCACCGCCTGAATACCTGTCACTACGGCCAATACCGTCAAGGTGGTCAACAGAAGATTGAGTCCACGTACGGGTAAACCGGTCGCTTGCGCAAAAGCCTCATCAAAGGCAATCAATTTTAACTCTTTAAAAAAGAGGGCTACCGTACATAATAACAGCACAGCAACGATTCCAAAAATGAGTAAATCCTGCCCCACCAGAGCCGCCGCCTTACCGAATAAAAAAGATTGTAAACCCGTCTGTGCGGCATTACCCATGTGCTGGATGCGCGTCAACAACAGAATGCCAATGCCAAAAAAAACGGAAAGGATGAGCGCAATGGCGGTATCCTCCTTAATTTTAGAACGAGCCGTAATCCAATCAATCAAAACGAGGGAAATCCAACCCGTAATAAAGGCACCAAGGAGCAGGAATAAGGGGTTCTTGTTACCGGCTAATAAAAAAGCCAGGCAAATGCCGGGCAGCACGGCGTGCGCCACCGCATCGCCCACTAGTGCCTTTTTCTTAAGAAAGGTGAAGGTCCCGACGACTGCCGAACTAGCGGATAATAGTACCGCCCCTAGCGTCACCGACACAATACTAGGATCAGAAAAGGAAAAAAATGCTTTTAGTGTCTCCAGCATAGTCATTGCTTTAGTATTTCTCCCGACTGGGAACACTCCGTTTTTTAATCAATTCACTGATTTCTGATAAGACCGTTAGTTTTCCGCCGTAGGTTTCCTGAAGTAGCGAATTGGTAAACACTTCGGCGATAGGGCCCGTCGCAACCAGCCGCATATTTAGTAGGATAATCCAATCAAAAAACTCCGCAGCCGATTGAAGATCATGGTGAACCACAATCACCGTTTTTCCCTGGGCCGTAAGATCCTGTAAGATACCCAGGATAGACGTTTCGGTAGCGGCATCCACCCCCGCAAAGGGCTCGTCCATGAAATAGAGATCTGCTTCCTGAGCCAGCGCCCGGGCTAAGAATACCCGCTGCTGTTGACCGCCGGACAGTTGCGAGATTTGCCGTTTGCGAAAAGCCTCCATTCCTACCTTTTCCAGGCAGGAAAGCGCCATTGCTTTATCTTTTTTACTGGGTCTGCGGAGTAATCCCAATTTGCCATAACGTCCCATTAAAACGATATCCATCACGGAAGTAGGAAAATCCCAGTCAACCGATTCGCGTTGGGGGACATAACTTACCCGGTGGCGCACAACTTCCAGCGGCTGATCAAATAAACGAACGTAACCAGAGCCCAAAGGCAGCAGCCCCATGGCGGCTTTGATCAGGGTAGATTTCCCTGCACCATTGGGTCCGATGATGCCGATGAGCTTACCCTGGGGTAGTGTCATGTCGATATTCCATAGCACGGGTTTCTTATCATAAGAGACCGTCAAATCATGAAATTCAACAACTGGATTTGGCACTTCTACTTTCACAGACTTATATATTTTCGGCAGATTCAGATAAACCTTCTACCATCGTTTTAACATTAGCTTTTACCATACCGATATATGTTCCCTCCGGACTACCTGCTGGCCCCATCGCATCGGAGTATAAGTTTCCACCAATCCGAACTTCATGTCCTTTTTGGCGACAGCCCTCTACTATGGAATTAATATTTTTTTCAGAAACGGAGGTTTCCACAAAAACCGATCGAATCTCTTTTTCTACTATAAAGTTCACCAGATCCACCCGGTCGCGCAAGCCAAACTCGGAAAGCGTGGAGATCCCCTGTAGGCCACGAACCTCCATGCGATATGCGCGTCCAAAATAATTAAAGGCATCGTGGGCCGTAATCAAGATACGTTTCTCCGCTGGTATTTTCGCCACCTCTTGATTTACCCAGTCGTGTAGATTCGTTAGCTCCTGGCGATACCGCTTGGCATTGGCTATATAAAAATCAGCCCGATCCGAATCTTGCTCCGTAAGCGCCGCTTGAACCGCATCGATACACTGTGCCCAGATACTGACATCAAACCAAATATGCGGATCGGCCGTCCCCTGATAAACCGGATCTTCCAACAGGGCGCTTTGCGGGATGTTTTCCGCCACCGGAACAACCCGCTTGATTTGGCCTAACTTTTCCAGGACTTCTCCCATTTTCCCTTCCAGATGCAAGCCGTTGTAGAAGATAATGTCTGCTTTTTGTAGCTTAGCCAGGTCGCCCTGGGTTGCTTTGTAGAGGTGCGGGTCCACACCGGGTCCCATCAGAGCCTGAACCTCGATCGAGTCTCCACCAATATTTTGAACCAGATCAGCGACCATACCCGTCGTCGCTACCACCCGCATGGGGCCCGTTTGATCGGACTCGCCCGCTGGCGGCTGACAGGCAAAAAAAGACAGCAAACTAAATAAAAGAATATATTTGAGATGGCTCATTTTTATGATTTTAGACGGTCTAAAGATAATAATTTAGATTAATCTAAAAATAATTGCAAGGTTTTTGTTCGATCAGTTACAGTAAAGACTGAAGTTGTTTAAGAATTTCTGGTGAGATGATTGGTAACGGCTTGGAAGTCAAGATAAGGCTACTTTTTTTTCTCGTAGCCATCCGCCTCAGGCAGACGAAGGTAAAAAAGAGCTGCCGTATTGGCTTTCAATGTGTTGCCAGGGGCTCAGTGAGGAGTTTTTAAACAACTTCACTAAAAGTTTTCACAAAAACCGAATGCCAGAAGTGGGATCCCTTTGGCTCCGGGATAATTAAAACGCCATTCGGAAGATAATCCATTAAAAATCAGCTACATTGCTTTTTTTTTACGAAATTTGTAGCAGGAGCATGTTTGAAATTGCTTTTTGCGAAAGCAAAACCCAAAAGATAGCCTAAACCCAACCCTACTTGATTGATAAGAAAAACAAGAAAATTTGAAATTTACAGAATTTGGATTTGAGCCCGGATTGATTGACGGACTAGACGCGATGGGGTTCGAGAAAGCTACCCCGATCCAGGAACAAGCCATCCCATTCATCATGGAAGGCAAGGACGTACTGGCCTGCGCTCAAACCGGCACGGGAAAAACTGCCGCCTTTCTACTACCTATTATTAATAGCATTTCTAAGCAGGAACACGAAGGGATCCATACCCTGGTTATTGGCCCCACCCGTGAGCTGGTCATGCAGGTAGATCAGCAGCTGGAAGCCTTTTCTTACTTTACCGGCGTCAGTGGTATCCCCATTTACGGTGGCCGCGGTGGCCAGGAAATGGTCCAGGAGAAGCGCGCCCTGAAACAAGGGGTAGACATGATTATCGCTACGCCGGGCCGCTTTAAAATGCACCTCGAACTGGGCTACGTCGATCTATCGACCGTCAAATGCCTGATCCTCGACGAGGCGGATCGTATGCTCGACATGGGTTTTGCACCCGATATCACGAATATCATCAATAAACTGCCGCCCGAACGGCAAACCCTGCTTTTTTCGGCAACGATGCCAGCCAAAATTCGCAAGTTTGCCCAGCAGTTTTTGAAAAAACCAGAGGAGATTAGCATTGCCATCTCCAAACCCGCTGAAAATATCCTGCAAGGTGTTTACGAGGTGAGCGATCGCGGTAAGATCCCACTGACCGCCCGCTTACTAAAAGACAAAAAAGATAAAAAAGCGCTCATTTTCGCCAGTACTAAAAAGAAAGTACGCGATCTGGACCGGGAACTGCGTCAGAATGGACTTAAGACCTGCGCCATCCACTCCGATCTGGAGCAGAAAGACCGGGAGCAAGCCCTACTAGAATTTAAAAATGGGACGACCAAGATTGCGGTGGCTACCGATGTACTTTCCCGCGGGATCGACATCAACGACATCGATTTGGTGATTAACTTTGATGTGCCCAGTGACGGGGAAGACTATGTACACCGGATCGGTCGTACGGCACGGGCCGAAGCCTCCGGGGTGGCCCTAACCTACATCAACGGCGAAGATGCCTATAAATTCAAGCGCATTGAGGAGCTGATTGACATGAAAATCCACCGCATCCCCTTACCACCGGAACTCAGCGATTATAAAGCCGACATGAGCAAAAAAGGCCGCAGCAGCGGAGGACGCGGTGGCTACCGCGGCAACAAAGGAGGTGGAAGAGGCCGTGGACGCGGCTCTTCGAATCGCGGGCGCCGGAAGTAAAAAAATCTCCTGCCCGGAAGGACAGGAGATTCAACTGCGGTTTAGCTTTTTTTAATACCCTTGAGGTAGTTTTTTCCACTCCGTACCATTGTACTGGTTATTTACATTCGGATTAAAATTGGCATTATTCGAGCCGATTACATTTCCCTGTGGATTGATGTAATATTGGTTATACCCGGAAGGGACGTGCATGGTTTGATTGGTATAGGGATTGACCATGGTATTTCTTTCGTGGATCATGTCTACCTCCTTACTGCGCATCCGGTCATTGATTTCTGAGCGTTTCCAATAGCCCTGCATACTGATGTCGCTGATGTCATTTGTCGTACTGCGGTATTGAGCCTGAGAGGCTTGGAACGCCGCTTCGCGATTAGCCATTTTGGCATTATGGGCGGCGGCACTGGCAGCAAGTCTAGCATTTGCTTCCTGCTCCTGTCGTTGTAATTTAGCATTGTGCGCCATGGCCGCTTGCTGATCTAATTGGAAGTTTCTTTGACCATACAGAAAGGCCTCTTTTGCCTGCTCAAATACCTGGGCGGGCGCTTCCAACTCGGAGTAGTTAGCATTCCAAAAGCTTCCGCCCTGGCTGTGCATAACCGTCTTGGAGATCAGGACTAGTACCTTCTTGCCATTTGGCTTTTGCCATTCCGAAGCCAATACTTCAAAGGATTGGATCCTGGACCGGCTTAGGGCGCCCTGCATTAATCCCTGGGTTCGCCGGGCAATATTCGGTAGGCTGTATTGCTTGGTTAATTTGGCGCCTTGCTGCTGCATAGTTGGGGCTACTCTTTGTTGCAAAACTTGCTGAACCGGAACGGGATTCGCTACGCGTTGCCCCGTGGCTTGTACTACGTAGGGATCAACGTTGAAATAGTACATTTCGGAGGGCATCAATTGACGTACGCTGATGCCGTTAGGGCCCTGAAATGCCTGCGTTCCATTTGGTCCACTGACGGCCTTCCAGGATTGTGGATAAGGCACATAAGAAACTACCTGCCCAGATTTAGGGTCTCTAATGGGTTTCATTTCGACGGGATCCGTATTACTAGCCACCATTTGTGCAACGGGAGTCTGGCCTTGACTTGGACGGTAAGAAGCATACTGTACGTTTTGAGGCGTATTCTCCTGGGCTACGTAGGTGGCCTCCGCTGTCTGATAGGTATCTTCTATTTGATACATTTCATCGGCAATCTTATTGGTTTCCCAAAGGATAGTTCCGGAAAGTGCGGCGATAAGCGTCCAAAGTACTGGCTTGTTGATCTTCATGATGTGCGATTTTGAATGTTTTCTAATTGATTACACTACTGTATCGCAGACATCATCAAAAGGTCATCAAGAAATTTTAATTTTTTTAAAAAATATTCTTACTGTAATCACTGATCGCCTGAAGGATATCCTGCCGACTAATCTGCCCAACCAATTCTCCCTCCTTGTTGACCACCAGTAGACGCTTGTAGATCGTGCGGGAAAATTCGTTGGCTACTTCCACTACGTTGGCCTTATCAGAAATGGTCTTCATCACATTAGTAGTATAATTCGCCACCGTCATGCGCTGCATATTGTTGTAATAAACGGCATCCATCAAGACTTTAATACAGTCTTTATCATCGATCAGCCCCAATAATGCCCCCTTGGCATCCAGTACGGGCGCACCGGTAATTTTATGCTTTAATAGAGTCTTGACCACATCTGATATTTCGGTATCGGGTTGGAAGGTAATCAAATCCCGACGTGGTACCATATATTTGGTAACGGGAGGTGGAGTGAAATCGCGGTTGTGGTTAGTCGGCTCAATAACTTTTTGCTTATAGTTTTTCATTTCGCTACGTTTTTTGTTTTCTAATTTTGACTATATAATATAAGCCTTTTAATCAATAAAAACATAGCTTATTCTATTTTATTTAATTTATACAGAATAAAATTAAAACTATCGCTCGGGGTCTTGAATCAAAAAAGTAGCCGTTCCCTGCCCCCGTTTGCCTTCCGCATTCTGTACGACCACTTCGATCTGAAATCGACTCTGATCGTCTGTGAGCGGAACCGAAACCTGCAACTCCCCAGAGGCATTCGTCTTGGCTTTTGGCTGCCAGTATAAAGCCGGCCGTAATTGAACCGGGGCTTCGGCAGTCGGATCGACCGAGATCGGATAATTCACTTCGGCCGGAAAGCCCTTTAGCTGGAAGTAGTTCTTTTGATCTCCCTCCGGTACACTGATATTCCGGTTGCGAGATTCTATCCGCACTAGGCCAAAGCGGGCCAGCGGACCGTACAGCGGTAGTAACCGATCAAAATCGTAGAATAGGTCAAAGTGTTCAATTTTTGTAATGTCCAGTTCGGCAATATAATGATCGTTTCGCGTCAACATACCGTCCACAATAAAAATGGGGCGATCGCTGTAATAGCTGCGTAAAGTCTGACTAGGGTCAAAAATGCGAACGCCCAGGCGATCGTTCTCCCATTTGCGAAAGCGAATCGGAATCGAAAGATCACGCGCCATCGTCGCCAAATCTGGAAAGGCATCGTATTCGTCTAGTGGTACCGGGCTATCCGCTTCCGGCTTTTCGTAGCTCATGGTAGGGTAAATAGCTTCTACCTCCTGCTCCAGACGTCCGTAGAGTTGATAGATCAACTTACGTTTTTGACTCAATCCCAGGTACTGCCGCACCTGATCCGGATAGGGTAGAGCAGCCTGCGGTAAAGCACTCAGCTTGGGTACCAGCTCCAGATCTACCAAAATATTTTCTGGGAAAAAGCCAATCATATGCAAGGGTATCTTGCCGTACAGATCGGGTAGATCCAGGGTGAACCGCCCGGCACTATCGGCTTTGGCATACAGGAATTGATAAGCCTCCAACAGGTAGGCTGCGATATTACCAGCAGGGAGCGGAGCACGGTCTTCGGGGTTCAACAGTCGCCCGCGTAGGTTGATATCTTCTTCCCAATTTGCTGTGTCCGTCAATACTTTGCCCACTTGTAAGGCGTTAAAACCAGCTTCCTCCAGCGCAAACAGCTGCTGATCACGCACGGCAATCGAAACCTCACCTTCCACCGGATTACCCTGTTCATCCTGCACTTTAATCCGAATACTGGCACTACTGCCCGGCGCGTACGTAGCCTGAGTCGTTTCGACACTGACCCGTAACGAAGTGGGCAGATTGGTTTTAGGAAGCTGTACCGCAGGGCCCGTACGCGAGGCCGCCTGCTTTTCCAGATCATCGTAAATGGGCAGAAGCGTTTCGGCCAGTACCAACGGCTCGTGGGTCACTTCTTTAGTGACGCTAAAGACCAGTCGGTAGGCACCGGAACCCCAGTCAAAAGGTACTCGATAAAAGCCGGAGACAGAGACGGCCTGCCTTCGGCGCAGGTAGGATTGCGCTACCAGATCACCCCTGGGATCCACCAAAGAAACGGTGATCACCTTGGAGCCCAGGGGGAAATTATCGGGTAAGTACAGTTTATACCAAATTACCTCGCCCGCCACGTAAAAAGGTTGGTTAAAGTGCACCCATGCCGCCGACTGCGCCTGAGAGATACTTACGGAAAGTCCTGATAAAAAGAATAATATTAATAATAGTCTTCGCATAGTCTAATTTTTACTCGATCCAGTAATCCGGCTTGGTCAGTGTACTATTGCTAAGCACCGTACACTCGCTACATCTTTCTTGATCATAATTACTGGGATTCGCACAGTAACTTTGTGGATTACCCAATTCTCCCGGTCTTATAAGTCGGCGAATGGTATCCGTCTGGGTCGCGTAGAAAAAGCCCAACACCGTCTCTTCCGCATTTTCAATATTTTGAATATTCCCGGTCACCGTTCCCGGTGTTGGATCAAACAGTCCCCCACCCGGATTTGCATTCTGCCGCAATTGATCCCAGTATTGATAAGCAGCCGGTGATAAGGTTTGTTGTAAGACTGTAATATAATAGCCCGATGCAAAAAAGTGATTCAGGGGAATATTTCGGATCGCCGGGAAGCGATTCAGTGAAGTCTCTGTCGTCTCCCGGCCATTAAAAAGCAGAATTTCATCTCCACTCAAATCATCGGGAAGATAACAGGTCTGCTGTGGATCCAAGGTGCTGCTCACGGGAGGTGGAGATTCCACATAGCGATAAACGCCAGTCATTTCCCAACGAAGGAGTGCTTTTTCTGAATCACCCCGTTGTAAGGGTGTGCTAAGGAGGATTTCTAGAAAGTCTCGCTCCAATAGTATTCCCTGCTCATTGCGAATCTCTCTCGTGTAGGTACCCACATCAATATTTTCTATCCGAGGCAGCGCCGGTAAAGTATCCCGTGCAGACTGGTAGATGCGCCCGTCAGCCAGGCGTACAAATAGTTGAACAACCGGTGCCCCAGAGCTCGGTGCCACTTGCTCAAAATCGGTAATCGACAAGCGGTTAAGGGTGTTATTGGTCAGTGGATACTGGGGAAAAGGGACCTCATTATAAATCAGATAAGCGGTTTCCAGTGGAAGCAGTTCCACATCTCCCGCTTCATCATCGAAGCTCGTACTATTCCCCACGGTGATCAGCACCTCCATCTCTTCTTCCGACTGATTGACATAGCCCTCTACGACTATTTTTCTATCCGTACTTGTCGGCAAATCTAGTTGGATTTCATCAAAACAGCCCGGTAAAGTCGTCAGAGCAAGCAACAGGCCCGCCAGTATTTTGGAGTATTTCTTCATCATTTGAAATCAAAATTCAGGGTTAAGGAAGGGAATACAGTACCCAGTACCGCCAGGCGGGTTGTCTCAGGCAGACGGCCACCGCTGGGGCGGAAAAAGACAGAGTAAGGGTTACGGCGCCCGTAAATATTATTCACCGCCAGAGTCCAACTGGTTTTAAAGCGCTGATTCTTCTTGTAATTACCGTCCATGGTAAAAGCAAAATCCAGTCGATGGTAATCCGGTATCCGCACCTGGTTACGGCCCGAGTATTCCAGGACCGGAAACTTTCCCGCCGCCGTACTGCGACCAACGGGTGCGGTGATCGGCCGCCCGGTACTGTAATTAAAATTTAAAGCCATGGTAATTCGCCCGGAAGGCTGCCAATTAGTAGTGATGGTCAGGTTATGCGGCTTATCGAATTGCGCCGGATACCATTCCCCATCGTTGATCCCATCCACTTGCTGTAGGGTACGGGAATAGGTATAATTGATCCAGCCGGTCAGGATACCTTCCTTCTTTCGGATACTCGCCTCCAGCCCGTAGGCGCGACCGATGCCATAAAGCAATTCCGTTTCGATACTTCGATTGGCCGATAGCTCCGCAAAATCTTTAAAATCAGTCAACTGATCCACGTATCGAAAATACCCTTCCAGACTGGTCTCCCAGGCATTGCGCTGGAAGTTTCGAAAGTACCCCAGGGAAAAACTATGCGCCCGCTGGGGCTGAATGTATTGATTGCTGAGCTGCCAGATACTCACCGGCGTAGGCGAAATCAGGTTGGCCAATTGGTTGATAAACTGAGCAGTCCGGCTGTAGCCCGCTTTAACGGAAGATATGGCATTCAGGGAGTAACGCAACCCCAGCCTGGGCTCCAGACTGTAATAGTCGGCGATCGTCTCCGTACCCGGTCCTAAGGCCTGGTAGCGCACCAGCCGTAAGCCTGCGGATAAAGACAGCAGGGGAGAAGCGGTCCAGTCAGTCTGTAGAAAGAGCGCCGATTCCAGTCCTTGTTCATCTTCTAGCTGGATGGGTACTACGGTGGATAGTTCGCCAAAGGGTGCCCGATCACCGGGCGCAATCCGGTAGAAGATACCCGAGAAGCCCCCCTGGATACTCAGATCCTCACTTGGATTATAATTCAGTATTTCTTTTACCTTCAGGTATTGATAGCGCGTGGTCAGCTGCGCCGAAGTCACACTATCGCGCAATTCGCTACCCGTTGCTTCGTATTGGCTAAGCGTGGTGGAGAAGGTCGAAATCAATTTAGGATTGATCACCCTTTTGTAGGTCAGTTGTCCCCCATTGGTGCTATACTCAAAACCAAACTCATCGTTAAATACCGTATTATCCCGGGTAGAGTAGCCAGACAGAATGATTTGATTATTTTCGTCGAAGCGGTGGGTATAGCGTAAGTTAGCATCGTAGAAGGTGACCGAGCTACGCTGTACCTCGGGAACATTAATGAGGCCCAGCACCCAATCTGAATAAGTGGTCCGAAAGCCCGCAATAAAGCTACTTTTATCTTTGACCACGGGTCCTTCTGCACTGATGCGACTAGCGACCACACCAATCCCTCCCCGCATTTGAAAATTATTGGGATTCCCATCTTTCATTTCTACATCCAGTACCGAAGATAATCTTCCACCGTACTGGGCCGGCATATAACCTTTATAAAGTTCTACGCTATTCACCAGATCGGGATTAAAGGCACTGAAAAAACCCAATGCATGGGTTGGGTTAAACATAAACTGCTCGTCCATCAGGACCAGGTTTTGGTCCACACTACCACCGCGCACATTAAAACCACCAGCCCCTTCTCCTACCGAACTTACACCGGGCTCCTGCAGCAGGCTGTTCAGCACATCCACTTCCCCCATAAAGCTGGGTAACTTACGGATTTGCTCCGTCGTCAGGCGAGCCAGGCCAATTTCAGCCGAACTGACGTTAGCATCGGCGGCTTCCGCCTCTACGACTACCTCTTCAAGGTCGATCCCAACTTTATTCAGGGTGAAAGTAAGCGTTCCGTCGTTGAAAACCGTAACCGGAGCCGTCAGACTGGAGTAACCTAAATAGGAGAGGGTCAGCTCGTGCTGGCCAATGGGCAAAGCGATCGAAAAAAGTCCGTCTATATCGGTGCTAGTACCTCTCGCCAGCTCCGGGAAGTAAACCGTTGCGCCAATGATGGGCTCCCCGGTATTCTGATCCAGGACTGTTCCCTCCAGAAGACCTTCGCCACGAGGGCTGATCGACTCGGCACTTCCTATCTCAAAGGTTTCTGGTGTGACTTCCGATTCCTCAGGAGATGGCTCGGCACGCTCCGCCAGCGTCTGGTAATAGGCGGGCGTATAAAACTGCTCCAACCGCTGTCGGGGAGCTACGACGATCAGGTAAGAACGATATGGCATAAAGCCCAGGGGGGTATCCGATAATAGACGATCCAGGGCCAAGGCTATCGGTTCGTCTTCAAAGCGGATGGATGTTTCTTCTCGCAGCAGACTATCCGCCTGCAGATAAAGGGTGAAATTATATTTTTGACTTAAATCTAAGAGGATATCCCGGCGAGCGATCTGCTCGTACTGCTCGCTGATGCGTAGGCTATCCAGCTCGACTCCTCCACCTGGATTGACTTGCCCAGCCAAAAAATGGGTATATACACCTAAAAGCAGCAATAATGTGATCAGACCGGGGCGCAGGTTTAGCATGGAGCAATTTCTTTTTGTGTCTTTCTGTTTGGGCTTTCGCCAAAAACGGGGGGAAGATAAGCTTTCTAATCTTAAATAAGGTTAATTACTTGATCTCCGCTCCTTCCCAGGGGCTGGTGCAAAGCTCCAGCTTCGTACTAAAACTGTTCTAATGCGTATATTGCCATCCTAAGTGATCAACCTATGAAAACATCTATCTACTCTTTACTAATCTTCGCGTTTTGCAGCGCCTGCCAAAAAAATAATACAGCTACTCGTGGTTCTCTGGGTATCCAGACCGTCGATAGCCTGGCCGTTCCCGCCAGCGTCCGGGCACTACAAGCGGTCAGCTTAGACGAGATCTGGTTCGCCGGCTCAGAGGGCGTCTTTGGCCATACACAGGATGCTGGACAATCCTGGCGTATCGACAGCATTACGACCGATAGTACCGCACCGCATTTTCGCTCCTTAGCCGTGACGGAGACCGCTACACACCTACTCAGCATCGCTTCACCCGCCCTGCTGTTTCGCTCCACGGACAGGGGGGCAAACTGGAAGATCGTCTATCGCGAGGATCATCCAGCTGCTTTTTATGATGCGATGCAGTTCTGGGATGACCAGTACGGCATCGCAATGGGCGACCCTACCGATGGCTGTCTGTCGGTGATTCGCACCGAGGATGGTGGGGCCAACTGGGAAAAAGTGCCCTGCACGCAGATCCCGACGGCGGTAGAAGGCGAAGCCGCTTTTGCCGCGAGCAATAGTAACCTGGCCTTACAGCCCGGCGGTAAAGTCTGGATGGTCTCCGGCGGAGCCGCCGCGCGCGTCTATTTTAGCGAAGACTACGGACAAAACTGGCAGGTCTACAACAGCCCCATTGTTTCAGGTGGACAAATGACCGGTATTTATACCGTCGACTTCTACGACGAGCAAGCGGGAATTATCTTTGGAGGAAATTGGAATGAAAAGGCGACCAACCGCCAAAATAAAGCCATCACCACGGACGGAGGCCAGAGCTGGCAACTTATCAGTGACGGATCCGCACCCGGATACCAGTCTTGCGTAAAGTATCTACCGGGTGGGGAAGGACAGCAATTGATTTCCTGCGGTATCCCGGGCGTCCATTATTCCCTCGACGGGGGAATGAGCTGGGACACCCTGCTTACTGAAAGTTATTATACGCTTTCGGTGGCCGACTCCCACACCCTGTGGCTGGCCGGCAACCAAAAGCTGGCGAAGGTGGACCTTCAGAAAAAAGGGGGCGAGTAGGTAAGGTTGATTGGTTCTAAAATTAATCCGGTTTAATTGTGCCGTTAGGTACCGAACGTGATCTCATTAATCAAACACCTTGCGTACCTACCTGAGGCAGGCAGGCCCAAAGGCAGGCATTTTATCTATTTTAGCACTGGTCCTAGAACCAACCACTTTCTAATAAGCGCGCCCAGCTTTCCCTTCAATAAAGTTGATAAAAGAGCGATTCACTACCCGATTACCACCCGGCGTGGGGTAGTTGCCAGAGAAGTACCAGTCACCGTTATGGTGATGGATCGCCTCGTGCAGGCCTTCTACCGTCTGGTAAATGATCTGCACCTCAGGCTTAATGCCCCTGGGTGTAATGATTTCCGCGATCTTGGCGGAGACCTCTTCGTAAGAAAACTCTTCGTAGAGCTTTTGGACGGCATTCCCCATCTGATCCAGATCTTTCTCCAATTCCTCCTGACAGCGCTCGTAAGTCTCTTGCAGAAGGTGCTCCTTACCATTTTCTTTGAGTAAGGCCACTAGTGCTCTGAAAGCGACAAAGTCGCCCATGATCGACATATCAATACCGTAGCAGTCTGGATAGCGAATCTGAGGAGCGGAAGAGACCACAATGATCTTTTTCGGCCGCAGCCGGGAAACAATCTGTAAAATACTGTCGCGTAGGGTCGTGCCGCGTACGATGGAATCATCGATCAGTACAATGGTATCCTTATCATTATTGACGATGCCGTAAGTAATATCGTAGACGTGCGAAACCAATTGGCCCCGCGAAGTACTGTCGGCAATAAAGGTGCGTTGTTTGGCATCTTTGACGATCACCTTTTCGATCCGGGGTTTCATGGACAAGATCTTCTCCAGCTTTTTAGGTTTCAGCTTATCCTTCTCCACCAGCTTCAGAATTTCCTCTTGCTTGATTTGATTCATTTCATCCTGAATACCGTCCATCAGACCATAAAAGGCCGACTCTGCTGTATTGGGAACGTAGGAAAACACCGTCCGTTTAAAGTCGTAGTCTACCGCTTTGAGAATGGATTTCGTGAGTTGCTTCCCCAGGTTCTTTCTTTCGAGGTAAATATCCCGATCCGTTCCCCGGGAGAAGTAGATGCGCTCAAAAGAGCAGGGGCGCACCGGAATGGGATCGATAAAGGGAGCTTCACCAACTACGCCGCGCCGCTTAATGATAAAAGCGTTTCCTGGCTTCAGCTCTTTCACCTCCTCAAACTGCAGATTGAAGGTGGTCTGAATCGCCGGACGCTCGGAAGCCACCACGGCGACCTCATCGTCGTGATAATAAAAAGCGGGACGAATACCGGCGGGGTCGCGCATCACAAAGGCATCGCCGTGGCCAATCAGACCGGCCATTACATAGCCGCCATCAAAGCGCTTACTGGCCCGCTTGAGCAGCCGTTGTATATCCAATTCATCAAAGATCAGGTCATTAATCTCGGCGTTCGAATGCCCATCGGGCTTAAACCAGGTATGCAGGCGTTGCACCTCGTCATCCAGGAAGTGTCCAATCTTCTCCAGCACCGTTACGGTATCCGATTTTTCCTTTGGGTACTGGCCCAGACCGACCAACTCATCGAATAATTCATCGACGTTGGTCAAATTAAAATTACCCGCCAGGATAAGGTTACGGGTAATCCAGTTGTTTTGTCGAAGAAAAGGGTGGCAGGTCTCAATCCCGTTGTCACCGTGAGTGCCATAACGCAAATGCCCCATCAGTAGCTCACCGGTGTAGGGCATATTCTCTTTCATGAAATGCGGATCATTGAGCTGCTCGGGACTGAGTGGAGCAAAGCGTTTTCGGATCTGCTCAAAAAGATCATCCAGGTAATTAGGCGCCACGCTACGCTTGCGGCTGATGTATTTGGTACCCGGTGCAGGATCAATTTTAATGGTGGCCATACCGGCCCCGTCCTGTCCGCGGTTACGCATTTTCTGCATCAGCAGGCGGAGTTTTTCCACTCCGTACAGCGATGAACCATATTTTTCCTGGTAAAATTCAAGCGGCTTTAATAAGCGAATAACGGCTACGCCGCATTCGTGCTTTATGACATCACTCATAGGTGCTGTTTGTAATTAAGGCACAAAGTTACCTTTAAATTTAATTCATCACAAAGATAAGCACACCATTTGGGCTTCCTTTGCTCATCTAATCCATCATAAAGGGATATTACACCCCCAAAAGCAAAATAGTTTGAAATACCTTACTTTTGTATATACAAGGGTAAAGGAAAAAGGGTAAAGGTTAAAGTCTGAATTGAGAAACCTTACCCTTTAACCTTTATACTTTAACCTTATAACGTTAACATTATGGCACTACGCAGATTTATCAAGTTACCCAAGCACCAACAGTATCGATACAAACCCCGTTACTGGGATCCCGAAAAGGACGAACTCAAAGAACGGATGGAACGCATTGAATCCCTCAAAAAAGGGGATACCGAAGGGATGAAGGCCCGCATCGCCAGCGGTATGAAACGCGGCTATATGGCCGACTCCAGAGCCCGCAATAAACAGATGACCCGGTCCAACCTTGTTTTGCTATTTATTGTTATCTTTCTGCTCGGTGCCAGTTATGTATTTATGACGGTTTATCTACCGGAAATTATTAATAAAATCGAGGGTGTTGGTTAAGTAGTTCCAAAAACAACAACAGAGGCTTTTGCCTGGAGCGGCCCTCACAAAAAGCTAGAACACTATGGCTGATATTATTCAGCTTCTTCCAGACGCTATCGCGAACCAAATTGCCGCGGGGGAGGTCATTCAACGGCCCGCATCGGTAGCCAAGGAATTACTCGAAAACGCAGTAGATGCCGGCAGTACCAAGATCCAACTGATTATCAAAGATGCCGGAAAAACACTGCTGCAAGTGATCGATAATGGTTGTGGTATGTCGGAAACCGATGCCCGAATGAGCTTCGAGCGACACGCTACCTCTAAAATCAGAAGTGCGCAGGATCTTTTCGCTATCCGTACGATGGGCTTCCGTGGAGAAGCCATGGCTTCTATTGCCGCCGTAGCCCAGGTGGAAATGAAAACCCGCCAAAAAGTCAAAGAAATGGGCCACCTACTGCGAGTGGAAGCCTCCAGTCTGGTTACCCAGGAACCCTGCCAGGCGGCACCGGGCACCAGCATTGCCGTGAAAAATTTATTCTACAATGTACCCGCCCGACGCAACTTCCTGAAATCAGATCCGGTGGAGCTCAAGCACATCCTCGAAGAATTCAATCGGATCGCGATGGCGAACCCCGATATTCACTTTATTGTACATCGCGATAATGAAGAAATCCACCACCTGATGCCAGGTAATCTTCGCCAGCGTATCGTGGGCCTCTTCGGTAGTCATACTAATAAAAAATTAATCCCGGTAGAGGAGACCACAGATATTGTCCGCATCAAAGGCTACGTCGGGAAGCCGGAATTTGCCAAAAAGACCCGCGGCGATCAGTATTTTTTTGTCAATAATCGCTTCATCAAAAGCGGGTATCTGCACCACGCGCTGATGGGGGCCTACGAAGAGCTTATTTCGCGCGATCATTATCCTTTCTATGTCATTTTTATCGAAATCGACCCGGCCAAGATCGATATCAATGTCCACCCCACCAAACAGGAAATCAAATTCGACGATGAGCGCCTGGTTTATAACTATCTAAAGGTAACGGTACGGCATGCGCTGGGACAACACCACGCCATGCCCAGCCTCGATTTTGAACGGGAATCCACCTTTAATCTCCCGGTGATCTCTCCTCGCCAGGGTTCGGAAAGCAGGGAACAAACCTTCCCCTCCAAAGCTTCGGGAGGATCGGAGCGGCCGAGCGGGGGGAGTAGTCCAAGTTTTTCCGGCCAAAGCCAGCGCGAACGTAATAACCTGGCCAACTGGGAAAAAATGTACGAAGGCATGGTTCAGGGCGACGAAGAAGAAAGGCCCGATTCCGAACAGCCCCAGGCTTTTACCGTAGAAAGCAGTTTCTCCAGTGAAGAATCCGAGGGTAATGACTTGGGAATCAAGGTAAAGGAACAGAAAGAGCCTTACCAGATTCACCATACTTACATTCTTAATCAAATCAAATCTGGCTTCATTTTAATCGACCAGCAGGCGGCACACGAACGCATCCTCTACGAGGCATACCTGGAAAAGCTCCAGGAACAGTCGGGAAATAGCCAGCAGCAACTTTTTACACAAACGGTGGAATTAACGGCCGCGGATACCGAAATTTTATTGGGTATCCTGGACGAGATCAATACCCTGGGTTTTGATATCCAACACTTCGGGAAAAACACCTTTGTTATTAATGGCCTTCCGGCGGAGCTCGTTGGCAAAAAAGAAGAATCAAAAATACTGGATCAACTCATTGAGCAGTATAAAATGGGACTGGACCTAAAGCTGGATGTTAAAGAAAATATCGCCCGGTCGATGGCCCGCAGTGCCGCCGTCAAACGCGGTCAGGTGCTGAGTAAAGAAGAAATGCAGAGCCTCGTTGATAAACTTTTTGCCTGCGCAATTCCTTTTAAAAGTCCAACTGGTCGAAATTGCTTCCATACTTTTGAACTGGACACCCTGGCCAAAATGTTTGAAGGATAATATTTAGTTTAGGGGTTAGAGCTCAGGGAATATAGAAAAGAACCCTAAACTCTAAACCACTAAATCCTAAACAAAAAGATATGAATAGACTTACGGACGTGGTCAAACACTTACTGGTTATCAATGTACTGATGTACTTTGGTACGCTGTTGCTCTTAAAAGACCCCGGTGGATATGCCATGCAGGCGCTGATTAATATGCAGGAAACCAATTTTTGGGAATGGGATCGCTATATCCTGGCTTTATTTTACCCCACCTCGGAGTATTTCCGTCCCTATCAGTTGGTGACGCATATGTTTATGCACGGTAATTTGACGCACCTGTTCTTTAATATGTTTGCGCTCTTCATGTTTGGGCCGCCAGCCGAAGCCCGGATGGGTCCCAATAAATTTTTACAGTACTACTTTATTACGGGTTTTGGGGCCATGGCCTTGCACCTGGGCGTACAGGCCCTTGAGTTAAGTTCTGGATCGATTCCTCAATACAACATCAACATACCGATGTTGGGTGCTTCGGGCGCTATTTTTGGTATTTTAACAGCCTACGGTATGCTTTTCCCCAACAATAAGATCATGCTGCTGTTCCCACCTATACCGATGAAGGCCAAATACATGGTTATTTTATTTGCGGTATTTGAGCTTTTTGCCGGTTTAGGGCCTTTCCGGGGCGATGGTATCGCACATTTTGCACATTTAGGCGGCGCGCTATTCGGATTCTTGTTAATTTTGTACTGGCGGAAATCAGGAAAACTATTATAGACAATTATGTTTCAGTCGATTTGGGAAGATATCAAGCGGGAGTTTAACTATGGTAATATGATTACTCGTATTATCATCGTGAATATTGGCTTATTCGTAGGAATTAACCTGGTACGGGCTGGTGTCTACTTTGCCCACAGTGGTCAGGTATGGAGCCCCGAGGGCTTTCGACAATTTCTGGGATACATCGCCATGTCTTCCGATTGGTTCACCGTACTGACGCGTCCCTGGATTCTGGTCACCTCGATGTTTGCCCATTACGACTTTTGGCACATTCTGTGGAATATGCTGTTCCTCTTCTGGTTTGGCCGCATCTTTGGAGACTTTTTGGGCAACCAGCGGGTACTTCCCCTTTATTTGCTGGGGGGATTCGCAGGCTCCCTGCTTTACTTTGTTACTTATAATGTACTGCCCTACGGTGGGGACGAAACCGGACTGGCCCTGGGGGCTTCCGCAGCGGTGATGGCCATCGTTACCGGTGCGGGGACCATTGCACCCGATTATTCCATCCGCTTGTTATTCCTCGGTAACGTAAAACTCAAATACCTCGTAGCCGCTATCCTGTTCATGTACTTGATTTCTCTTACCAACGGTATCAACGAGGGTGGCCATTATGCACACTTTGGCGGCGCTTTACTCGGCTTTATATTTGTTCGCCAACTGCAGAGTGGCAACGACTGGTCCCGTCCGGTCAACCGGATACTGGATCAAATCACTAATTTCTTCACCAATTTAGTCCGTGGCCAACGTACCCGGGGGCAAGGTCCTAAGGTAGCCTACCGCGATCCCAAGCGTCGTACCAAAGCTACCCAGCGCCGCACCGCCAGCAGATCATCCAAACGGGGAGAAGCCGTGTCGGACGAGGACCATAATAATTATCAGGAGCGCTTAGACGCCATTTTGGATAAAATCAAAAAAACCGGATACGATAGCCTCGATGAAGAAGAAAAAGAATTCCTCTTTAACGCCAGTAAAAAATAGAGCACCCGGCTGGCTGCGTGGCCTGAACCTCTTTTTCGTACTCCTCAGCTTGCTGGCGCTACTCGCACCTTACGTCAACCCCAACTACTTTTGGCCACTGGCGATTCTTGGCCTGGCCACGCCACTGCTGCTGCTAATTCACTTGATTTTTGTAATCTTCTGGTCCTTTCGGAAAAAAGTCTACGCTATCTTTTCATTGGTTATACTAATCATGAGTGGGTCGACCATTAGTGGTTTGTACGGTCTGGCTTTCGCCAAAAAAAGTGCACCGGAGGGACTAAAAGTAGTCACCCAGAATGTCCGCCGACTGGAGTCTTACCCCAATAACAACGAAAGCCTTGGTCCCGAAGCCTTTCAACAGCATATAGCAGCCCTTCGCCCGGATGTGCTCTTCCTCCAGGAATTTGTTGCCACTGAAAATCAGCGAAGGCCCTATCTGGAGAGACTAAAAGCCGAAGGACTAAGCCATATTGTTTATGCACCCGAGCGTAGCAGCTTACTCATCGCCGCTCGCTACCCTTTGCGATCCATCCAAAATCATTATTACAACAACCTGGTGAACGGATACCAAATTGCCGAATTACAACTGGAAAATCGGAAAATCAACCTAGTCAATGTGCACCTGCGCTCTAACCAGATTACCGGGCTCACCAACCAAATTGCTGACGAAGGGGATTTAAAAGAAAAAGAAACCTGGCAAAATATCCGCCAGGCGCTGGCCAAATACAAAGCAGCTACGACCATGCGTACGCACCAGGCAGAAAACATTGCCCAAACCCTGACCTCGTTCCGGGACCCCAATATCATCTGCGGCGATTTTAACGATATCAGCCAGTCTTACACTTATCGGCAACTCAAGGGCAAAAGAAAGGATGCTTTTCTGCGAAAGGGACGATCCTGGGGCAGTACTTATGCAGGTAAAATTCCCGGCCTGCGTATTGATTTTATTCTCTATGACCCGGCCCTGCAGATACAGTCTTGTTATCGCGGCCCCGCCGCTTTCTCGGATCATCACCCCGTAATCGCCTTTTTTGACTAATTTCAATTTTCACAAAACCACATACTAATTTGTATGGTTACGCACTTAGGTCTATTTTTGCGCAACGGCGCGATAGTGCAGTAAGCACCCAACTAAAAACCAAAATACAGGAAATGAACGGTACATTAAAGATTCACGATAGCGTATCCAGAGACAAAGTAAGCTTCGAACCCATGCACGAAGGAGTAGTTGGCATGTACGTCTGCGGGCCCACCGTCTACAACGATGTCCACCTGGGGAACTGCCGTACCTTTGTCAGCTTTGATATTATTTATCGCTATCTGATGTACCTGGGGTATAAGGTGCGTTACGTCCGTAATATTACCGATGTGGGGCACCTGCTCGACGATGGTACCGATCGTATGGCCAAAGGCGCCATAGCAGAGCAGCTTGAGCCCATGGAAGTCGCTCAGAAATACACCAACTCCTTCCGTTCTATGATGCGTACCTTCAATACCCTGGAGCCCAGCATCGAACCCGCCGCCTCCGGACACATTCCCGAGCAAATTCAAATGGTGCAGGACATCCTCGATAATGGATACGGCTACGAAAGAAATGGATCGGTGTATTTCGACACCCGAAAATTTGCGGAAGAAAAAGGCATCTATGGTAAGCTGTCCGGTCGTAAGATCGAAGACCTCATGGCCGAATCCCGCGATGACCTCAAGAACCAGGGTGAAAAAAACCACCCTTCCGATTTTGCGATTTGGATGAAAGCTTCTCCCGAGCACATCATGCGCTGGAAGTCTCCCTGGTCTGAAGGCTTTCCCGGCTGGCACCTCGAATGCTCTGCCATGAGTACCAAGTACCTGGGCCAGGAGTTTGACATCCACGGGGGTGGCAACGACCTTAAATTCCCACACCACGAAAATGAGATCGCACAAAATGTCGGCTCTTGTCATCATACGGGTGCCCGCTACTGGCTACACACCAATATGCTACTGATGAATGGACGTAAAATGTCCAAGAGCGATGGCAATACTATCTCTCCCCAACAGCTGTTCACCGGTAAGAGTGAGCATATCTCTAAGGGTTATAGCCCCATGGTCGTGAAGTTCTTTATGCTGCAATCCCATTATCGCAGCACCCTGGACCTGACCGACGAGGCCTTACTAGCCGCCGAGAAGGGGTACAAACGCCTGATGGAAGCCTATCGGACCCTGAATGACCTGAAAGGCGCTGCCGCAAAAAATGAAACCGCTCTGGATAAAGAAATTAAAGAACTAATCCAGCGCCTACACGATGAAATGAACGACGATTTCAACACACCCAAGGCACTAGCCGTACTCTTTGAAATCGTCACCAAGGTCAACAGTCTGAAAGCGGGCCACCTCAAGCTCAGCGAACTCAGCCCAGCCGTCCTGGAAGACCTTAAGCAGACCTTCCACGATTTTGTTTTTGAAGTACTGGCTCTGCAGGATGAATTGAGCGCCGAAGGGGGAGCTAGCCGGGAGGGAGAGATACTAGATGGCATCATGCAGCTAGTCATCGATATGCGCCAGCAAGCCCGCGCCAATAAAGACTGGGGTACCGCCGATAAGATCCGCGACACGCTCCAGGAACTCAACCTCGTCCTGAAAGATGGTAAAGAGGGTACCAGCTGGACGATTGGCTAATTTTAGTAAACCCGACCACATGGTCTACGCCTGAAATAAGTTGACACTAAAATATGCCGACTATCGCAGAAAGAAGCCTTGCGGAAAAGTATCCTTCGGATCGAGCACAAAGGTATGTGCACCGGTAATGAAGGCCGTTCCTTCTACTTCGGGAATGACTGCCGGATATTCACCAAAGTTCAGCGTTTCGACGACGCTGCCACGAAAAACACTGCCCGTAATGCTTTCGATCTGGATTGATTCGCCCGGGCTCAAATCGCCTCTGGCCTGATGAATGGCCATCCGGCCCGAAACCCCGGAGCCCGTTGGGCAGCGGTCTACTTCTCCATCGGCAAAAACACAAACGTTACGGCTATGGATAGCAGGGCGAGGACTTTCGTCTAAAAAAATGGTGCCGTAGAGGAAACTCAAGTCCTGCTCAAAGGGATGCGCCACCAGCCAGTCGGTAGCGATGATGGCCTGCTTAATTTGTCGTCCCCGTTCGATAATCAAAGAATAATTCTCGGTCGTCAATTCCAGTCCGATACTGGCGGCCTGAACGTAAGCGTAGAAAGCACCACCGTAGGCCAGGTCAAAACGCACCTCGCCCAGATCCGGTACGTTTATGATTTCGTCCAGGCCCAGCACGAAGGACGGAACGCAATGAAAACGTACGCTACTGACCTCCCCGTCCTGACATTTGGCGAAAGCCGTAATTCGGCCACAAGGCGCATCAATGACGAGCTGGGTCTCCGGTTCAATTGCCGATACCCAACCCTGGTGTACGGCTAATTTGCTAATCGCAATAATCGCGTGCCCACACATGGTACTGTAGCCATCGTTATGCAAAAAAATGACACCAAAATCTGCTGCCGCATCATTCGGTGCTACGATCAGACAGCCGTACATATCGGCGTGACCACGGGGCTCATGCATCAATAGCCTGCGCAAATCGTCCCGCTGCTCCATCAGATAACGGCGCTTCTCCAGTACGCTTCGACCCGGAATATCAGGATAACCATCGAGGATAACGCGCAGTGGCTCCCCACCCGTATGCATATCAATGGTTTTGATCCTAAGCCAGCCGTCCGGAAGTTTTAAATCTTTTTCCATCCCTCTTATTTGTTGGGCAACAGACAATTCGGGGCTTGCCTGTTCCTTCTTTTTTTCAGAAATTGTATACGAAGTTGTTTAAAAACTCCTCACTGAGCCCTTGGCAACACATTGAAAGCCGTTACCAATCATCTCACCAGGAATTCTTAAACAACTTCTATGTATAGCACCCGCAATACCTCAGCATTTTGAAAGAATCATTTGTTCAGTTCATCTGGCGCTACCGTCGAATCGAACAGCACCAGCTATGGAGTACGCAGCGGGAATCCATCCAAATTATCGACTTTGGACAATATAATACCAATGCCGGGCCCGATTTTTTACAGGCAAAGGTTAAGATCGGCGATACGATCTGGGCCGGACACGTGGAGATGCACGTCAAAGCCAGCGAATGGTACCGGCATCGGCACGATGAAAATCCTGCTTACCAGAATGTCATCCTGCACGTGGTCTGGGAAGCCGACACCGAGATCGAGCGCCCAAATGGTCAGATCATCCCCTGCCTGGAACTCAAACCACTAACCACCCCAACTTTATATCAACGGTACCTAAAACTCGCCCGGCACCCTGGAAAAATCCCCTGTCAGGAGACCCTGCCCGAGGTTCCGGATATCAAGATCAAGCTTTGGCTGGACTGCCTTCTAGTGGAAAGACTAGACCAAAAAACCAGCTATTGGGCCCGGGCGCTGACCGCACATAAAAACGACTGGGAGCAAGTATTCTACCAGGCCCTGGCCCATAGTATGGGGCTTCCGGTTAATAAAGAAGCAATGGAGGCACTGGCCGTACGCACACCACTCCGATTGCTTCGCAAGCACCGCGATCAACTCTTTCAAATCGAAGCCTTACTTTTCGGTCAGGCAGGACTTTTGGAGGATCGCGAATTCGAAGAAGAGTACCCCCAAAAGCTACAAAGAGAATATCAATTTTTGCGTAAGAAATACCAACTTCAGGCTATTTCCCCCCTGGAATGGAAATTCTCCCGGATGCGTCCCTCCAATTTCCCGACCCTTCGGATTGCCCAACTGGCTTTACTGGTACACCAAAGTAATTATCTCTTCAGTAAGATCATGGCGCTACAATCGATCGAGGAGGCCTACTACGCTTTGGAAGTCAAAACCAGTTACTATTGGAAGGAGCACTATCGGTTTGATCAGCGCAGTACCCAGCGACGAGAAAAGAAACTGGGCCGCTCCACCATCGATCTGATGCTGATTAATACCATTATTCCTTTCATTTTCCTTTACGGTAAAAAGATGGGTTTACCGAACTATACCGAGCGGGCCCTACACCTACTCGAACAAATCAAGCCCGAAAACAATCGCCTGATCCGCGATTGGGCCGAGCGCGGTGTACCTGCAGAAAATGCTTGCCAGAGTCAGGGACTCATCCAACTTTACAAGCACTACTGTAAATCTAAACGCTGCCTGGATTGCGCCATCGGCACCGCCATCATCACCGGAATAAAACCCTAGGGAGTGCCTACCCCATCGGGATACCTATGGAATGTCATGGCAAAAGGGCGAAACGCCACAGCCCTAAAAGGGCTCAACCTCAAAACAAAAAACCCTCCTCAAACACCCCCACGTTCCCGCGATCATCCGTGATCTCCAGGCGTAAGCTGTGCTCTCCGGCTGCTAAATCTGCTGGGAGATGACAAGTGAACCGATCGTACTTGAGATCGTAGGTCATCAGGATCCACTGGCCGTCAATACTAGCTTCGTAGCTTAGTCCACGGGCCTGACCCGAATAACCAATATCGTCTTCTGCCTTAAAATTGACGCTTTTGCGACCGCGCAGATCCGAACGAAAATTCTCTGGTCGGATCGTAGGAGGAACTGTATCGATCATTACTGCGTAATCACCAAAACTACCTACCCGGGTTTTGAGCATGTTGCCCTCCCACTCGCCACCGCAGTTGGTGATACGGTTGTTTTCGCTACAGCGAGCAATAAAAGCCTTTTCCCGTAAATGCTCCGGAATCAGGGTCGGACGAATGGCCAGGGTATAGGCTCCAAAAACAGGCGTTAAAGGATCGTGAATAGCATGAATAGTGGAGAACAGATTCGGCTCGGAGACCTGCTCAAAGTGATATTTCATCTCTACATCTTCGAAGAAAGCCGTCTCCGGGAATTTCAGGTAGAGATAATAATTATTGATCTGGTTTTCTTGTCCACTGGGAAGGTAGTAATCAAATACGCGCTTGCGCTCCGCTTCCGGCCCGGTGGCCTGCTTGATCCAACACTCCACGCTCGATTCGTTGCCGTGCCAGTCGGTGGCCACAATTTTTACCTTTTGCGCCTTTCGAGTATTCAGCTGCAAAATGCCTTCTTGCCCGTCCATCTCGTAGCCGGAAAAGCGATTGCCCGGCAGTCGATAGCAGCGATTAAAATAACTCTTATTCTCTCGCATATCTGCGTAATCGTAATGCGCATGTACGTAGTTCCATTCGTCGAAACCCAATTCGTTGGCCACAAAGGTATGCCTGACCTCTCCATCCACAAAGAGTTGAATCTTATACACACCGTTCCAATTGCGCACCCCGTCCATGACGTCGTAAGTCTTGATGGCAACCCCCGCCTCATCGGCGGCAATCAGAATGGTATCCTCATTGATGCGGTAACGACCCCGCCCGGCTCCCAATAGATTAAATGTCGTAGTGGTCGTGCTTAGTCGATCTTCGTTTAGGCCGTAAACACGAAACTGGTTCATGATTGGTGCCCGGGTATCCTGCACGGGAATACCAAAATGCAAAGGATTGACGGGTAGATCTTCCTCTGCTTTCCGGATCTCAAAATGCAGGTGAGGCCCAAAGGAATAGCCCGTATTCCCCATATTCCCGATGTGCTGCCCCTTCTGGACCAGAAACTCCGTTGAGTCCGGGAAATAATTCAACTCAAACTGCTGGTTTTCTTGTTGCCAATTGGCTACAAATTCGGTTAGCTCCGGCGAAAACTGATCCAAATGTGCGTACAAGGAAGTATAACCATTGGGGTGCTTGATGTAGAGTGAGTTACCATAGCCCCCCGCGCGTACATTGATCCGGTAGATGTAGCCATCGGCGATGGAGACGATTTTACGCCCCCGGTAGCCTTTGATATCAATACCGGAATGGAAGTGATTACTGCGCAATTCACCAAAGGTACCCGATAGCCGTACTTCTCCTTCTACCGGTGGACGAAAATAATCTTTGGGGTATTCATCCCGTGGATCCGTTGGGCTCCCTTCTCCTTTTACCGAAAGGGAAAACAACAACAACAAAACTAACAATAACTGCCTGGGCGATCTGTACTGAACCATGCTACTCTATCAATTTTCTTTTTTCTACTTGTAATACATCCTTCACTTCGCCGTCGAGGTGCACAAAAGCGATAATGGCACACGCTTCGGCCCGCCACTCCGGTGGTAGCGTATAAAAATAGTTGCGATTTATGGTTTCAGCAAGGGGTAGCCCACCATTTATGCCATTTCCATTAAAAGCAGTAAGCATGTCGCGCAGATTATGGCGGTGCACGTAGTCCGATTGCTTGCCCCCGGGCGTCAGTTGCACATCGGATACGCGGTCTTCTACCAGCATCACACTGAGTTTTAGCGGTTCTGCCGTTATCTCCTGCAGAGCGGTCATAGCCACATCGACCAGTAATTCGCGGTCCGTATCATTGTATTGCACCACCAGTTCCAACTGTACTTCAGCGGGTCGACTGGCTTCTTCTTCCACAAAAACCGGCCAGAGGCTCTTCGACAACTGCAGATCCCGCTCGCCCTCAAACAAGCGTCGATTCACAACCGCAGAAGGATAACCCAGGGGTGATTTCAAATAGGTCAACAAGCTGGCCGTTTCGGGAATCCGAAAGTCTACCTCGCTATCCGGGTAGGGCTGGGCAAAACTGCCCGCGTGTAAAGCCACGGCAATCACCTGTCCCTGGTATTGATCCTGCAAGCGCAGTACTTCGGCCGTTCCCGCCGGACAGTTGACACAACGCACCCCCGTGAATTCCTCAATCAGCACCTTGCGAGCAGTGCTGTCAACGGGCATCTCGGTCTGGCCCACCGGGTTAATAACGGGTGGGATCTCGCTACAGCCTGACGCTAAGCAGACTAGTGCCAGTACCTGGACGGAGACAAGGCATGCCCATACTGTTGAGACAAGGCATGCCTTGTCTTTACGTCTATCCTTATACCCCCAATTTTTTAGCAAAGCCTGCATATCTAAAAATTTAATTTAAAAACTACTATTGACCGTAAAGCGAAAACCACTGAAGGCGGGCTCCAGTCGACAGATGCCCCCCGTACAGACCACCCCTTCCACCTGTTTTA
The DNA here is from genome assembly GCA_035268885.1 of Saprospiraceae bacterium. Lineage (GTDB taxonomy): Bacteria > Bacteroidota > Bacteroidia > Chitinophagales > Saprospiraceae > DATFKA01. The sequence goes on from DATFKA010000136.1 coordinate 93,236, forward strand.
CGTAACTCAGGTCAAAGCGATTCGTGCCACGGGTATAAGAAACGTCGAGGCGTGGATAATGAAGACCTCGCCGTCGCCCGCTGGCATCAATCGGACTATTCTCTCCGGGCGTCAGGTTGTACATATCCGAAATGGAGAAAGTCCAATCCGGTGCTACGCTGTATTCCGCCAGTACAAAAGCCCAGTCGCCGTAGTCTTGCTTGAGGCCGTTGGCTTCGTTCTCGCCGACAATCTTATATTGTGCCTCTAACCTTAGTGCTCGCCGATTCCCGATCTCCATCAGCACATCGAGATAAGGGGTCCATCCCTCCAGCAAATCTGCGCCGGGCTTAAATTCGTAGATGCGCTGATTGTATTGCTGGAACTGTACCCCAGCTTTAACACTGGTCGTTTTATTCGGTTTGAAAGAAGCTTCGGTAAAGAGCTCGCGGTAGAGTAATTCGTTTTCGAGGTTCCAGATGTTAGAGATATTCAGGTTAAAGCGGAGGTTGCGCTTCGGAGCGTAACTCATGTCCGCCTGGAGGGCCATTTCGCCTAATTCCTGGGTGGCCGCATTATAGCGAGCCAGCAACCGATAGGTATTCACCCTTGCCATGGGTGGCAAAAAGTTGACCAGCCCGCGGTTGAGCTGTACCTGGGGTCGGGTGCGAAAGGTGAAATTCTCCGTTCGCTTCGCTTCGAGCGTAATCCCCAGCCCCCGACTGGCATAAGCCAGACTGGTGTACAGTACGGAGCCCGGCTGATTGATAAAGCGGTCGGTTGTCGTGGTATCGCCACCAATAATCAACTCCGCAAAGGGATCATTGATGGCATCTTCCGTTTTGAAGGCCGTCTCCAGGTACCAGGTAAAACCACCGGTCGTCAGGGTATTATAAAAAGTGAAAGCATAGGTATTGTAATTGGGCACAAAAGCCTGCTCGGGCGTATAGGTATTGATACTGGCGACCAGGGCATTCATACTGCCATCGTCGAGGGTGCGATTGACAATACCCAGCCCGGGCGCCAGGGTCAGTCCAGAACGAGGATCCGGCTCCAGGAAGGCTTCAAAGTTAATGCCCTTGATCACCGAATCGTAGGTATCGAATAGTTGTTTTTGCCTTCCGGTAAAAGCCTTAACACTTAGATTGTCATTAAAAAAGTACTTCAGTTTGAAGCCGCGTAAGGCATTATCGATGAGTAGTGGCCGCTCTTCGAAGGCCCGGAAGATAATACCACTTCCGATTTGATCGTAGATATAACCGCCAGCCAGTTCCAAATCGCCGATGCGCTTGCGCACAAACCAGTTGCCGATGCCTTCTCCGGAGTAAGAATCGGTAGGGTTCAGTAAATTAGAATTATTGAAAACATCGAGACGAAGACCAAAATCAAAGCCCCAATTGCTGTAATTCAGGTTTAGCCAACCTTCGGCCCCGTAGAGCTGACGGTCGTACTGTGGGGTATTGGCAGCACCAATCAGGGAATCACGAATAAAGAAATTAGCATTTGCCTGGAAATTTCCGGAGATTTGGGGAGTATTCTCCCATTGCTGGCTTTTTGCCGAAAGGCTAAGCCCGCCTAAAAAAATAAGTAGCACAATGCGTGGGTACATGAATACAGGAATTTTGCAAAAATCAAAGATAAAATGATGAAGTGGATATCTACCTGCTTTTTACTGCTTTTTGTCGGCACCGGGCTTCTGGCCCAAAAACAAGTACCCGATGTGAAGCTGAAAACGCTGAAAAAACAAACGGTAAGCCTGCATTCAGCCTTGCAAGAGGCCGATTACACCGTATTGAGCTTCTGGGCCACTTGGTGCGCGCCCTGCAAGCGGGAATTAAACACCATTGCCGAAGTGTACGATGATTGGCAAAAACAGTACAATATGCAGTTGATCGCGGTCACCATCGACGATCAGCGGATGCTCAGCAAAGTGCCGGCCATGGTAGCGACCAACTGGTGGGAATACCCGGTATTGGCCGACGAAGACGCCAGTCTGCGTAATGCCATCAATGTCACTTCAATTCCACGGACCTTTATCGTGGATCGGGAAGGCACCATTCTATACGACCACAGTGGCTATAAACCCGGTGACGAAATAGAACTGGAAGAAAAACTAAGCGCCCTGGCGAAAGCGCGCCGGTAATTCCTGTTCGTGGATGGGGATACCCATGGCTTCGAATAAGTTGTGGGTACTCGTCTTGAGAGGCTCGGCAATAAAAATACCATCGAGACGATTCCCGGTCTTCTGTCGCCAGTGGCGGAAGCGCCACCACTCCGCCATCGCTAGGCGTACCCAGGAAAGTAAACTCATCCGGTCACGTCCCGTGAAACGCTCACCGATACGAATGGCCCATACGTTGATCCAGCGCTGGCGACGAGCCGCGCCTGCCGGCAGTTGCGTTAATTCCTGACGCAACTGATCAACTTGCGATTTATGGCTACCCACCGCACAGGGGCGATTAGCCGCCAGTTGGGAAAGTAATGACTGACGATCCTTCAAAAATAAAACCTGGGCACCAACCGCCAAATAGGCATGCAGTAGCAACAGCTCCAACCAGTGGTAGGGGTTTTGATAGCTGATTACTACGTTATTCGTGGCGAAATGTAACTTTGCTGCCAAATCAGTAATCTGAGACAGCACCTCCTTATGACTAAAAGTTTGGTAAGATTTCTCGGAAGCGGCATAACGAAAAAAAGCGGGATCATCCTCATGAACCGCCGCCTTCAGGGTTTGAAGCTCCACCAATTGCTTAGCCATGGGCACGACCAGGCGTTCCTCCAGATTAGGCACTTCTGTCGTTTGGTAAAAAGAAAAAACTTGTTGTAGATATTTCTGCTCGGTAGCCAAAGACCGAAGTTTCTTCAAATCGGCTGCTTCCTCAACGAAGGCAATTTTTGACTCGGCAGCCGCCAGTACATCCTTGAGTTCGTGATCGGGCTCATCAGTACCGACCAGGGCCACCGTCGCACCGAGTTGCAATATCGCCTGGATCAATAAGAGTCCAAAAGCACTGCTGCCACGGGTGTAGATCAGCACGATGTCTTCAGGCTCTACACCCAATTTAATCAGGGCAGCACTCATCTTTTCAACAAGCTCCATTGCTTCAGCAGTGGATATGGTCCCCCAGCCAATCGCATCGCGCTCTTTGAGCGCAGATTTTTTGGGATAGTGTTTTTGTTGATAGCCTAACAGGTCAAAGATGCGACGCACCTCCATGATTTGTTATTACAGTTGGTTTCATCGTAAGATAAGACAATCATCGATATTTTTTGGTATCAGAAAAATTATTCGCCATAGACTACCTTCACTTCTGCTGCGGCGCGGTGTAATTGCTCTGGCTTGCCTACATCATACCAGATATCTGCGTCGTGCGGAAAGCCCTTAATTATTTCCGTTTTGGCAGCTTCCAAATAGGTATCGATGATGGAAAATTTCTCCAGCTGGGGCGGCATATAATCAAAAAGCTGTGGATCAATCATCTGAATACCACTGAAGCCGTACTGCGTATACTCGGAAGTCAGTCGCGACATCCGCTGCGCTCCGGTTTTGGTGTTTTCCCAACCAACGAGTTGCCGACTTTCGTCAAAAAGCAGATAACGCGAGGTTTGACGCCGACGTACGGCCAGGGTTGCCATCGCCTTACTGTCCAGATGCGCTCGCATAAGGGCGGGTAGATCAATATTACTCACTACATCGGTATTCATTACCAGGAACGGGCCGCCTTCCAGCCAGGCTTTGGCTTTGAGCAGCCCTCCCCCGGTCTCCAGCAGTTGGATTCGCTCGTCAGAAATGTGGATTTGTAAGCCAAAGTGGTTTTTTTCAGCCAGAAAAGCTTCTATTTGATCCGCAAAGTGATGCACATTAATAATCAGTTTCTGGATGCCGGTTTTTTTAAGTTGTTGGATCGCTCTTTCGAGCAGGGGTTTGCCGGCCAGTTCGACCAGCGCTTTGGGCCGGTCATTTGTCAGTGGGCGCAGACGGGTGCCCAGGCCAGCGGCGAAGAGCATGGCGGTAGTGATCGGGGGATGGGGTGGTTCGGTAGTTTGGTGGCTCATCTGATCTGTAGCTTAGTTCCTTTAGGGCTAGTTAATGGGGTTTCCTATTTTTGAAACAGAAACCTAGAGTATCTGTATACTTTTCAATCCCATCTTTACTTTCGAAGCTATGGTTAACCAATATAAACGTAGAGTCTTTTTTATATACTGTCTTGATAGAATCCATCTCATAAAATTGATTAGGAAACTCAGCTAGATGTTTTTCTAATACCGTCCCCCTTTTATAAATATCCAGCCCAGGCGCTCCTAAAGGTCCGGAATAAGAGGATTGCACTCTTATATTATTGTCTTTGTATAAAACCTCCGGAACAATTAGTCTACCTCCGATAGTAAGTAGCAGTATTAGTCCCCAAAAAGGTACCAATGCTAAAGATCCATACACAACTGGCAACCATGCAAAAATACTAAAATATAAGCGCTCAATGTCGTTTATTACTCGTTTATCGACTATTAATATAGTGAAGTTGTTTAAAAACTCCTGCTTGTGCGAAAAATGAAAATTTCAGACGAGATTAAGGCGGGAAAAATGAAATTACGCAGCGCGTAATGAGGCTTTTACCAACGCAAAGATGGTTTGAAAGTCCATCTTGTAGCCAAGTGAGGAGTTTTTAAACAACTTCAATTAATTTATCGTAAGAAAACTTAGTTTTGGGCTGTGATGTTTTCCCAATAACGCTTCCGCTATGGTACAACATATACTTTTCAAGATCCTGCTGGCTCCTTTCTCTTTACTATATGGTATGGGGGTAGGACTGCGCAATCAGTTCTATCGCTGGAAATTACTAAAGGGCGTCGAATTCAATCTGCCGGTGATCTCAGTAGGCAATCTTTCGGTGGGCGGAGCTGGTAAAACCCCACATATCGAATACCTGATCCGATTGCTGAAAGATTATCTGGAAGTAGCGACCATGAGCCGGGGTTACAAGCGTAAGACGAAAGGTTATTTAACGGTGCATTCCCAGATGAGTGCGGAGCAGGTAGGGGACGAGCCCCTACAGTTCAAGCGTAAATTTCCGGAAATCAAAGTATCCGTTTCGGAAAGCCGGGCGTTAGGTATCCCGATGCTCATGTCGGATTATCCGGAATTGCAGGCGATCCTGCTCGATGATGCCTTTCAGCACCGTTCGGTTCAGCCGGGCCTGAATATTATGCTGACGGAATACAACCATCCCTTCACCCGCGATTACCTGTTACCTTCGGGCCGACTGCGGGAATGGCGTTCTGCTTATCAGCGCGCCGATGTGATTATTGTATCTAAATGCCCCAGGGACTTAACCGAAGAAAAGGCAGAGGTGCTGCGTCAGGAAATCCAGCCCTTAGCCGATCAACAAATCTATTTTTCGTACTACGATTATACCCAGCCTTACTTTATTTTTGATCCGCGCTATCGTCTGAATTTGGAGCCCGATATGGATGTCTTGTTGATCTGTGCCATCGCCCGTACGGAATATCTGACGGATTACCTAAATACGCAGGTCAACGAGGTGTCGGTGATGGAATTTGAGGATCATCATTTCTTCACCAAATACGACGTGGCCCAGCTCAAAGAAAACTTCGAGCGGATGGAATCGAAAAAGAAAGTAATCCTAACGACGGAAAAGGACGCGATGCGCCTGGAACTACACCGGCCTTACATTCAGGAGAACCGGATGCCCATCTTTGCCGTGCCGGTACAGGTACGCTTTCACTTTGATCAGGGGCCGGTATTTGACGAACAGGTTCGAAACTTTCTTTTAAACTTCCGGATATAAATGTGGCTCGTGGCCCTACAATGTAGTTTTGTCCTAGCCACGCTGATTCAATTGGGCTTTTGGCTGGGTCTTTTTTCGCGGCTCGCCTTTTACCGAAAGGAAAAGCCGCCAGCAAATCTAGCGGCAGCTCCGGGGGTTAGTATCATTATTTGTGCGCATAATGAAGCTGAAAACTTACGGAATTTCCTTCCGAGCATCCTGCAGCAGGATTATGAAAATTTCGAAGTAATTGTCGTAAATGATCAATCTGTTGATAATTCTAATGCGATTCTTTTGGAATTTCAAAAAAATTATCCCATTTTGCATACTATAATTGAGAGCAATAAAGAGCTGCCTGGCAAAAAAAGTGCCTTATCTAAAGGTATTTTAGCTGCCAAGAACGAGATTCTACTACTTACCGACGCAGACTGTTTTCCAAATTCTTCCTACTGGCTTTCCTCCATGGTGGCACATTTTAGTGCTGAAACACCCATTGTACTGGGGTATTCGCCATACCGGAAAGAAAATAGTCCGCTAAATTTCTTTATACAATACGAAACGGTTTATACGGCCACGCAATATTTTTCATTTGCCTTAGCGGGACTGCCCTATATGGGCGTCGGTCGTAACTTGGCTTACGCCAAAACAATTTTTAAAGAGCAAGACGGCTTTAATAAGCATCTACACATAGCATCTGGAGACGATGATTTATTTATTAGTCAGGCGACCTTAAGGTATCCGGCTAAGATTAATATGGAACCATTATCATTCGTCTATTCTATTCCCAAGGAGAGCTGGAAAAGCTACTACTACCAAAAATGCAGACATTTATCGACCGCCAGTAGTTATCGGCCCGTGCATCAATTTTTGCTCGGTCTCTTAGCCTGGAGTCACCTGTGGCATTATCTCAGCGGCCTGGCTCTGTTGATTTTTTGCTCCACTTGTCTGCCCCTAATCGCAACGGGATATCTGGTGCGAATCGGGATGGTAAGCTTTATGTATTGGCATATTATGGGAAAACTACAGCGTCCGGAGCTCCGGCTTTGGACACCCTTACTCGATGCCGGCTATTGTCTTTACTACCTGATTTTTGCACCCGCTTTAATCATAAATGGTAGTAATTACAAATCATCATGGACATAGCTTTAACACGACCAATTAACTTAGACCTGGCAGACGACTTTTGCCTCATCCAGGAGGCTCGAAAAGGAGACCAACGCGCTTTCGCGCTTTTGCTGGATCGCTATCGCGATGCCATTTATCGCACGGTACACAAGATGGTACATAATAAGGAAGATGCCGACGACCTGACGATTGAGGCCTTTGGTAAGGCCTTTCACAAGCTGGAGAGCTACCAACCTAAATACGCCTTCAGTACCTGGCTGTTTCGCATCGCCATCAATAACTGTATCGATCATATTCGCAAAAAGCGCCTGCACTTTTTATCCATCGACGAACCCGTAGACGACGAAGGCAATCAGGACTACGCCGCCAACATCCGTTTTCGTGGCCTCAACCCCGAAGAAAAAGTCATTCGGCGTCAGCGCCTGGACTTGATGCGCCGCACCCTGGAGCAACTCAGCCACAAATATCGGCTGATGATTGAGCTGCGTTATTTTGAGGAGCTTTCTTACGAAGAGATTTCCAACGAGCTGGAAATGCCCATCGGTACGGTAAAAGCACAATTACACCGCGCACGACAGGCGCTTTACGAGATTCTGAGTCAGCCGGGCGCCAGTGACTACCTGGAAGTTACCCGGCGCTCAAACTAAGCCCCAGACCTACAAATCATTTTTATAAAGCAGGAAGTCCTATTTTTTTAGGGCTTCCTGCTTTTTATTCCGAATAAAATTTTATTATTGTAAGACAAACTAACCAAATTAGTAAACAGCGCTTATGGAAGTAACACGCCTTTTTGAATTTATCCAATATCAGAAACAGAACCATCCGCTGGAGCGTGCCTTTGGCCACCGTATCAACGGCGAATGGAAATACTACAGCACGGATGAGATCATTGACCTGGCCAATAAAGTAAGTCGGGGCTTACTAAAACTGGGCGTAGAGAAAGGAGATCGCATTGCACTCATTGTATACGAAAACCGTCCGGAATGGATTATCATGGATATAGGTATCCAACAGATCGGTGCCATTAACGTGCCCGTTTATCCCACGATAAGTCCGGGAGAATACGAATACATCTTTAACGATGCCAGTGTCAACTATTGCTTTGTAGGTATTGATGATCTCTACGACAAGGTAGATACCGCCCGGCCCAATATTCCTACTTTAAAAGACATTTATACCTTTGATCATCAGGAAGGTCGAAAGTACTGGGAGGACATCTTCTCCGACGAAGGGCAAGCAGAGGTAGAATCCCGTATGGCCGACATAAAACCGAATGAGCTGGCTACCCTTATCTACACCTCAGGTACGACCGGCCAGCCCAAAGGTGTCATGCTTTCTCATAACAACATCGTCAGCAATGTGCGTGATGTAGGGGAGATCTTCCCCATCTCTGCGGGCGACCGGGCACTGAGTTTTCTACCCATCTGCCACATTTTCGAACGGGCTGCTTCCTATGCTTATACCAGTCACTCCATAGAAGTCTCCTTTGCCGGGACCAGCAACCTGGGCGGGGACGATGGTGACCTAAAAGCGACACAGCCCCACTTTTTCACGACCGTGCCACGACTGCTAGAGAAGGTCTACGAGAAAATCTATAACAAGGGATTAACCCTGAGTGGCCTAAAAAGAAAACTCTTCTTCTGGGCCCTGGATCTTACCAAAGATTACGAAATAGATCAGTCCAAGGGTCTGCAAATGCGCATTGCGGATGCGCTGATCTTTAGTAAATGGCGCGAAGCCCTGGGCGGCAACGTCAAAGGTATTGTCTCCGGAGCAGCCGCCTGTCCCACTAAAATTAAACAGGTCTTCTCCGCAGCGGGTATACCTATCCGCGAAGGATATGGACTAACGGAGACTTCTCCAGGTTTGGCGATCGGTCGCTTTTCCAAAGGCGGAGCTGTCATGAATGCCATCGGACCCAGCCTGAAGAGTGTAGAGCTAATGATCGACGCTTCCGACGGAAATTACCGGCCCGGAGAGGGTGAAATACTCGCTAAAGGCCCGAACATCATGATGGGGTACTTCAATAAGCCAGAAGCAACGGCTGCCGTCACGAAAGAGATTGACGGTGAGAAATGGTTCTGTACCGGCGATGTGGGTACCTTGGTGAAAGGACCTACGGGAGAGGATTTTCTAAAAATAACGGACCGCAAAAAAGAACTACTCAAAACCTCCGGTGGCAAATACGTAGCCCCCGCCCCGATCGAAAACAAGCTCAAAGAAGACTTTTTGATCGAGCAGGTCATGGTTGTGGGAGAAAAGAAGAAATTCGTCTCTGCGCTAATTGTACCGGCCGAAGAAGCCCTGCAGGACTGGTGCCGAAATAATGATGTCGAATGGACCAGCATGGTGGAAGTAGTGCAAAACCCTAAGGTAGTGGCCGCTTTTCAAAAAGCAGTGGATGAGGCCAACCCGCATTTTAGCAAAACGGAGAAAATCAAGAAGTTTACGCTGGTCCCTGGTCCCTGGGAACCCGTGAAAGCCGATGGGTCAAAAGCGGAACTTACCCCTACGCTAAAACTAAAGCGCCGGGTGATCATCGAAAAATATGACAGTATGATTGACGATATCTATGACGTCTAAGCAGAGCTAGCTAGAAGTACAATAAGGCTGAATAAGCAGATACTGCATTATTCAGCCTTATTTTTTTATACCACTACTCATTATCCGATAAACCGGAAGTTGTAGTTGTATACGTATACGATCAGGATCAAAAACAAAAGAAGACCTATAAAGCCGAATAAGAGACAATATCCTTTGCGGCCAGCATTATTAACATCTGCCATTGTAAAGCGAATTTAGTTAAAACCTAAGATAAATAAGGCTACCTAGGTAGCCAGTATATTCCTGCAAAGATGAAGAAAAAATCACGAATGACCAAAGGTTCATTTACACAAAAGCCTCATCGGGCGTTCCCGATGAGGCTTTTACATTTCCTTTGTATTCAGAACAGCCGATTAATAGAAGGCTGCGCGATTATCTTTGATCTTGGCATTTTCTCTCAAAGTTGCCATCAGTTGATTAGCAACGCGGGTACGAGCCGTAGCGTTGTATTGCTGACGCAATTGAGGAATATTAGCGGTAGCCGATTGCGGGGCGGTCTTAGAAAGTACCGAGACCATATATACGCCCGTATTTCCAACAATAGGAGCGGAAGATTGTCCTTCTGACAATTTAAAAGCTTCGCCCACCAGCTTCGGCTCGTTTCCTACATCCTGCAGGAAAGAAGTATTGAAACTTACATTATTCAGCGTATCTACACTGGCACCATAAGCACTGGCCGCTGCAGTTAAGGACTGCCCCTGGAGGGCCTGGCTCAGCATTTCTCCTTTCTTGATATTCGCCACAGCGGGCTCAATATCATTGCGTACATCCTCTACCGAGGGCAAGCCCGGCTTCATGATATCGCTCAGGGCAACTACCAGATATTGATTGTCGAAGTAGCGCACCGGATCGGAAAATTCATAAACGTAAGAGGCCACTTTGTCCAGTTTAGAATCACCACCGAAAGCCCATTTGACCATCTCTCTGGAAGTAGATCCAGCAGGAATGGTGAAACCCACCTGATAAGCATTGGCATCAAAAGCATTAGTCGTCTCTACCGACAAAGCTGGGTTTTCACCCGCCGCAGCCCTCATTTTTTCCAGCGTGCGATTATCGGTCATAAAGGCGAATGCCTCATTGTATTTTTCTTTTTGGGTAGATTCACTGGGAACCATTTCTTCCTGGACAAAACCCAGTAAATAACCCGCTTCGTTCGACTCGTATTTCTTACCGGTCACTTCGACCAGGTGCATACCAAATTGGGTAAGAACCGTATATAATTCACCCTGCTCCGCCTCGTAGAAGATCAGATCATTAAAGGGCTTGACCATCGCGTTCAGACCAGCGTAACCCAGATCTCCACCTTCTTCCTGCGCGACCACATCATCGTTGTACTGATCATTCATGGCCGCAAAAGTAGTTGTACCCGACTCGATCGCTGTCTTGATGGAATCAATACGATTCTGTGATGCTGGCAGACTGGATGGATCCTGTGGATTAACGCGCAGTAAGATATGACGGGCCCGTACAGAGTCTGGCAGCGTCATTTTGTCCATAACTTTTACAGCTCTAAAGAAATCCTGTTCGAAGTAAGGCCCGTACACTTCTCCGACTTCCAATCCTTCGATTACCCCCTGTAAGGCTGGAGAAAGCTGACTCGCTTTCTGGTAAGCGCCCGGGAATAACCCCTGATTACGCTCTACAAAGGCCGTATCGTTTTCCGCCTGCGCAAAATCATTGGCCAGCTCCTGTACCGTTTCGCGAACGGCTGCTGTATCTTCCTCAGTAGCTTCTACATTAAAAGCCACGTAACTCAGTTGACGCATTTCTTCTTCCCGTTCAAATTGTTCGGCATTATCGTTTAGATAAGCTTTGAAATCGGCATCGGAAAGAGAGACTTCTGAATTATCGACCTCATCAAAAGGTACTTTTACATAGGCGAAAGATATCGTCTGATTCTGCATCGCGCCCATATCTTCTGCCATCCAGGATGGTGTGTACATCCCTTTTGCCACTAATGTATTCAGCTTTGTCTGCAGACGATCCTTAATGATAAGATTCTCCTGGTGTCTCCAGATAGCACGAAAGTTGGGCGACAGTTGACCATTGGTGATCGCCGCATCGATACCCCCGTTTTTGATAATATCTTGCAGTTGATTCAACTGTTGTACATTCGGCATACCCGGTGCCTGTGGATTGGGGAAATTCTGAATAACAATGGGGCTGTAGGAAGGGCCAAATTGAAGCATATTCAGTTCTTCTACCGGCACCCCTAATCCCATTTTTGAGGTACGTTGTTCGAGAATTGTGTTCTCTACAAAGAAATTCCACAAATCATTACGCTGCGCGTAGACATCATTAGAGCCACTCAGCACCAAATTCTCCACACGATTAAATTCCTGAAGGCTGATATCTTCTCCGTTAACCTTACCAATGTTAGAGGTCTGAGAGCCCATACCCTGGTTCGGCCCTGATATCAACATATCCTGAACGATAAAACCACCCAAACCCAGGGCGATTAGGGCAACCAGTATCCAGGAACCTTTTTTCCTAATTTGACCAATCAATGCCATTATTACTGTATTTTTTCAATTTCTAAATCAATGCTGTAAGATCTTTTTAAGGACCTGCTGCTCAAAGGCTTGCAAAGATAGTTTTATTTATGAGAAAGGAAAAACTTCCTTTACACTATTAACATTACAAAAATCCCTGCAAATGTACGCTGTTTAGGCCGTTAGACAAAGCTAAATTTAGCCTTAGTGCTAAAAAAATCCGGCATTTTTACGAATTCTGCGTTTATTTGTCCTGAAATAGTCCTTTATGAAGCACTTACCCAACTTAATTACTGCCGGAAACCTGCTACTGGGTTGTCTCGCCGCCGTTCGCTTCTGGGAGGGCAACTACCGCCTGGCTCTGATTTTTTTTATTCTCGCCTTATTAATGGATTGGCTCGATGGATTCACGGCCCACCTCTTACAGGCCCATTCGGAAATCGGCAAGCAGCTCGATTCGCTGGCCGATATGGTCACCTTTGGTTTCCTGCCCGGTTTGCTTTGGTACACTTTATTTGTCCGAGCCGGATTACCCCTCTGGGCCGGCTTCGGTTTCGTCTATACCGTCGCCGCCGCTTTCCGGCTGGCCAAATTCAATGTAGACCAAACGCAGCGTACGGATTTTTCCGGCTTACCCAGTCCGGCGGCAGCTATGTTTAGCCTGGGTTATTTTTATTGGTGGCAGCAGGATGTGGCCGGCTTTCGCCAAATACTGGAGCAACCTATCTGCCTGTTTCTCTTTTTGGTCCTCGCCAGTGGCTTTATGGTCGTCAACTTACCCATGTTTAGCCTTAAAATAAAGCGCTGGACCTGGGAGGGTAATGCGATTAAATTTATCTTTGCGCTGGCTGCTATACCCGTATTGCTGATTTGGAAAATAGCCGCCCTACTCCCGCTTATCGGGATGTATATTTTGATTTCTCTGCTAAAATGGCTTTTTTGGAATAAAATTAACAGCTAGTTCGCCAGGCTGATTCTGTAACCGAAATTTTAGGAATGAAGTTTACTGCCGAAATTCAGATAATGCCCCTTCCGGAGGTCATCGAACCGCAGGGTAGAACACTGCAAAAGCATATCCATCAATTACCCATTGAAGGTATACAAAGGGTCCGGATTGGCAAATTGGTCCAGCTGGAAGTACAGGCGGACTCAGAGCAGACGGCCCACGACATCGTGACAAAAGCCTGCGAAAAACTACTGGTCCACCCTCTTATCGAAAGTTATTCCTTCGCTCTGCAATTGAAAGAGGAATTTACCGCCGAAGAGGCCGAATCCGAAGAAGTAGCCGATCATCCGGAAGTGACCAGCGAAGAAGAATAAATCCAACCTATGCTCTACGTCATTCCTACACCGATCGGTAATCTTGAGGATATCACCCTGCGGGCTATTCGTTTGTTGGGGGAGGTAGACTTTATTCTGGCTGAAGATACTCGTACTTCCCAGAAATTACTGCAACACCTCGAGCTGGATACACCACTCAAAGCTTTCCATGCCCATAACGAGCATAAGGTACTCGAGCAGTATTTACAGGCCCTTCAAAATGGTCAGCAGATCGCACTGATTTCCGATGCGGGCACCCCCGGCATTTCCGATCCGGGCTTTTTACTGGTACGGGCCTGCGCCCAAAAAGATATCCCCGTGGTGGTCCTACCCGGACCGACCGCACTGATTCCCGCTCTGGTCGCCTCCGGACTGCCGGCCGATAAATTTCACTTCGAAGGCTTTCTGCCCCACAAAAAAGGTCGCCAGACACGCCTGAAATACCTGGCAGAACTCCCCGTCACCTTCCTACTCTACGAATCGCCTTACCGCCTGATCAAATGCCTGGGCCAACTGGCTGAACACTGCGGTCCCGAACGCCCCGCCGCCGTCTGCCGTGAACTCAGCAAACTTCACGAAGAGATCAGGCGCGGCACGCTTCAGGAACTAAAAGAATATTACGAAGGCCCCGGTGTAGACAAAGGGGAGATCGTGATTGCCGTGGCTGGAAAATCCTAAGTAAAATGGAAAGGTTCAAAGTGAAGCCATTGAAAAAGCTCCTCCGCCTAAACGACAGAAGAGCTTTTTGCGTAAGCCGGTATCTCTAAGCCCTATACGTGCAGGGCCCGATTACCTGTTGCCGCCAGCGCCGCTTCTTTCACCGCCTCGGCGTAAGTCGGATGCGCGTGTGACATGCGGGAAATATCCTCAGCCGATGCTCGGAACTCCATGGCCGTCACGGCCTCCGCAATCAGATCAGCCACCCGAGGACCGACCATGTGAACCCCCAGTACTTCGTCTGTATCGGCATGCGACAGGATTTTCACCATCCCTTCGGTATCCATACTGGCCCGGGCGCGCCCCAGGGCTTTCATTGGAAATTTCCCCGATTTGTAAGGGGTGCCGGCTTCTTTGAGTTGTTCCTCGGTCTGTCCGACTCCAGCCACTTCGGGCCAGGTATAGACCACTCCGGGAATCAGATTATAATCGATATGTGGATGCTCTCCGGCCATAACTTCAGCGACAAAGACACCCTCTTCTTCGGCTTTGTGAGCCAGCATGGCGCCCTTAATTACATCGCCGATGGCATAGATATTATCCACTTTCGTTTTCAATTGCTCGTCTACCTCGATGCGGCCACGATCATCCGTATCCAGCCCCACTTTATCCAGACCCAACTTATCGGTGTAAGGCACACGACCGATCGCCACCAGACAATAATCGGCATCTAAAGTGAAGGTCTCGTCCGAGTCGCGCTTTTGTACTTCTACTTTTACTTTGGTTTTTAAGGCTTCGACCTTGGTTACCATGTGTTTGAGGTGAAATTTCACCCCTAGTTTCTTCAAAGCACGCCGCAGCTCCTTTCCACAATCTTTATCCATACCCGGAATAATGCTATCCAGGTATTCGACTACTTCTACTTCGGTACCCAGGCGAGCGTAAACCGACCCGAGTTCCAGACCGATCACTCCGCCTCCGATGATGACCATGCGCTTGGGCACCTTGGTAATTTCCAGGGCTTCGGTAGACGTAATGACCCTTTCGCCGTCGTAATTAAAGGCATCCGGCGTATTCGGCTTGGAGCCGGTAGCAATGATCACCTTATCCGTTTTGACCTCCTCGCTGCTCCCATCTTCTTTTTCTACCTTGATGGTATTCGCATCTACAAAGGAGCCCCAGCCATTAAAGACGTCGACTTTGTTCTTTTTCATCAGAAACTCAACGCCCTTTACGGTCTGCTCTACCACTTCGCTTTTGCGCTTAATCATTTGTGGCATATTGACCTTAAGGTCTTTCAGTTCTATTCCATGCTCTTTAAATTTTTCTACCGCGGCGTGGTAGTGCTCCGAAGAGTCGAGCAAGGCTTTAGAAGGGATGCATCCCACGTTTAGGCAGGTGCCACCCAGTTCTTTTTTCTCGATAATGGCTGTTTTCATGCCCAGTTGAGCACAGCGGATGGCAGCTACGTATCCTCCGGGGCCAGCGCCGATGATTGTTACGTCGTATTGCATTTGTTTGTTTTTGTTAGGTTACCCTAAAAGGGTAGTATCGCCGGTTTCGGCGGTTTACTTTTTATCGTTGTTATTATTATTATTGTTAGACTTTTGGTTACCGCCCTGATTCCGAGGTTTTCTTCGCCGGTTGCGGTTTTTACTCTTTCCTCCTTTGGAAGAGGAGTTCTTATTATCCCCCTCCGACTTCGATTTATTTGAATTTGATCGATTAGTGCTTTTACTTCGGTTTTTTCCGCCCCCCTTTTTATTGCGGCGGCCTTTGCGGCGATTGCCGCGTTTCTTCTTGCGGCGCTTCTGCTCTTCGGGTAGCTCAATGGCACCGGTAACATCCCCTCCAAAGTCCAGCAGGTCTTCTTCTTCGTCCTGAAAGACCATCTCAGCGCGAATCTTGGTGAAATCTACCGCCTTACCCGCTTTGATATCCGCCTGAATTTCCACCACTTTATCTACGGGCATCGGATACACCTTACCTCTTTCTCCTTCGATGACGTAATACATCATCTTTTTAAATACATCCGTTTTTATTAATACGGCCGTCCCGCCTTTTGTTCTCAGTTTTTCAGCGCGCTCGGGAAAAGCTTCCAGCGCTTCCAGATAAGTATCCAGTTCGTAATTAAGGCAGCACTTGAGTCGCCCACACTGTCCGGATAATTTGGCCTGATTGATCGCCAGGTTTTGGTAACGGGCCGCAGCGGTTGATACCGATTTAAAATCGGATAACCAGGTGGAGCAACAAAGCTCCCTGCCGCAAGATCCGAGGCCACCGATACGAGCCGATTCCTGCCGGGCACCGATCTGGCGCATTTCAATCTTAATCCGGAACTCTTTGGCATAGTGCCGAATCAATTCGCGGAAGTCTACCCGTCCGTCGGCAGTATAGTAAAAGGTAGCCTTGCGTTTGTCGCCCTGATATTCCACATCACCGACCTTCATATCCAATCCCAGGGTCCGGGCAATTGCTCTGGCCCGTACCATCACTTGTGGTTCCAGGGCTCTGGCTTCGTCCAGACGTTCCAGGTCGCGTTCGTTAGCCCGGCGAATGACGTTATGAGCGACATCTTTTTCGCTAGTCCGCTTTTTCTTCATTTGCAGCCGCACCAAATCTCCGGATAAAGAGATTTTGCCAATATCATATCCGTTGCCGGTTTCGACGACCACCCAATCACCCGATGCGGTGCGCAGGTGCTCCGGTACGCGATAAAAATCTTTCCTTGCTCCGTTTTTAAAGCTGATCTCCACTATATCGTAGGGATCGGTGTCAAAAATTTCTAAATCAGATAACCAGTCAAATGTATTTAATCGATTACAACCTCCGGTAGCACAGTTCCCTTTGCTACCACAGCCCTCCGGACTGCCATCAGAAGTCGTACATACTGTACATCCTTTACATCCCATCTATTCAAGTATTTATATAACTAAGCACTCACCTTTTGGCGCTTTATTATTTTTGATAATTGTATACAAGCATCCAGCATAATGATTTTTGGATGCCCATTTCTCTCTATGTGATACGCAGCATCGGTAAAGAGCTGCATCATTTCTTCTACTTGTTGTATGTCAAGTACTTTAATTAAGTTTTGTGCGGCCTTTAATTCTTTTGCTCCTAACCGGGCCTCCTGCTCTGGCAGCAATTTCAAGCGGACAAATTCCCGCAGGAAATGCAGTGCGTAGAGAAAAAACTGCTTTTGGTTCTCTCTACCTAATTTTGCGAAAGCACCGGACCAATTCACCAAAGCTACGCCATTGCCAATGTAGGCTTTGCGCAAAAGATCGAGCAGCAGACGCGCGTCGTCGTTTTCTTTTGCGGAAGCAATTTTAATAGCCTCGTTAAAATTACCGTCGGCCAGGTAACTGATGGTCGCCCGACGCTCGTCTGGCAAGTCTGGAAAACGTTGGGCCAGCCCTTCCATCAGCGCCGCATCCGACAGGGCATTTATTTTCACCAACTGGCACCGTGATAAAATGGTGTTGAGGATCAACTCCTGCTGTTCTGCCAGTAAGATAAAGTAAGTATTCTCCGGTGGCTCTTCAATCAGCTTTAGGAGGCGATTACCTTCTTTGCCCAGGAATTCAGGGCGCCAGATAATCATCACTTTTGATCGACTTTCAAAAGTCTTCAAACTAAGCTTTTTGACGATGGCCAGGCATTCCTCTTTACTGATATTACCCTGCTTATTTTCCGCTCCGATGTATTGCAGCCAGTCGTTGGAATTTAGGTAAGGGTTCTCTTCAATCGCCGCTCGCCATTGCGTTAGGTACTGATCGCTGATCATCTTCGAACCAACCACGGGAAAAACAAAATGCAGATCCGGGTGAATCCGCTTATTCATCTTGTGGCAATTAGGGCAAGAACCGCAAGCTTCCTGATCATCCCGGTGCTCGCATAGGATATACTGGGCCATTGCCAAGGCCACGGGTAGTTTCCCCGAACCCTCTGGCCCCAACAACAGCGTGGCGTGGGGCATCCGGCCGTGGCTCCACATGGAGCGTAGCTGGGAGGCAAGTTTTTGCTGACCGTTTATATCCTTAAAAAACATGCTTCTGCATTATTAAGTATTCATTACCCTTTAGGTATAACGCCTTTAGGGCCAGGCAGATTACTTTTTCAATAATCAACAGAAAGTATGATTCCGGTAGAAGTGTAGAGCCAAAAGGCTCAAGGGTGGAGTTATCGAATGTAGGGCGAGCCGAAATAAACCCGGAAGCGCCTTAAATATATAGCTGCCCAACTTGTTTAAGCAGTTAGACTTTCAAACTTCACTATTATATATCGAAGTTGTTCAAACTTCAGTAGGTCGCGTAGCTATCAGCCAGGGACCTCATTTATATTTCTACGATAAATATACTTTCTATCTAAAAACTGGTTTTCACCTGTTTTTAGACCTTTCCTAAAAGTAAAAATACTCAAATGCAATGACATCCACAAACCTGTGGATTTGATTTTAGAAAGACTTTCAAACCAAGTGCCTGTTTTTTTGTTTCGAATAAAAATAATAATACATGAGAATTGCCGCATTCCGGAAAGCACATTTCAATGCAGCCCATCGCTTACACAACCCCGAATGGTCAGATGAAAAAAACGCTTCCGTTTTTGGCCTCTGTAATAATCCCAATTACCACGGACACAACTACGAACTCGAAGTGAAAGTCGTCGGAGAGGTAGACCCCGAGACGGGATACCTCATTGATTTGAAACTACTCAAAGACATTATCAAAGCCGAAGTAGAAGAACGATTCGACCACAAAAACCTCAATCTGGACACCGAGGAGTTCAAAAACTTAAACCCCACGGCTGAAAACATCTGCTACGTCATCTGGCAAAAGCTTAGAGCGCGCCTGGATGAGCGTTATGAATTGATGGTTCGCCTTTACGAAACACCCCGTAACTACGTCGAATATCCAGCATAAACCACTTCCGTCTATCATTGATCTGTCTTAATCGAACAAAATCTTTCTTCCGCCCGGGCTTCCTTACATTTGTCGGGAAGTTAAAAACGATGAGATGAATCCACTGGAGACCGTTCGCATGGCCTTTCGATCAATTCGAAATAATTCGCTGCGCGCTATCCTTACACTGATGATCATTGCTTTCGGGATTACGGCTTTAGTCGGAATCCTGACCGCTATCGATAGTGCTATCTATTCCCTGAACGATAGTTTCTCCTACCTGGGGGCGAATACTTTTGAAGTAGAGCCCCGCGGACAGACCATCACTAGCAACCGCGGCGGGCGCACCTACAAAAGAGGAGAACCTTTTACTTATACGGTCTCTACTGATTTTAAAGACCAATTTGATTACCCCGGTGCCCGGCCCTCCGTCTCCCTGAATTGTACCAGTCGGGCTACCATATCCCACGAGGAAGAAGAAACGAACCCCAACGTACTCATCTTTGCCGTGGACGAAAACTATATCGATGCAAAAGGCTTTGCCGTCCAGGCCGGACGAGCCTTCACCCAACGCGAAGTACAGGAAGGGGCCCAAAACGTTATTATTGGTAGCGATATCGTCAAAGAACTTTTTAATGGGAACCACACCAAAGCCCTCGGCGAATCGATCAATGCCGGTAATATAAAACTCAATGTCATCGGCACCCTCGAAGAAAGGGGTTCCAGTATGAATCAAAATGAAGACCGTCGGGTCTTGATCCCCCTACAAACCGGCAAGCGCTATTTTGGTACTCAACGCACTAATTACACCTTATTAGTGGCCATGCAGGATGCCTCCCAAATTGATAATGCCATCGCCGTAGCGACCGGCGTTTTACGAAACATCCGCAAACTCAAAGCAGCTCAGGAAAATGACTTCGAGATCACCAAGAGTGATGGCCTAATCGATAGCATCAAAGAAAACACCTTTTTCCTGCGCGCCGCTGCCGTCATTATCGCCCTGATCACGCTGGTCGGTGCCGCCATTGGTCTAATGAACATCATGTTAGTCTCCGTGACGGAGCGCACCCGCGAAATCGGCATCAGCAAGGCCATCGGGGCTACCAGCCGCATCATTTTACTCCAGTTTCTGTCCGAAGCCGTGGTCATTTCCTTATTAGGTGGTGTGGTGGGTATCCTACTCGGCGTTTTGGCCGGAGTGGGCGTCAGCGCCGGCTTAGGTGGGAGCTTCGTCTTCCCCTGGCTCTGGATTACTATCGCCTTTATCACCTGTACCATTGTGGGACTAATCTCGGGGCTTTACCCCGCCGTAAAAGCCAGTCGCTTGGATCCTATTGAATCGCTTAGATACGAGTAGTCATGTGCCGGGTGTCATGTGTCATGTGTCATGTGTC
>DATFKA010000137.1:0-20333 GCA_035268885.1 Saprospiraceae bacterium
CCGGAGACTTTTCGGGGCCAAAAGCTCTATCCATTACTAGGTATCTCATTGATGCCCTTCCTTACCGGAAAAGAGAAAGTCATCCATGATCAGGAATATGTCTTTGCCCTTGAGCACGGGGGTAACGCTATGGTTAGGAAAGGTGATTGGAAGATTACTAATTTTACAAAACCCTTTTCGGTAGATAGCTTTAGTTTGTATAACCTTTCCAGCGATTTGGGAGAACAGATCGATTTAAAGACCGAATACCCAGGCAAATATGCAGAATTACTGGCGGAGTGGAAAGCCTACGCGGACAAAATTAAATTTCCGGATTAGTGGGTAATTGGCTACCATAAAAAATGGACTGGCGCCTACAATACCTGGAACGAAAATACCAGTAAGCAGGATACTCACCTAAAGATTATCCGGTGGAGCTCAATAAAAGGCCCGGTAGTAAGCAAGTACTACCGGGCCTTTTAGTAGCCAGGTCAAGACCACTTTAGCTTATTTATTTTCGGTATTGAAGGCCGCTTTGAGAGCGGAACTTCCACCCACTACCGGTAAAGTAAGCCTCGTCCCGCCTAAATCTACGGTCAACTCTGTACCCGGATCAGGATGCAGGGTGTAATCTCGATCGCTGGAAAAGATCATCAATCCGATTTGCTGTCCGGCGGGGATGATCTGATCATCCGGCTGCAGCTCAAAGTCAAGCTCGTAGAACTTACCAGGTTTCAGCGGTTCGCTTTCGGTTAGCGAACGGTAGTTTTGCGGGTCGGCCCAGCCGCGGGTAATAATATTATCGGTAATCTTGGCCCCTCGTCCTTCGTTCCAGGGGAGAGAGACCAACCAGACGGATAAATTGGCGGCGGGTTGGCTGCTGGCCAGGCGTATTTTCATTTCCGCCAGACCGGATAGATGAATGTCCTCCTGCAACCTCGGGCTCAGGTAGAGCAGGCGGTGGTTGGTGTATTCGGCTTGTGCTAAAACTTCCCCCGGGAAGGAAAAATTATCTACTAGGGTTTCCCGGCTGGCGCTACGGTTTTGCTTTAGTCCCAGACTACCCGCGGCCGGCGCACCAGGACTTAGGAATAATTCGACGGGTTTTGCTTCCGGATGTGGATAATCGGGATAGGGCGTAGGCTCATCCCGCTCGTCATCTTCGCGTACAATCCAGGCTTTGGGATCCTCCTCGACGCCATTTTCCACCCCGTGTAGGTAGTGCGTAAACCAACGGTTCATCATACTCAGGGGTGGGGGACCACCGTGGCCATTTTGGTGATAGAAGATTTGTACGGGCAGCCCTTTTTCCTTAGCGGCTTTAATAATGCGATAACTGTGCTCGGGCATGACGTTCCAGTCATTAAAACCGTGGGACATCAACAGAGCGGCCTGCATGGGCGCCATATCATTTAGATAATCCCGACCGGCCCAGAATTCATTGTAATCTCCGGTTTGGCGATCCATACCTTCTGCCATTTCTTTATCGCGGTAGGTAGCGCGTCCGTAAGCGCGTTTGGATTCCTCACCACTCTGCACAAAATCAAATAATACATCGATATCTTCCCCTAAATAACCGCCGGGAGAGCGTACCAGGCCATTCGAGCGGTAATAATGGTAATAGGAGGTGTTAGGGGCAATGGGAATAATGGCCTCCAGTCCTTCCACGCCGGTAGTAGCCGCTGCTAATGGGATGGTACCATTATAAGAGGTACCGGTCATGCCGATTTTCCCCGTTGACCAGAAAGCTTCTACTTCTTCGTTCCCTTCGCGGCTCGTATAACCTTCCCGCTTACCGGTCAGCCATTCGATAACGGCTTTGGGTGCCAGCGATTCGTTGTCGCCACCAATGGTCGGAGAGCCATCCGACAGGCCCGTGCCCGGTGAGGAGGAGTGAACGACAATGTACCCCCGTGGCACCCAGGTGCGTATATGTGAATTCGAGATGATCGGTCTTTCGCCACGACGTTGGACTTCTACCTGGATACGGGGTCCGGCTACTTCCCCCAGCTCATGCCGTACATCCCAAAAGAGTCCCTCGGCATTACCAGCCGTACCGGCAAAATAGGGACTACTTACGTAAATGACGGGTAGCTTGAGCCCCTCTTCGGTCTGCGGCGGACGCGTCACACTGACGTGCATACGGTCCATCTGACCATCCCCGTCGGTGTCAAAATCGGTTGCTACCCAGAGGTCATGACGGAGCCACTTTTCAGGTTGATTAAAGGCGGGAACGATCTGGGCTTCCCCCTCTTTGAAGATGGGGGCTGCCGGCTTGCCTTCCTGTGCCTTTAATAAGGATGCGCAACCAAAAAGCAGTAGGCTAAGAATCAGGGGTAAGCGTTTAATAGATATCATAAGCTGTTATTTTTTTATTAATTATTTTCGATTACCTGATCGCTTGTTTTGTAATGGTGGTCGTTACTCTGGTAGCCCCAGGAATCGTTCATGGGCATACCTTGCTCGGGCGTGGCGTAATCTCCTTGATTATTTAATCGAGAATTGATCACCACCTGAGGGATTTGCCGGAGTAATTTAGTCCGGATGGATTCTGATTGCCACTCTTCGGCACTGTATTCCCAGTCCCCATCAAACCAGTACCGATTGGGATAGTCTGGATAAGACCAATCGAGCAGGGAGTAATACAATCCTACCTTGATATCTTTTTTGCGTAAAGCAGCTACAAAAGGCCCCACCAAATCCTGCGCTGCCCATGCCTCGGGATCATAATTAGCAGCAGTAAAACCATCTATTTGTTTTAGGTAATCCTGATGAGAGGGGTAACCATTAAAAAAGGACCAGGATTCGTCGATGCCCTCAACTGCGTAAAGGCCCCAATGGATAAAAATACCCAGTTTAGCCTCTTTGAACCACTGCATTTTAGTATCAGGGCTTTGGGCACCCAGCGGGTCTGGATGCAGCAAACAGCTGCTCAATACCAGGAATAGAAAAAAATGATGTACCCGCAACATTGTAATTTTTTGAATATAGAATCTCATTGTAATTTTTGATAAATAAATTGACCAAACGACCAAATCAATCACTAGCCTTAAACTGAAAAATAGGTTCCATCATGACCCATTTCTCACCCACTTTTGCCCAGGGTAATGCTTGTTGGAAGGTCCACATGAGGGCTTCCCACTCCTGAACCCTTGGATTACTTTGGTCCATTTGCTCTTTTTTATCGAAAGAGAAATCCTGATTAACTTCCATGATCATAAACAGCCGGTTGCCCGTGCGGTAGATCTCCATTAAGTCAATACCGACTTGTTGCAGATGCACAATTATTTCTGGCCAGACCCCATCGGGCTGGTGATAAGATTCGTATTGCCGGATCAGCTCCGGATCATCTTTAAGATCTAGCGCCAGGCAGTACCGTCTGTTCTTCATGTTTACAATATTTTTAAGACAAACTGCCAGGCATAATCACCCGATTTTAGCAGATGCTCTTCGTGTGGTCGTGCATTTGGCGTCCAGGTATCGTCCCCACCTAGTCCGGTCTGTCCGTAATCCAGGCGTATAAAATTGAAGTCGCGACGTGGTAAATCGATGGTATGCCTGGCCGCTTCCAGGTCTTCTTGTGTATATGGCCAGGCGCTGGCACTGATTCGGTCGCCCGAGATGTGCAAACCGGTCCCATCCTGGTCTGTAAACTGGATCCAGCGGACATCCATCCGGTTACCGTTTTCTTGTGGATAGATGTAGGGAAAACCAAACGCTTCTACTTTGGTCTCATACTGAGCGATCTTGGCGCCGCGTTGTCGGTCCACGTAATTCTCATGGGGCCCCTTACCGTAGTACTGGATCGTATTAAAATCTTCAGCAATGGCCATTTGCATACCCACGCGAAAGAGATCTGGTAAGCTCGGATCAGCCATCAATTGGGTGTTTACTGCCAACTGTCCGCCTGCGTAGGGAGTGTAAGTGATTTGCTCCACAATGTCCATTTCCGGGTGCTTACGCAAAACGGTCATGCGCTGTCCATCCTGAAAGGCTTCGACCTTGATTTCCTGAACTTTCATCTCCTGACCCACTTCTTTCCAGGCACCATACTCCCGCGTAATGCCGGAGGCATCATCGTTATCAGTGGTGGCCCGCCAGTAATTGGTATGCAGCGGCATCTTTAAGTAGTTGGTACGGCTTTTAGTTACCTGTTCGAGCAGGCCCGTTTCTTTATCAATCAGAAACTCAGTACCATTACTGTTGACGGCCCAACTACTTTGGGTCTCTCTAAAGTCCAGTACTTCTGCGGCCGGGCTACCCATTAGTTTGCTAGTCAGGTGGAATTGTTCCCAGGCAATTTCGTGACCGGCATCGGCCCAGATTTCTTCTTCCTTTAGGTTTACGCTCATCGTCAGAATATATTCGCCATCGTTATCCGGTGCGTAAACGGGCTGTGGAACGGTAATGCTTTCGTTGGGAGCCAGGGCAATTTCAGTTAGTTTTCCATGCTGGAAGAGCTTACCATCCTTGAGTAGTTCCCAGGAAATAGACAGTTCTTTCAGATCCGTAAAGTTGTGGTAGTTCGTAAAAGTCAGGCGGCCGTCGTTCAGTTCCATGCTGATGGGCTGAAAGACTTTCTTGCACTCATAAAGAGCGGGGTGCGGCTCCCGGTCGGGCGAAATCAGGCCATTCAAACAGAAATTACCATCGTGAATGCGCTCGCCGTAGTCACCACCGTAAGCAAAGTAAGTCTCTCCGTCTTCCGTTGTTTTGCGTAAGCCCTGATCCACCCAGTCCCAAATAAAGCCACCTACAAAGCGTGGATATTTGCGGAAAGCGTCGGCAAATTTATACAGGTGGCCGGTGGAGTTCCCCATGGAGTGGGCGTACTCACAATACATTAATGGCCGAGGGTCGCGCTTGAGAATGGCTTCCATGCGCTCAATCGGAAAGTACATTCGGCTCAGGATATCGGCATAGGGCGCGTCAACGGACAGCCCCAAAACATAGTTAAAGGCGCCCTCATTATGTATGAAACGACTCGGATCGTAGGCTTTAATCCAGGCGGCCATAGCCTCGTGATTGGGCCCCGATCCAGACTCGTTACCCAGGGACCAACTAATAATGGATGGATGATTTTTGTCCCGTTCTACCATGCCAATGCTGCGATCGAGCATGGCGGCGGCCCAGGCGGAGTTCATCGAAAGATGGCTTCCATACTTGTGGGTCTCGATATTGGTCTCATCCATGACATAGAGGCCGTATTCATCGCAGAGATCGTAAAAAAGCGGATCATTGGGGTAATGGGAAGTACGTACGGCGTTGATATTATAGCGCTTCATAAGTAGAATGTCCTTAATCATAGTCTCCCGATCGACGGTTTTACCCATGTCGGGATGATGATCATGACGGTTGACACCAAAGAGGATTATGGGTTCGCCATTTACCAGAAAGCCACGTTCACCCCATTCCAATTCCCGGAAGCCAATCCGCTGACTGGTCGCTTCGATTAGTTGCCCGTCTTCGTCCTTCAGGCTGAGCACAAGCTGGTACAGATGAGGTTGTTCTGCTGACCACTTCAGTGGATTATCTACCGCTTTGGTGATAGCCGGACGCATCATAACACCATTAGGCTGATTGTAGCGGGCCATAATATCCGTTATGTTTTTGATCGGAAAAATCGCGGCTTCCTCCCAAACCCGCTCTTTTTCCGGATCGTAGAGTTGGGCTTCTATTTGCCAGCCCGCTACCATATCCAGCTCAGGAAAGTGCATGCTTGGCTCTATGCGTAAGGTGGCATCTTCGTAGCGGTTGTCCAGTTCTGTTTTTACAAAAATATCTTCCAGATGGGCCGGGTTACGGGCCAGGAGATATACTTCCCGATGAATGCCACTGAGGCGCCAGTGGTCCTGGTCCTCGAGATAGGAGCCGTCACTCCAGCGGTATACTTCTACTGCCAGGGTATTGGAACCTTCCTGTACCGCATCGGTAATATCGAACTCAGCTGGCAGCCGACTCCCCTGATTATAACCCATTTTCTTACCGTTCAGATAAACATAGAAAGCAGAACTTACCCCACCGAAGTGTAGAATGATTCTTTTTCCA
Organism: Saprospiraceae bacterium; assembly: GCA_035268885.1. GTDB lineage: Bacteria > Bacteroidota > Bacteroidia > Chitinophagales > Saprospiraceae > DATFKA01. The sequence continues at coordinate 6,028 of DATFKA010000137.1, forward strand.
TTCCAGCCGGCGGGCATGTCAAACTGGGTGCGATACATCCCTACCGGATTACTTTTGTGCATGTCTTCACTTTGGTCGTGGGGTATGTAAGGCGGGTGTAGTGGTTCGAAGGGGTAATTCCAGTTGCTGTAGATAGGGTGCCCGTGGCCCTGGGTCTCCCAATTCCCAGGTACTTTGATTTTATCCCATTTACGATCTTTAAAGGAGGGCTGTATAAAATTAGGCTCTACATCTTTAGGGTTGGGGGCAAGTTTGAAATTCCATTCTCCATCGAGGGAGTGGAAATAGGGCGATTGCTCCCGATCTCCTTCCATGGCCATTTCCTCGGAAGGGAAGGGGTAGAAGGTGGCGTGGGCCTTTAAGCGATTGTGTTGAAAGACCATGGGGTTTTCCCAATCGTGGGGCTGTGCATAAAGCATACTGGTAGTTAATAAAGCGAAACAGAAAGAAAACAAGTATCGATTCATATTTCAGAATAATATTTTAAATAGTCATAATTAAACAGAAATTGAAGATAGTATCTTTTATCTTTTTTGCGAAAAGCAAAAGTCATCAATTCCTCTTTTTTCTAAAAAATTCGTATCTATACGGATCATTCAAAACTAAAAAAAGAGTCCATGTCGATCAGCAAAATAGCTTTATCCATATATCTAGTATTTTCCCTATTACTTAGCTGTACACCCACCGAAACGGAGGAAAGCCCGGCTGCCACTGTGACGGAAGCTTCCGGGCAACAATTTTTTCAACTTCGCACCTATACTTTTGCAAATGCCGAGCAAGAAGCCGTCACGGATGCTTTTTTAGCGAAAGCTTTCCTGCCCGCCTTAAAAAGACAGAATATTGCCCCGATAGGCGTGTTCAAACTTCGTCCGGAATCTGTAGACTCTCTACAAAAGACCTTTGTGTTGATTCCCTTCGACTCTATGGAAGAATTTGCAGAGCTGGAAGCCAAATTGGACCAAGATGAGGACTTCTTAAGCGATGGTGCAGAATACCTGGGCGCCAAGCACGATCAGCCACCTTATCTGCGGGTGGAGTCCGTTCTAATGGAAGCCTTTGAGGATATGCCGGCCTTACGGGCTTCGGCTGTGGAAGGACCACGATCAGAACGCATCTACGAGTTGCGTAGCTACGAGTCGTCTAACGAGACTTACGGCAAGAATAAGGTAGATATGTTCAACGCTGGAGGGGAGGTGGTTTTGTTTGATAAATTGGAATTCAATGCCGTATTCTACGGTGATGTTATATCTGGCCCTAAGATGCCCAACCTGATGTATATGACTACCTTTACGAATCAAGCCAGCCGCGACGAGCACTGGCAGGCTTTTGTTGACGCACCGGAGTGGAAGGAAATGTCCTCCCTGGATAAATATCAGAATAATGTTTCACATATTGATATTTACTTCTTGTATCCAACGGCCTATTCGGATTATTAAATCAAGCACTTATTTCGGGTGCTCTTTAGCTGCTCTTGTGCCTGCTTCCTACGGAACGAACCTTTTGTAGAAACAGAGTAGGTCTTGATGGCCTCGTCTGCGCAATCCAATGAGTAGTTTTATAAACAATACCTTATCCATTTAAATGGAATTATTGAAATATTACTGGCGAGCGGAGACCCCTCGCCGTATAGTGCATCCATTTGTCAGGGACCTAATCGACAAAGTAATCGAGGGTAATCAGCCTTACGATGTTTTTAAGGAACTTAGGGAGCTGCGCAAGCAGCTATCAAGGACCGATCGGGTTGTTGAGGTTGAAGATTTGGGAGCGGGTTCGCAGAGACAAAGGGGGCAATTTCGTAAGCTGAGTGGAATCGTACGCCACTCGGTCTCCCGGGAGTGGCAATGTCGCATGCTTTTTCGGCTGGTTCATTATCTAGGGGCGGAGTATCGCTTAGAGCTGGGGACTTCGGTAGGGCTAAGTAGTTTATATCAGTATTTTGCGAACCCGCAGTCGCTTATGATTAGCCTGGAGGGTAGTCCCGAATTGGCTAAAATAGCCCGGCAGAACTTTGATCGGATGGAGGCAAAGCATTTACGGCTAATGGAAGGGCCCTTTGCAAAAAACCTTTCCCGCGCACTGGAACAGCTGGGAAAACTCGACTTTGCCTTTATCGATGGTAACCACGCCAAAGCACCTACCCTGGAATATTTTGAAACCTGCCTTCCCTATACTCACGAGCATTCGGTCCTGGTTTTTGATGATATTTACTGGTCGCAGGGCATGCAAGAAGCCTGGACGGTGATTAAAAAGCATCCGCGGGTCAGTCTGACGGTAGACCTGTACTGGGCAGGCTTTGTCTTTTTTCATAAAGAACAAGTCAAAACAGAACATTACACCTATATACCCCAATGGTGTAAACCCTGGCAGTGGGGGATAGATGACAAGAAGTAGCGCTAGCACTTTGGACTGACCCCGTCTGTTTTGTTATTTTGGCTTAATGGGCCTGATCAACACTTTGGTAAAAATCAGCAAGGATGGATGGACCGTCAAAGTTTTCCCAGATCAATATGGTTCTATTATTGTCTGGGCGTTCCTGCCACTTCCCATCAACGAGTTGTGGAGCGGGAATAGTTTTTTTATTCCCGATTCCGGGTTTTTTAGAATAGCCAGTGCCACCAGGTCATACAAAGCCCTGGAAGGCGGGTTCCCCTGCAGGTCTATTTTTGAAAACAGGTTAACCGCATAGTCACCAAAGCTTCGGAAAGTGCACTTCCTCTAAATAATGGATTTTCCATGGGCAGTTTGCTTTAGTAGACCTTACTTTACCATTGTTATGTGCTTCTAATCGCATATTTAGGTCTTTTGAATGCCCATAATAGTGACTTCCCGTTTTTTCACTTTTGATGATGTGAACGCAGTGCATTTTTCTTTTTTAGTCTATGAAGTTGTTTGAAAACTCCTCACTGAGCCCTTGGCAACACATTGAAAGCCAATACGGCAGCTCTTTTTTCCCTTCTTTCCCTTCGCCCGCCGGAGGCGGATGGCTACGAAATACTGGTAAAATTAGTATCTTTCACATTAATGAATGTTGTTTAAGAAGGATCGGTAAAAAAGTCGACTTGAAACAATGACAAACCAACAAGCATGGATTTTATAGATTATTATAAAGTGCTGGGCGTTCCTAAAAGTGCAAGTGAAAAGGAAATTAAGGCTGCCTACCGAAAACTAGCCCGGAAATATCATCCAGACCTCAACCCGGGTGATAAAGAAGCCGAAACGAAATTCAAAGAAATCAACGAAGCCAATGAAGTGCTGGGCGATCCCGAAAATCGTAAAAAATACGATAAGTATGGCAAGGACTGGCAGCACGGGGAAGAATTCGAAAAGGCACAAAGGCAGCGCCAGCAACAATCTCGCCGAAGTACGGAAAGTCGTGGGTTTTCAGGAGAGGACTATTCCGATTTTTTCGAATCTATGTTTGGGGCAGGCCGATCCTCCGGGCGAAGCCAATATCCAAAATTTAAAGGCCAGGATTACCATGCCGAACTACACCTGGACCTAAAAGACGCTTATCGTACACACCAGCAGGTACTAACGGTTAATGGTGATAATATTCGACTCACTATTCCCGCGGGCGTGGAAGATGGACAAGTAATAAAAATAAAAGGCAAAGGCGGTAAAGGATTAAACGGAGGGCCCAATGGTGATTTATACATTACGTTTATGGTCAATAACCAAACGTCATTTATACGAGACAAAAGTACTTTGTATAAGAATGTAGATCTGGATATCTATACAGCTCTGCTGGGCGGAGAAGTCACCACAGACACCTTTGATAGCAAAGTCAAATTAAAAATCAAAGCGGGGACCCAAAATGGTAGCAAAGTCAAATTGAAGGGTAAGGGCTTCCCGGTGTACAAAAAAGAAGGTGCCTTTGGAGATTTGATTATCACTTACCATATTAAAATCCCAACCCAGTTGAGCGAAAAAGAAAAAGAGCTATTCAAAGAACTACAAAAAATGAGGTGACATGGAAAAGAATTTAATTGCGGTCACGACGCTTTGTTCTCACTATGAGATTGAGCTTTCCTTCGTTCATGCCCTGGAGCATAATGGGCTAATCCAGGTAGAAATAGTCCGTGAAGAACCCTGCCTGCCTGAGGACCAAATAAGAGACTTCGAAAAAATGATCCGCTTACATCACGAGTTAAACCTCAATATCGAAGCCATTGATGTGATCTTTAATTTATTGCAAAAAGAAGAGAAGCTAAGAGCCGAATTAGATGCGCTAAAAAACAGACTGAAGCGCTATGAACTGCAATAGACACGACTTGTTCTTTTGCCGCCCAGTTTCGTTAAAAAGCCTTGTCAATGCGCTGCATCGCCTGCATTTTGCCTCACTGAGCAGCAAAATATCTTCGTAAATCTTGTATGCTTTGTTAATGCCCCACTCCTAAATGGGTATGCCTTGTTTTAATTTTGGCTGCTCAATATTTTTTAGATTAAAGTCTAATCAATTCCACGGGGATTTGAAGTAACTTTCTACGGAAAAGGGCCCGACCTTAATAGTACACTGAGACCGAACAATTTTCCACCTCAAGGCTTCTACTGTAAATCACAGGTTCAAAATTTTAAATTCAGACCCATCGGATGCAAGCCGCCAAATAGATCTCTTTCTGCCGGGAAACTTGGTTTTCCCGGTTTTCTGCTACTGCTCTTTGTCCTTTCCTCCTGCACACCCAAAATGAACGACTTCGCCCCTCCGATCGAAGAGCCACAGGCCTTCTCTACCAACCAGGGCGACACCCTACTCAATCAGTGGTGGAAGAGTTTTGAAGATGAGCGCCTTAACCAACTCATGGACAGTGCCTTTACCAATAATCTCGATTTAAGAAATTTATACCAGCGGATTGTAGCGGCAGAAGCCGTACGCAAATCGCAATCCACCGCCTTATTACCCGAAATAAACGCTCGGGCCCAAACGGCCATCAGCCGACCGGAACCCGACTTTGCCGGAGGGGAGAATACGCAGATTGGGGCTTCCGCCAGTTATGAAGTCGACCTTTGGGGCAGGATTCAAGCCAGTGTAGAGGCCGCTGATTTCCGCGTTGAAGGAAATTACTTCGATTACAAGGCAGCGGCTATGACCCTCAGTGCAGACGTCGCACGATTATGGTTTCGACTGCTCGTCATACAGGAACAATTGAAACTAATTGAACAACAAATTGCCACCAACGAGGAAGTGATCACCCTCATTAAAGCACGATTCGGAGCCGGCCAGGTAAAGGGCGTAGATGTACTGCGACAAGAGCAATTATTAGAACAGAGTAAAAGCCTTAAAATTCAATTTGAAGCCGATAAACGACAAACCGAAAACCAGTTGGCCGTACTTTTAGGCATACCGCCCCAAAATTTCAACATAACTTTGGCCGATAGCCTGCCACCGATTCCACCTGCACCCGCTACGGGTATGCCTTTGGAGTTGATTCGTCGCCGACCAGATGTGCAGCGCGATTACCGTTTTTTAATGGCTGCCGACCGCGATCTGGCGGTTGCCGTTCAGAGTAAATTCCCACGCTTGTCTTTTGATCTTTCCTCGCAGGCACGCTCTAACAATTACAGCCAGCTATTTAGCAACTGGGCCTATACTTTAGGGTCGAATTTATTTGCGCCCCTATTCAACTGGGGAAGACTACAGGCAGAAGTGGACCGTACCGAAGCAGTCAGAAAACAAGAGCTTTACCAATACGGCCAAACCGTTTTAACCGCTTTTCAGGAAGTAGAAAGTGCCTTGATCAACGAACAACGCCAGGCCGAACAACTAGAAATTTTACGCAACCGCTTAACCATAGCGCAGCAAACCAATCAGCAATTGCGCACCGAGTTTATCTACGGCGTCAGCCAGTACCTCGACGTTCTGCTGTCGCAAGACCAGGAACAGCAATTGCAGCGCAATCTTTTAGAAGCCGTGCAAGAGCAATACGAAATCCGAATATCCCTGTACCGTGCCCTGGCGGGAGACTTTGCATTACCACCACGATAAGGGAACAAAAAACGAATCGATGAGCAAAATAAAAGTAGCCCTGTTTTCTGGACTGATCATTCTGGCCGGTGTCGCCACCGTAGCCCTGATCTACTCTACCGAACCAACTGCCCAAACCGAGGGCGCCACTAAAGAATCAGCCATGCTGGTCAGCGTTGATTCGGTAGAAAAAGGGCATTTTACTCCCGTTTTTCAGGCCACTGGCACCGTAGTAGCCCTGGAAGATATCCAATTGAGTGCTCAGGTGAGCGGACAGGTTATTCGACGTAATCCGCAGTTCGTACCGGGGGGCATGGTAAAACAAGGAACCGAACTCCTCAAAATTGATCCCGCCGATTATCTAAACCAGATCGAACTGCGTAAAAGCGAATTGATGCAAGCCAAGACCGATTTGGAAGTGGAAATGGGGAGGCAAAAAATTGCCAAACAAGACCTCAAACTCATCGGCGTGGATTCTCTCACCCAGGATCAAAAAGATTTAATCTTACGCAAGCCACAATTATCAGCCGTAGAGGCCCGCATCAAAGCGGCCGAGGCCGCCCTGTCACAAGCCCAGTTAAACCTAGAACGTACTTCAATCACCGCCCCTTTTGATGCACAAATCATATCCCAGGATGTTTCGCTGGGCTCCCAACTCAATCAGGGGGATGCCATCGGACGCCTGGTAGGCATCGAGCAATATTGGGTAGAAGTCAGCCTGCCGGTAAAAAAATTGAAATGGCTTCGTTTCCCGGATAATGGAAGGCAAACCGGCGCGAAAGTGACCATTAAAAACACCTCTGATTGGGAAGAAGGGGACAGCCGAAGTGGCTATTTGGCCAACCGGGTAGGTGCCCTGGATGAGCAAACGCGACTGGCGCGGCTGTTTATCAAAGCGCCCGATCCCCTTAACTTACAGAATCGCGATCAACCCGAATTGATTATTGGCAGCTTCGTAGAAGTCGAAATCGAGGGGGAACCAATTGAAGAGGTCGTTCGCCTCAACCGGGATTATTTGCGTACCGACCAAACGGTCTGGGTAATGGAAAACGAAAAACTCCGTATTAAGCCCGTAGACATAAAGCTCATCGACGCCCATTACGTATACATTGCTGATGGTCTGGCAGACGATGCCAAAGTACTAACCACTAATATAAGTACCGTAAACGACGGGATACCTCTACGCACAGAAACCAAAAACGAAAACAACAGCAATGAGTAAGTCAGATAACCAGGAAACTCCAAAGCGCAGGGGCATGATTGAATTCATGGCCCGAAATGCCGTCGCAGCCAACTTACTGATGCTACTGCTGCTCGTGGGTGGCCTCTACACCATGTACAGTATTCAGAAAGAGGTATTCCCACAATTCCAACTGGATTTTGTAAACGTAAGCGTCACCTATCCCGGCGCTTCCCCCGAAGAGGTGGAGCAGGGTATCCTAATGCCGGTTGAAGAAACGGTACGCGGTATACAGGGTATTAAAGAAATCGTCTCAACGGCAGAGGAGGGCTCCGGCGAAGTAAGTATTGAACTGGTAGCCGGAACCGACCGCATGAAAGCCTTTCAGGACATTGATCAGGCGGTCAACCGCATCCGAACTTTCCCCGATGATATCGAAGAGCCGGAGGTAGTGTTGCAAGATCGCCAGCGGGATGTGATGGAGATTTCCCTTTACGGAAATGCTGATATCTGGACCTTAAGAAAACTGGGAGAAAGGCTACGCAATCGCCTGCTTTCCCAACCCATGATTACGCAGGTAGCCCTGGGAAATGTCCCCGACTATGAGACACGAGTTGAAATACCTTCTAATAATTTACGTAAGTACGGCCTGACCCTGGGCCAGGTGGCAGATCTCATCGAACAAAGTAGCCAGGACGTTCCGGCCGGATCGGTAGAAACCAAGTCCGGTGAAATATTACTCCGCATGAAAGAGCGGAAGCAATGGGCAGAAGAATTTGGTAACATTACCATTGCCACTTCTAACTCCGGTACCCGGATAAAACTAGCGGATATTGCGGATATTACCGATGGCTTTGTAGAAACGGGATTCCACGGACAATTTAACCAGCAGACGGCCATCAGTATGTCTATATTCCGAGTAGGAGATCAATCCCCACTCGACATAGAAGAGGTGGTGAAGGAGCTCATGGCAGATTTTTCGCTTCCACCCGGTGTCAACTATCGCATTGATAGCAACCGTGCCGAAGATTACCGAGAACGGCTCTCCCTCCTTACCGAAAACGGACTGATGGCCATCGTCATTGTGATCGTCATTCTTTCTCTGTTTTTGGAGTACCGGCTGGCTTTCTGGGTGATGATGGGCATGGTCATTTCTTTTGTAGGCGGGGTCATTATTCTCCCTATGATCGGCGTGAGTATCAATATGATTTCTATGTTTGGCTTCCTGGTGGTACTCGGTATTGTAGTCGACGACGCCATCGTAGTTGGCGAGAACGTCTTCGAGTACCGCCAACGGGGCTTGAGTCCCATGCAGGCTGCCATTCAGGGTGCCAAAGACGTGGGGCGCCCGGTTTTCTTTAGTATTGTCACCACCATTATTGCTTTTATCCCCCTACTTTTTATTCCCGGAGAGACCGGTAAATTTTGGCAGCCACTACCGGCCGTTGTGATTGTGATTCTTGCGCTCTCGCTGATCGAAGCCTTATTTATCTTGCCGGCTCACTTAGGCCACCTCAAAAACAAGCCTAAAAAAGGTATCGCACAAAAACTGGAGCAATTCCAAAAGGGATTTGCCAGGGGTTTTGAGCGGCTGGTAGATCGATTTTATCGACCCTTCCTCGATCTATGCCTGCGGTTCAAATACATCACCCTGAGCTTTGCGCTTTCCTTACTTTTGGTGGTCGGCGGTTACGGCCTGAGTGACCATATGGGTATGATCTTAATGCCCGAGGTAGCGGCCGACGAGATAGAAGCAGGTATACAATTACCCGTGGGAACGACCATCGACCAGGCGGCCGAAGTAGCTAAAGAAGTGACTACTTCCACCCAAAAGATGTTTGAAGAGCATAATCTGTACGAAGTAGCCGAAGGCGTGAAGACCAACGTGCGGGGACAAAATTTTATCGACGTGGAAATTGTTATGCGTCCACCCGATGAAAGAGAGATGACCGCCCGGGAAATGATTAGCTTGTGGCGCGACAACATCGGCGACATCCGTGGGGTAGATCAGATTACCTTTGAGGCCGAACGGGGGCCCGGTGGCTACCGACAGGACATTTCGGTTGACCTGAGTCATTCTAATATCGAATTATTGGAGCGAGCCAGTGCGGCCTTCGTTGCGGAAATGGAGGTCTTCGAGAATACCCGAGACGTAAGCGACAACTACAACCGTGGAAAGCAACAATTTGACTTTGAGTTACTTCCGGCGGGACGCAACCTCGGCCTTACCGCCAATCAGGTGGGTCGCCAGGTGCGTAATGCCTTTTTTGGTGCGCTGGCGATGCGGCAGCTCAGAGAAACCAACGAAGTAGAAATACGCGTAAAACTACCACGGGAAGAACGCAAAGACATTCGAAATCTGGAAGATTTTATTATACGTACGCCGACTGGCGTGGAAGTACCTCTATTGGATGTGGTAAAAGTGAATGAAAAAGAAGCCTTCACCTCCATTAATCGCCGGAACGGAAGGAGAATAGTCAGCGTCGGTATGGATGTAGAACCCTCCAACAAAGTAAATCAGGTCATCGCCAGTATCAATGACGAAGTATTGCCGCAATTACAGACAGATTACCCCGGCTTAACCTGGACCTTTGAAGGTAGTCAGGCGGATATGCGTGAATCCACGGCCTCGCTTTGGGGCACATTCTCGATTGCCATGTTGATCATTTACATTCTATTAGCTTTGGCCTTTAACAACTACAGCCAACCCTTTATCGTAATGATGGCTATTCCTTTTGGTATTGTGGGGGCTGTCATCGGACACATTATTTTAGGTTATGATTTGTCGCTGGTGAGTTTGATGGGAATTATTGCGCTGACCGGAGTGGTCGTCAATGATTCTCTGATCATGGTAGATTATGCCAATGGTATCCGCAGGAAACGGAGTGCTTACGATGCGATTCACGAGGCCGGACTACGCAGATTCCGTCCCATTATCTTAACAACGCTCACCACTTTTGGTGGCTTAACGCCGATTATTCTGGAACGCTCCAGCCAGGCCTTTTATATCATACCCATGGCCATTTCACTGGGTTTTGGTATTGTATTTGCCACGGCCATTATTTTGGTGATTGTCCCTTGCTTTTATCTGGTTCTTGAGGATGTCAAAGCTTTGTTTGGTAAAGAAGGTACGCCAGAAGAGGAGTTGGCTTCTTCTTACGAGCCAGTGTCGTAAGACTACTGGCCCAGTAATTTCTGGTAAATTTGATAGTTCTCCTCATCAAAGCAGACGAAGAATACTTTATCGATAAGATCAGAAGAATAATCCTGTACTTCGGCGATCGCCAGCCCGGCGGCCTGCCTTTTCGGGAAACCATACACCCCGGTACTAATATTCGGGAAAGCAATCGTCCGGAGTTCATTTGCTTCGGCCAGCCGTAGCGCATTACGATAGCAGGCGCGGAGCAGTATGGGCTCGCCGTGCTCACCATCCTGCCAAACGGGCCCGACGGTATGGATGACTTTTTTTGCCGGCAGGCGACCCGCCGTAGTGATCACTGCCTCCCCCGTCCGACAGCCACCTTGTCGCGCACGAATCTGCTTACACTCCTCCAGAATAGCCGCTCCGCCCGCCCGGTGGATAGCACCGTCGACACCACCGCCGCCCAGTAAAGAGCTATTGGCCGCATTCACAATTACATCGACTTCTATGGTGGTGATATCCCCTTTGATCAGTTCTAACTGTAGCATTTAACCTGAATTTTAGTCTATGATGATGAACTAATGGAGCCCCATTGAATGCCGCTTCGACCAGTTTATGGGAAGTTCCACTCGTCGTTTAGAATAGGGACAGAAAAATCAGCATCTGAATCGAAATCTATATGAAAGCTTTCAGTCCAACCACCGCATTTTATAGAGTGTGATGGCATTCCGGTACAAGTCAGGAATCTGATGAAAGGCTTTATTCTTTACGCTATCTTCTATCTAAGTAGGTTAAATCTATTATTATCGACCCTAAAGAACTTCGCCAGTCCTTTAAAAAATTGGCTTCCAACCAGCACAAATCATCAGCCTACTCCTTTTCCTTAACTCCCTGGTAAACGGACAATCCAGGAAACAGCCCTTTTTCCTAAAGCAAGTGGCCATCGTCGACAGTCTTTACTCCGAGACACTCGGTGAATCCCGGACCATTTATCTACAAATGCCCCTCGGTTTTGACCTTTCGAAAAATCAGAAATACCCGGTAGCGTTTATCCTGGACGGGGAGGTTTTACTCCCTACCGTAAACGAGGTACAAAACTATTACAGTGGTAGCTTTACGCCCGATATGATCCTGGTAGGGATTGCGAATGATAAAAACAGAGTCCGGGATCTGATTACCTCAAAAATAACTACCAAGTATGGCATGTCTTTTCCCGAAAGGAACGGGGAAGCCGATAACTTCAGGAAATTTATCCAACAAGAACTAATCCCTTTTATTGAAAGCAAATATCCCGTTACAGCTTACAGGACCTTAATTGGTCATTCTTATGGCGGATTATTTACCTTAAAGAAGCGATTCAAAGATCTACTTCTGGCCTTCAAAGCATCCTTAAACTACTTCGTTGATGGTAATCAGCAATTTTGCACTATCTTAAACCTTTGGTAGTCTTGCCGGTCAAAGCTTAAAACCTGTGCAACATGAAGAAGACCACGCTTTACGCTAAATTATTCCCTTTATTCCTATTGTGTCTCCTTATCAGCATGAGTTGTGAGAAAGCGGACCCTATGTCGGATATTGAACCGGAAGCACCGAACACTACCGACCTCACTAACCTACCATTTGGTGGGGTAGCACCGACCAATATCTTAATCCGTAACCAGGGTAATCCACAACCGGACTTTCTCTCTTTATGGCTCTGTGGGCTACCAGCCGACGGTGCCGGTGCTAATGACGCCAGCGACTGGACTAATGCCGATGGCACCTGGGATTACACCCGCAAACCTCAGGTACAGGGCAATGTCACCTGGAATAGTGAATTCAATATCACGCTGGATGGTAATGGCAAGCGGATCATCACCGGCAATGCCCTGCCCAATCACCCCACGGGTGTTTTCCCTATTGAGCCCGGCAGTATTCCCTACCAATACGACGGTAACCCCAACATTATCTCCGAGCACGTCGTCAATTATACCTTACCGGCACTACCCGAAATTGCGCCCAGTCCCAGTTGTGTAGGTTTTGGACCTTCGGGTATCTCCCTATCCGGCAGTGCCATCTATCACGGTGCCTCCACCCTGGGTACAGATGCGGCGGCTCACGAAATGCTGGATCGGTTTGGCGGGCATACCGATGGTACAGAAAGATACCATTACCATTTCCCCTCCGAGGATTTGCAAGACCATATTCATCCACATGAACACGGGCATTCCGCGTTAATGGGTTATATGCTTGATGGCTTTGGTATTTACGGGCCTTACGGAGAAGATGGGGAGCTACTCACGTCTGCCGATCTGGATGAGTGCCATGGCCATACACATCCGGTTCTTTGGGATGGGCAAATGATCGACTTATATCATTATCATTGGACTTATGATTTCCCCTATAACATCGGTTGCTACAAAGGCACGCCACAATAACAAAGCATTGATGCAAAAATTAAATCTTATCCTTTCTACATTACTATTTAGTGGTCTATTCGCTTTTTCTGCCTGCTCGGAAGAAGCCGAAATGACCATAAACAATGTTGAATCACCCAACATACTACTCATCATCGCCGACGACCTGGGAAAAGACGCCATCAATGGATACCAGGAAGGTGTCCTTAAGCCGGTAACGCCGAATATCAATGCTTTGCAAAGCAATGGATTAACCTTCCAAAATTTTTGGGTTAACCCCACCTGTACCCCCACTAGAGCGGCTATCATTACAGGTAAGTATGGCTACCACACAGGAGTATTGTCCGCCGGAGATATACTGAGCCCATCGGAAGTCAGTTTACAAAAATATCTCCGTGAAAACACCAATCAAAAGTACGCCACGGCTGTTGTGGGAAAATGGCATTTATCTGGTAATCAAGCAAGCACGAACCCAGAATCGTTTGGCATGGATTATTATGCAGGTCTAATCAGAGGAGCTGTTGATGACTACTACCGATGGCAATTAACAGAAGATGGTGCAAGCAGTCTGCAAACCCAATACATTTCGGAGACTTTTACCGACTTATCAATCGATTGGATCAACGCACAGACCAAACCCTGGTTTTTATGGCTAGCCTATAATGCGCCCCATACCCCTTTCCATACTCCACCCGAAAATATGCATTCTCAGGGTAACCTGGCTACCTACGCTAACGGTATGGATCCTCTTCCTTATTACCTTGCCGCAATCGAAGCGATGGATTTCCAAATCGGAAGATTACTAGAAAATATCCCCCAGGCGGAAAGAGAGCGTACCCTCATTATTTTTATAGGTGATAACGGAACCCCAGGAAATGCCGCACAAACACCTTACGCCTCTAACACTACTAAAGGAACACTATTTCAAGGTGGCATCAATGTACCCATGTTTATCTCCGGTAAAGGTCTCAACCGCCAGGGTATAGAAGATAATCTAATAACGGGTACGGATCTATTTGCCACTATTTCCGAAATAGCGGGTTTGGACCTTCCCCAAATTCACGATAGTAAGAGTTTTAAGTCCTTACTTTCTCAGCCATCGGTCATAAGGGGATTTCAATATGCGGAAACAAATAATTCCTGGACCATCCGTAATCAGCAGTATAAACTAATCATCGACGATAATAGCACTGAAGTAATGTATGACTTAATCAATGATCCTTATGAACAAAATAATCTCCTAGATGCCTCCCTGACCAATGAGGAAGCTAATGCCCTGGAGGCCTTAAACGCAAAACTGTTGGAGATTAGAAATTAATCGAAAGTAGGCACCTTTCTAAAGTAAGAGCGCGTTAAATACTTCGTCCAGAGGTTACTTTTTGTATTGAGTATCCCACTACATTTAGAAATCTAACATCTCAAAATATAACCATGCGACTCACCCCTAAAAAAGACGAATATATAGAATCCGAAATTGCTAATTCCGCTACCCACGGTGTTGGGATATTGATCGGACTGATCGGACTGCCCCTCTTAATTTACTACGCCTCGCTACGGGAAAACAGTAGTTACCTGTGGTCGGCCATAATTTACGGGACGACCTTCTTAATGGTTTTCACCACCTCC
>DATFKA010000138.1:0-16766 GCA_035268885.1 Saprospiraceae bacterium
CAAGTTCAACATGATGAATCGTTTGCTATGTTCTTTGAAAGTATTCTATAGTCTCACGAATCTTGGGTTGTCAGACTATACATTGAGGCTTCGTCCCCAAGATCAGAAATATCCCAGCTTAACGGGATTTTTAATAAAGAAGAATTCGTCCAATTTAGCTCTTCCTCCTCAGGAGCTAGGCGGATTCGAAACTTTAGCAAGTAAGGCCATTCTTTTTCCAAGCGTTGATTGTATCCACAAATAATATTAAGCGTGTATAGCCCCTCATTCAGTAGATTTGCGGGTATGGTGGTTGGCACCAAATACCTTCCTTTGGGCACGATGACTCCAGTGTAGGCTGGACGAAACGCATAGGAGTCTAGGATAAGCTGTGTACCTTCCGCATTTAGTAAACGGATGCCCACTTCCATGCTACTTTCTCCAATGTCTTTTTGTATGCCGATTGTAATGACAATTTCGTCGCTGGTATAGATAGTTGTTTTAGGAGTTTTGCCCTTGGCCGTTACCGATAGGCTTAGCAGGCTAAAGTGCTCGGTGCTTGTCACATTTGGTGGTGCTGGCCACTTTTGATATTGACTTTCTCTTTGGGTTGTTAGCTTGTTGTTTTCCATCTGCTCGTTCAGTACTTCTTCCAGGTATTCCCCTAGGATGTTTTTGGTCTTGCCAAAAGCCCGCACTTGTCCCTTTTCTAGCCACAGGCATTTATTGCACAGCTCAAAAATCTGCCGGTTGGTATGGCTTGCTAGAATGATAGTGGCACCAGAAGCAGCTAGTTCTCGGATCCGGTCGAAGCTCTTGCGTTGAAAGGCAGCATCGCCTACAGCCAATACTTCATCCAGCACCAGAATATCAATATCCACATGGAAAGCGATGGAAAAAGCCAAGCGTAGGAACATCCCACTAGAGTAGTGCTTGACAGGAGTATCGATAAAGGCTTCTACACCACTAAAGGCAATGATTTCCGGCAAGCGTGCTTGGATGTCCGCCTTGCTCATGCCCAGTACCGCGGCATTCAGGAAAATATTCTCACGGCCACTCAAGTCAGGGTGAAAGCCTGTGCCGACTTCCAAGATGGGTGTCAGCTCCCCTTCGTAGAGGATATCTCCGCTGCTTGGGGCAGTGATTTCGCTCAAGATTTTCAATAGGGTGCTTTTACCGGCACCATTAGGGCCTATGACGCCTAGCACATCCCCCCTGTTGAGTTCAAAACTGACCTCTTTCAGTGCCCAGAACTGATGGGCGCCAGGGGTGATGCTTTTGGGTCGGAAAATGCTTTTTACCCCTGCTACAATTTCTTCTCTTATAGAGTCGTGTTTCCGCTGGTCTTTGTTGTAAAGCTTGGAGAGCTGCCTGACTTCAAGAACGGGAGTAGCATTTTTATCTTCCATAGTAGTTATAGCTCTGCTTGTTCCTTGCCCCATACCTTCAGGTGATAGAGATTTTGCAAAAAGTAACGGCTATTGCCTAAGCTGATGTCGTACCAGGGCTTAAAGCACTTGAGCTCGAAGAAGTCCACTGGAAATACGTAATCCTCCCAATTGTCAATGACTGCGATCCCGGTCAGTTCCTGAAAATCATTGGAGATGGTCAAGTTCTCAAACTCTTCCAGCTTAAGGTCGATGGTTTTGAGTTGGGAAATGATGAAGCCTTGTTGGCGTAATACGTGCAGCACCTCATAAAGGTCGGCGATATTGTAGCGGTAAGCGGCATTGATCCGTTCAATCTCGTAGTCTATTTTAGCTTCGTGTTCGGGCAAGACGGCGATTTTCCGGAAGAGGTCTTTGATATATAAGACCCCGCCGGGCTTGAGTACCTTCCAAGCAGAAGCAATAGCTGTTTTATGATCGTAAGAATGACCGAAGGACTCTAAAAAATAGACCACGTCGAAGTGGTCTTTGGGGAAATACTCGCTTAGTTGATGATAATCTCCTTTTTGCACCCGTACTTTATCAACTAGCCCTGCCTCTTCGATCCTCTGCTGTGCCTGCAGTACTTGCTCTTGCGAAACCGTCAAGGCTTCGACTTCTACCTCCGCCTGCTGGGCGAAATAGATTGCCGGGCCACAGACGCCGCAGCCTGCATCTAGTACCCGTTGTCCCTTTTCCAAGCCAATAGCATCAATCTGGTAGTCTAGCAACTTGGAGACATCAGTGGTGCGGAATGCCTGTATGATCTCGCCGTAGGTCTTCAGGAATTTGTCATTGTACTGGTCGTAAAATTCGGCTACTTGTTCCGGGCGGCTGGGCTTTGGATGGGCCTTTACGGACTTGTTTTTCTTCAGGCGCCACCAGAGCACGGCATTAAGCAGCAGGGAAAGACCGAGAAGTGTGTAAAAGATGAGCATGCGGGAATGGGGTTAAAGGTTAAAAAAAGAGCGCAGACGCCCCCACAAATGTACCTTGGGTTTTTCTCCGAGGTAGACCGACCGAAAACGAGAGCTATCCAAAACTGGGGTTTGGACATCAAGTCGGCGCAGCAGTTCCAATTCACCCGGCCCTGCTCCGGGATTGCCCTCTAGGTAGAAAGCCGGCGAGCAGGCATATTCGTTGATCTTTCCTTCCCGTTGATAGTAGTACCGCATAGGAGCCTCCCTGTGGATGGTACCCAGGACAATCGCTAGGCGCAGTTCCTCCGACTGGTTGGCGCCAGAACCATGCACTAAGCGGTGGTCGTAGATCAAGGCTTGTCCTGCTTTCATCTCCAGCGTTTTCATTGCTGCCCAGACTAGCGGCCTCACCTCGTCGAAGGCATTGGGCAGATTCGCACCCCGGTAAGTCTGTAGCTTGCGGTGGCTACCCGGAAGGATTTCTACCGCCCCATTTTCTTTGGATACATCAACCAGGGGGATCCAAATGTTGAATGACCGATGTTGTTCTTCATCTACGATATTCCAATCTTGATGTGGCTGCAGTATGCCCGCATCTCCGGCAGCCTTGGCGATAAAGGTTCCTCCGAGCGCCAAAGCATCCGTGAAATACTGCTCGACTAGCGGGGTAGCTACACTTCGGATTTCCTCGCTGATACGTGTGCGGAAACTAGGGTCAGGCACATGGGCGCTGGCGTAAAAACCCTGAATAGGGTCAGTGTGTAGTTGAGCGAACAAAGTGCGTAGGTGTGCTATCTGCTCGTCCGCAAAAAATGGTACGATCACATAGCCATCCTCCAATAATTGTTCATCCAGTTGGTCTTCCTGTAATATCTTCACCTTGTCATTGAATTGTCGATCATTACTTAAAGTATATCTACCATCTTCTGCTCTACCCGAATGAAGTAAAGGAACCCTGTCGTACATAAGAGCAGCACAGGAATCAAGGAAATCAAGTAGTATATATTAGGCATAACATCCCCTAATAGCGCCCAGCGAAACCCTGCTATGACAAATGCCATTGGATTGATATATAGGACCCAATCATAGGCTTCTGGGATGATCGTCCCTGGGTAAAAAACCGGCGTGAGCCATATGGCGAAGTTAATCAAATAGGGGATAATATGATAGAGGTCTCGGTATTGCAAAGTCAGGGCACTCAACCATATTGCTATAGCAAGGCCCGAAATGATATTCAGCAGCAAGAAAAAAGGAATGCTTAGTAAAGCCCAGCTCAATCCGTAACCCGAAAGCAACACACCTACGATCAGCAGAAGGAAGGTGATACCGAAATCTACAAGCCCAAGCATTACCTTCGTGAGCGGTAAGATCAATTTTGGGAAATATACCTTTTTGATCAGATCTTGATTTTCCATCAAAGTACTGCCCGCCGCAGTCACGATATAGGCAAAGAAATACCAGGCTACAATACCGGTAAAGGCAAAAAGTGGATAGGGTATTGTCCCCGTGTCCAAAGGAATGAATTCTTGGAAAAAAAGGGTGAAAATCGCCAATCCAGTTAGAGGCTGCAAGACCACCCATAGAATGCCTAAAACAGTCTGGGCATATTTTGCTTTTATATCGCGTCTGCTGAGCGTGAACAGGAAGCGTCTATACGCCCAGCATCGTTTGAGATAACTGCTAAAGCTGAGTTGCTGAGGTGAGATCTTTTTCTTTGTCGCAGCGGCGTGCATAGATTTGATTTTCTGCCAAAATTATAGATATATTTAACATGGATTGGCTCTAAACCCCTAAATTAAAGGCATGAAGTTACTTCGCTTTTTTCAAAGAAAACGTCAAAAGCCTGATTGGCAACCGATTCCCCATTCTATTATTAAGGATGAAAACTTACAATCTGTACTCCATGAGCAAGGGATCGCTGTGCGGCCATTCTTAGACAAAGCTCAACTTGAGGAATTGAAGGTGCTGTACCAAGCTGAACATCAGATTACAGAGCAAGAGGGAGGAATGTTCTACAGCGTTTACTCGCAGGATTTTGACTATCGGCAGCGTATTCACCAAGCTATTCAGGCAATACTGCAGCCTACAATGGATCAATGGTTTACAGACTACCGGGTCGTGCTCAATTCGTTTATCATTAAAGCTTCTGGCCCGAAGAGCGAATTTTACCTGCATCAAGACACTACGGGCCTTGACGAGACCCAATACTCCGCACTGTCGCTATGGATTCCACTCGAAGACGTAGACGAAACCAACGGGGCCATGTGTGTTATCCCCAAAAGCCATCACTGGTTTTCACCCTACCGCGGGATTTCCTTCCCGCCGCCTTACCAGGATATTACGGATACCGTCCGTGCTTACCTCAAACCGGTGCCGGTGAAAGCCGGAGAGGCCGTAATTTTTGATAATCGCATTCTACACAACTCATTACCCAATACCTCGGGCAAAAACCGGGTGGTCGTCATGTCTGGTCTATTCCCTAAAGAAGCCAAGGTCATGACCTGCTTCAAAGACTCTACTGTCGAAAATGGGGACATAGAACTCCTTGAGCACGATGACGATTTTTTACTCCGCTACCCGAATTTCTTGATCGATTGCCATGTCCGGCCTAATGTAGGGCGGTCGTTAGGTTTTGTAGCGGATGAATACCCGCCGATAAGTGCAGCACAATTTGAGCAGCTCTGCGCTAAACACGGTATCGAGAAACAGCCACTTCTGCCTGGCGAGGCTACGGTTGATTGCCACCTGATCGGAGAACCTGTCTCAGCTTGACGCTTACCGCTTTTTGAATAGGCGGTAATGGACTTCCTTCATGATATTCCTGGGCGTATAAGTTTCCCAGAAAGACCGTTCTTCGCTTGCCTGGGAGGTAGATGGCTTTTCTTGCGCTGCTTCTTCAGGGGCTTCGCTGGCGTATCCTGCACGGAAGAGCATAGATTGTACAGTTTGTTCTAATGCAGGGGCTTCCAACTGAGGTACTTTACAGGGCTTAGACCCCAGGGATTTTCCTGTTTTGGGCCGTTTGAAAATGTCTTCAAAGAAGTTGTCAAAACGAATCAGAAAATCGTCCTCTTGGGCAAAGGTTTCTACTTCCGCTGTTCCTTTTTTCTGGTCAAAAAAATAAAAAATCATCGGGGCACCTTTTGTTTTTACCCCCGCAGTGATGGCTTTACGAATGTGGACAGAACGGTTTGGAGGGGAGTAATGGACCAGACTTTGATTGAGTATCACTGCTTCGCCCGCTTTGACATGTAACGGGACTAAGTGTTTCATGATCACCTCTTCGTTTCCTGTAAAGAAAAAGGGGAGAGTAGGGGCTCGCAAAACTGGAAAGGAAGGGTAGTGGCTTCCTGGTAACACCATGAGTGGCCCATTCTCCGCGTGTATATCACATAGTGGTACCCACACATTGAGGGCTACATACTGTTCTTCATCCACGATGGTCCAATCTTGATGCAATACGAGATCACTATTTTTTGAGGGTATCTTATACAGGTAAGAGCCACCGAAGGGGGTGTAGTTTTGGAAATAGCGTTCATAGCTGGATTGGAAAACGGATACAATCTTATCACTCGCTTTTTTCTTCAGCCCAAAGTCACCGGAATAACTATCGGAGACAAAACCGCTCTCAGGAAGCTGCGGATGGGTTTCGTCAAAAAATTGATCGAGTTCTGTAATCTGCTTTTCCGATAAAAAGGGCAGCGTGATGTAACCCTGCCGGTCGAATAACGCCTGATGCTCCGTGTCTTTGAAAATGGCAGGCACCTTACGTGGGGCGACAGGCCGATGTTTTTTCGGTTTTCCATATACTCGCTCCAGGTCAGCAACGGTCAACTTAGGAAAATTGTAATCGAACAGGCCACGACTTTGCCCTATTTGGGGTCGGTCGTATATATTTAGCCCAAACTGCTCAAAATCCGTCATGAAGGTCTCATCCTGAGTGAATAGCTCGACCTGCCCCCGGTGGCTTTCTTGGTCATAGTAAGCAGTCTGAAATCGAGCGTCTTGATGCGTGAAGTAAGTATTGGTGACAATCCTAATGTCTTCCGAAAGGTTGGGCGGTGAGTAGTGGATGATACTTTGATCAAAAATGACCGCTTCGCCTGCTTTTAAGTACAAGGGCTTCATGAAGTCAATGATTGTTTCCTGCACATCATCGTAGATGCCGGGAATCGTAGAACCGCGGTACGTAGGCATGAGGCGGTGGCTGCCTTTTAGTACATAGAGTACTCCGTTTGTTTCGGTTAGATCCACCAACGGGCACCAAATATTAATGCCGGTAAATTCAGATTCGTCAACCAGCGTCATATCCTGATGTACCTTCATAACACTTTCCGGTCCAGGATATTTGACGATAAAACTTCCACAGACGACCTGATGGTCGGTCAGGTACTTCTTGATACTGCGGTTGCCAATGCGGCGGATTTCGTGATCTGCCGCCTGCCGATAGTGCTTGTCTTTGGAGAACGTGCTTGGAAAGAAGCCCTGTTCCTCTACTGGATGGAGTTGCTCATAAAGCTTCAACAGCTCCGCAATTTCTGCCTCACTGTAGTAAGGCACCACTACATAGCCATTTTTTTCAAAGCTAGCCTGCTGGGCTTCATCTTTAAACACCTTTCGCATCTTCTTTGGAAACTCAATCATAGTTTTTCTATTTACCTGTCAGGCGGTAGCGGATTTCACGTAAAATATTCATGGGTGTGTACACGTCAAACAGGCGGTAGCGCACCTCCTTCAGAATATTTCTGAGGGTGTAAATTTGCCAAAAACTACGTTCATCGGGCGTAGGGGGCGCTGCTTGCTGTGAAGTTGCTGCTTGATTATGGCTTGTTTTCTTCGAGCCGTCCATGTTGTAATTGAATAGTTTAGCCAGCTTTTCGATGAGGGGCAGGTTCATGGTATTACCGGCTGCTTTTACCTGCTCGATCAATTTGTCAGTATCCAACTGCAGCGGTTGATAGGGCAATTTCTCTACCAGGGGGTAATCCTCAATAATTTTGCCTGCATCATACATTTGACACAGCAGCGCATTATTATACTTTCTGAAAAAAGCGGTATCGATATGGTACTTCAGCAGTTCCTGTTGCTTACCATCCGGCTTCATATAATAATGACACAATTGAGCATCTTCATGAGTGAATCCCATGCCGATCACGATCCGTTGCTCATCGGTCACATTAGGAGGAGAAGCGTGAAAAGTGCGGTTGTCAAAGAAAATAGCCTCTCCAGCCTTGAGCTCAACGAGCTGTACGTATGGGAAAAGAGAAAACATGTGGTCACGCAAAGGGGAAACGACTTGTGGGGAAGGGGAGGGGCGTACATCCGTCAGGAAGCGATGGCTGCCTTTAATGACACCCAATGCGCCGTTTTCGAGGGTAACATCTACCAGCGGTACCCAACAGTTGACGGAGTAATATACTCCCTCTTGGTCTACAAAAGTCCAGTCTTGATGCACCGGTACTACACCCTGTGGATTAGGGTCTTTGGTGACAAAAGCGGCGGTAAAGGGCTTGGCGGCTTTGAAGTGAGGCATGACCTTTGGAATGGCTTTTTCAAAAAGCGTGTCTGTGATGGCGTTGACCATTTCCCGTTGCGGGTCGTCCATACTGACATAGAAACCATAGCCGGTCTGGTCTTTTAGGGGAAGCGAATGAAAATAGTCTAGCAATTCTTCAACTTGCTCTGAGCTAAAAACACGCTTCACTGTGTAACCTTGTTGCTCGAATTCGTCTTGCATACCTGGATCTTGAAATATGGGGTTCATCTTTTTGGATTGATTGATTTTTTGTTGTAAAACAGCTTCGGAAACGGAGGCCAAATTAATAGAGTGCTCTGCGACCAATTTGCCGTTTGTTGGCCGTTGGCCTATGGTGGTATAGTTTTGAAAAAAGGTAGTAGCTACTTCGTATTCCTCTACTTTCTTTGCTTCATTCAAGTGGTAGAACCGAAGTTGTGCTTCCTCGGGTATCAAGCCGTAAGTGACGGCAATCCGGTCCTGATCCGTATGGTTTTCATTAGAGGCATGAATAAGCGCTTGATCAAAGATAAAAGCTTGCCCGGCTTTCATTTTCAGTACTTTCATTTGCGGCCATATCTTTTCATAAAGCGACTCATAAGGTACTGGGATAGAGGGGCCGCGGGGTTGTTGGAAAAATCGATGACTACCTGGCAGTACCCGAATAGCACCATTGTCCGGGGTTGTGTCGACTAATGGAACCCAAACGGTAAGCGAACAAAAGCGTTTTTCATCAACCACTGTCCAATCCTGATGTACCTGCATTTTACCAGCGCCCCCCGGCGGCTTCACCAAATAGCTGCTGCCAAGTGCTTGATGTGCTGTGAATAATTGGTTGACTTTGGGCTGTAGCAGTTGCTGAATGGGCTGGTGTATGGATCTTTTACGTTCCGCATCCTCAATGAAGGTGCTAGAGTAAAAGTGGGAGGGACGCTCTGAGAAATTCAATTGATAGTGGTCTTGCAATTGTGCTACCTCATCTGTCGATAGAAAGGGGGCAATCAAAAAGCCATCACGCTCAAATTGATCCTGTAACGTTTTATCTTGAAAAAGTAGACCTTTCATGTCTATTAATTGAATAGCGCTTTCAAGCGATTTAACATCCCTCTTTTTGGGGGTCGCTCATCAAAGCGTTGCCGAAAGAGCTGATTGGCAAATTCTTTTTCCGTCAATTGCCTGGGGGTAAAGGGAACCGTACCTACTCGCTTTACTTTTTCTGGCTTCTTCCAGGGGTTGAATTCCATGTAAAAGTCATGGTCGACTTCCAATACTTGTATTTGATCTGTTGATTGCTGATGATCCAAATGGTAATGGATAGAGGGCATCTTCTCTGGCAGCATGATCAATTGAATCGCCAGGCGCAAGCGCTGCGTCTTGTTGATCGCAGAGTAATGGACAATACTGTCATCTAGCACTACAGCTTGTCCTGCTTTTATATTGGCGGGTACCAGGTATTTGTCAATGATCTCTTTTTTGATGCCTTCTAGTTCCCAGGGGACCATCGGCCCCCTATGCTGCCCGTAACGCTTATGGCTGCCAGGTACCAATTGTAGCGTTCCATTTTCTTCATTGCTATCTACCAAGGGGCACCATATAGAAACAGAGGTTGCTTGAGTCTCATCAACAAAAGCCCAATTCTGGTGCAAGGGTACTTCCCCTCCGGTTTCTTTTTTACGAATGTAATTAGCAATGATAGGCCGATACTGATTGAGCAATCGATCGGCATGGGGTTGGAAGTGGTCAGCGATAATCTTAAATACTTTCCTTTTAAAGTCTGGGTTCTTATCGATGAATGTGAAATCATAAGTGATTTCGTCTAAATCGACACCGGTTTCTCCAGCTAGTATATTACCACCACTCATCGGAAGCAGGTCAAAAAACGCTTGTTTGAGACGGACAACTTCCTCTTCAGAAAGGAAAGGTACGATCACATAACCATCTTTTTGGAATCGTGCTTCGAGTTCGGGGTCCAGAAATGTTTTCCTAAGCATATAGATATAGATTCAGACACATAAGGCAAGAATTACTTTTTAAAGGTAGAAAAATTCTATCATCCTCTGCCATAATGTGCATGTACGAAACGGCGGTATCAACTACATAATACTTACTTTTGGAGGTATCATATGAAAGCACGTAAAGACTTTACGCATATTATCAACCCTGTACTGTTGCCTCCGCAGCACGAGTTGATGCAAGCCCAATCCATCACTTTTGCCAGTATGAAAAAGGCACAGCAGATAGCAGAAAAGAACGATATACAGGTCAGGCTATTAACCACTCAATATTCGGAAGATCATCCGATCATTCCAGAGTATTTTACGAAAGTACCCGATTTAGAACGTTCTATACTGGACATTCGGTCTTTTACCCACCCCCGGAAGCTGCCCTTGATAGCGGATATCATCGGTCGGCTATACGCAAATTCAGATAGTCCCTACCTCATTTATACTAATGTAGATATCGGCCTATTGCCCAACTTTTACCTTCGCGTGGCAGAATGGTTGGATCAAGGCCATGATGCGCTTATCATCAACCGTCGCCGCCTACCTGCGGTCTATACTACTCCGGCAGACTTGCCCGCAATTTATAAGGACCCTGGACTGCTACACCCTGGCTTTGATTGTTTCGTCTTCCGGCGGGAGCTGTATACCAGGTTCCAGTTAGGGACGATCTGCGTTGGCATACCTTTTATTGGCGTTACCCTGGCGCATCACCTTTTTGCTTTCGCGCAACACCCCAAGCTCATTGACAGAGAATACTTGACTTTTCATATCGGGCTGGAAGTAATGCCGCCGCACGACCCGGAATATTACTGGCATAACCGGAACAATTTTCGCCACATTCGGGACGAGCATCTCTGGTCACATTTCGATATTCGGAGGTTTCCATATGCCGAGCTACCCCTGCTGAAACGATATTGGCGTTGGGTAAAGAACCCTTCTCTTTTCACCTTTATGAATCTCCGCTTAGAGTGGCGTGCCTACGTTGCAAATCGGCTTTAATTTTGAGGTCTAATGCTTGGTCTTCTTCTATGGTCAGCTGAAAGTCAGGCTCTCCCAATAGTGCTGCTGCCCTTTTCAAGGGGAGCGTTTGGCGCTCAAACTCTTGTTTCGTTATTCTCATCCATTGAAAATCGGGATGTTTGGTGGCTTTCCAGGCTTTAAAACCCAGAGCACTATTATACTGAATAGCCTTTAGGTTGTCTCTCTTTACTTTGGCCCTTACGTTTCCGAGCTTTAGGTGGTTGAATGCAAAATCAAGCAGGCAGAGCGAGGCCCGGATAGGAACGGTAGATGCTTGATAGCTGGGTTGGCCGATGAACAAGCCCGCTTGCCCGGTCTGATCATTTAGGGAGGAAAGGTGAATGAGGCCGACAGGACGATCGTTGACTAAAATTACGAAGTAGTAGTTCTCAATAGTGTGTATACGCTTAAACCACTGGGACTGCATCTCTGGGCTAATGTACTCTTGAAACTCCATGTGCTGCCTAATGTCTGGTGCGTTGCGCCACTCGCGCAGTAGCTCCAGATAAGCAGGACGCAGGCTTTCCAGGACTAATCCATACTGTCGTAGTTGCACTCGCTGATTTCTTGGATGTAAAAATTAGGTTTATCCAACTGGGCAAAATACAGCCGGCGGATATAGTCACCGATAATACCCAGTGAAAAGATAATAACCGCAAGCCCAAAGGTAATCATCACGATGGTGGCTGTGAAACCTAGTGGCACAGCAAAGAAAATCTTATTGATGATAAAGTAAATGCCTAACCCAAAGCACAGCAAGGCTGTGGCAAGGCCTCCGTAGGTCATAATTCGTAGAGGTAGCGCGGTGTAATTGATGAGGATCTGTAGCGTCATCTGCAGTAGTTTACCTATTTTATAGCTGGATTTACCTTGAGTGCGCTCTTCATGAGCTACTTTAACCTTGATCACATCTTTGGTGTACCAACTAATCATAGCGTCCAGAAAAATGTACTCAAATTGGGCATTGACCAATTGATCAACGAGTTCGCGGCTGATCAATTTATACGGAGAAGCATGTGGCGTTAAGGCTCCCTGGCGCTCTAAGAATCGCCCTAAAATACGACTACCCCAATTGCGCCAGGCAGTCTGTCGTTTTTTGTCCGATACGCCATATACCACTCCAGGATGCTGTTCACAGAAGGTGCGAATAAGTTTCGGAATCTCTTCCGGTGGGTTCTGCAAATCAGAATCGAGTACGATTACCGCTTTTATGGCTCGCGTAGCTTGTAGCCCACAGAGTAGAGCCCGGTGCTGACCGTGGTTATGTGCCAAACGAATTAACCGAAGTGGGTACGTTTCGTTTGCTTGTATCTTCCTTAGCATGGGCCAACTGTCATCTGGACTCTGATCATCCACACAAATGATTTCATAGTCGAGTTGCTGTGCACTCATGACCTGATGAATGCGTGCCAATAATTCTTCCAAAAAGGCAGATGTCTGGTAGACTGTAGTGATGACAGAATATTGGCAGGGCTGCATAAGTTGATTATTCAGAAATTTCTATCAAAGGTATAGCCGGCAGGTCTTTAAGTGTAAACAACACATTTCCCCAGGACAGACCTACTCCAAAACCTGAAGCCAGTAACTGGTAGGAGCCATGCTCCAACGATGTGCCAAGCTGTTGAACAATAGTTAATGGAATAGAGGCAGAGCTGGGGTTGCCAAACTCATGCAGGACAGAGGGGTATTTCTCTTTCGGAATGTTCAGCATTTTCCGTAAGGATTCGTTAATTATCCGATTGGCCTGATGAAAAACGAAAAAGTCGATTGCTTCTACGGTTATATCCTGGTCTTTCAGGAGCTGCCTCACCGTGGGAAGTACCTGTTTGATCGCAAAATTGAAAATGGCAATCCCATTCATCTCGAGGTGAAGTTCGTGTCGTTCAATGCCTTGTTTGATCTTTTTTATTTTTAAGGAATTGGTATCGACGGGGTGTCGTCCGCCGCCTCCTTTTACCATCAGATGTTGGTAGCCGCTACCATCGGAGAATAGACCAAAATGCATGTGATGAGTGCTTCCTGTATTGGCCAGAGCTACTGCTGACCCCGCGTCTGAAAAAAGTAGGGCAGTGCTTTTATCCGTTGGGGAAACCAGTTGACTGGATTTATCTCCGATTAATAACAACCCCTTAGCACCCGGCATAGCCTGCAAAATGCTCGACACCGTTGCCAGTCCATAGGGGAAAGCTGAGCAGCCCAGGTTAATATCAAAACAGAGGCAGCTTTGGGATATCCCGAGTCGATCTTGTAGCAAGGTGGCTGTACAGGGCGTGAGATAGTCTGGCGTTTGGGTGACAAGGCATAGCACATTAATTTCTTCCCTGTCCCAGTCAAGTTGTTGCAGGACTCGTTCGGCAGCAGCCTGGCATAAATCGGCAGCCGTAATTTGTTTGCTGGCTAGCCGTCGGTGAGCAATACCCACGTTCTTAATGAAATGCTGTCGCTCCTGATCTGTTTGTAATACGATAGCATCTGTATTAGATACCGTTTTTTGGGGTACGGCAGCAGCAATAGCCTGGATGTCAACGCCTACTACAGATAGATTAGCCAATTTATGAAGTTTTGGGAATGAAAAGATCAAGGGCAAACATATCAGAATAGAGATTGCCTGGCCTATTTGAGGGCTAAGACGCGCTCGTATAAATCAACAAAGGTTTGGCTTTGCTGTAAGTCATCTTCTGATAGCAACACTGCGTATTCTTCGTGGATACGGGCGATTATAATCAAGGCTTGCATAGAGCTCCACGTATCAAGCGATCTAAAAGGAGTGTTCGCTGTAATTTGCTGTGATTCACCTTCAAACTCTTCGGTTATATAGGAAATAAATTCGTTAATGTCCATTCTACACAAGCTTATAATTGCTTAATCTATTATTCGGCCAGGGCCTCTTGATGATTCCTGACCTGCGCTGCTATCCACCGATAAGTATGAGTTATACCCTCCCGTAATGAATAGCGGGGACTCCAGCCTATTTGCCTACTGATCAGATCATTGTTCGAATTCCTTCCGCGAACACCTTGTGGGCCATCAATGTGTCGAATACGTAAGGATTTTCCCGATAGCTCAATAATCATCTTGGTGAAGTCATTGATAGAGATCATTTCTTCTGAGCCAATATTGAAAGGACCAGTAAAATCGCTTTCCATTAGCTGACGGATACCATCCAGACAATCATTTATGTAGAGGAAGGAACGCGTTTGCAGGCCATCCCCCCATATGTCAACTTGTTCTCTATCCTTTGCCTGAGCAACCTTCCGGCAAATAGCTGCCGGTGCTTTTTCCTTGCCGCCCATCCAGGTGCCTTCCGGACCATAAATATTATGGAAGCGTGCGATTCGTACATCCAGGCCGTAGTTCCGTTGAAAGGAGGTGTATAAACGTTCGCTAAACAACTTCTCCCAACCATATTCGCTGTCGGGGTCAGCAGGGTAAGCGGAGGATTCGTAACAACGTGGGTCATTAGGGTCTGTCTGGTTGTGCTTGGGATAGATGCAAGCCGAAGAAGAATAAAAAACTTTACCCACTTTGAAATGAGTAGCCCACTTTGCTATATGCAGGTTGATTAAAGCTGAGTTATGGACGACATCGGCATCGTGAGCACCTGTAAAAAGATAGCCTGCGCCACCCATATCCGCTGCTAACTGGTACACCTCATGGGGGCTGTTTGATAATACCTTTCGGCAGACTGTCTCTTTGCGCAGATCACCTATGAGATAAGTGTCAGCCTCAGTTGTCCCGAACTGCGGATGGATTAAATCGACGCCAGTAACGAAATACCCCTCTGACTTAAGTCGCTTCACCAGATGGTTGCCGATAAAGCCACCTGCACCAAGCACTACTGCTCTTTTCATAAGACTGATATTGGTTGTTTATTTCCGGAGAGCTCCCATTGTTTTATGCGATTAATTGGCTGGCAAAGTTACGCTTAAATGTATAATCATTGCAGCATTCGCAAATAGGGTTCTGCCAGATCAGGTCTGTTAATTTGCTGGTAGCAAAAGATGATTTTTTCAATCAGGCTTCTTTCTCCTGCCGATTGTTGTAAAGCACGAGTGAAATAAATGGCTGCTTCGGTATAGCGGCGCTGACTCGCTAGTACATTGCCAATATTCGTCAATAATGCCAGTGAATTTGGCCAACGCTCTAAAGCGGTGTAGGCGATTTGTAAACCATCTTGAACGTCACCTGTACGGAATAATAAGGTAGACAAATTTAAATAAGCTTCCAGCATGTCGGGATGATTGGTAATCGTCATCTGGTAATCGTCAACAGCTTGTAGCCACTCGCTTTGGAGTTCGTGAATCATAGCTAGTTGAAATCTCGCCTGTGGATTATAAACATCGACATCTAAAGACCGCTCTGTGGATTGTTGTGCCTCTGCATAGTTACCCAATTTCATCTGCGTGGTCCCCAAATCAAAAAAACCATAAGGGAAATTAGGATAGATAGCTACACAGGCTTTAAAGTGCTTCGACGCTTCTTTCAATAGCATAGTACGGTGGGCTTCCTCCGCGACTTCCTCCGCTTTTTTGAGTAGCTCCGCTGCTAGCAACTGTTGGGCTTTCGCGGATTGTGATAAGTGCGTTATGTCGTGTTGGTAAAGCGTGAGTCTATCTTTCCAATGCTGATTTCTTTTTATTACATAGAGCGATACCCCAACGATCAACCCCACACTCAGCAAAACCCCTATCGTCCTAAAACGCTGTTTTTGCACCAACTGCCATTTCTGTATAGCCAGATTAGAAAGTTGTACCATTAAAACGATAAAGCCTAAAGAGCCAATGTACAAAAAGCGCTCGCCGATAATGCCGGGCAGTGGGATTAGATAATTGGAAAATTGGGCGAGACTAAGGAGTAAAAGGATACCACCCCAGGCTACCCAGGTATCCCAAAAAATAGCCGAAAGGGTTAGTACACTTAGGCCTAACAGCAGAAACAGCGCTCCCCATACTTTAGGGGATGACCAGTCTAGAATGGGAAGCATGTTGTATCCGTAATAAAAACGTAGAGGAGCCGGCCATACCAGTAATTGCAAGTATTGCTGCGTGATATTTAGGGCCGTAGGCAGTCGTTTTTCAGTTGCCTGAAAAGGGAGGGGGTTCTCCGAAAACTCTAAAGTACGTCTGTTTCGGTCTTCAACCGGTTCGGGTATTTGTATGGTTACTGTTTCTACCTGACTTGTAGGTAAAGTCGGGGATGATATTTGTTCCTGTAAAAGGGCAAAAATACCAATCACGGTAACTAAGCCGAACGAGATAGTGTATCGATGCTTTTTTAAGGACTTTAGCTGAAGCGTGGCGATAAACACTCCAATGGAAAGACCGGTAGCCATAGCGAGGAATGATTGCTCAATACCTAAATAAATGGTTAATCCCAGAGATGCTATCATCGCAATGATATTACCCTTTGCTACCCGTCGTGTTGTTCCTAGCCACAAAAGGCCAGCTGTAATGGCCAGCAGCCCTAGCGTGGCCGGTGAGCCGGTAGCGGCTAGATAGCCTCCGGCAAGTAATACCCAAAGGGCATGTGGCCACCATTTTTTATCCGGCGAATGCTTTTTTGGTGTAAACAAGAAAAATAAGCCGTATAGGCTTCCCACCGTCAGTAATTTATGATTGAAGTAGGGCATAGTGACCAGTGCTGTCAAAACATAAATCCCCACTATTATCCACCCTATAATCGGACTGTTGGCAAATGTCAACAAGCTAAGCCCCATCATTACCCAGAGGATAAGTAGCAATAACGGATCATATGGATTTGCTAACCATCCTACGATGCTCATCAGTAAAAGTGCCAGGCAGATTAATTGCGGGATAGCGTAAGAAAGGTTTTGGTTTTGCAGTACCCGGTTTGACTGTAGAACGGGTACTTTTTGCGTAAGCAGAACGGTCAGCGGCAAGAG
>DATFKA010000139.1:0-10765 GCA_035268885.1 Saprospiraceae bacterium
ACTTCGACAAATTTTGCACCGAGACTTAAAACTTCTTCTTTGGCGGCTGTCCGGGTGTCAAAGGCTTCGACCATGGAACCCAACCTGCGTGCCGTGGCAATGGCCTGTAAGCCAGCTACGCCGGCACCCAAAACCAGTACTTTGGCTGGTTTAATACTTCCGGCGGCCGTGATCATCATGGGGAAATACCGCGGCAATAAACGCCCAGCCTCGATCACGGCTTTATAACCAGCAATGGAAGCCATGGAGGAAAGTATATCCATACTCTGGGCCAGGGTAGTCCGGGGGATCATATCCAGACTGAAGGCGTTTCTGCCTTCTTTCTCTAGAGCTGGTGTGATTTCTTTGTCATTAAAGGGTTCAAACTGGCTGATCAGCCACTGCTCAGTACGAATCGACTGACGTTCTTCGGCGGATAGTGGGTGAATAGAAATTATGACATCAGCCTGTTTGATGACCTCAGCCCGATCCATGACTTGTGCTTCTTGTTCCTGATAAGCGGCATCTGAAAACTGCGCAGCGGCACCGGCATTTTTCTCGACAAGCACCTCAATTCCTATTTTTTGGAATTTGGGTACCGTGTCAGGCACAACGGCTACGCGCTGATCCGTGTTCTCTTTAAGTACACCTAACTTCATATATAAAATCCTTGTATTTGATAATCCTTGCCTAATACTAACCAATTAAAACCCCAATAATAATTGGCGGTTCATCCCAGTTAAAAAACAAAAGATAGGGATTGAAAATGAATTGCTGTACTAAAGGTAGGAAGAAATTTTCAGGAAAGAATAAAACAGGGGCTTAGCTTATTTCCTAAACTAAGTCAGTTTACGAAACCCAAACACCCTTATGTTTTCATTTTATCCGCAAATTTTTTGCGGAACTTTGACACCTTTGGTGTGATTACAAAGGTACAATACGGGTTTCGATTGCCTACTTTATTGTAGTAATTCTGGTGGTTTTGCTCTGCTACGTAAAACTTTGCCAGCGGAGTAATTTCTGTCACAATCGGATCATTCCAAACCTGAGGGGCATAATCCTTTTTGGCCTTTTGAGCGGCTTGTTTCTGCTCTTCATCGTGGTGAAAAATCACGGAACGATACTGTGGGCCCCGATCATTACCCTGACGGTTAGGTGTCGTAGGATCATGAGTTGTAAAAAAGATTTCCAGCAGTTCCGTATAGCTGACCTGGTCGGCATCGAATTCGATTTGAATGACTTCAGCGTGCCGGGTCGTACCGCTGCAAACCGCCTCGTAATTGGCCATTTTTTCCTCACCTCCGGCGTAACCAGAGATTACATTTTGTACGCCTTTTACTTGTTGAAATACTGCTTCTGTACACCAGAAGCATCCTCCGCCGAAAGTTGCTTTTTGTAGATTCATATATGTATCATTTTCGAATTGTTGGATTGGTTCTTTGTTGAATGATTTTCGTTCAAGGTATGCGGTTGAGACAAGGCATGGCTTGTCTCAATTATATGGGTGAAAGACTTTCTTTTAGGCTCAGGGGGTAATCTGCCTTTAGGTAATATAAAAACTGCCGAAGCGCCTCGCGTTTGCCATTATCCAGCTCGTATTTAATGTATTTAGTGAAATATTCTTCCAGACTGAAATTTTGTCCTGGCGTAGGTAATAAATACATCAGCTTTGGAATGTGATCCAGGCCGTATTTTAGTGCCTCGTTAAATTCCTCAATAAAACTAGCTGGTAAAGGTTTGTTACTGACCCAGGCAGCAAAAACAAAGGGCAGACCATCCGTGTAGCTAGCCCAGGCTTCCCCCAGATCGTAGGTGTAGGAAAAGCGTTTTTCCAGACCAATAGTTCGATCGCCAATCACCAGCCCTCCGGTATCTTCTTTTATCTGATCAATATATCCTTCCTGACCGGTAAGGAGTTTTGGATTTAAATGCCAGTGTTTTTCCAGTAATAACTGGGCCAGTTTTACACTGGTACGGGAATGATGATCCAAATAAATGGTCGAAAGGGTCTCGATGGGTTGCTCCGCGTAAATACATACGGTCTTTACCGTTCCCTGCGTTCCAATGCAGTAATCTGAGATGATCTGCGGGTTTTTGATATTTGGAATCGCTGCCACCGGGATCAGGGCCAGATCTACTTCATCGTGGATCAGCCGGTCGGCACATAGGGAAGGAATATCCGTTTGCAATTCTATTTTCTCAAATACCGGATGGTGTACCAGGCCGTAGAGCAGGGGCTTGGTATTCAAATAACTTACCGCAGTTACCTTTATTTTTTTCAAATTACTTGTCTGCTTTTGTTTCGAATTGATTCGATCGAGCGTTTCTCCACTTAATCCAAACGTAAAATGGAATGCCGGCTAGCAGCAACAAGAAACCCCAATAAACGACTTCTGCCCCTGCTCCGTAAACCATCCACATGCTATAAACAAAAGCTAAGATAGAAAGGATCACCGCTACGATCATAGTATTGTCATCTGTTTTTCCGCTGAGGACAAAAAGCAGATGCGCCGCGGTGGAGAAAAGATAAGGGGTCAGTACACTTAGCGTAGTCAGTAAGGTCATGAACTTAAACTGTTCAACCAACCCCTCGCTGTAATTAAAAAGCATTAGAATGGAGACCAGGATACTACCTATAATCAGCCCGAGATGGGGAGCACCGTATCGATTAAGTTTAGCGAAGACTTTTGGAAATAAGTGATCCTCAGCAATGGCCAGTGGTATTTGTCCCAAAATGAGAATCCAGCCGTTCAGGGCTCCAAAAGTGGCGATGGCGATACCGCCGGCCACCCAATAGCGCATATCCTCTCCACCAATGCGCATGGCCGCATCGGCAATTGGGGCCGCAGAATTTTCCAGTTCCGCCATTGGCACGAGGCCCATGACGGCAGCTGTACTGGCAATATAAATCAAGGCAGTAAGTAGGGTGCCCAGCGTCGTGGCCAGGGGGATTGTTGTACGCGGGCGATCAATGCTTTTAGCCGGTATGGTAGCACTTTCAAAACCCAGAAAAGCGTACAGCGTCATACTGGCGGTCAGGCCGAGGGTTGTCCAAATGGAATATTCCCCTTTGTGGAAGGGTCGGAAATTGCTCCATTCAAAAAAGAAGAGGGCTCCAATGATAATCAATAAAAGGGGTGCTATTTTTAAGACAGTAGTAATGACCTGCACAATGGCCGCATTGCGGATTCCCTTACTATTTACCCAGGTGAGCAACCAAATTGCAATGAGCCCGGTAGCTACGGCCAGAAGGCGATTTTCGGCTAAAACCGGAAAAAAAACACTCAGGGAGCCTACAAAGGTAACCGTAATGGCGGCGTTCGCTGTCCAGATAGAAACCCAGTAGCCCCAGGCAATCAGAAAGCCCATAAAGTCACCAAAAGCCACCTGGGTATAAGCGTAGGGCCCTCCGTTTTTTTGAGGAAGCATACGGCTCAGCCGACTAAATATCAGCGCCAGGAAAATACTACCAACGGCAGAAATTACCCACCCCAGCAAACTAATACTACCAAATCCTGCCAGTGCGGAGGGTAGCAAAAATATACCGCCACCAATCATATTCCCCATAACAAGTGCCGTAGCACTCCAAATACCTAATTTTTTTGCGGTGGATGTTTCTGCCATTCTTTGATTTTGCCTAATTTGCTCTTCCAAAATGTAGTCTCGATGCAAACTAGCCAATTTTTTGTAGATCCGGATATTCGCAAAGCAGAAACCTTACCGGGCAGCTTTTATCGTTCCAATTCCGTCTTTGAGCAGTTGAAAGAACAAGTATTCGCTCGCAGCTGGCAATGGGTAGGCGATCAGTCACTGATTCCCTTCCCACAATACGTTCATCCCTTTGTACTCTTAGCGCACTTCCTGGATGAACCGCTAGTACTGACGCGCAATGCTGCCGACGAGATTCGCTGCCTCTCCAATGTTTGTACCCATCGGGGCTTTAAAGTGGTGCAACATCCGGGTAAACAAAGACGCCTGATTTGTCAGTACCACGGACGGCGTTTCGCTATTGATGGACAGCTGGAGTTTATGCCGGAATTTAAAGAGGTACTGAATTTCCCCCGACCTTGTGATCATCTGCATCCGTTTCCTCTAAAACAATGGGGGCCATTTCTGCTTACCGCTCTGGAGCCCGCCTTTGATTTCTCCTCGGTCTTGACGCGCATGGAGGAACGCATCGGCTTCTTGCCACTGGATCAGTTGAAATTTGACGCGAGTCGCTCCAAAGACTATCTGGTACAGGCCCATTGGGCACTATATTGTGATAACTACCTGGAGGGGTTTCATATCCCTTTTGTACATCAGGGACTAAATGAGGTGTTGGATTACGGTAATTACGCTACCGAGACTTACGAGTATTGTAATTTACAGATTGGTTATTCGGAGGCAGCCGTTGATGTGTTTGATTTACCGGAAGGACATCCCGATCACGGCAAAAACGTGGCGGGTTATTATTACTGGATCTTTCCAAATATGATGTTTAATTTTTATCCCTGGGGGCTATCGGTGAATATCGTACAGCCGATGGCCATTGATCGTACCCGGGTATCTTTTCTGACTTACGTATTAGACCCCGATAAACTCGACAAGGGCGCGGGAGCGGATTTAGACAAAGTGGAACGTGAGGATGAGTTCGTGGTCGAAGAGGTATTCCGGGGTTTACAGTCGCGCTACTATCAGGCGGGGCGCTTTTCCCCAACCCGCGAGCAGTGCGTTCACCATTTTCACCGTCTTTTAGCGCAGTTTATGAATGGAGATCATCCTTCTAAATGACTCAAATCGTTCTGTAACTGAAATTTAAACACATCGGGTGTGTAATCCACCAGGTAAAGTCCCGTATTGGCATGGTGGTAATCCTGCATTTTCCTGATTGGGTCGTTTTGTAAGACCGTCATCAGGCAACGCATCGCGCGGCCATGGCTACAGACCAGTAGGCGCTCTTCCGGCCGTTGTTTCAATCGATCCACGAAGACCCTGAGCCGGTCCCACATATCCTGGGCACTTTCGCCACCCCCAATACTGGCCTGGTAATCTCCTTTCCCCCAGGCATCCAGTAAATTGAGAAATTCTTCCTTCATAGCGGGGGTACTTTTTTTACCTTCGTGTTTTCCCCAGCATATCTCATTGATCTCTTCGAACTGCTCCCAGGGTAGACCGTCCTTAATGAAAGGGGTCATGGTCTCGTGGGTACGCAATAACCCAGACGTCAGTACGGCATCGAAGTTTTCGTCTTTATACTTTTCGTAAAAAGCCCAGGCCTGCTGCCAGCCGGTCTTATTCAGACTGGAGTTGATCCCGCTACCCTGAACGATGCCTAATTTATTAAAATCGGTTTGTCCGTGGCGGACGATGTAGATGGTTTTTGTAGACATTTGTTGGGTTGTTGGATTAAATTACTCGAAGAAATCATCGGGTGAAAAACTATTGAGGTACTCGATCAGGGGTTCTTCAAATTTTGGATTGTTGATTTTTTCTTTAGCGGTGGCTCTGGCTTTAGAGAGGATTTTAGTTAATGCAAGTGCTCCGCAAAACTCATAAAACTAAAATTCAACAATCCAAAATTCAAAATTCAACAATTGCCTACTTCTGCACCACCGGCAGACTCACATAACCCCGAAATTTCTTATCATCCTCGAATACATGATCTGTATAGTCTTGTACGACATTATACAAGGTATCGCGTTCAATAGGCTGACGATCCACGCGGCGGATGAGATTGACCAGTTCCTGGGTGCTGAGCGCAGGATTTTGCTCCTCAGAGCCGGCCATGGAGTAGATTTTGGTGGTATCATCGATGGTGCCGTCGATATCATTTACCCCGAAGGCGAGGGATAGCTGGGCCGTGGTACGGCCAATCATGGGCCAGTAGGCTTTAATATGCTCGAAATTATCGAGGTAGATGCGGCTGATGGCGTAGTTGCGCAGGTCTTCGATAGTGCTGACCTCGGGAACGTGCGACATTTGATTGTTTTCGTTGCGAAACTTTAGGGGGATAAAGGTCTGAAAACCGCCGGTTTTGTCCTGAAGTTTGCGCAGCTCTTCCAGGTGGTGGATGCGGTGCTTGTGCTCTTCGATGTGCCCGTAGAGCATGGTGGCGTTAGAGCGCATACCCAATTCGTGCCAGATTTCGTGGATACGTAGCCACTGCTCGCCACTACATTTACCACCAGCAATTTTATCGCGAATTTCCGGATGGAAAATTTCGGCACCGCCGCCGGGCATGGAGTCCAATCCGGCCTCCTTCATGAGCGCCATCCCTTCCTCGTAGCTAACTTTATCTTTCTTGAATATATAGTGGTATTCTACCGGGGTCAGGGCCTTGACGTGCAAATCCGGGCGGTGAGCCTTGATGGCTTTGAAAAGATCGGTATAAAACTTAACATCATACTGGGGCAGTACGCCACCTACAATGTGCACCTCTGTAACGGGCTCTCCATCGTATTCCTTGACAATGTTCATGATATCGTCCAGAGAGTATTCCCAGCCTTCTTCCCGCTTTTTGATCAGTCGGCTGTAGGAACAGAACGTACAGGTGTACAGGCAGACGTTGGTGGGCTCTACGTGGAAGTTACGGTTGAAGTAGGTCTTGTTGCCGTGTTTTTGCTCGCGGATGTAATTGGCGAGTGCACCCAGATAGGGGAGTTTGGCCCGCTCGAAAAGGATAAGTCCATCGGCTTCACTAATGCGTTCGCCATTAAATACTTTTTGGGCAATATCACGTAGTTCTTTATCCAGTTGCTTATCGTTTAGGACGACGTCTATTTTTCTTACCTTTTCCATTGGTTGTCTTTTAGTTCAGTTGAGACAAGGCATGCCTTGTCTTTGCCTCTCCTTGCTAGTACCTACAACACAGCTTAATAACTTTCAGTTTTAACTGAAAGTTATTTTTTTATATTATTCTTGTTTACAAAGGTAAGGTTTTCGGAATCTTCTAATAGAAGTTGTTTAAAAACTCCTCACTGAGCCCTTGGTAACACATTGAAAGCCAATACGGCAGCTCTTTTTTCCCTTCGTCCGCCTGAGGCGGATAGCTACGAGAAAAAAATAGCCTTGTCTTGACTTCCAAGCCGTTACCAATCATCTCACCAGGAATTCTTAAACAACTTCATAACTAATGGGCTAATTATCAAATTAGTTTATTCGAAAAGTCTATATTTAGCGCCTTCGAATGGAGAGAAACGATTTATTAGGCTATACCGTAGTTTTAATAAAATCTCAATGGTCACGGATAAAATCAATGTAGTCAGTTTAGATGTTCCTTACCCACCAGATTACGGAGGAGCTATTGATATCTTTTATAAGATAAAAGCGCTTCATGACTCTGGGGTACAAGTTTATTTTCACTGCTTTGAGTACGGTAGACCACCTCAGGAAGAAATAAGTAAATGGTGCAAGGAGGTTCATTATTACCCCCGGAAAACAGATCTTTTGAGCCATTTCTCTACGCTTCCTTACATTATCTATTCCCGTCGAAGTAAAGCACTATTGGATCAACTTGCTACTAACGATTACCCGATCCTCTTTGAAGGTTTTCATACTATTTATCACCTTATTAAAGGGAAGTTACCAGGCAGAAAGGTACTAATCCGTTCGCATAATATCGAGCATAATTATTATTTTCAGTTAGCGAGGCGAGAAAAGAATTTAATTAAAAAGGCATTCTATTATAAAGAAGCTTTTCAGTTGAAGCAAGTAATTGGTAAGCTTCCAAAAGGCGTATGTATTGGTGCTATTTCGATTGCGGATACTGAGTATTGGCAAGCAAAGATTGGACACCTTGCCTTCTGGCTGCCGCCGTTTCATTCCAATAATCGTGTTGTTAGTGAAGAAGGTATTGGGGAGTACGTACTCTACCATGGGAATCTGTCCGTATCAGAGAATTCCGAAATGGCGGAACAGTTAATACAGTTGTTTGGAGATAAAGATATTTTGTTAATCATCACCGGGAAAGATCCTGGGGATAGTTTACGAAAGGGGGCCAAACAAAGGGGAAATATACAACTCATTGCTGATCCCGATGCGGTTCAAATGAACGAATTAATCAAAAATGCTCAGGTTATTTTATTACCTACTTTTCAGCCAACGGGCGTGAAGCTAAAACTGCTAGAAAGTCTTTACCGGGGACGATTTTGTCTTGCCAACTCGACTATGATGATAGGAACCCGGCTAGAAGCAGCCATGATAATAGCAGAAATAGAAGATTTTTATGCGGAAGCAGCCAGGCTTATGAAGGTCCCGTTTTCAAAAGCCCATATCCAAGAAAGGCAAAAACTATTAAGCCGGAACTATGCGAATGCAACGAATGCTCAGCTTCTCATTAATAGAGCATCTCAGATAGCTCCTAAGAACTAGTGTTTTTTAGAAATTGGTATTTGATCAATTATGGAAGGAAGTATTTATTTTGGGTTTGAAAAAATAAAAAACATGCGATTACGACTTACGCTCTTTGTCCTATTCCTAAGCATAAATAGCCTTTTACTCTTCGGCCAAACGGACTACACCCAATGGGTTAATCCGCTAATGGGCACCGATTCTGAGTTCTCCTTGTCCAATGGGAATACGTATCCGGCCATCGCCCGCCCCTGGGGGATGAATTTCTGGGCACCGATGACTGCCGAGTATGGTAACGGCTGGTTTTATGCTTACGACAGCTATAAGATCAACGGCTTTCGCCAAACACATCAGCCGAGTCCCTGGATCAATGATTACGCCGCCTTTTCTGTCATGCCGGTGACGGGTGGCCCAAAATTCCAATTGGAAGAACGCGCTTCCTGGTTTTCGCATAAGACGGAAACGGCCCTCCCGCATCACTATAAAGTGTATTTGGCCGACCACGACGTGACCGCCGAAATGACACCGACCGAGCGGGCTGCCATCATGCGTTTTACTTTTCCAAAGACCGAGCAAGCCTACGTAGTGTTGGACGCTTTTCCGAAAGGATCCATGGTCAAAATTTTGCCCGACGAGCAAAAGATCATTGGCTACTGTCGCAACAACAGTGGGGGCGTACCGGAGAATTTTCACAACTACTTTGTATTAGAATTTAATCAGCCCTTTGTAGGGGCGAGTGCCTGGCGCGATTCTGTACGCTTGCGTGGTCTGGAGGTGGAAGCGGATCACGTGGGGGCACTGGTGCATTTTGATACCCGCGAAGACCAGGTAGTAGAGGTAAAAGTAGCTTCCTCTTTTATTGATCTGGAGCAAGCAGAACTCAACTTATCCCGCGAGATTGGCGACCGCACCTTTGAAGACATCCTGGAGGAAGGTAAGCAGGCCTGGAACAAAGAGTTGGGGCGTATCCAGGTTAGTGGAAAGGACCAGGATCAGATTCGTACCTTTTATTCTTGCCTGTACCGGGTTTTACTGTTTCCCCGCAAGTTTTACGAATATGATGCCGCAGGTGAGGTCGTGCATTACAGTCCCTACAATGGCAAAGTCCTGCCGGGCTAC
Source organism: Saprospiraceae bacterium (assembly GCA_035268885.1). Lineage (GTDB taxonomy): Bacteria > Bacteroidota > Bacteroidia > Chitinophagales > Saprospiraceae > DATFKA01. Next base: position 9,430 of record DATFKA010000139.1, read on the forward strand.
ATGTTTACGGATAACGGTTTTTGGGATACCTTCCGGGCCGTATTTCCCTTCTTTACCCTGATGTATCCGGAGCTAAATAGCCAAATCATGCAGGGACTGGTGAATACCTACGAGGAAAGCGGCTGGCTACCCGAATGGGCCTCACCCGGTCACCGAGACTGTATGATTGGCTCCAATTCCGCTTCCTTGATTGCCGATGCTTATCTCAAGGGAATTCGTGGCTACGATATCGAGAAACTCTACGAGGCCATGGTCAAGAATACCGAGGGCTACGGTCCGGTGTATTCGGTGGGGCGCTACGGGGCGCAGTATTACAATGAGTTGGGCTACGTACCTTACGACGTGGGCATCAATGAGAACGCGGCCCGTACTTTGGAGTACGCCTATGCCGATTTTTGTCTATGGAAACTATCCGAAGCCATGGGAAAACCCAAAGAAGAGCAGGAGTTTCACCGGCAGCGGGCATATAACTACCGGAATCTTTATCGCGAAGATTATAAACTGATGAGCGGCCGTAATAAAGACGGGAGTTTTCCTGAGAACTTTAGTCCTTACAAATGGGGTGATGCTTTCACGGAGGGTAATGCCTGGCATTACACCTGGAGCGTCTTCCAAAACATTGATGATCTGGCCGATCTGATGGGTGGGGAGGCGGCTTTCGCCCAAATGCTGGATAGTGTTTTCGTGGTACCTCCTATTTTTGACAACAGTTATTATGGTTTTACGATCCACGAAATCCGGGAGATGCAAATTGCGGGAATGGGGAATTACGCGCACGGTAACCAGCCCGTTCAGCACATGATCTACCTGTATAATTACGCGGATCAGCCCTGGAAGGCACAGTACCGAGCTCGCGAAGTACTGAGTAAGTTATATAACTACACGCCCGATGGTTACTGCGGCGACGAAGACAATGGGCAGACCTCAGCCTGGTACGTATTCTCTGCGCTGGGTTTCTATCCCGTTTGCCCGGGTACCGATGAGTACGTGATCGGTTCGCCGCTCTTCGACGAAGTGAAGATGATCATGCCCAATGGGCAAAGTCTGCGAATTGTGGCCCAAAATAATGCGCCGAATCACGCCTATATTCAGGATGCCAGTATCAACGGTCAGCGCTGGAGCAAGAATTATTTCAAACATACCCAATTACAAGCCGGGGGAGAGATCATCTTTCGAATGGGTGCACAGCCGAATAAGCTGCGTGGGGTCGGAGAGGAGAATAGACCTTATTCGATGGGGAATTGATTTATTTCTACCCATGTTTGGTGCCTAACGGCACCGTTATATTCTTGGTTCTTGATCGTTCTACCTATGTTTGGTGCCTAACGGCACCGTT
>DATFKA010000140.1:0-28391 GCA_035268885.1 Saprospiraceae bacterium
ACAACCATTCTAATGGACTTCTTAACTTTTTTTAGTCGAAAAAACAGTTAAGAAGTCCATTAAGTGGTAAAAAACACGGAAACAATGCTTATACATTCCTAATATCTTGTTATTTTTAAGGAAAATCATAATCATGAAATAGCCATTAGCTAGCGCCCACCAGAACGCGGATGAATATAGGGGATTTGCTCTGGGCAAAAGGATAAAGTAAAAAGGGTAAAGGTTAAAATGTGACATGACTTTAACCTTGGGACTTTAACCTTTAACCTTCGAATTCAACCTAAGCTTAAGCACTACGTAACTATTTAAAAAACAAGACTTTACTAAAATTATATACAGATGAAAAAAATATACCCAGCATTACTAGCAGTAATAATTGGCCTGGTATCCGCTGTAAATCTTCAGGCTGATCCCTTTGAGTTAATATTAAGGGGCGAGACTACCCAACTCACTACCGTAACAAGTAACTGTGATATTGTTGGGAGTGATTTTCTACTTAGATTCACTGGAGACACCAACAATGAAGCAAATACTTCTAGCTCTTCACCTGATCAGGAAATAAGTACCTACAATGTTTCGCCTACCGGACTTCTGGTTGACTTAGAGTTCACTAATCGTCCAAATAACCAGCCCGACCTAATCATCAACGATATCGAGACTTTTCTTCAAGTACGAGATGTCAGTGAAAACGCTACCTCAAGCCAAGTAGACAGGCTAGTCCTGTCCTTAACCCCTGTTACTGAACAATCCATTTTCCTTAACTTAAGGTTCACCATTGAACTAGATGGTACAACGGCATTCTGGACCGGACCTGCCTCGGCTATTCCAGATCTAAATTTCCTGGCACAAGAAAATTTGGCCTCCACCCTTCAGATTGGCACTATAGGAAAAGGAGCACCCTCAGAGGACAATAGTAACTGCGGCAGTGAGAGTAATTTGAATTTTGGTCTGGAAGAAACCTCCTTTGAGGTTAATATTTCAGAAGCAGTAGCACAGGATCTTCCCCTTATGAATTTCAAGAGCCTATTGGGTTTGGGTATACTCATATGTGGACTTGCCCTATTCTTTTTATTTAGACTACCAGGACTGCGCTATTAGAAACACCTTGAATTAGCCTGGGAAGATCCTTCCGTAAATAACCAAACATCGCCATTGACAAAGGAAGGAAAACAAGCAAGGAAGTGCTGAATATCGTATTTTAGCATAAACCTTGTTTAAATCTTCCTTTATGAAGAAATTCCTGCGCCGCTTCTTTTCTATTCTGGGTATTGCACTGGTCCTGATCATCGGGCTCTCTGCCGCCGCCGCTGCGATCTTCAACCGTCAGATTGGGGGGCGTATTGTGCAGGAAATTAATCAACAGCTGCTTACCGAACTGAGCGTCGAGGAAATTGACCTCTCCTTTTTCCGAAATTTCCCCAACGCCTCCGCCGTCTTGAAAAACGTCCAGCTGAAAGACACGCAGGAAGGACTGCTCCTGGAAGCTCAAACGATATCCTTCAAGCTTGGGCTCTTTAGTTTGCTGCGCTCCAATATCCAACTGGAGTCCGCAACGATTAGCAAAGGGGCTATCACCCTGCGCATTAACGAGCAGGGCCAGGCCAATTATCAGATCTATCGGACTACCCAAAATTCGGATACCCGGGATTCCGTAAAAGAGAAAAGTAATATCCGGGTCTCCCTGCAGGAGACCCGCCTGCAGGATATGGAGCTCATCTACGCCGATGAGCTGACCGAGCAATATTATAATATCATTCTGGACCGGGCAGATTTTTCCGGTGCTTTTGCGCAAAGCCAATTCAACCTTTTAAGTAATGCCGAAATCACTTCGCGTTTTGTCGATATTGGTGCCGTTCGGCATCTACCGGGCACGAAACTATCCTATCAGGCGGATATCCAAATCAACCTGGCGGAATCCATCTACCAATTTGAGCAATTGGATGTACAATTGGGCGATAATGTATTTAAGGTCGATGGTGCCATCGAGCAGCGCGACAATGCCCCCTATTTTGATCTGTTTGTCACCAGTGAGGAAGGGAATATTCAGGGCGTTTTTCAATTATTACCCCAGGAATACTTAAGCCTGTTGGGAGACTTCACCAGTAAAGGCGATTTTAACTTTGAAGCCCTGATCAAAGGGGCGCAAGCCCAAAACCTCAATCCGGAAGTCAGTGCAAAATTAAGCTTGACGGACGGACGTATCAGTAGTCCACGCCTGAATAACGACATGAAAGACGTCTCTTTTCAGGCCGATTATACCAATGGGAAATTTCGGGATAATGGCTCCAGTCGCCTGGTCATCCAGGATTTTAGCGGCTATTTTAACCGGGAGTTAATTGAAATGGAAATGCGCCTGGAGAATTTTGATGCGCCCGAAATCGACTTTCAACTCGACGGTGCCCTGCCGCTGAGCACCGTTTACGGCTTACTCAACAATCCCGGCATTACGGCGGGTAGTGGTGAGATTGAAATAAAAAATTTAAACCTTAACGGCAGCTACGCCGATATGATCCGACCCAGCCGCATTGCTAATGTACGCAGCTCCGGCGTACTGGAGTTCGATGATGCCAGTCTGACCCTAAACCGGGAAAAACTCATCTTGGACAGAGGCACCCTGGAATTGAAAGACAACCAACTCCTACTGGAAGGCCTCAAGCTGGAGGGTGCCGGATCGGAGCTACTGCTCAGCGGACAAGCTTTTAATTTGGTGCCCGTTTTATTTGCCGACTCCCTCAATAGCCAGAATGCGGAGTTGGAATTTGAAGCAGAACTCACCGGAGATCAATTAGACATTGATCGCTTACTGACCGCCACCGATTTGCAAATCGACAAACGCGACACCAGTAATGTGGCAGAAACCGTAGTCGACTCGATTCGCAGCGCCCAGGTCAAAAAGCGTAAACAACTCACCCGCTTCCTAAACGGTACCTTTCGAACCAGCATAGAAGAATATAACTACGGAGATATTGAAGGCAGTGACTTTACCGGTATCCTCTCCTTTAACAATAACATCATGAATATCCGGGGCGGTACAAATGCCATGGGGGGGCAGGTTCAGCTAGACGGGGAGATGGTTTTCGAAGCCTACCCCCGACTGGAAGCACGCATAAGCACCGAAGCCATCGATATCAAGACCTTCTTCGCCCAGACGAATAATTTTGGGCAGGAGGTACTGACGCAGCAGCATATCAGTGGTTCTCTCAACAGTAATATACTGATCTATGCCTACTGGTCCGAGCAGGGTGCTTTACTGGATGATCAATTGAATGTACTGGCAGAGGTGGACATCAACGAAGGAGAGCTAAAAGACTTTAAGATACTGGAGGCCTTTTCTACTTTCGTAAAAGTAAAAGAATTAAAAAACATCAAGTTCCGAGACCTAAAAAACTACCTGGAGTTCAGAAGAAAAAATCTCTATATCCCGGCGATGTTCATCCAGAGTAACGCCCTGAACCTGACCATCAGCGGGCAGCATAACTTCGCTAATGAATTCGATTACTATTTAAAGGTTAATGCCGGACAGGTACTGACCGAGCGCTTCAAAAAGTACGATCCCAGCCTGGACCCGGTAAAAGCCCGGCGTAATGGTTTTTTTAACCTGCATTACAATATTTATGGCCATTTGGAAGATTATTCCTTTAAGACAGCTAAGCGCCAGGTGAAAGCGGAGTTTGAGCGTAGCCAAATACGCAAAAAAGAAATTCAACTTTCCCTAAACGAAGCTTTTGCAAATGCCCGGCTACTGGAAGAGCCCGTAGAATGGCAAGACGCGGAAGCCAATAATCAGTAACACGGATAACTAGAAAATCGAGCATTGAAAAAGTTAATATTATTCATCGGGATTTTTTGCCTGCTCGCTACTTTTGGCTATAGCCAGGATAGCCGCAAGCTAATCCGGGCCAAGGAATTCTATAAGTATGGCAAATACGAAGCGGCCAATAGCCTGTTGGAATCAGACCGGCAATTGCGCCTGCTCAACCCGGAAGTGGAGCTCATCATTGGCCTGTGTAAGTATCACCTCAACCGACTGGACGAAGCAGAAGTCATCTTTCAAAAACTGCTGCAACTGCCCAAAGCCGGCTTTCGAGAACCCCTGCTTTACCTGGGTCGCATCTATCACGCCCGGCACCAATTCAAAGAAGCTTCTCGATATTACAAATCTTACCTCAAAAACCTGCCAGACCGGCATGATCATCGCCCCATGGTGCGGGCTGCCCTGCAGCGTTGTGCCAATGGTATCGAACTAAAATATCGCGAAGCACTCGCATTTGTGGAAAACCTGGGTCCGGAAGTCAATACTGCCTACGATGATTTTGCGCCGGTCCAAAGTCCAAACAACAACCATAGGATTTACTTCAGTTCTAATCGCAGTGGTAGCCTCGGAGGCATGCGCAATACTTACGGGCGTACCGATAATCTCCTGGGACAATACCGCTGTGACATCTATTTCTCCAACCGCGACCCAGACGGTGGCTGGCTGGCAGGCCAATCTCTGGACTACCTGATCAACAGTCCCGAACACGAGGTTATCTACGGGTTCGACCAGGCTGGAAAAGTATTGTACTACTACCGTGGATCAAAACTAGAGGACGGACAAATCTTTGTGGATACTTTCCAGCGCAATAACCGGCGCCTCAGTACGGATCTGCTGCTCAGCCCGATCGATGCCACGGCCAATATCACCATTCCTTATTTTTTGGATGCAAATACCGTTATTTTCGCCAGTCGACGAGCGGGCGGATACGGAGGATATGACCTCTATCAGAGTTCTTTCCTGGGTGGGCGTTGGTCAACTCCGCAAAATCTGGGGCCCGAGATCAATACCATTTTTGACGAAATTACCCCCTACCTTGCCCCCGATCGCCGAACCCTTTACTTTAGTTCTAATCATCCCGAACGTAGCCTGGGGGGATTTGATATATTGAAGTCAGTGTACAACCAGGGACGGCAACTTTGGTCTGCTCCCTTTAATATGGGACTTGGAATAAATTCAGCCGGAGACGACAGCCATTTTCGGCTGGCCAAAGACGGCTACACGGCTTACTTATCTTCCAACCGCAAAGATAGTTTTGGGCAGCGCGATATCTACGTAGCCTATTTTTATGATTTCCTACCTGAAATCACTCAAAAAGGACGCTAGCAGTACTTTAGGTGGGCATAGCACTATTCTGAAAGCTGTTTTCCAGTGCTTGTAGGAACTCTGTTTGGATAGATTTGGCCTTGTCCTTTGTGTACCACTTCTGTAAACGAATATACAGGTCGGCGTAAAACTGCTGTTTTTCTAGTCCCTCCGCCATTTTTCGCCATTGACTTAGCCCTGAGTCCATCATCTCTTGTGCTTCATCGGGGCGAGGTCCCCAGGCGCCCAGGACCTGATAATTTTGTGCTGGATCCAGTATTATAATTTTTGGGATAGACCGGCTACCATTCGTCAGGAAGGCATCTATTAGCTCTAATTCTTTATCGCGCAGTAGAAAAGAAATCTGCAGGTGTTCATTCTGTTCCACCATTTGCACTAGGAGGGGAATAATCTGGGCCGCATCACCACACCAGGGCTCCGTAATGACCAACAGGTGTACGGGGCGATCTATCTTTTTTATCTGCGTGCGGGCTTCCGCCAAAAGGCGATCCCTCTTCAACAGTCGGGCCATGCGCCGAGCGTTCAAGGGTATAAAACCGGCCTGCTTCTCTGTGTAGCCCGTTGATTCCCCGGTAAAAAGCTCCTGGTATGCTTCCAATGAGAAGGAACGATTAACAATAGCCGCTGGTAAGTTTCTCATATTTCTGATTTCTTGATTATTCCAAAATAAGCCCTTACCTGGTAGAACTTATATGACCTGGATCACTTAAGCAAAACACGAAGCTTTTCCAGTGATTTTTGGTTCATGGGGGAGTAGAAGGCGTTCTGGATTTTATCTTTTTCATCTTCCGTAATGTGGAAGGAGATGGTCGCCTTCTGCTGGGTAGCGTTTTCATCGAAGATATAGCTAAAATGTACGTGCTGAAAGTAGTCCTCTCCCAGCATATCATACAAGAAACCCAGATTGTTATCCAGCTCAAATTCCTGCCGGGTGAATAGCTGTCCGGCCATTTCGATTGGTCCCAGCAGCGAGGTAATAATTCCTTTTTTATCTGCGGTGCCAATGGTCTCAATCTTTGGTGTAGAGCTAATCTGTAGCAGGATCACTCCTCCCGTGTTTGCCTTTATCCAATCTTTAAACACCTGAACAAAGCGAATGGATGCATGCAGACCGTAATTATCCAGAAAGCCCGCATCCATCACCTGAATTTCGGGCGTGCTGGGCAAATGTACACTGGGCAGTATATAGGGAAAAGTAGCACTCATCCGCAACGCGGTTAGGAATCGTAAGCTGTCGGGATTTTGCCGATGGAAAATACGTTGGAAATCGGCTCCGTCAATTTCCAGCAAATCGGGTCGGCCAACTGCTACCGGAGGAAGCATCATAAAAGACATGGGCTGGGTGGAGATATAAAGCATCCGCCCGTCGTTCAAAATGGAAGGCGTAGCCAACAGCAAAGGAATTTCGGCACTCTCTTCGGCCAGGCGATAAGCACCCAATGGCTTGTCCAGGGTAGCGTCTGTATTTTCATTTAACTGCTTTTCAAAAATATACCCCCGGTCTTTAAAGTAGCGCTCACCGCTGTATTCGAAAGTAGTCCAGGGGATGGACAAGTCATTGGCCACCAACATAAAAGAAATAGAATTCAGCATGTCTTGTGAAATAGCCCGAATATGCTCTTGCTGATTGATGCCGACTAAGCTACCTTTGGCCTGCCGCCATTTGATTTCTCGCAAATAAGCGGCGCCCAATAAGCCACCCGAAGCCCCCGTCATTAAGGCCGTATGCTCCAGTAGCTCTCCATTGAGGAGACTATCGGCTTTCAATAAGCTACTCAGCACCCAGGTTGCCGAAGTAAGCCCTCCACCACTGGTACTAATCAATACCAGCTTGGGCAGAGAATCCCGGGGCGTACTATTTTTTGCACGCCAGTGCTCCAGTATTTCCACCATACCCTGATAATCTTGTGCTACCGAATCTTTGGAGGTTATTTGCTCCAGGCGATCCAGGGAGTATTCTGCCGGAGGCACCTGATAATTTAGACCGTAGGCCCGGTTATTATGGTAACCAATATCGTGTCGGGTAGCAAAATTTATGAGTAAAACTAAAGCGATAAAACTCGTAATCACCCAATCACTCAGCCAATAGGTCAATGCCCCTATCAGGGCAGTAATAATGCTAAACAGGAAGAAAATACTGGCACCGGCGGGAAGCCGAAAAGCCGGAAAATCAGTCAACAGTCCCAGGCCCATCAGCAAAATGATGGTCACCAATTGGATAACCAAGGCATTGAGATGGTTTTGTTTAAAAATATTCATGAGGACGGCCGTTTCGTAATGCGCCACACTCCTGACAATTCGCACCTTAAAAAATTCTGCCAGGTAGGTATTTACCTTCCAGCGACTATCGTCTTTTTTGATATAATCCAGATCCACGTCCCGCCGACCGGGTTTAATACTTTTAATCTGATCCGGTGGATTATAGCCCTTTTTGCGATGGTAAGAGATATCTCGATTAGTGAGGTGGAAGTATAAAAAATACAAAAAGGCTAAAGCGATATTACCCAGAAGAAAGGCCAGCACAAATAAGACTTGCTCCTGAATCGTCCGGTAGGCGGATTCCACCAAAAAAACCTCCACCAGGAAAAAGAGCGTAAAGGAAAGCGGAACAATAAAGTTGTTCAGACAGAATTTGGCGAAAGGATGGAAAAGCGTCGCTAAAAAGGGAAAATGATGGGCAGAAAGCAAATAAGTCGTCAAATTCCAGGTTAGAAAAAAACAACCAAAAGCCAGACCTAAAATGAAATAACTCCAAAAACTGGTATTGCCCAGGTATTCCGGCTCTAAAAACAGATAATACAAGCCAAATTTCGCCCCCAATCGACCACTGATCATCAGGAACAATACTATCCACATCCCCATTAGCAGATGGTGGCTGCGAATATGCAAAACCAGCAACTGTACGGGAAAGGAGTAGTAGAGTTCTCTAAAAAATCGACGCATATTACGAAACTAGCAATATTCTACTTAGCATACTATGCTTTTCAGTAAATACTTCCCGCAATCTCCAGGCCTAAACCGCGTTATTTCTAGTAAAATATTATCCTTAACTTTGTGAGATTAAACTGAAAAAATAATACATGAATATTGCTGTTGTTGGCACCGGATACGTAGGTCTGGTCACTGGAACTTGCTTTGCAGAAACTGGAAATCAGGTAATCTGCGTGGATATCGATGCCCAAAAGGTGGAACGTATGCGTAAGGGAGAAGTCCCCATTTACGAACCGGGGCTGGAAGTACTTTTTGATCGAAATACGCGGCAAGATCGCCTCAAATTTACTACGGACCTCCAGGAAGCGGTCCAGGAGGCCGAAGTCATTTTTCTGGCCCTGCCGACCCCTCCCGGAGAAGATGGTTCTGCCGATCTGTCTTACATCCTGGGCGTTGCGGAGGAGCTATCCAAAATTATAAAGGATTATAAAGTCATTGTTGACAAAAGTACGGTACCCGTTGGCACTTCAGAAAAAGTACACGCCCGTCTGGCCCAAAACCTGGATGAATCCCTCTTCGACGTCGTTTCCAACCCCGAATTTTTACGCGAAGGCGTTGCCGTTGACGATTTCCTCAAACCTGACCGCGTCGTGATTGGCACCACCGCTGATCGGGCCCGCGACTTGATGAAGCGACTCTACGATCCTTTTGTCCGCCAGGGTAATCCGATCATTTTCATGGATGAGCGTTCCGCAGAAATGACGAAATACGCCGCTAATTCTTACCTGGCTACCCGTATTTCCTTTATGAATGAAATTGCTAACCTCTGTGAAAAGGCAGGGGCAAACGTCGATATGGTACGCATTGGCATTGGTAGCGACACCCGAATTGGCAAGCGCTTCTTATTCCCCGGAATCGGATACGGAGGTAGCTGCTTCCCCAAAGACGTTCAGGCCCTAGCCCGCACCGCTCAGGAATTTGAATACGACTTTAACATCCTGAATGCCGTCATGGGCGTAAATAACCGTCAGCGACTAAAACTGGCCGAGCGGATCATTGATCACTACAATGGTAAGCTCAGTGACAAAACTTTTGCCGTCTGGGGACTTGCGTTTAAGCCCAATACCGATGATATTAGGGAAGCACCGGCCCTGTACATTATCGAACAACTGCTGAATGCCGGAGCCAAGGTCAAAGCTTTTGATCCGGAAGCCATGGATAACGTCAAAGCGATATTTGGTGACCAGGTACAATTCTGTGAGGACCAGTACGAAGCCCTGATCGAAGCCGATGCCTTAATTATCTGCACCGAATGGGCTGTGTTCCGCACCCCCAGCTTTCAGGTAATGAAAGAACTATTGAAAGCACCGCTCATCTTTGACGGACGTAATCTATATGACCTGGAGGCTATGCAAAAATTAGGCTTTACGTACTCTAGTATCGGACGCGAAGTAGTTAATAGATAAAATCTAAATAAAATGGCAAAGGCATATCAACTTCTCATAGCTAGCTGCTTACTTTTTTTCTCTCTGCTCGCCTGTACGGATAAAAAGCAAGAGCCGAATACGACCGACGAAGTAAAAGTGATGCCTATGCCCGCTCCGGAAGTTGCCGAAAGAGAAGAATTTGAGCTGCGCCAGATGGAAGAGACCGATTTTGAGGGAAATGTACTGCAATACGCTATCATTAATAGTACGGGCGAGCGCCACGGACGATTCCTGAAACGGGACGAGACCGGAAACCTTCTCGAGGAAGCCGAATACCTCATGGGCAACCTCGATGGGAATCGTATCCTGTACTATCCTAATCAGGATACTATGATTGTAGAGTCCCACGTAAATGGTCAATTCCAGGGGGACTATCGGACCTACCATCCCGGCAACCAACTCAAGCTGGAAGGGACGTACATCGACAACAAAATGCAGGGGACCTGGAAGATGTATTACGAAACTGGAGAATTGAAGGAAGAGGTCACCTTTGTTAACAACCTGGAAAACGGCCCCTTCGTGGAGTACCATAAAAATGGTCAAATCGCCGTCACCGGTACCTACCTCAATGGGGATAACGAGCACGGCGTACTCAAGTTCTATGATGAATCTGGGCAGCACTACAAATCGATGGAATGCAACGAAGGTCTTTGTCGAACGACCTGGAAACTGGAAGATGAAATACAATAAATTACTCCGGCACTTTCGCAAAATTAACCCTATGAAGAATGGCTTACTTATCCTGTGCTTATTTTTGGGGACCACGCTCCACGCACAGCTGATTGGTGGGCAGCGCACCTATCGATTTCTTGGGCTTTCCCCCAGTGCCCGCGTTTCCGGTCTGGCCGGAAACCTGATCACCGTAGCGGATGACGACGTGAACCTGGCTTACCAAAACCCAGCTGCCCTTAACCCCGGCATGCACCAGCAGATCAGTTTCAACCACAGCTTCCACATCGATGGTATCGGACACGGTTTTGTTACCTACGGACACCATGCAGAGGAATGGAACACCACCTTTTACGGCGGGCTGAAATACGTGCAATACGGTGAATTCGAAAGGACCAACGAGTTTTTTCAGACGGAAGGCACCTTCAACGCAAGTGAATACGCCCTGGTAGTCGGTGCCGCCCGTCAGATCGACGAGCGCCTTTACCTGGGTAGCAATTTGAAGATAATCAGCTCCCAGTTCGATATCTACCAGTCTTTAGGCGTCGCTGCCGACCTCGCTCTTTTTTACCGGGACACCAGTAGTAACTTTACCGCCACCTTCCTGGTGAAGAATATGGGTACCCAATTGTCGACCTACACCCCCGAGCAGCGAGAGCCGCTACCCTTCGAAATGCAGCTGGGGATCTCCAAGCGCCTCAGGTATTTGCCCTTTCGCTTTTCCGTCATTTACGAACATCTGCAGAGCTGGAATATCCTCTACGATGATCCTAACCTGGAAGATGAAATTATTTTCCTGGGTCAGGAGGATACGAGCGATAGCCCAAGCCAGGATTTTTTTGATAACCTCTTTCGGCATATCGTATTTAACGGAGAGCTGCTCCTGGGCGCTAAAGAAAATTTCCGACTGCGTGTAGGCTACCGGCACGTACTGCGCCGGGAGTTAAGCGCCCCTGGCTTCGGCAGTCTTTCTGGTTTCACCTTTGGCCTGGGCATGAAGATTAATCGCTTCCGTATTGATTACGGCCGCTACAACCTGCATCTAGCCGGTGGTATTAACCACTTTACGATCTCGACTAATATCCAGGAGTTCAAATAAGATAAATCAGGCTCCTTCTCTGGCCAGTTCTTCCTGGTGTTTCCACATCTCCTGGAAAGCTGTACTTTCTTTACGCAGCTGCTCAAAGTCACCCTCTGCCACAATTCGACCGTTTTCCATCAGGTAAATATGGTCAAAAGCAGGCAGCAGATGTAGACGATGCAGAGAGGAAACAATGGCCTTGTCGGCAAAATGTGTAAATAAGGCATGATAAATCTGTGCTTCCGTTTTAGGGTCTACGCTGCTGGTTGGCTCGTCCATCAGTACAATACCACTTTCCCGGGCGGCCAGGACACCCCGGGCCAGGGCCAGCCGCTGTTTTTGCCCGCCTGAGAGGTTCACGCCCTTTTCCTTAATATCAGTAAACAGCCCGTGGGGTAGCTGCCGGACCACCTTATCAAAATGCGCCAGCCGACAGGCTTCCTCTACCTCTGCCTCCGTCGTTGGCAGACCCAGCGTGACGTTATAGGCAATACTATTTTCAAAGATCTCGGGCTCCTGTGGAAATAAGGTCACACTATTTCCAATGATCCCCGACTGCTCCACTTTTTGGCCGTCGAGCCGCAAACCGACACCCGGCTCCGTTTGGTATAAGCCGCGTAAAATGGCCAATAAAGTACTTTTACCACTTCCCGATTCCCCAATTAGTGCTATTTTCTTACCCCGTCGGATATCCAGTGCGATTTGGCGTAAGCCATGCACCGTATCATCATTCGTAGCCGCCCGCTTGTGCGTAAAATTCAACTCGTCAATCTCTATTTGCGCCCAGCCTTTCGGCAAAATAGCATCCGTATCGGACAGGTGCTGCTCCCCGTAGGAAGTACTAATCACTTTGGCCGTCTGTACGTCGGTATTATAGGTGACAATCTGGGTGTACTGCCAGGCTACGTCGTGAAATACACTCGTAAACCGCTGCACAAAACCCACCAGCGTCACTAGTCCCCCGATCAGGAAAACCTCTCCCGGTACATAATTCTGATAGACAAAACCAATAATGGCCGAGGCATAAATAATTGCTACAATGGTATCCACCACGAACCATTTCCACTCGTTGATCACCACCTTTTTGATAAAAGTAGGATAAACGTGCTGGATTTTGGCCAGCAGGCCTTTTTCCATACGGTTTTCTAGTCGCAGCGTAATCACCGTAACGATATTTGACAAGCTATCAAATAGGTTGGCGTAGACCTTGTGTTCCCTTTCATTCGTCTCATTGTGATACCTGATGAAGGGTTTATCAAATTTCAGAATGACCCAAACGGCCAGTACTCCCAGGACGATCGCCAGCCCCCCAAAGATTGGAGAAAAGTAAATCATGGCCAATAGGGACACCACGAATTGCATGAGTATATTGATGTATCGAAAACTGTTCTGATAGAATTCTTTAATCGCATCGTAGGCCTTGCGCACCCGACTAATAATGGATCCACTGTGGTGATCCTGATGCCAGTCTACCGGTAGATGCACCGCCTGATGATAGAGTTTCTGTAGATAGTTACGACTAATATTAAAGGCGAGTTGGCGCTCCAAAACCCGGGCATTACCGTGGAGGGCCCAATTGACCAAATGTAATAACATATAGATACCCGCGTATTTCCAGGTGGCACTGAGCGCCTGCAGGCCATTGCGCTGTAATTCATTGATAAACCAACCCCAGAGAATAGGCTCTACGGCGTGTGCGAGATTACTTCCTACGAAAAGTCCGTAAACTTTCAGGAATTTACGCCGCTCACCCGTCGCGTATTGCCAACAAGTGGATAAAAGCGCCACGTAGGGATTCTTACGTATAAATGATCGCATAGGTCGAGGATATGGTGGTGAATATCTCCAAAACCCCATGACTACTCAATAAGTTCCACCAGAAAGAATTGATCTAAAAACTATCTAGCAGCGCTTCTGCCGCTAAGCGCCCACTACGCATGGCCGCGTCTAGCGAAGCATTCAGCAGGTAGTCGCCCGCCAGATAGATGTGGTCCGTCAGGGTAAACTGAGTTCTGGGCAGTGTATACCTCAAGTCGGTAATCTCGGGCAAGGCCCGGGGGATATCGTAGCGCTTCAGCCATTCGATGTCTCCCTGGTAGGCCGTTAGTTTCTTCAGTTCGCTGGCAATCCTATCGTAGAAATCCGGCCCGGCATCAGCGGGGGGCATCTCTTTGAGGGTAACCGAAACCAGATGATCTTTTTTGGCGTAAGCCGGAGATACATCCGTCAGCACGCAAAAGTTATTGATGGGGCTTTCCGGATCGGCCACCAGGGCAATGGCATTATCCTGTAAAAGGGAAGCTGTCGTACGGTAATACAAATTGCAAGTAGACTGCCAATCCAGACGCTGGCCAGCCAGATTAGGCATAAGCGGCGCGGGGTCCGTAGCAATGATAAGCTTATCAAAGCTAAGCGTTTTGCCATTTTCCAGCTTGATCTGTTGACCCTGAACCTCCGTTACTTTTTCTCCAAACCGGAAAATTGTTTTCTCCAGACGCGCCTTCAATTGCTGTGAAATGCGCTCCATACCCGCCGAAGGGACAAGCGCCTTGCCTTCCGAAAACATTTTAAAGACAAAGCGAAACATCGACGAGGGGGTGCTCAACTCATTCTCCAGGAAAATCCCTCCGAAAAAAGGGCGGAAAAATTGCTCGATAATCCTCTTACTGAACCCGTATTCCTGTAAATAGTCCAGTGTGCTCTGCTCCGGTGAATGAAAAAGCGCTTCCACTTTTTGTTTTTTCAACTGGCGGGTAAGCTTAAAAATAAGCCATTTATCCCTCAGGCTGCCGACCGGTGAAAAAGCCATCATCAATAGTTTATCCGGCTCCCGTAAAGGGTCGGCAATCTTAAATTTACCGTAGTCTTTGAAAATAATCGCTCCGTTGGCGAAGGGGCGTAAATTAAGACTGGGAAAGTCCAGGTAATCCTGGGCCTCCCGATAAGCAGAAAGTAAGACCTGAAAGCCATGATCAAAAAGAAATCCATCCTCCTGATCCGTTTTGACCCGTCCGCCCACTCGATCGCTGGCTTCTAAAACTAAGGGCTGGTGTCCGGCTTTTTCCAGATGTTGTGCGGCTACTAATCCGGCCAAACCCGCACCAATAATGACTATTTTCTTCGGTCCTTCGCTCATTCCTGATCCGTTTTCTATTTTTGTTCTTGAAGTTGACAGTGCTAAAAATAAACCTATTAAACCTTATTTAGATCATGAAATCCCTATTCTTCTTTATTTTTTACGGGATGCTCTCCCTTTCCCTTTCCGCTCAGACGGTCATCAACACCGAAGAAATGCGCCTGCGCGATAACAAAAAGTCACTGGTGGGTCTATTCAATTTCAGCTTTGGCATGACACAAAACAAAGCGGGCTTGTACATCAAACCCAATGCGGATGTCCGCCTGGAATGGGCCCAGGGGCAGCATCGATGGATTACCCTGGGCGGATATCAGTTGACTCGTTTTTCCAATTTGGATGTACCCGGTTCGCTGCCCAGAAACTTTACGCACAAAGGTTTTGGTCACCTACGTTATAATCGAAAAACCGCCGGGCGGGTCACCTGGGAGGCCTTCACCCAGTATCAGTTTGATCAGGTCCAGGAGATTGATCATCGCTTTTTGCTGGGCACTGGTCCGCGCTGGGAAATCATGAAATCTGACTCGGTATTTATCTTTGCCGGTGTGATGTATATGTACGAGTACGAGCAGACCTCGGCAGAACAAATCCTGCTGAATCGCCACCATCGATTGAGCAGCTACCTGACAGCCGGCATCAATTTCAACGAAAACGTGGGGCTGAATAATACGACCTACTACCAGCCCCGGCCCGATATCTGGTCGGACTTCAGAATATCTACGGTCACCCAGCTCTTTGCCCGGGTGAGCAAACAGTTATCTTTTACCCTTAATTTTTCCCTGGTCTATGATAGTCGCCCCCCGGAAACGGTTCCGCCACGAATGTTTGATATGACGGCTGGTCTGAGTTATCAGTTGAAATAGGCCAAAAATAAAAAAGAGGCAGCGCTACCACAGCACTACCTCAGCCCTAACCAAATAAAACCAAATTATAATTCTTAGATTTCTTTTTGTTGTCTTAGATACACAAATATAAAGGCTTCGTGTATAAAATACAATTACATAGCGCACAAAATATAGTTCGCTTATTTGAATTGTTGTATAAAATTAAAGACTTTAGCAATAAGTATCAAAAAATTTACTTTGGTGTTGGACTTTAAGTGTACGAAACACACTTGGCGAATTTTCGTTAATCGTATTTTTATTAAAATTCTGGCACAGGCGTAAATTTAAATTTTGAAATCATGCTTTATCTAAAATATAGTTTCGAGATTGTGTATAGAAAAAATTTTCAAAAAAATTTGGATTATGTATAAAGGAAAAGTCTATCTGGCTACACTCTGTTATTTACTCTCTTTTTTGCCTTTTGCGGAGGCGCAACAAAGCGAAAAAGAAAAAGATGCTTTTTTTGTTCGTGAGATTTATGACGAGGCCTTACTCAATGGTCGCGCCTACGATTGGCTCGGGCACCTCACACAAAACATAGGGGCACGGCTGGCCGGTTCGCCCAATGCTATGGCCGCCGTCGAATACGTCTATCAAATGCTCGACACGCTGGGCATGGATACCGTCTACCTCCAGCCCTGCATCGTCCCCCACTGGGAGCGAGGCGAACCCGAGCAGGTCCGCATTGTCAATTCCCAAAAGATGGGTACCGTCGAATTGAAAGCCTTGTCGCTGGGGAATTCCGTTGGTACCGGCCCCATGGGACTAACGGCTGATGTAATTGAAGTTCAATCGCTCGATGAAGTCGAAAAACTGGGCCGGGCGCAAATCGCCGGAAAGATTGTCTTTTTCAACCGTCCGCTTGATGCCACCCAACTGAACACTTTCGCGGCCTACGGTGGCGCCGTGGATCAACGCGCCTTTGGTGCTTCCCAGGCGGCAGAATACGGCGCCGCAGCCGTACTCGTGCGCTCCATGACGACGCGTCAGGACGACGTGCCCCATACAGGGTCTCAAATATATCAGGAAGGCGTTGAGCAGATTCCTGCCATCGCCATTAGTACCAACGACGCTGATTTACTAAGCCGCCTGTTAAAAGAAGAAGTGGTACAGGTCTTTATGCGTAATACCAGCCGCATGCTAAAGCCCAAACGCTCCTACAATGTAATCGGAGAGATCAGGGGTAGCGAATACCCGGATGAAATTCTCTTGGTCGGCGGCCACCTCGATTCCTGGGATGTCGGCCAGGGTGCCCACGACGATGGGGCCGGCTGTGTACAGGCTATGGATGTCGTTCATTTGCTAAACGCCGTAAACTATCGCCCTAAACGCACCTTGCGCTGTGTACTATTCATGAATGAAGAAAATGGTCAGGGAGGCGCCATCGCTTATCGGGACAGCTCCTTTGCCAATGACGAATATCACCTTGGCGCTATCGAATCCGACCGGGGCGGCTTTACGCCACGCGGCTTCAGCTGCGATGCTGACAATTCTGTTTTTGAAGATAAATTCCGAAAAATGGCGCCCTGGTTTAACCTACTCGCTCCCTACGGTCTGGAGTTGAGTGCCGGGGGCTCCGGTGCTGATATTAGCCGCCTGAAACCCCAGAAGGGAATGCTCTTTGGTCTGGTCCCCGATTCGCAGCGGTATTTTGATTACCACCATACGCCCATCGACACCTTCGATGCCGTCAACGAAAGAGAATTACAATTGGGATCAGCGGCCATGTGTAGCCTGATCTATTTCCTGGACAAATACGGCCTGTAAGCAAAATATGAGTGAACCACAAGTCATAAGTGTCAAACAACTTGAATTTAAATTAATGCTTCCCGCCTCGGACATCCAGCAAAGGGTGACCGAGCTGGGAAAGCAAATCAGCAAAGACTATCCCGATGATCCCCCCTTATTTATAGGCGTGCTCAATGGGGCTTTTATCTTTGCTGCCGATCTGATGCGAGCCGTTGATTTGCCCAGCAGTATTACTTTCGTGAAATTCTCTTCCTACGCCGGTATGCAGTCGACCGGACAGGTAAAATCACTACTCGGGCTGGAACCAGCGCGCGTAAAAGGCCGCCACCTTATCGTGGTGGAAGACATTGTAGATACGGGCAAGACCTTAAGTATATTCTTAAAGGACCTGCAAGAGCTACAGCCCGCTTCGGTCCGGATTGCCTCTCTACTCTTAAAACCGGAGTCACTGCAGTATCCGATTAAGGTCGACTACCTCGGTTTTGAGATACCGCCCGCTTTCGTTATCGGTTACGGTCTTGATTACGATGAGGAAGGAAGACAATTAGCAGGTATTTATCAAAAAAAGTGACCGGAGGGTTAACCCTTTAACCACGAAACCATTACAAGATGCAACTAGATCAAATCTGTCAGCAGTGCTTACCTATCGTCAATAAAGTCGGTGCCTTTATCCGCCAGGAGCTGGGCAGCGTTGGCGATCAGGCCATAGAGATAAAGAGCCGCAACAGCCTGGTCAGCTACGTCGATAAAACGGCCGAATCCATGCTGGTTGAAGCACTCGGTGCTTTATTACCCGAGGCTACCTTTCTCACCGAAGAGGATACGGTCCAAAACCAGGAAAGCCGTTTACGCTGGATTATTGATCCGCTGGATGGTACCACCAATTTCTTATACGGTATCCCCGTTTTTGCGATCAGCGTAGGCCTGGAAAAAGATGGAGAACTCGTAATGGGTATCGTACAGGAAGTAGTACGCCAGGAGAATTTTTACGCCTGGAAAAATGGGGGGGCCTACTGCAACGGCAAACCCATCCGGGTATCGCAGCGCGCTACTCTGGCCGACGGCCTACTGGCCACCGGATTTCCCTATTATGATTTTGAGCGAACGGAAGATTACTTAAAAGTACTAGGATACTTCATGAAGGAGACCCGTGGCCTGCGACGGCTGGGCGCAGCGGCCGTGGATCTCGCTTTTGTCGCCTGTGGTCGCTTTGATGCTTTTTTTGAATACGCCCTCAGCCCCTGGGACGTTGCGGCGGGAATTGTACTGGTGCGGGAGGCCGGCGGAAAAGTATCCGGGTTTTCACCAAAAGTAGACTTTACATCCGGCATTGAAATTATTGCTTCTAATGGACACATTCACGAAGCCATGCAGGAAAACTGCCAGACGCTGGCCCGTGACTAATCCCGATAAAGATTGGTCTTCATTAAATAATCATGCACGGAATCTGGCAGCATATACCTGACAGACTTCTCATTTTGTAAGGATTTGCGTATAAAACTGGCAGATATGGACATTTGTGGTACGTCTGAGAAAATCTGAACGTGCTCGTGTTCGGCCAGTGGACCTAGTTTATAATCCGGTCGGCTATACACGAAAATACGGTAATCGCGCAGGATGATTTCGTAGTTTTTCCACCTGGGTAAGCTGAGCAGGTTATCCCCTCCCATGATTAGGGTGAAGCGATCATCCGGGTGCTTTTCTTTGAGATAAGTCAGGGTGTCGATCGTATAAGAAGGCTGGGGCAAACCGAACTCTATACTGGATGCCTGGAGACGGGGATTATCTTCAATAGCCAGGTTCACCAGGTGTAAACGGTCATAATTATTCGCCAGTGTTCGTTTCTTCTTCAGGGGGTTTTGGGGGGTCACTACGAGCCAGACCTGATCCAGATCGGTATGCTCGCCCATATAATTGGCAATGATCAGGTGACCGACGTGTACCGGATTAAAGGAACCAAAAAAGAGGCCAATGTTTTGCATAGACTAATTTTCTTCTTGGAATTGCTGCTGTAAACTGTCGAAGAGTGATTCTATTTCGCTGTCGTATTCTACTGACGCTGGCTCGGGCAAATCGACCAACCATTCCCCATCCTGCCGGACGACCGTGAAAAGTGCGGAGTATCTTTCGTACTGATCCGCCAGTTTACAATCACATTCCACGGTATCCGGACTAATTTCTACACAGCTCATTTCTTCGAAGCTCGTATACAAAATGGAAGAATCCGCATCCGCCGCGATCATTTGTGCCAGTTCCTTTAGTCGCTTGGCTTCGGCCGCAGTACTCAGCTGCGCTGCCTTATCGAATGCATTCTGATCGACGTAAGCTTGATAGCTTTTCACGACTTCGGCCGGCGTGGTATCGGGATCATCCTCACAGGCAAAAAGCAGGAAAGTCAGACAAAAGGTCAGGAAAAACAGTCTAGGCATACAAATGCTTATTCAATTAATTACTCAACATCACGGGCATCACCAACATCAAAATATCTTCTTCCTCTTCTTTTTCGGAAGGTAACAGAATTCCGGCGCGCGTGGAAGTCGACAACTCCATAACGACCTCATCTGATTCCAGCACGTTCAACATTTCAATCAGGAATTTCGCATTAAACCCAATGGTTAGGGCATCCCCATCGTAGCTACAAGAGAGCTGTTCCGTCGCTTCGTTAGAAAAGTCCAGGTCCTGAGCCGAAATGGTCAGGCTACCGTCGTTAATGTTAAGAATTACCTGATTGGTTGTTTTATTGGCATAAATGGCAATACGCTTGAGGGAATTCTGAAAGTCGGTCCGGGAAATCGTCAGCAGGTTCGGGTTATCCACCGGAATAACGGCATTATAGTCGGGATAACGCGCATCGATCAAACGACAGGAGAGCTGCGTGTTGCCGTAAGAAAAGAAGGCATTGGCTTTGTTAAAAGACATTTTAACGGTCTCGCCGTTGGGCAATGCACCTTTCAGTAAATTCAATGCTTTTTTGGGTACGATAAAAGAAGTAGATACTTCGCTATTCAACTCTTTGTAGGTATACTTCACCAGTTTGTGCGCATCCGTAGCGACGAGCATTAGCTTATTGAATTCTACCTGAAAATAGACACCGGTCATTGCTGGCCGAAGTTCGTCATTACTGGTGGCAAAAATCGTTTTGCTAATGGCCTGATCCAGGGCAGGAGCCGGTATAGATATGCTATCTACTTCTTCGGGTTGCGGGATATTTGGGTAGTCTTGCCCATTCTCTCCCGCCAGTTTATACTTACCGAAGGCCGAGGTGATTTCAATCCCGAAATTCTCATCGTCTACGGCAAAGGTAATGGGTTGCTGGGGAAGTGCTTTTAGGGTATCCAGGAGGATCTTAGCCGGTACGGCTACTGTCCCGTTTTTGTCAGAGGCCATGATCTCAATCTCGGTGCTCAGCGAAGTCTCCAGGTCCGTCGCCGAGATTTTGAGTGTGTTCCCATCAATTGTAAAAAGAAAATCTTCCAAAATGGGCAAAACAGGATTAGAACTGATAGAACCTGAGGCCAGTTGGAGGTGTTTGAGTAGTTCAGCAGAAGAAACACTAAATTTCATGGACGTATATTTAAGGACAAGTATTAAGTGATCAGTTGAAGGTATCTCTAAAATTCGTTT
Source organism: Saprospiraceae bacterium (assembly GCA_035268885.1). Taxonomy (GTDB): domain Bacteria; phylum Bacteroidota; class Bacteroidia; order Chitinophagales; family Saprospiraceae; genus DATFKA01. Next base: position 20,699 of record DATFKA010000140.1, read on the forward strand.
TACCCTAATCGGGATGAATTTTAAACATACGCTATTACTGGAACAAATTTACTAGCTTGTCCGCACTTTTTCAGGATTAGAAATCAACAAATTGTGGATAATTATGCCAAACCGGAACGAGCGCCCACCAATACAGCCTTTACAGCCCCTCCACTTACCGGATATTCCCTCTTTTAAAATGGATAATGGCATTGAGGTATTCCTGATCAACCAGGGTACCCAGGAGGTGGTCAAGCTCGAAGTGCTCTTCGAAGCCGGGCGGCCCTACGAACATAAGCCATTAGTCAACCGGGTGACGGCTGCGCTCATGCGGGAGGGAAGTAAAAAATATCGTTCTGACCAAATAGCGGAACACCTGGACTATTACGGTAGTAGTCTGAAGGCTCCGGTTGATATGGATTGCCCAGGCCTGGTCCTTTACACCCTTAATAAACACCTGCCTCGAGTACTCCCGATGTTCAGTGATTTAATTCGGCAACCAGCCTTTCTGGAATTAGAGATGCTACATTTTATCGAACGTCAGTGCCAGCGCATGGACGTAGAGCTCAGTAAACCCGAAGTCCAGGCTTACCGCAGTATCACGGAGCAGCTTTTTGGCGAAAGCCACCCCTACGGCTATAATAGCACCGCCGACCTGTACTGGAACCTTACCCGGCAGGATGTCGTTCAACACTACGAACGCTGCTACCTGCCAGAAACGACGAAAATCATCCTCAGCGGTCGGGTAGGAGAAAGAGAGATCGCACTCCTCCAGGAGGCTTTGTCCGACTGGAAAGGAACGGCCCAGCCGCCAAAGGCGAAAGTACCCCAGGTAGCCCCCAGGCCCGGTCAGATCCTAATCGATGCGCCCGAAGCGGCCCAAACTGCCTACCGCCTGGGCATTGATCTGGTAGCGCGCGGGCATCCGGACTATCCGGGCCTCTACGTCGCCAATACCCTACTGGGTGGTTATTTTGGCTCTCGATTAATGACCAATATCCGGGAAGACAAGGGCTATACGTATAATATCTACTCTTCTATTGATAGTATGCGCTTTGGCGGTAGCTGGCTGATCAGTAGCGAGGTTGGTAACGAATTCAGTAGGGAGACCCGACGGGAAGTACTCGCCGAAATAGAGCGGCTTCGGGAAGAACGCGTCGACCCTGAAGAATTAACGATGCTCAAGAACTACCTCCAGGGCGTCTTCCTGGGGATGCTGGACGGCCCTTTTAATATCGCCCGGGTGGTTAAGCAGCTACTGTTGGCTGATTTACCCCTTTCTAGTTTTGATTCCTGGGTAAATCAGGTGCAGGACATCGGTCCGGAGCAGCTGCAGTCTTTATTTCAGACCTATTTAAAGCCCGAACAAATCACCGAAGTATGGGTAGGACCCGACAAATCCCTAAAACGGGTAAAATAGCCTCGTTTTTTTCTACAATAAGTCCTAAAAATTGCGTTGATTTGCAGAGTGTTAGAGAAAACTAGAGCGTGGAGACATCAATGAAATAAATGGAGTAACTTCTGCGTTAGAAAGGATTATTCACTTATTTGAAAGGATTTAATGAGATTTTTTTCATTTTTTAAGCAAGAACTGGCTATTGACCTGGGTACAGCAAACACGCTGATTATTCAGGATGGTAAGATCGTCGTGGACGAACCTTCAATAGTGGCGATGAAGCGCAGCACGGGAGAAACAATTGCCGTAGGTCGTCGTGCCATGCAAATGCACGAAAAGACACACGAAGATATAAAGACAATCCGTCCCTTAAAAGATGGTGTTATCGCTGACTTTAAAGCAGCGGAGCAAATGATTGCCGGACTGATTAACATGATTCAGGGCCGTCGTCGGCTTTTTACCCATCTGAAAATGGTGATCTGTATTCCCTCTGGAATTACAGAAGTAGAAAAAAGAGCGGTTTTTGATTCAGCAGACCATATCGACTCCAAAGAAACTTACCTCATCCATGAGCCCATGGCAGCGGCCTTGGGTATTGGTCTGGATGTAGAAGAGCCACAGGGGAACATGATCATCGATATTGGCGGGGGGACCACGGAGATTGCCGTTATCGCCCTGTCGGGTATTGTTTGTGACCAGTCGATCCGCACGGCGGGCGATGAGTTCACCAGCGATATCATCAACTACATGAAAAGGCAGCACAATATCCTTATTGGGGAACGCACCGCCGAACAAATCAAAATACAGGTAGGTTCAGCCGTAGTTGATCTCGACGAAGACAAAATCCCGGAAGATTATCCGGTGAATGGGCGTGACCTGATGACCGGGATTCCCAAACAAATCAAGATTGGTTATAGTGAGATCTCTCACTGTTTGGATAAATCGATTACCAAAATTGAGGACGCCGTCCTCAAAGCGCTCGAATCCACCCCACCCGAACTAGCTTCGGATATTTACCAGCGGGGATTATACCTTACCGGTGGTGGCGCACTACTTCGAGGTTTGGATGGACGCCTGGCACAAAAAACCAAATTACCAGTACACGTTGCTGATGATCCACTGACCGCCGTAGTGCGCGGTACGGGAATAGCCCTCGCTAACACCGATCGCTTTTCCTTTCTAATCGATCGCAGCAGTGTATAAGGTGGAGCCGAAACTTTCATAAGTTCGATAGCTTGAGCCATTTTACTTATTAACAAACAGGACTGCTTTCACCAATAGAAACTATGTCAAGCCTTCGCGACTTGCTAAACCGGCCTGGAGCTGTAGGAGTATTTATCATTCTGCAGATCATTTGCCTGCTGACCATCGTATATGCGAATGAACGTCAGGGGAAAATCTTCTTTGGTGCCACCAACTCCATAGCGGGCCAGTTTAACGAGGGTCGCAGTAATCTTGTCTCCCGACTCGAATACAAAGAACGCTATGATAGCTTACAAGGGGCCTACATCGAGTTGTTGGAACAACAGCCCAATGCTTTCTACGATAATCGGGTCCGCGTCGACAGCCTACATGGCGACTCTGCTTTGCAGCAAAAATATGAGTACTACCCCGCTCAGGTCATCAAAAACTCCGTAACACAAAAGGATAATTACCTGATCATTAATAAAGGGAGCCAGCACCATATTGAGCCCCACATGGGAGTCATCACGCGCAATGGTGTAGTCGGCGTCGTGGTGGCTACGAATAGTCACTATTCCCGGGTGTTGTCCTTACTCCACAACCGTAGTCGGGTAACGGCACAAATAAAACGCCTGGGGATAGATGGTGCCCTGATCTGGAAAGGCAGCAGCCCGAAGCGGGTTAGTCTGGAGGGCATACCGGGACACTATACGCTCGAATTGGGCGATACCGTGGTAACCAGTACCGCTTCCCGAATCTTCCCACCAGATCTATTGATCGGAACCGTCAAAGAATTTGAACTACCTTCCGGAAACAGCACCTATAATGTATCCGTAGCACTCCACTTAGATATGCGGCGCCTGAATGATGTCTACGTCGTCAAAAACCTTCATCGTTCCTTAATTGAAGAAATAGAATCCAGCGACCGTGAATAATGTCACCATTGTAAATATTATCCGCTTTATTTTACTAGTAGCCATTCAGCTACTTTTCCTGCGCCAATTTTATTATGGCCCGATTGCGGGCGTATACATGCGTGGTTTCATTTATCCACTCTTCCTATTATTGCTCCCCTACCGTCTGACGGCAGAAGTGGGTATGCTAATCGCCTTTGGCACGGGCTTGTTTGTTGATTTGTTTTATGATACTTTTGGTATTCATGCGAGTGCCAGTGTTGCTTTAATGGCTATACGAGGGGTTTTACTAGAACGAATCCAACCCAAAGGGGGGTACAACCTCAACAAAGGGCTGACGCCAGACAATTATGGATGGGGCTGGTTTTTCAGGTACGTATTTTTTGCCTACGTCTTTTATTCCCTTTGGCTATCTGCCCTGGAGGTCTTCCAGATATGGAAGGTAGGAACCATCGCATTACGGGCACTTTTTGTATTGCCCATATCCTTATTTTTTATTTTTATTAGCATCCGTATTACCAATCCGAGGAACTAATCTATACCCAATGGATAACTACCAAAATCGTCGTTTGCATATCCAGGTACTGATTGCAGTGGCCCTTCTGATTTTAGTAGGTAAAGCTGCGCATTTGCAGCTTTTTGACAATGAGACCAAAAAGCAGGCCGATGCTGTGGCCATTGAAAAATATACCCAGTATCCTTCCCGGGGATTAATGTACGATCGCAACGACTCCCTATTGGTCACCAATATGCCCATGTATGATTTATTGGTTACCTACAACCAGGTAGACCCCGGGATGGATACCCTCAAATTTTGCCAACTCCTGGATATTAATCGCGAGGAGTTCGAGGACCGGTTGAACAAGAACTGGCGCAGTGGCCGATTCTCCAAATCGGTACCCTTTCCCTTCCTCAGTAAGATTGCCTCCAAAGAGTTTCTGCTTTTCCAGGAGAGCCTTTATGAATTCCCCGGTTTCGAGGTGCAGTTTCGCAATGCACGGGAATACCCCGTCCGAACGGGCGCACACTTACTGGGCTATATCAGCGAAGTGCAAACCAAAGATATTGAAGCAGAACCCGAGACTTATGCCCTGGGCGATTACATCGGTGCCAGTGGTATCGAGTTGGCTTACGAAAAAGACCTGCGTGGCAAAAAAGGTGCCCGCTACGTGTTAAAAGATAATCAGGGGAATGAAGTGGGGCCTTACAAAGACGGTTCGGAAGATATCCCGCCGGAATCAGGACTGGATATCAAACTCGGCATTGATATTAAATTACAGGCTTACGCAGAGGAGTTGCTCCAGAATAAAAGAGGGGCGGTGGTCGCCATCGAACCCGCTACCGGTGAGGTGCTGGCCATGGTGACGGCCCCCAGCTATGATCCTCAGGATTTTACGATCCACAACGACGACCGGGGGCTGGTACACCGCTCGCTCATGACCGATAAACAGAAGCCCCTCTTCAACCGAAGCATCATGGCCATGTATCCGCCAGGATCTTTATTTAAGCCCTTCGTTGCGCTGATCGCTCAACAAGAGGGGGTATTAAAACCCGATCGAAGTATCCCGTGCAGCGGCGCTTATTTCTTTAAAGGCCAACGCCTACTGGGCTGCCATGGTCATCCTACCTGTTACGACGTATCAAGTGCCATTCAGTACTCTTGCAATAATTATTTTGTTACCGTTTTTAGGGAAACCGTCGATCAATTTGGGCAAACGAGCCCGGCCGCAGGACTGGATACCTTTAATACCTACCTGGATCGTTTTGGGATGGGTAAAAAACTGGGGCTGGACTTCCCCGGTGAGAAATCTGGTTTCTACCCCTCGGCCGACTTCTTTTCTAATGTGGTCTATAAAGATGAGCTGGCCTGGTACTCCATCTGGCTGCGCTCCCTGGGTATTGGTCAGGGGGAACTACTAGCCACTAACCTGCAGTTGGCTAATATGGCGGCTATTCTGGCTAACCGGGGCTGGTATTACCCTCCGCACCTCTTAAAAGAGTACCGTTACAATGTCAAATCCATCGATCCGAAATATAAAACAAAAATACAGACCGGCGTTCGTTCCGAGCTCTTCGACCCCATTGTGGATGGGATGGAACGAGTAGTGACTTCGGGTACCGCCCGACTGGCGTATATTTCAGACATTGCCGTTTGCGGAAAAACGGGTACCGCGGAGAATGCCGGAGAGGATCACTCTATATTTTTCGCCTTTGCGCCTAAGGATAATCCCCAAATCGCCATCGTGGCTTACGTGGAAAATGCCGGCTTCGGTGGTTCCGTTGCGGCGCCCATTGCCAGCTTGTTGATTGAAAAATATCTGAAGGGAGAAATTCGCGGGCCACAGCGCAAATACCTGGAAAAAATGATCCTGGAAAAAGACCTGCGCGCTACCTTACCATAAACTTATTCTCTTGAAAACATCCTTCATCCACCGCTATTTACTATGCCTCCCGTTTTGCTGTCTGTCCCTGACCGGATTCGCCCAAGACAGCCTGATGAGCTCCCGCTTGCATCTGGCTTTTGTCGGTGATATCATGGGACACGATTCGCAAATTGCTTCGGCTATGGTCATCAAAGATTCCCTGTACGACTATAGCCCCTGCTTCGAATTCGTGTCACCCATTTTACGCCAGGCGGATCTGGCTATCGGCAACCTCGAACTTACGCTACCCGGCGAGGGGCCCTACAAGGGGTACCCCCGCTTTCGCAGCCCCGACGACCTGGCATTAGCCCTGCGCCACGCGGGGTTCGACTTGCTGGTCACTGCCAACAATCACTCTAATGATGGTAACCGACAGGGCGTAGAGCAGACCATACATACCTTACGGGACTATCATTTTTATCAGACTGGGACCTTCCTAAATGCAATGGAACGCGAAATTTACTACCCACTCATCGTCTATAAGGGTACTTTTAAGTTAGCCTTTCTCAATTACACCTACGGAACCAATGGCCTTCCCACCCCCAAGCCGAACGTGGTTAATTTGATCGATGAAGAAACAATCAAAGCAGACCTGGAAGAAGCCAGGGCGCTAAATCCAGATTTTATCATTGTGATTATGCACTGGGGGAACGAATACCAAATCAATGAAAGTAAAGAACAAAAAGGATTAGCTGAAAAGATTCTCAGCTGGGGAGGCGATCTGATCGTAGGCGCGCATCCGCACGTCGTCCAGCCCGTAAAAAAGGTAAAAGTAGAACGGCCGGGGCAGGGCAGCTACGAAGGCCTAGTTGCCTATTCCCTGGGGAATTTCATCTCTGGCCAACGAAAAAAGCTAACCGATATCGGTATCATCCTAGAGGTTACTTTGGAAAAACACAAAAACCAAACTCAATTGATCGATAGCGATTATATCCCCGTTTTTCGACACATCGAAGCGAACGCAGAAGGAAAAAAGGTTTATCGAATCGTCCCCGTTGCGCCTTACGACGACAATCCGCCGCCGACCTCTTTTATGCCCGCGGCGATTTACCAAAAGATGCAAGCAACCACCAAAGCGCTTAGAAATCACCTCAAAAAATTCGATAGCCGCGAGAGAAGCGTATCTTTACCCCAAAATCAGTAGCTATGCTCGTATCTGCTATCGTCGCGGTTGCTAAAAACAGAGTGATTGGTAAAGACAATGATATTCCCTGGTACTTGTCTTCTGACCTTAAATACTTCAAAAAAACCACCCTGAACCACCACGTGATCATGGGCCGTAAATCTTTCCAGTCGATCGGTCGCCCCCTTCCCAAACGCACCAATATTATCCTCACCCGGGATCCCTTTTTTATAGCTACGGGCTGTATCACGGCACATACCCTGGAAGAGGCCCTGAATATCGCACACGAAAATGGAGAAGAAGAAGCCTTCATTATTGGTGGTGCCCAAATTTACAACATTGCTCTGCCCTACCTGGATAAGCTGTATTATACAGCCGTAGACGCAGAGCCAGCAGGAGATATTCTTTTTCCGGAAATCAACTGGGGGGACTGGCGTTTACTTTCCCAAAAAGACCATCCGGCGGGAGAAAGGGATGACTACCCTTTTTCTTTTAAAGTATACGAACGCAAAAAAGAAGCCTAAAACGCTGTGCGAACATTGCAAATCATAAAGCGTTTTTTAGCTACGTAGTTCACAATATTGAAGTTTAGATTTTGACCGAGCAGATCTTTTGCCTAATCAAGGCAAAAACTGCGTGTGGTTAACACCAGTAGCAGTTTTTAACGCAGAGTAGG